>CAZYMB010000009.1:46085-68026 GCA_964648795.1 uncultured Acidimicrobiaceae bacterium
CGTGGAGCTAAGGAGAATTGAACTCCTGACCTCTTGCGTGCCACGCAAGCGCTCTACCAACTGAGCTATAGCCCCGTAAGGACCTTGAAAGTATATAGCTCATTGGGTCTTGCCCCACTAGCCTCAATGATGTGCATGATCAGCCCCTTCACGAAGAGTTACGGTATCGACCAACTGAGATTGAGTCACGGCTTCGCTCTACTTGGCATCCAGAGGCTGACCCCTTTATCGATACGGATTCAAACGCTGACCTTGCCAACTTAAGGTCGCTAGCTTTCGATGACTTCTTCACGCGTTGCCATCGCATGTATGCGACCATTCATCCAGAACTAGCTGATCCAGAGATAGCTGATGTTCCTGCAGAACTACGGCCCCTTGCTCAAACAATTGGCTGCCAAATGTCACACATCAGTTCCCATACTTTGGCCTCACGGGTGAGCAACGCCAAGCCTGTCTCTGGATACATTGCTTACTCAGCTGACCTAACTCGAGTCGCCTTGTTACGCACGAAACAGTTCGCTGAAACACTTGATACCGAACTCATCGACTTTGCTGGCCCAGAAAGATTCTTACAAAGGCTGTGGCGCTTATGTAGAACTGAAACTCGAAATCTTCGCAACGTTCACTATGGCCCCCCGATACAAACTGATACTGAGATAATCGAAGCAATGACTGTCTTTAGCAACAGCTGCTTCGAAGCTTTTGGTCGCAGGTCTGCTGGCCAATACTTGGCGGCAGTTGCTACAGCTAACAATGATTTGCACCGCTATGTTTTTTCTGAGCTTGGACCACAAGCCGACACAGTGGAAGAAGCAATAAAGTCCTTGACCTTACACCTTGCACCACTATGCCCGTTTATGGCCGCAGAGCTTTGGGCTCTTCGCTTTCAAAAGTCGTAGGCGAGCCACAAGAACTTAGCCGGCGATTGGTTCTTCGGTATCGCCCCTTTGTTCGAACTCGATTTTCATTCTTGGCACGTCTTGCCATAGTCGGCCGAGGTCGTAATAGTTGCGAGCTTCTGAACCGAACACGTGGACTACAAAATCGCCGTAGTCCATCAGTATCCACTCGCCGGCTTCTTTGCCTTCGATCGTGATTGGCTTTACTGAGTATTTAACAGTTAGAGCTTCTTCTACCTTGTCGACTAATGCTCGGACTGCTCTTGGGTTGCGACCAGTTGTAACAACAAACCAATCAGTTATTGCCAAGTGTTCTGCTACATAGAAAGCTTCGGTCTCGGTGCCCATTGCAGAGTCTGCAGCGATTGCAGCTTGAGCTACGAGTTCATTGATGTCTTCGATTGTTGGGGATGCTGTTGACATTGGGTCGCCTAGATTTAGAGCTAGTCAACCAGATCTGAGTCAGCCCCCAAAAGAAGCGTGGCAGTAGTCTGATCGACTGCGAGGTCGTCTATCAGGATATCGGCTCCGAAAAGGTTTGCGAGCCGAGTTACCTCGCTGGAATCAGCAAGCGCTGCAGGCACTGTCAGGACAGTGGGGTCTGTCGAGAACACAGCGGCGTTACCGGTTTCTTGGATCTGAAAACCACTGGCCGCTAGCTCGGCGACAGCTCCGACTAGGTCAGCGTTTGAGACTTGACTGAGGACAGCAACGTTGAGGCGTGACTCATGAGCAGGGCGTTGCACGTTGGCGACAACGAAATCTTCGACTACATCAGCGTCTATGACCAGTTCGCCCGAGTCCAGTTCTACAACAGGTAGCGCCACATTGGTAAGTTCGGAATTGCCCACAAGCTGACTAACAACAGCGATGGTTCCGCCGATTCCAACTTCTGTTGCGCCTTCAAGATCAACCCGTAACGCCTCGGACAACTCCGCTACCAACTGGGGGCCGGCAAGCGTTGGAGCGACACCACCAACTTCATAGAGTTCTACAGGAACTTCGATGGCTGAACTTGAGGTTTCAGAAATAGAGATTAGTGAAACGCGTTGCACGACTCCAATGGTGTCTCTTTCGATAAGAGGGTGTAGCTGTGTGTGCTGCACTAGCGATCTGTATCCAGGATCTGCCGCCGTTACTTCAGATACGATCGTGCCTGCCTCGGTGTTCAAAAATGCGTGATAGCCGGCAATCATAAGAAATGGAACTGCCACTGCCAAAACAACTTCGGCCAAGACAAACACCGGCATGAACAAACGGCGATTCGGATTAACCTCTGGAAAAGCTAACACCTCAAAAGCGTAGAACACCCATCGTTAAGGACTGGGGACCCCAATCAAACTACCTAGCTAGCTATTTTAGACTTGAGCCACGAGCAACCAGGAGTCGGATATTACTCGGCGGCAGCTCGCCAATGCTTATCTGCTTCGACACTCCGTAGCTGACTGTTTCGCCGTTGACGAAGAATTTAGGAGCCGGATCATTGAAAGACAGAAGCTTACGAAGCTCGGCAAGACTGGTGTCAGCTGAAATGTTGTTCAACGCTGTCAACTGTTCAACCACTATGTAATAGTTCCTTTCTGAGAGGTTAACGAAGCTTCGACGGTTAACACGAAAGCCACCCGAATCGCTTCGGACAACTGGTTTCAATGCGGGCACTCCAGTAGCTCGATACCGGTCCTTCAGCTGTTGGGCAAGTTTAATGAAATAACCTTGGCTCCAAATCAGCTCGAGCAACTCAAGCCTGATTGCGTGCACTAATTTAGCAGCGATTTTGGGCTGGCCGTTTGCTACGAAATAGCGGGCAAGCTCATAAGCCTTCTTGACATCTTCTAGACCCGACATTCTGCCGTTGGCCAGTCCCAGCAGAATCAGATTTATATCGTTTAGCCCGGAGGTCAGCTTCTTAGCTGCGTCTTTTGCCTGGGTAGCGGCTGCGTCGTCTCTCAAATTGTCTTCCGCCATTTGATCGCCTTTGATCTAACCGCCGCCTGGCAGTTTCAAACAGTTGTCAAGTGTACAGTCTGTGCTTGATTATCAAACTCTCAACTGCTGGCGAAACCCGATCGCTGATTTCTTCACCGGCTCGCACAGCTAGGCGAATATCGGTAGAAGAGATATCGACTGGCTCCATTTCTACAGACTGGAATCTGACTTGGGCTGGCATCATGATTTTGTGGCTTGGCCTATTAATAACAATGAACTCCCACCCTTTGGCCAGATCTTCCGTGCGGTACCAGGTCGCCAGAGCAGAAGCGGCATCGGCACCAATTATTGGTTTGTACTCTATATCATCAGCAGCTAATGCATTGAGCAAGTCGTAGGTATAACTTGGCCCTTCGAGGTTTTGCTCTATATCTGAAACGACAACGCCGCCGACTGATTCGAATGCGGCCACGGTCATTTCGTACCTAACCCTGAATGGCGTTATTTCGCCGAGGCCTGTCTTTTGCCAAGGGTCCGCAGCCACAGGCACGACTAAGTTGTCCACAGGGCTTCTAGCTAAGACGGCCTTAGCCACAGCCAAGTGGCCGTTATGAGGGGGGTCAAAAGTCCCGCCGAAGACACCAGTTATCGTCACGGGTCAAGCTTGCCACCCAAATAACGGCAAATAAAGTATCTCAAGCACAAAGTCGAAAACAAGTCCCGATTGAAGAATTCTGCGTCAAAAGACACCCACTTCGGTCAAATAGGTACTAATTTAAGCAGAACTTACAAAAAGTTAGGAAAAAACACCCGCGCGCTATGGACATTTCGGCCTGCATGCACTAAAAATAGTGTTTGGACATGGCACACCACCGCCGCCTCGGGGGATTGATTGTCTACATAATCAAATAGATATAAGACCCTCGACACGGACCCACAAAGTTGGTGTCAACCAAAACTTAACAACGACGACGGCAAGTAGCCAATGTCTTTAATCAACGACGATAAAGCGAGATAGTTCATATGAGCGACTCAGTAGGACAATACCTAAACGAAATTGGACTGGTTCCACTTCTTACAGCAGAAGAAGAACGAGAACTAAGCCAGATCATTGAAAAGGGAGTAGCAGCTCGCCTTAAGATCGAAGAAGGTACTGGCACAGTAGTAGATAAGCGTGCAGCTCGTGCAGCAGCTCGAGCTAAGGACCGTTTCATTAGAGCGAACCTTCGTTTGGTAGTTAGTGTGGCTCGTCGTTACCCACTTCCTCCATCAATGGAGCTTCTAGATCTTATCCAAGAAGGTAACCTCGGCCTAGAGCACGCAGTTGACAAGTTCGACTGGCGTAAGGGGTTCAAATTTTCTACATATGCTACTTTCTGGATTCGCCAGGCTATCGGCCGTGCGCTTGACCAGAAGGCAAGTCTTGTTCGCCTACCGGGTGATCGTTCTGCAAGCCTTCGTGCTGCACTTCGCCAAGTATCGGGTGACGGAGACGAGTTGGACGATGAGCACGCAAGACTGCACCGTCTAACCACACCAACTTCTCTAGACAGAACAATTGGTGACGACGACTCTAACGAGCTAGTTGACCTCCTTCCAGACGCTACCCCAGGCCCAGAGCTTGAGGTAATGAGCAAGGCTGAAGAGAAGCTAGTTACTGGTCTTCTAGAAGTTCTTGACCCACGTGCTAAGTACGCAGTTGAGCAACGCTTTGGTCTAAACGATGGCCGCAAGCGCAGCTACCGTGAAGTTGGCGAAGAGCTAGGTGTTACAGCAGAAGCTGCACGACGTCTAGTAAAGCGTGCAGTTAACGCAGTTCGTGACCAGGCTGGCGACGTCATCAAAGACTTCGACGCAGCATAACTTAATAGATCTGATCCTCGATGTTTCAGCTTGCTGAAACTCGGTTAGCGAACATAGTGAGCGGCGGGACTACGGTCCGGGATCAAAAAGTCTCGTTGTAGCGGCCCAGAAATGGATCGCTACAATAGTTTTAGGCGACAAAATAAGGCGGACACATCAGAACTTGAATAAACGCTATAATGGTCTACAAGCGACAAACTATAGGCGGAACCAATTGCGGACCGAAACGAAGAACGAGAGCTAATTGCAGAAGGCTCCAAAAGCGTAAGAGATGTAGCTAACGATAGGCGCTACGTGGCCTCGAAAGCCCGGATAGCGCTAGGTGCCATATTTCTATCAACATTTTCTTTTGTCATAGCAGAGACCATTGGGATCGCCGAAATCCCTACAAACTTTCTAGGCCTTGCTGCCGCTACCTATTTCGGGACGCCCTTACTAGCCATCGTCGCCTCATTTCAGCGTCAAAGAAATGCCTTCCTTTCTAAGCTAGCCTCTAACGCTGTTGGTCAAGATATCGACATCAACTGGATCAAGACAGCGAAAGGAAGCGACGCCCACCTTGAAATCATAGGGAACCATGAAGTAAGTGCAGTACACAAGGCAATTGGCCACTCTGTGACGACCAAGTTCACAGCTCCCGACATGAACATATACGGTCCAGTTTCAGCAAGCGAACTGATTGAGATCGTTGAGAAGAGACAGCTCTCAAGCAGAACCCCTCAAGACGGGCTTGAGAACTACGAACCAGCAACAAACGAACAAGTAGTTGACGAACTAAACCAAACCAACACTGAAGTACCGGACAAACCACAGAAGCCGTCCAAGCCAAGTGAGATCGAATTAGCAACAAACGCCAGCCCAGCACCAAGACCATCAGGACTCGGCGCCAGCACCAAACTCGCCGCCCAACTAGCAACCAAAACCGGCGCCAACAGTCACAAAATGCATATCTAGCCGATCCCCCAACTACAAAGCCAGCAACACCAGGTCCCTGTAGAAGCATCTACAGATACACTGAAATATGGCGGTTGGTGAGAAAACAGCAGCTGAGCTACGTGAAGCTCAGCTAGCTGAGTTTGAAGAAGACAGGCGAGCATTCGGCTGGATGGGCGCAGGTACTGCATCGGGCATCCTAGCAATCACGACTTTCCCAATTGTCGCATTAGCAACTCTTGCCATTTCAGCGGCATTGCTCCTTGCTTATAAGACAGCGGGAGACAAGATTCAATTCAGCCTCCGCTCGCTCCCCGACTACGAATTCGAAATTACCGGCTTGTTCCAAATCCAGGTCAGGGTTATGTCAAAGGTGTCTGTTGTTGACACTTGGCCAATAGCCAAACTCGCTAGTGAAATGGGCGTTAGAGAAATCTCCAGCCCAGGATACTCGGCTTCGAAACCACAAGAGTGGGCACAGAAAATCTACCAAGCCGCCGAGTCCACAACTACTACAGAAAGCAAGCCCACAGACACTACTGGGATCCGCCACGCCATGATTAAGGCGATGAACCCTGGAACTGACTTGCTTCCTCCTGAGCTGCCTGGAACAACGAGCGAACAAGCCAGCAAACCGATACCTGAGACTAGGCGGGTGCATCAGGCTAACAATCCACCAAGGCCTGAAGGCTCCCCTAGCCGGCAAGACGTCAGCGCTTCCGCTAGTAGCCCTACGCTTGGCGAATCACCACGGTGGGCTAAAGCTCAACAAGGGTCGCCAGAATCACGGCCTGTGTCTCGTCGCTTCTAGCTAGTAGCTACTAGCGTTGCCTATGCAAACTCGTTACGGAATCAGACTCGCTTGTCTAGCGAGACTAAGCTGTATCTATGACTGAGAATACCGCCGAGACAAAGTCAACCAACAAAGACTGGAGTCCTACTTCTTGGCGTAACTTTACTGCTCTACAGCAACCCACCTGGCCGGACCTAGGCGCTCTCGATACTGTCACCAAAGAAATCGCTGGGCTTCCACCATTAATCTTTGCTGGTGAAGCCAGAAACCTGATGAACAGACTCGGACAGGTCGCCGACGGCAAAGCATTCTTGCTACAGGCCGGTGACTGTGCTGAGTCTTTCGACGGCTTTAACGCAAATTCAATCCGTGAGAAGCTACGAGTAATCTTACAGATGGCAGTCGTGTTGACTTACTCCGGCGGAATGCCAATAGTCAAAATTGGGCGCATCGCCGGTCAGTTCGCTAAGCCACGCTCCAACCCAACCGAAACCCAAGATGGTGCAGAGCTTCCATCTTTCCTTGGACACATGGTTAACGACGTCGACTTTACAGAAACTAACCGCGCCCCTAACCCGGCGAGGCTAGTACAGGCCTACAACCAGTCAGCTTCGACACTTAATCTGCTGCGAGCATTCTCTCAGGGTGGTTTTGCCGACCTAAACCGAGTCCAGGAATGGAACCAGGAGTTCGTAGCTAACTCGCCGCAGAGCCAGCGCTATAAAGAACTAGCCGAGGAAATCTCCCGAGCTTTGCGGTTCATGGACATTGCCGGCATGGGCGAACACCCAGAAGTTAAAGAGACCGAGTTCTACACGAGCCACGAGGCACTTATTCTGCAATATGAAGAAGCACTAACTCGCAAAGACTCCCTCACTGGCGACTACTACGACTGCAGCGCCCACATGGTTTGGATCGGCGAACGAACCCGAGCATTAGATGGCGCCCATGTCGAATACATGAGAGGCATCCATAACCCAATTGGCTGCAAGGTTGGCCCAACAGCTGACCCAGCCGAGGTCGTTGCACTATGCGACAAACTTAACCCAGACAACACACCCGGACGACTAACGCTAATCACCCGTATGGGCGCCAAGGTTGTTGACGAAAAGCTTCCAGCTCTAGTCAACGCCGTTGAATCTGCAGGCAAGAACGTTGTTTGGGCATGTGACCCAATGCATGGCAACACCTACACCGAAGGCACCAAGAAGACCCGACACTTTGACGATGTCTTTGCCGAAGTCTGCTCGTTCTTCAAGACGCACCGCAAGCTTGGATCGTGGCCAGGTGGCATCCACGTCGAGCTAACAGGCGAGAACGTAACAGAATGTCTTGGTGGAGCCGCAGAGATAGCCCCAGAAGACCTAGACAAGCGCTACGAGACAGTGTGTGACCCACGCCTCAATGCAAACCAAAGCCTAGACCTGGCTTTCTCTGTCGCAGAGTTGTTACAAGGCTAGATGAGCCAGACTTAGTTTTTAGTTTCCTCAGATACCATAACGTTATTGGCGATACCAAATACGTTGTCCGGATCAATTGAGCGCTTCAAGTCCTTAAGTAGCTCGATAGTTCCGTCTGAGTAGACCTGGTCCATAAACTCAGCTCGAAGCTTACCAACACCATGGTGGTGCGAAATTGATCCACCATTGTCAATAATTGTTTGACGAAGCTCTGCCTCAATCTCGGAGAAAATCTCACCAGGGTTGTCCACTCCTCTGGAGCAGAAACCGTGTGTGAAATAAATGGCGACACCAGAGTTATATGTCTGAGTAACACGTGGTGAAACATAAGGCCTACCAACTAAACCATAGTCTGCATGCAGCTCCAGCGCCTTAGCACTAACTGCTTCACAAACCTGATTGATCTTGTCCCACGGAACCGTGGTCTCATAAGTCTCACCAATAATGTCGTAGCTGTTTAGAAAGTCACGAATATAGGCAATGGCGTAAGTAAGCATGTAGCCTCTGCGACCATTAGTCTCGCCACCGACAACTGCTCCGTATTCGGCTGCCAACTTCTTGATCTGACGGTTCTGGAAAATAACTTCGTCCTGGCTGCCTTCCATAACGATCGTGGCTGCAACCATCTTGTAAGGGTCGAAACGCTTAATCTTTGTGAGAAACGTTTTCTGGACTTTACTCATAACAGCTTGTACCGGATCAGGTGCTGGCTTCAAAGCTTGGCCCGAACGGAACTGAATGTTGTCGACAAGGCGAATACTTGCAGGCAGAACCTTTGACTTAGACAGGGCACGAACAAACTCGACGCCTGTCTCCCAGTCCTTGAACACTAACGAGTCAAACTTGGTAACCCTTGGTGTTGGGTGAACGTTGATAACAGCACTCGTAATGAAACCAAGATTACCTTCGCTACCGAAAGCCAAGTTCTTAGGCTGCACACCTAGAGAAGACCGTGGAGAAGACCCAACCTGTGAAATCTCTCCATTTGGAGTGATCATTTCGACACTAAGAACTACATCTTCGATGTTACCGTAACGGTTCTTCTTCATTCCAGAAGCATTGGTGGCAATCCAGCCGCCAAGAGTTGAAAACTCCATACTGTCTGGCTCATGCCCACACATAACACCGTGTTCTTCAAGCTGTCTTTCTAGTTCGGCACCTGTGATTCCAGCCTGGACATGTGCAGTTAAGTTTTCTTTGTCGACCGAAACGACTTTATTCATTCGAGAAGTATTTGCAACAACTATTGGCCTGGTCTCGTCGACGGGAAGCTTCAAAGCGCACGACACACTTGTTCCGCCACCGTAAGGCACCAGACACAACTGATGTTCGGCAGCAACCTTAATTAGCTTTGCTACCTGTTCAGAAGTCTCTGGATAGACAACAAGGTCGCAGACTTTCTCTAAAGAATTGTATAGAACTTGGTAAACCTCATCAGCCGTTGTCTGACCGTGGCTATGGACAAGGCGATCTCGGTCTGAATCTGAAATCTGGTTCTCAGATAGAAACTTCGCTAGCGCCATTAGCTGTGGCTCTGCAACCTTGCTAACTGGCAGAGGCATAGGCTCTGTTTCTTGCTTAACCTTGGTCAAGTCGAGCTCAATATCAAACGCCTTCTCTACAAACGGAATCAACCCAGGGATGTCGTATCCGCAAAGGTCATATCGGTCGCCTGTAAAGCGGACACTTCTATCGGGGTTTACGACAAAGCTTGTGTCGGCAAATCCCCATTTATGATCGTTTTGTTCAAAGTTCATCGCTCTTATCATTGTAGAGCTAGCAGCCATTTTGACATAGGCGAATTCAAGTTTGTGCTAAACCAGCGTTGCTAAACGTGAAAAGCCTTCTCAGCAGACTCAAAATCGGCTTCAATCCCGGCTTTTTCTATTAGCTTCTTATTGTCTTCAAAGAGGTCTTTGAACTGATCAATCTCATCTTTATTGGTATCTGGCCCACTAACAGAGTTAAATGTGCCATCAGGAAGCAGTTCTACTTCGGCGGTATAAACATAGTTTGCGTTACCAGTGAGCAGACCAAAGTACCGATCATCGCTTTCTTTAAGCTCAACATAGGCTGGCCCACCAACATTGCGCAGCAACACTGGCTCCAATCCGGAAATGATGCCTGCCTTGGTTAACACAGCTCTACTGGCAGTTTGGCCCGAACCACAAGACGCAGTCAACCCTGCTCCTCGCTCGAACGTACGAACAAAGAACTCTTTACGCCCGTCAACATCTGGCAGCTCTACCACAAAAGAAACGTTAGCCCCATTAGGGATTAACTCATTGGGAATAGTTAGCTTCTCGCCAACATACTTCAGTTGGTCAAGATCAAACTCATCAACCATAGCTACCAGATGATTGTTTGGAATTGCCAGGGCGGTGAAGGCCAAGCTGGTTCCGGAAGCTTCAATCTTGGATTCAACAAACTCAGGCGAATTTACATTCATCGGCAAATCTTGTGTTGCGAACGAAATACTTCTGGTAGAAATAGTGGCTTCTTCAATACCAACGAACAAGTCAGTGTCAGACCCAACAAAAGGCGAACCGTCAGAAGTAATCACAACCTGATCGGGCTTCTCAGCCAGGTGGTCGTTGACTAGGCGAGTCACTGCCCTAAGCCCGTTGCCACACATGCCCGCAAAAGACCCATCTGGGTTATAGAAGTTGGCATCAACATGGCCGTGCTCGTCGATATCGAGAAAGTAGACACCGTCAGCTCCAAAGTCTCCATCACGATCACAAAGCCTCAAAACAAGAGTCTGCGCAAAGTTAGAAGGCGCTGTAGGGTCAAGGCTTCCCGAAACACCGAAGTGCTCCATCAATTGCTGCCAAGGCGTAGTAACCATGATGATGTCGTTCGAAGAACCGTGCATCTTTTGAAATTGCAGAATCATATTTCCTTAACTTTCATACTTCAGGATAAACAGTAAGTCGTTCACATTCGTTCCGGTAGGGCCAGTCTTAATGAGGTGTCTGTCTAGTTGACTGAAGAACGAGTAGCTATCGTTGTCCTCCAAATACTCTGAAGCAACTAGACCAATCTGCGCCCCTTGACTAATTGTGGTGCCAGTAACTACAACCCCAGCTGCATCTGTTGGCCCGTCTTCCCCATCGGTTGCAAATGTTGCAACCGTCACAAGCTCATGGCCTTCTATGGCAAGAGCTGCCGCTAGACCAAGCTCTTGATTACGACCGCCGGTTCCAGAACCTGCAAGAGAAACTGTCGTCTCGCCGCCAAGAATTAGACAACTCCCAGGGGCCAATCCACTGGCGAGATCAGCCACGCTTTCTCCCACTAATCTTGCATCACCCTCTAACCAGGGTTTTCTAATCTCTGCCTGGAAGCCAAGCTCGGAGGCTTGAGCTAAACAAGCCTCTGCTGCAATTTCTAAGTTTCCGACAGATACAACGGGTGAATCAAAGCTGCTGGGCAAGTATCCGGCCGCTATTAGCTCGGTTAGCTCGGCAGGGGTCTCAATCTCATACTTGACCAAAATGTCTGCCGCATCTTTGGGAGAATGAAGACTCGGTACCGTAGGGCCACTGGCAACTATGTCTAGTAAGTCTCCCACAACATCGGAAAGAATCAGGGTAAGAAACTTGGCGGGGGAAGCTGCGTTCGCCAAGCCTCCACCTTTGACTTCATCCAGTTGTTTTCTAACAGTATTGAACTCAAAAATACTGCAGCCACTTCCTAGCAGCGTTCTTGATAAGTTCTGCCAGTCAACAAGATTCATAATGGGTTTGGAGACTAAGGCTGAAGCACCACCGGATATTAGAAAGACAACGGTGTCCTCTTCTCTAGCCCCATCTAAAACCTCGAGTATTCTTTGCGCTCCATCCAAGGAGGTCTGGTCAGTGATTGGATGGCCGGCATAAAATGTTTCAAAGCCTTCGGCATCCAGCTCGCCAAGCTGACCTTTCTTTGTGACTACGACTCCGGAACTTGGGCGGCCGCCAAGTCCTTGAAGTAGACCATTCGCCATCGGAATTGCGGCTTTGCCTATTGAGATGACAATAACTTGACCGGTGCCAAACTTAACCTCGTGGCCTTGAGCACTCAAAGAATCTGATCCAATACTTACAGCATCTATCACGGCTTGGAACGGGTCCACAGCCGCCATCGCAGCCGAAATTAGTGAATCCACATGATCTTGAGCATCTGTTTGGCGGAGCATAAGGCCCACCAATTTTAGTCAAGGCCTGCCGAACACCTGGTTTCATCTTACTAATCTCTAGTTCGAGTGGAGCATTCCTTTAGTCATCGTTATGCTGGGAACGACTATTGGAGACATCAATGACTAAGAGAGCACTAATAACCGGTCTTACAGGCCAGGACGGCTCCTACCTCGCAGAACTTTTGTTGGACAAAGGCTACGAAGTGGCCGGCATGGTTCGACGTTCCAGCACAATTAACTTCGATCGCCTACGGCACATTCAAGACGACATCCAGATTGTTCAAGGCGACCTCCTAGACGAAGCTTCACTGCAAGACGCTATTAGCCAGACCCAGCCAGACGAGGTATACAACCTGGCAGCGCAATCCTTCGTGCAGACTTCTTGGCAACAGCCTTCGTTAACCGGAGACACCACTGCAGTTGGCGTAACCAAACTGCTAAACGCTGTACTCGCCCAGTCTCGCCTACTAAATAAACAAATTCGTTTCTACCAGGCTTCATCATCTGAGATGTTCGGAAAAGTTCAACACGTCCCACAAACTGAAGCCACCCCGTTCTATCCACGCTCTCCTTATGGCGTAGCGAAAGTTTACGGACACTGGATTACTGTGAACTATCGAGAGAGCTACGACATGCACGCCTCTTCGGGAATCCTGTTCAATCATGAGAGCCCTCGACGCGGCCTAGAATTCGTCACCCGAAAAATCACATACAATGTGGCGAAGATTAAGCACAACCTAACCAAAGAACTCCGTCTTGGAGATCTCGATCCACAACGAGACTGGGGATTTGCTGGCGACTACGTAGAAGCTATGTGGTTGATGCTTCAGCAAGACACCCCAGACGACTATGTGATCTCAACCGGAGAAACCCACAGCGTCCAAGAGTTCTGCGAACACGCATTCGGAGCTGTTGGTCTGAACTGGCAGGACCATGTTGTCCAAGACAAACGGTTCATGCGCCCAGCCGAAGTTGATCTTCTAATTGGAGACTCTTCGAAAGCTCAAGCAGACTTAGGCTGGAAACCAAAGACTGGCTTCGACGAGCTAGTCCGCATGATGGTCGAATCCGACATGGACCTTGTCGCTAGAGAGTACGACGTAAGCTAGCTATTTTCGCTAGGTAAGGCTGAGGCCTCAGTTTCTAGGCCTAGCTCCATATTTATTCGGCTGCTCGAATCCGCCTTCTCGTTTCCACCCATATCGAAGACCATCTCAATTCCGAATTCTTCACATACTCCGGTTTCAGGCACAACCTTGCCAGAAGAGCGGTCACCGCCATTAGCAAATACAAGTTCACAATCAGAATACTTCTCGGCAAAGACTCGGATTGATTCAGAAACAGCTCTGTCTTGGTCTACGGCAATCATGGCATCGTCAACGTGACGAACAGCTTCGACCACTCGCAAACGGTCCGCTTCTTCCTGAATAACTTTACCCTTTTTCATCATCTGCTGAGCATTGTTGTTGACAATCACAGCTAGGAAGTCTCCAGCTGATGAGGCTGCTTCCATCATGTCTAGGTGACCTACGTGCAGCGGCGAAAAGTAGCCGCTAATAATTACTCCACGTCGTTTTGACATACTTGCCTTCCCTTTCGACTAGCAATAACACTAATCGTACTGAAAGCAGGATTACAGCAACTGATTAAACAAGTCTTCGTAGGCTCGAGCCTGCGCTGGCGCATCCATCGTCTTGTCTGCACTCTCGGCGTAGGCATGAGCCATATCTCCAAGACGCCTGAGCTCTTGTGGGCCCTTCGAAACCATTTTGTCCAGGCTGGCAATGAACTCGGAAGGCGAGTCCGGGGCTACAGACAAACCACAATCAGCGGACTCTATAACCGAAGCTACTTCGCTTGACTGATCGATACTTGCTAGCACTGGTCGCCCAGCGGAGAGGATGCTGTAAAGCTTAGACGGAGTCGAGCTCTTGGCTAGCCCCTTCTTTAAGAGTATTAGGTGGATGTCTGCGGCACCTAACACATCTGAGAGGCGCTCTCGCTCTGCAAAGTTCCGTACGACTACGTTATTCATTGCCTGAGACCATTCGTCAATTGATGCTCGACCAGCCCCCTCACCGTTGATACAAAAGACTATGTCGTCTCGGTCCTTAAAATGCTCGGCGGCAGATTGAACTAAATCGAACGATTGAGACAAACCAACGTTGCCGGCGTACATTATTAGCGTTTGATCCGGACGTACGCCGAGTTCGCTACGGTATGCGTTATCTCTACTTGTGATGTTGATGTGAGTTGTGTCAACAAAGTTAGGAATGATTTTGACTTTGCTCGAGTCACCAAGTGGGAGCTTGGCAATAACATTACTGCGCTGATCTTCTGAGAGAACGGTAATTGCGTCGCTACGTCGATACAACGATTTCTCATATCTCTGAGCAACGTTGATTACTCTTTGGTTTGTCAGCGCTCCCAATTCGACCGCTATGTCAGGAAAGATATCTTGAATGTTGAATACGAATGGAGCACGATTTCTTTTAGCAGCCAAGTACGCTGCATCCCCTAGAAATATTGGTGGGCTCATACCCATCACTACATCGATATTTCCTTTAGCTACAGCATGTCCCGAAACGAGAGATGTGAAGCCGAGGAAACCGGCGGCTCTTGCTGCGATATTGGTTTTCGAAGTCGGGAACGGGTAGACACGGGTAACGCTGCCCCAGTCGGTGGTTTCAGAGCGCCAAGGACGCCCAGCCCACTCTGGTGCAACACTGTGACCTTTGTACCAAGGAAGCGACGTAACTACATCTATTCGATGGTCTCGTTCCGCTAGAGACTCGACAAGGCGGGTCATCACCACACCAGTTGCTGCGTTGATATCAGGAGTGAAGTGAGGGCAGCAAAGGAGTAGACGCAAGCCTACATGCTACATCTAAACGAGGTTGAGCGCCTTGGTATAGCCTTCAACCAAAGCTGTTCCCGAAGCATCCCAATCGAACTGGTTGGCTCGCATCTCAGCTCTGGCGATCATGTCCTCTACCAGCGGCCGGTCAGTGTGAACGGTTTCAATACAGTTCGCTAGCCCGGCTGCATCTCCAACACCAAATACAAGGCTGCAACCGCCCGAGACTTCAGTTAAGGCTTCTGCATTGCTTGTGATTACTGGACACTTAAGCTTCATTGCTTCAAGTACTGGGTTCCCGAAGCCCTCATAAGCTGATGGGAAGACCAAAGCCAAGGCATCACGGTAAAGAGCTTGCAGAAAGGCAGATGAAACCCTGCCCATTCGGTGAACCCGCTTGGACAGACCCAGGTGTTCGGCTACTTCATCGACCTTCTCATCGTTAGGTCCAGGAGATCCAGTTAAGACAAGGTTCACGTGACTATAAGAATCGCCCATTAGTGACAGGGCTCTAATTATGTCAATGTGACGCTTGTGATTGTAGGCAATCGCCGGATAAATCAGATACGTTCCAAACTTTTCAGCTGGCGAATAGTTGTAACTTGCTGGATCAATCGCTGGGTCAGCGCCTTGAGGAACAATCGATATTTGATCTCTACTAACGCCATATAAAGACTCAAGACGTCGAGCAGTGAACTCCGAAGGCACCATAATTAGTCTCGCTGCCTTAGCTGTATGCGGCAAGGCATGCCTCAACCACTTGCGTTTAACGGCGTTGAAATTATCTGGCAGATCAATTGGCTGCAAATCGTGAATCGTAACTGTCGGCACTGCGGAGCGCACATAGGGAATAACTCCGCCAAAGTGGTGAACTAGATCATGATGTGACGTTTGGCGAGCAAGCCAAGAATTCTCTGCAGCTATTCTTGCAGCCTTGTTTTTACTAGCTATCGGAGAAGTCGTGATCTGGTATCTGTCGGCTATCTCGGGGTAGGCGCTGGCAAACTCAGGAGTCGAATAAAGATGAACCGCATAGTCAGATGGCCACTTACCAGCTGCAGCTCTCAGCAAACGAGTAACGTACTGCTCAGACCCTCCAACCGATCCAGGCTGGAGCCAAAGTAGATTTATGCCGATTGAACGGCCTAAGGCCTGCGACGTTGGGCGGGTATCTTGATTCACGCCTTCAGGTTAGCCGTGCCCTGCTTTTACTGCCCCTGAACCGATGAGAACAATTACTTGCCTTAGCTAGGATAAATCGCCTTAGCTAAGAACTGATCTAAACACTTCCTCATAGCCTTTAGCTGTTTGAGCCCAGCTGTAGGCGCTAGCCCGCTCTTTGCTAGCAGTCGCCATCTCGCTGGCGAGCTCTGACGAGGAATCTAATTTATTTATGGCAGCTGTAATTTGGTCGAGCTCTAGGGGATCTATCTGTATCGCTGCCTCACCCACTACCTCTGGCATTGATGAAGTATTAGAGCAAATGACCGGGAGCCCTCGAGCCATTGCTTCTAACAGCGGCAGACCGAAACCTTCAGCAATAGATGGAAAAACGAAAGCATAAGCAGCCCTATAAAGCTCTTCTAGAACATCGTCCGCAACGAAGCCACAGAACAAGATTCGTGAAGGGTCAACGTTTTCGACGCCCTCGCCCCAACCAGCCGGCCCAACCACCACAAGTTGTTCTGCCTCGCTGGCTAAGAACGCTTCGGTTAACGACTTTAGATTCTTCCTGGGTTCCAAGGTTCCAACCCACAGAAAGAACTTGTCTTTGAGTTCTAAGTTTGAGAGGAGCTCTGGCTGCGGGGTGTGATCTTGCGGGACGTTCACAGCCCAAGGGATCACCTCAACGCCTATATCGGTTGCGCCATCGGCTTTCATTTGATCACAAACAGCTTCAGCAACATGATTACTCGGACAAACAACAACATCGCTTGCATCTATTGCTCTCTCCCAAGCTCTCGGGAAAAAGTCAGCTCCTCTTTTCGACAGAGTTTCTGGGTTTGTAAAGAAATCAATATCGTTAACTGTCGTAACTACTGGTAGGTCGGTTGTTGGAACTATCATCGACGAAGCCCAGAGGACATCAATCGAATCCGATCCAACTTTAGGAGGCTTACCTGCCAGCCATTTTTCATACAGAACTCGACGTGGCACCTTGAGCTTCTCAATTGGCGCCGCCCCATCCCAAGATTTAGGGAAGACTCTGGGAGTGGTGAGTGTTTTCTTTCGATGCCAAGCTGATACTCCACTAACTTCAAGTCTCTCACCCAAAGCATCGATAGCGTTTGCCGTCGCTACAGCCACCCCTCCTGGCACTCGATGCCAGAACTGTTCTACGACCGTCAGGACTGACAGCTGGGATGACTCGCTCACAGCTATTCACACTAGCAAGAGTTACTGGCTTGAATTTAGATGCTGTCTAAAGTGAGCGATTGTTGACTTCAGTCCATCTTCCAGAGAAACCTCTGGTTCCCAATCAAGAAGAGATCTGGCAAGGGTCAGGTCAGGACAGCGTCGCTTGGGGTCATCTTGGGGAAGTGGCTTAGTTTCAATGGCACTGCTCGAGCCTGCCAACTGGACAACCTTTTGTCCTAAGGCTGCCACTGTGGTCTCTTCAACTCCACCAATGTTTATCGGTCCAGTTTCAGACGATTTGATCAAACGCATCAGCCCCTCAATCTGATCGTCAATAAAACAGAAGGTACGAGTTTGTTCTCCTTTGCCATAGATGTTCAATGGTTCGTTTCTCAGCGCAGCTGCTATGAAGTTTGTAACCACCCGCCCATCGTCTATGCGCATTGCTGGACCGTAGGTATTGAATATACGCGCAATGCAAACATCTACGTTGTGGGTTGCCTTATACGCCATGGTCATTGCTTCGGCGTACCGTTTGGCTTCGTCGTAAACCCCTCGAGGTCCCAGTGGATTTACGTTACCCCAATATGACTCTGGCTGCGGGTGTACGAGCGGGTCTCCGTAGACCTCCGAGGTCGATGCCAGAAGGAACCGGGCAGACTTTGCCTTAGCGAGACCCAACATGTTGTGTGTACCGAGTCCTCCTACTTTAAGGATTTGAATTGGCAGACGTTCAAAATCATCCGGACTAGCTGGTGAGGCCAAGTGTAAAACTAGGTCAACGTCTGAGTCGACTAGGACAGGATTAGAAACATCTTGAGACAGAAACTTCATTGCGCCGCTACTAACTAGATCAGCAATGTTGCCCATCGAACCGGTAGAGAGATTGTCAACACCTATGACGTGGTAGCCATCGCTAACCAGGCGATGGCAGATGTGCGAGCCGATAAATCCAGCAGCTCCAGAGACTACTGCTGTTGGGTTAGCTTGAGATGCCACGATGGCTGAAGCCCTTACGGCTAAGCAACTTGGGGTTCAGGATGCCTCTCGCATCGACTATTGCAGGCTTAGTCATAACTTCTGCAAGTTTCGCAAAATCTAGTTCGTTGAACTCTGACCACTCTGTCAGGACAGCCACCACAGAAGCGTCCTTAGCCGCTGAATACGGGTCTGTTTCTACTTTGACCCCTAGGTGTGGCACCGATCTCTCTAACGCTGCCAAATCAATAACCGGGTCATAGGCAGTAACTTCAAGCCCAGCGGCTACTAGCCGTTGCGCTACTTCAATTGCCGGCGAGTTCCTAAGGTCGTCGGTACCCGCTTTGAATGTCAGACCAAAAACGGCAACCTTTTCCGAGCTAGCCGAATCAATCACCTTTTGAGCTACACGCTCAAACTGCTCTTCGTTGATGTTTAAGACTTCGTCTAAGAAGTTGAACTCATAGCCGGCATCTTGAGCTATTCGCCGAAGTGCTACCGTGTCTTTCGGGAAGCAGCTCCCACCCCAACCTGGACCTGGGCTCAGGAAGTTGTTACCGATACGATGATCAGCCCCAACACCTTTGACGACATCATCGACATTTGCTCCAACCCTTTCACAAATCTCGCCAATGGCGTTTATGTACGAGAGCTTTGAGGCAAGGAAAGCGTTTGACGCATACTTTATTAGCTCAGCAGACAATGGGTCAGTGATAAGAATTGGGGCGGCGATCTTTGCATAGAGTGACGCCACTCTGACCGCAGCATCGTGATCATCGGCGCCGATCACGACTCGATCTGGATCTAAGAAGTCACTAACGGCTGTTCCTTCTCTTAGGAACTCTGGATTCGAGACGACAAACACATCATCTCGGTTCAAGGCTTGGGAAACAACTGTCGTTGACCCAACGGGAACGGTCGATTTATTGACCACTACCGAACCAGCCGGAAGCAGAGGGGCAATCTCTTCTGCCGCTGCGGTTAGGTAGGTCAGGTCAGCTGAACCGTCTTCACTCTGCGGAGTTGGAACACAAAGATAATGAAACTCTGCATCTTTTGCAGCTGTTTGCGCACCGACAACGAACGATAGATTTTCGGCTTCAACCGCTTCTTCTACAACACCCTGCAAGCCTGCTTCAACAATCGGAATTTCGCCACGGTTTAGTCTGGCGATTTTCTCTGCGTCGATATCAGCACATGTGACTTCGTGGCCCAACGAGGCAAAACAAGCTCCCGACGTTAGCCCGACATAGCCGGTTCCGATTACAGAGATTTTTGCCATCAGATCAAACTCTCACTCAATACTCAACGCACGAGACTAGTCCACTTGGACAAAACCTACCTAATCTTGGCCTTGTTTACTAAGAAACAAGCCACAAGCTCGAGGCCCGCAACGGCTTGGTGAACCAGTTACTGGCAGATAGACGAATTTGGACCAATTGGTGCTGTTAGCGTCGGCCCTAACGGCGCAAGAGCAGTTTCTGATTCGATAGCTTGAGCAAGGTTCGGGTTGATCTGACGAAGAGTAGTACTTGGGTTAAGGGCCTCTGGGCTTGGCAACGCCTCCCGGTTGCTTGGTGCGATTATCTCAACATTGCGACCGACGACAAGCTCTGCTTCTACGAAAGATGGCTCCAACCCTAAGGCAGTTGCCAGTAGTTCTGCAGCTGAGCGACCATCAGGACTGTGACGGAAGATGTAGGTGTCTTCAAGTCGTTGGCGTCCACCAAGGTCTCCAACTGAATAGGTCAAATCAAGTGCCGCCAAAACGCTGTCAAGTTCACCTATAGCTTCGCTATCGGTAAGGACGGTAACACCGACTGTACCAAGGTCGGAGAACTCTGAACCATCAAACAGAGCGAGTATCGGTCTTGCATCTTGGGGTGCCAATACAAGGACTTGGTTCCCTTCTTCCACAGCATTAACAACTGGGAGGCTATATGTTTCTAGCCCGCCTGGCTGAAATGAGGTATACCCCTGGACAAGGTCACGAATTGTCCCTGGATTTAGCGATTGATCCAATACAACATTTTCTAGCGATGCGGAAATCAAATCATTTAGTACCAATGGGTTCTGCGAGCTAAGCTCGATTCCCCTATTCAAGAGCTGGCGTAGAAAGTCTTGCTGGCGCTGAATACGACCAAGGTCAGAACTAAAATCTGACTGCCAAGTCCCGTCGGGCAGCTGAGTTTGATAGTTCCTGGATCGCACGTACGCAAGAGACTCTTGCGGATTCAAAGTTTGACACCCGGCAAATGGCATCGAGAACCCTGTCTGAGATACGGGCGGAGTGACTAAAGTGTTCAAGTCACGAGCCGGCGCATCAAAGTGTATTGCCACTTCACCAACTGCTTCGACTAAACCTTCAAAGCCAGCAAAGTCAACGCTTACAAAATGATGAATGGGGATACCAAAATTGTGTTCTACAGTTTCGATCAACCGATCAGCGCCACCTGTAGCGAACGTAGCGTTGATTCGACTCGAACGATCTAACCCTGGAATCTCCACCCAGGTATCTCTCGGTATAGACAGCAACGCCATTTCCCCCGAGCGTTCGTCAAGGTGAGCAACAATTATCACATCAGCGAGCCGGGTTCCCTCTCGCCCGTTACGAATGGGATCAGAGCTTGAAAGATTGCTAGCAGAGTCGGTGCCAACTAATAGAACGTTTAGAACACGTGACCCCGGCTCTGCACTGACATTCACCAAAGAGTCGTTAAGCGTCATGCGATTAATCGAGGCAACCTGGTCGTTTGCATAGTAAAGGGTGGCTGCACCAATTACAGCTGCGGCAACAACGAAAACGTTGAGGACGACGACAAAATAGACATGCCGAGCCCGCTTCGACTTGGGGCGATCCTCTTCGTTTGCCCCATCATAAAAAGAACCCACAACCAATTACAATAGTTGAATCCAGCACTTCTCCGGAGCATCTAAGGCATACAACCTAAGCTAGATTTGCGATCGCTTCCGACAGTTCTGCCGCCTGTGAAGCCAGTAATTCTGCTGGCGCCTCAACTTTGCCTACTTCAAAGTCAGCCATCGAATTTGCAGGTAGTACGTGGATATGACAGTGCGCTACTTCAAACCCTGCGATCAACAAGCCCACTCTGTCAAAATCAAAGACTTGTTTTTGCGCCTGCCCGACTTTCTGGGCTACCTCCATCAGATGAGCTACCAATTTTGGTTCGGCGTCAGTCCACTCGTCGATCTCTATACGAGGTACCACGAGACAATGGCCCGGAGTTGCAGGGCGAATGTCCATGAATGCCACACACTCTGAGTCTTCGTATACGAAGTGACCGAGCCGCTCAGAAATTATCTTAGAAAATATAGATGCCATAGCCACCACGCTATAGCGATATGAACTTCTATGAGCAGGTTGTCCAGTCTGAGTCACCGTCGCCATATCGAGCTTTAACTTGATAAAGCAGATTTACCTCAGTTCTGTTTGAGTCGACGAAGGCACTATCGGCAGCCACTCGACCTCGCCAGTGGAAAGTCCCGTTACCGTTGACTTCACGGGTAATTATTACTTCATCTGCATCTGGAATTCCTGTCCAGCTCACATTGACAGAATCACCCTGCACGACAACGGTACAACTAGCTGGAGCAACCAATTCGACCGGTACATCCCCTGCGTCAACAGCGTCAACAGCGTCAACAGCGTCAACAGCGTCAACAGCGTCAACAG
>CAZYMB010000009.1:68126-74854 GCA_964648795.1 uncultured Acidimicrobiaceae bacterium
CAACAGCGTCAACAGCGTCAACAGCGTCAACAGCGTCAACAGCGTCAACAGCGTCAACAGCGTCGCCAAGAGTAGTGACCGTTACAGGATCGGAGAACTTTGTTTCTCCCTGGAATCTGACTCTGAACTCATATTCAGTTCCGGGCGCAAGGTCTCTTGCTGTGTACCAGTTATCTAGGTCCGTTCCGATAATTTCACCATTCGCTTCGACTTCGATCGGTGCGTCGCCTTGCCAGTTCAGTACTACAAGTTGTCGTTCGGTTCTAGTTACTCGTAGTCCATCTGGAACTGGCGTGTCATCGATCGCAACATCACACTCGACTAGTTCCCCAAGAACCCCAGAGTTTCTCGTCTGAACAAAGTATGTTACGTCACCATCTCGAACTGAATCCGTGAAAGTTCCCAGGTTGGCTGACAGTCGCCCACGCCAGAACTCTCGTGAACCGTCGATAGATCGTCTGACAACTACTTCTTCAGCTGTCCCGTCAGTAGTCCAATTAACAACAAACGAGTTTCCAACTGCCTGGTAATCGCAAACCTCAATGTCACCGGTAACATCAGCGACATCCGGCGAGAAACGAACGATACCGGACCTAGTTTCACCGCCACCAACAAAGAAATGACCGCCGGCCCAGACACGCCCATTCGAATCTTCGTTTAGCGCCCAAGCCCCACCTTGACCTTCAATATTAAATGTTTGCGGCACCAGAGTCTCAGTCTCGAGATCAATTCCGTACAAACCCTTTACATCTTGTTGTGGTAGCGGCGGGTTCTCAGCAAAGTCGCCGACGTACTGAATGTATTCCTCCCAAGTCTGACGCCCCTCAGGATCTTCTATGTAACTTCCAAGCTCATACTCCCCGACACTTCCCCAACAGTGACAACCAGCCCAAAGCGTGTTCTCGCCAACAAACATAACCTGGGTATCGCCACCACGAGCAGACTCGTTATCGCCGAGGCCTCTGTTAGTAAAGTACGAACGTCTTGGAGTTAGTGTCTCAGCATCCAAGATCAAAGTTTGGTGTCCCTGGCCGCCTACAAATACGGTATCACCATGTAACTGTACGTCATGTTGCCAGGCCGAGAACCCTCTTTCACCAAGATCGTGACGCAGAACGTTAGGTGGCAATCCCTGGTCAACATCATCAACTAGTTCGCCATTTACAGTGTCAACAATGGCAAAGAACCTCGCATCTGTATTGCCGTTGATGCCACCGAACTTTCCAGCTAGGTATACACGATCTCGTGCCTCATCAACCTCTAGGCCAAAGACCAGCTGCCCACCGAGACGAGGAGTGATATCGTCAAAATTGGTTTCTGGAATCCAGTCGGTATTGATAGCACCTGTATTCGCATCGAATTTGCCGAGACGAGCTAAATCGACGCCCTGAGCTCGACTAAATGTTCCGCCAGCGAAAATCTCGTCACCAAGAACATAAACATCGTTGACGCTGGGGCGACCCCAAGAGTTGACGATTCCTGGGTCAAAGGACTGATCTCGTGCCCCAGTTATAGGGTCTATAACCGCAATACCTCCGGTTAGCTCGCCACCAACGACAAGCTGGCCATCGCTGCGAACGTCGAGTGCATACACGGCGCCATCTAGGTTGGGGGTAAACGAATCTATGTAGGCGCCCGTCTCGACATCAAAGGCAGCCAAGAAAGAATGGTCGATACGAGTTTCACGACCGGGAGAAACGACTTCGGTAAATTTACCACCAACAAACATGCGGCCGTCAAGTTCTTGAAAATCCCAGACGAGTGCTCTAATTGCTCCAGTGTGTTGGCTCACCCAGGCGGTATCCACGTCCCAAATTTGGTCAGGGTCGTCACTAACCCCTCTTGCTATTGCGACCTGTGCGATGCCAACGACAGCCAAGAAACCGAGACCAATCAGAAACCATTTACTACGTCGCACCATCAACCACCAGTCGCTCAAACCCCTCACAACCAATAGTATCTACGGCACTAAAACGCCATCAACTAAAGAACTACCCAAGTCAGGGTTCAAAAAACAGAACCCGACATAGTTCTTCCGAACTAGAGCAAGCCATTCATTAGAGTAGTTCGACGAACCTTTGTAGTTGATTCAGGTTCCGGACTTCATGAATGCTGTCCACATCGTTGGTGTAGCTGTAGATCACTGAGTCGCTGGTGCCCCACTGATCCTGCGATTCGGGGTTGAGCCAGTAGATACGTTTTGCCCGCTCAGCAATTTTTCGAAAGTCGCTAACATTTCTGTCGTGGTAGTTATTGCGTGCGTCCCCAAGTACCAAAACTGTAGAGCGAGCGTCTACAACCCCAAGGTGGCGACTGGCAAACGCTGAGAACACGTTGCCATAGTTTGAATGTCTATCCGGGCCAACCATATTTGCTTGTACTGCTATTTGTCGGGCTGTTTCATCAAAGTCTCGAACAAAGTAATCGGTAATCTCATCTACCTCATCGATGAATCCGAAGATACGAAGAGAAGTAAGCTCTTCAGATATTGCATGCATAAGGTTCAAGGTAAATTTCGCAAACGTTGCCACCGAACCTGATAAGTCAGCCAAGACTACAAGTTCCGGCCGGCGTTTAGTTGGCGTCTTATATTTCAGGCGCAGCGGGACACCTTGGGTCTTTGTAGATAATTTCGCTGTTGCACGCAGGTCAATCTCTTTGCATTTCTTTTGATGTCGCATGCGCAACCTAGCAGCCAACTTCTTGGCGATTGCTTTGACATGAACCTCTATCTGTTTTAGTTCTGCATCCGCTGCATAGAGAAAATCGATATCACCAACAGGTTTAGCTCTGTCCAGCGTCGAACTTATTGGGTTAATTGCAGGAGCCAACAGCATTTGACGCCGACGCAACTCAGCAGCTACTTGATCCTTAAAAAGCTGAGTGAGCCTCCTCAACTCTGAAGGGTCCATCTCAATACCTTCTACGATTGCTTCCAGGTCGACTTGCTGCAGCGTATTGAAATAGTGAAAGTTCACTCCTAGTGTCAGATCAGCTATATCGACTGCATACTTACTTACCGCAAGCCTGGCAACAGTTCGAATCTGTTCCGGGTCACCAGAACCGAGTGCAGAAGCTATTGCCTTACCTATGTCATCTTGGCAATCGACAAATTCAGTATTGGGACTAAAGATATCTAGTTCAGCCCCGCTGGCTATTCGCTGTTGCTCTATCTTGTCTAGACCTTTCAACTCAAAAGTCTCATTGAACACTCGGTGAAAAGTGTCTAGGTATTTCTCGTCTTTGACCAAAGCAGATTTCAGAGCTGACCGTAACTGCTCCGATGACGATAACTCAACCAGACCGATCGCCTCTAAAGCAACGACGTGAGCGTCAATAGAAACAGGAACTCCGGCTTGTTTGAGACGCCGAAACAGTTCTTCAGTACAAGTTCTAAGCACCGAGGGTGTCTCATCGACCACAGTGGTCATAGACCGAGTCGAGCTTTAGCTGATCGGATGTCTTCTGAGTATTTTAGAAGAATTGGCAGGCTAGCCCGCTTGGTGCTTTCATCCAGAGTGCCATCAGCAGCTAGCTGTGTCCCCAAAGCAACTATCGCTTCGGCCCAGTCGATGGTTTCTGAAACAGACGGCGACTTTCTGAGTGACTCGTCTCGAACTTCGGCTACAAAGTCAGCGAGCTGCTGCGAGAGGTTTTCATCTATACCAACAACTCGCAAAGCAACTATTTCTGCTTCTCTTTTGACATCGGGGTAATCGAGGAACAAGAATAGGCAGCGACGCTTGAGAGCTTCAGAAAGTTCCCTCGTATTGTTGGAAGTCAACACAACAGCTGGCTGGCTCGTTGCAGCCACGGTGCCTAACTCTGGTATGGAGATCTGAAATTCGCTAAGCGCCTCTAACAGCAGCGCTTCTGTCTCGAGTTCAACTCGATCGACTTCGTCAATTAATAGCAGTTTACTATCGCCGCCTCTAAGCGCTGATAGGACTGGCCGCTCTAGCAAAAACTCCTCCGAGAATATTTCGCCCTTCGTTTTCGCCCAGCTACTACTAGGTGAATCGGCTGATCGGTCATTCTGGATCTTCAAGAGTTGCAGCGAGTAGTCCCACTCGTACAAAGCGTTGGCTGCGTCCAAGCCTTCGTGACATTGCAGACGAACAAGCTCTGAATTTCGCACTTTGTTGTAGGCCTTGGCGAGTTCCGTCTTACCTGTGCCTGCTGGGCCTTCAACCAGTATTGGTTTACCTAGCTTGTGTGAAAGAAACAGGACTGTGGCGATTTCTTCGGTTGCGATATACCCGACCGAACTTAGCGCTTCGCTAAGTTGATTTACCGTCGAAAATGTTGCGGGTTGACTCTGTGACATCACTGCAAGGCTACCCTGACAACTAGTTTGACTAGCCCGATCAACTGCTATCAAATTCTAAATTTGTTCTCCTTGAGCAGTCCTACTGCAAACGCTATGGAAGCTGGTATTTACTCGGTGAAGGAGAACGCTCCAGCAGCAGAAATTATCGAAGAATGACCACGCAATAGCAATTAGCTGGTTTTCATCTAAACTGGTCCACTATGGGCAAATGGGTTGAAAGTCATGTAGTTCGCATTGCTGCAGTCATTGGAGTTAGCAGCGCTGTCCTAATTGGTCTAGTTCTTCTTCAGAACGATTCTGATACGACGGTCGTTGCAGCTGAAGATACAGCTACGACCACCGAAACTTCTACGACTACAGAAACCACAGAACGAGGAACCACAACTACTGCCACCACTATCGAAGAAACCACCACGGAATCTACAGTGGCCACAACTGCTGAAACGACAACCACAACAACGCCTCCCACTACAGAGGCAACTACTACGACTACCACTTCTCCCACTACTGCACCTGCCACGCAGGCGCCTACTACGGCCGCTCCGACCACAGCGGCTAGCTCTGCGGGACAACCAACGGCTGCTCAGTGGCAAGCTTTAAGACAGTGCGAAGCTACAGGTAGTTATACAGTGGCTAACCCAACTGGCCAGTACCTGGGCGCATACCAATTCGATCAACCAACTTGGGATGGGGTGGCTGCCTCACTAGGACGCAATGATCTCGTCGGCGTTCCACCTAACCGTGCTACGCCAGCTGATCAGGACACTCTTGCTGTAGCCCTTTGGAACGATAGAGGCTGGCAGCCTTGGCCAAATTGCGGTCGCATAGCCGCCGCCTTGTAGATCAACTAGTTCATCTTCGAGCGTGAATAACTACTCGAGCTGATCTGAAAGTCGACCTAAATGATCGACCCTGACGCTTGGCTCGAATACTTCCAGCCAACCTGCGCCACAGTGGGTGGCGGTATACGACCTTCACATCTTTGAAACCAAACTCTGCCAGTAGGCCCTTTAGTGAACGAATATTAAACTGATACCAGTTTGTTGGGTCATTGTTTAGTCCGACGCCTGGGTACACCCGTGCTGCTGGATATGGCAGATAGTTGACTGCGGTTTCGGTTTCTAAGATTAGAAGCTCATCACAAACTGATGCGGCGCGCTCTAGAGAGCTGATTGGATCTCGCAGGTGGTACAGAACTCCAAGGTGTAGAACTATGTCAAAAGTTGCCCCAAGACTTTCAGGCGAGATCTCCATGGTGTCGATGCTCTTGTCTTCGACTTTGTCTCGAAGATCGAGAACTTCGCGGGCTAGTTCAAATGATCGCTTGGTTCCCCAACCTCCACCGTCCCAGCTGTAAGAGTCTGTGGCCAACACGTTAGCTGCGCCACGTGAGGCTGCTTCGAATGAATAGAAGCCATCCCAAGCACCAATATCTAGAACGGACTTACCCTCGAGGTTGGCTGGTATTCCTAATCTTGGCAGCACCCTTGCATTGGTAACGACTCCGGGAGTAACAAGACCTTCACCCATATCAATCGAGTGATACCAAGGCAATTCTGAGACTTGTTGACGCAGTTCTTTTAGATCGCTCACTAAAACCCCTCTGTGCACTAGAACTCGTTCAAAACTAGCGCATCAAACGCAGAAATGCTCGAGTGTCAGGCGAGCCTGCATTATGAGCTAAGCTCTACACAGAGATCGGAGCCACTATGAATCAAACACCTCCAGGTTGGTACCACGCTGAAGGCGACCCACCAAATACACAACGCTACTGGGACGGAGCACTATGGCAAGGCGAACCTGTAGCTGCTGGGCAACAACAAGGTGGCGTTGGGGCTTCAGCTCCTGGTTTTCACCAACAGCCTCTGGGCCAAGGCGCTAGCGAATCGTTGGCAATACAAAGGATCGGGGCGAAGCTCATCGATTTCATTATCCTTATTATCCCACTTATAGTGATCGGCCTTCTGTTCGCACCAGACGTTGAGATTGCAGACGATGGTACCTTCGATTTTGCCACTGGCGGAGGGGGCTTTGTCAGTAACCTGATTAGCACTATTGTAATTATTGGCTATTCGCTCTTTTCTTACCTAGCCCTTGGCAACACGCTAGGCAAAAAAGCACTCGGAATTAAGCCCGTCGGAGCAAACGGTGTCAGCATGACACAAGAAGAAACGATCAAACGCGTAGCAATTCATGGCGCTGTTTACATTGTTACTCTAATTCCAGCACTGGGTTTTTTGATCTCAGCTTTGTTCGCTATCTATTATTTGATAGCTCAGCCGATAATGGCTGGTGTTGGAGATTTCCAAACGCTTCGAGACAAGTTAAGTGGCACAAGGGTTGTAAGGGCTTAGGCGACGTTTGGCTCCGCCGAACTCGGTTAGGGCTTCGCCGAAGG
>CAZYMB010000010.1:0-72420 GCA_964648795.1 uncultured Acidimicrobiaceae bacterium
TGCTAATTCAGTTGGCTTAGCTTTAGCTGAACGACTTCTGAGCGCTAAGCACGGAACCGATGCTATTGACCATTACACCTACGTAATAGTTTCAGACGGTGATCTGTCTGAAGGTATTTCACACGAGGCAGGCTCCTTGGCCGGACACCTTGGTCTTGGAAAACTCATTGCCATTTACGATGACAACAAGATCACAATCGATGGGTCTACCGATTTAAGCCTGTCCGATGATGCAGCTGCAAGGTTTAGAGCCTATGGCTGGGACGTTGTCGAAGTAGGTGCAGCAAGTGAAGATCTAGATCTCTTAGAATCGACAATCAGAGCGGCTCAATCGACAGACAAACCAACAATGATTATCATGCAGTCCGAGGTCGGCTTTCCATCTCCGAAGTTGACCGGTAACCATAAAGCTCACGGCCTTGCATTCGACGAAGCGGAAATAACTGCGACCAAAGAAGTCATGGGTATCCCAGACGAACCGTTCTATGTGCCAGATGAAGTTCTTGAGGCATATAGAAGCGCTGGAAGCCGATCACAAAAAGACAGGATTGCTTGGGAAGAATCTAATGGAGATCTCTTTGCTGGATTTGAATCGAGTGTCTCTAAGTTGTCGAAAGAACTAGCGTTGGAATTCGAAGACAAGCCATTGGCTTCGCGCAAAGCTTCACAGGCGTGTGTTACCGAGATCGCAAGCAAGATAGATACATTCTTTGGTGGTGCAGCTGACTTGACTGGCAACACTGGCCTAGAGATTGATTCGACGCCACAGGCTTCAGCTACCCCGGGAGGTCGCCAGGTTTACTTCGGTATTCGTGAGCATGCTCAAGCAGCATGTCTTGTCGGAGCGGCAGCGCACGGCGGAGTATTGCCAATCTCGGGCACATTCTTGGTCTTCGCTGATTATATGCGCCCAGCTATACGCCTTGCCGCACTTTCAGGCACGCACTGCGTATTCGTATTTACGCACGACTCAATAGGAGTGGGCGAAGATGGGCCAACACATCAGCCTGTTGAACAAGTAATGAGCCTGCGAAGTATCCCTGGACTGCAGGTGATTCGACCAGCAGATTCAGATGAGACTGTCTCGGCTTGGCGTCAAGCGTTGGCTTACGACGGCCCAACTGTGTTGGTTATGAGCCGTCAAAATCTTCCTCCACTGGCCCAGACAAGTCAAACAGATGTAACCGGTGGCTATGTTGTGCAAGAAGCAGATGATGCTCAAGTAACATTAGTGTCGGCGGGCAGTGAGGTATCTCTGGCTATTGAAGCGGCAGAGCTATTAGCCGCAGACTCGATTTCGGCTCGAGTGGTCTCAATGCCTAATTGGCATCTATTTGAACGACAATCAGATGACTATAAGAAGTCAACCTTAGGAGACTTGCCAACAGTATCGATAGAAGCTGGAGTTACGCTGGGTTGGCATAAATACGCTGATGTTTGTATAGGCCTGGACCGTTTTGGGGAATCAGGCCCAGCATCTGAGGTGTTTAAACATTTAGGAATTACCGCAGAGGCAACACACGCCGCTGCCAAGGAGCTACTGTCTAAATAATGTCACTATTAAATGATTTATATGAAAAAGGTGGTCAAAGCCCTTGGCTAGACAACCTACGTCGAACCTGGTTTGCTAGCGATGACCTAGAGCAACTCCTAGCTAGAGGAGTGCGAGGGTTAACGTCGAATCCTTCGATTCTGGCTAAGTCCATTATTGAAACCGATGCTTACGATGATCAAGCAGCTGAGCTATTTGGTCAAGGCCTCTCTACAGAAGAGGTTTATTGGAAGCTAGTAGTCGATGACATCAACAATGCAGCGTCTCGATTGAGTGGCCTCTATGAATCATCAAATGGTGTTGATGGATATATTTCTGTCGAAGTCTCTCCTCGTCTAGCCCACGATACAGATGGAACGATTGCTGCTGCTCACAAGCTGAAATCAGAACTTAAGCACCCGAACGTTATGGTCAAGGTCCCGGCAACTGATGCAGGCCTGGTTGCTATTGAACAACTCACTGCTGAAGGCTTCAACATAAATGTCACGCTGATATTTACAACTAAGCGAGCTCTAGAAGTTCTTGATGCCTTTGCCCGAGGGTTAGGCCGTGCTCAGGGGCCACTAGACAATATCCACTCTGTTGCTTCCTACTTTGTTTCTAGAACTGACTCAGCTGCAGACAAACAGCTTGCGGATATAGACGGTGGCGAAGCACTTATTTCTAAGTTGGCTGTTGCTCAATCTAAACAGTGCTACCGAGAATTCACTGCCAAGTTAAACTCTGACGAGTGGTCAACGCTTAAGGCCAATGGTGCAAATCCACAACGTCTACTGTGGGCGTCTACTAGCGTTAAGAACCCTGACCTTTCAGCGACCTATTATGCTGATGCATTGGTTGGCCCGAATACGGTTAACACGCTGCCAACCGCAACACTAGAAGCTTTCGAAGCTAGTGGAACAGTTAGCGAAGCAATCACAGCGAACATGGATGAAGCAGACGAATTAGTCAGCCAGGCCAAGAGTATCGGCATCGACTTTGACGCCCTCGGCAAGGAATTGGAAGATCAGGGAGCCGCAGGATTCGTCGATAGTTTCGACGAAGGCCTAAAGGCACTTGAAGATCAGAAGTCCTAAGGTTTCTCTCGCGATAATTATACAAATCACCCAGACCTCGCTGTGAGCGTTGTATCTTTGGGGTTCATGAATCAATGCGTCGGGAGTAAATAATGTCGAAACGCAAACCGGTCCTATTTGGAGACCCAGCAACAGACGGGCTGATCGATCAGCTTCTAGAGCAAAGAAATATAGACAATAACTCTGATCTTGTCCGAAGTATCTTGATTACCGGTTTGAAGATGGAAGAAGCTGAAGTCGATCGTCTCAATCTAAAGATCGCTTCCACCGCACTTAAAGAGATGCTCGAGTCTTGGGAAGTATTTGAGGCGTACAGTAATCGCCCCAAAGTCACCATATTTGGATCCGCTCGAACCAAGCCAGATCACCCTGACTACAAATTGGCAGTAGAGTTTGGCCAAATAATGGCCGAACGTGGCTGGATGGCTATCACTGGTGCTGGCCCTGGAATCATGACTGCCGGCATTGAGGGTGTTGGCTTAGAGAACGCTCTCGGGGTGAGTATTGTGCTTCCATTTGAGGCTAAGGCTGCTCCGATAATTCACGGCGACCCTAAGCTCGTTTCTTATAAGTATTTCTTTACACGCAAGCTTACTTTCATGAAAGAAACTGATGCTTTCGTTCTTTTCCCCGGAGGCTTCGGCACACTCGACGAAGCATTTGAACTATTGACCCTGATTCAAACAGGTAAGAGCTATCCAGCCCCAGTGGTTTTACTTGACCACAAAGAATCAACGTACTGGTCTAGTTGGGAGAAGTTCGTTATTGAAGAGCTTGATGGTGGCGGCCAAATATCGACAGCCGATATGGGATTGTATACCCATACTCACGATCCAGTCCGAGCAGCAGATGACATCTGTAATTTCTACTCTAACTATCACTCAATCCGAACGGTTGGTTCACAACTAATCGTTCGGTTGCGAAAAGAGCTACCAGCTGATGCCCTAGATACCCTGAACTCTGAGTTCTCAGACATCTTGGTCAACGGTGTGATCGAACCAGTTGAGCCAAGCAATGTCGAACAACGTGAGGATGAACTGCTTCATCTAAAGCGCCTCTCTATGAGTTTCAATAAGCGTTCGTTTGGCCGGCTAACCCGAATGATTATTCGAATAAATGAGCTATCAGATAACACTGATGAAAATACCGAGGACTTGATCCGTGGTGTTTCACCGGAAGAGTTTTAGACGAGTTTCTCGAGCGCTGACTTTGCTTTAGTAACGGCTCGTAACGCTTGTGAGATTACCTTGTCCTCGGCTGGTGGCTTTGTTTCACCAGCGGCAGAAGCTTCTCGCAGAAGATTCGAAGATAGGTCAAGTAACGAGTCAGAGATACTTTCCAACTTTGATATCTGTTCGGTTAAAGTGTCGCGATTGAGTTCCAAAATATCAGTTACGATGCTTGGTTGTCTTTGGCGTCGCTTGGATCGTCAGCAGAATCCTCGGCAGTTTCACTAGTGTTCTCAGTAACGGGCAGGTCGAATGGGTCTTCGTCTAAACGGCCCATCAGAGACTCAATATCGTCTCCATCGTTGCTGCGCTTGAAAGCACGAGCCTCTTCGTATCTGCGGTGTCGGCCCTTTTTCATGGGTCTCCCCTCATCCAAGTAAAAATAGCGAACTTTAGCTATCTTTAGCAACCATCCACTATAACGGCTAATTCCGATAGATTCTAAACTACGGAAGATTTCTTGCTTCCAGAGTTAGCCCTGAATCAGGTTCGAAAGCAACTGACATAGAGCCTTCAAGAAGCTGTTTAATAGGTTCGCCGGCCATCTCGTAGCGCCAACCAGTGGAGAGTCTAGAGTCCCCCTGAGCCCCAATGAAAGCTTCTAAATCGCTTCTAGTGCTTAGCAGCGTAGGGTCAAGGTCTTCGTTTCTAGCTATTTGGGTTAGAACCGTAGATATTAGGGCAACTGCGCCCTTCAGGTTAGGGTCTAGCTGCTTATTTGAGCGAGCAGCGGTGATTTCCTCAGGAATTTCTCCCTTGGATTCTTCGACCAGCGCAAGAATGGTTGCGCAAGACTCTTTGCCTAGTTGACCAACATCAACCCCACGGATCCCTGAGAGGCCTTGGCGTGACTCTGGCGCCTTCTGTGCAATGGAAGCAATAGCGAGGTCCCCCATAACCCGACGGATCGGAACGTCGCGTTTGGCTGCTGTGTCTTCTCTCCAGTTGGCTAGCAGTGAGGCCAGATATCTTGATCGGCCCTTTAGTCGTCTAGCTTCTGAGATGCGAGTGATCGGGTCCTTCTTATGAGTGCCACTTGCGTAACGATCTCTCAAATTATCCGATTCTTCTTGAGCCCATGAAGTACGTTGCTTAGCTTCGAGTTGTTCATGCATCAGATCGAACAGCTCTAGTAAGTTATCGACATCAGAAGCTGCATAGGACTTTTGTGCGTCAGTCAGCGGCCGTTTCAACCAGTCCGTTAAACGGCTGGACTTAGCTAGCTCCATGCCGAGATACTTTTGGTGAAGTGCAGCTAGCGAAGGCGAAGACATGCCCAGAAAACCAGCATAAACTTGGGTATCTGCAAACTTGGCTGGGACGTCACCGGTGACGTGAGCCAAAATCTCAAGATCTTGGGCCCCAGCGTGCATAACACACAAAGATTCTGATCGCATTAGTGGCCCAAGCAGACTTATGTCGGCTTCTAATGGGTCGATCAAATAGGTCTGCTCGTTACACGCAATTTGCAGTAGTGCAAGCTGCGGATAGTACGTTGACTCTCTGTGGAACTCAGTGTCTAAGGCGTAACGGTCAGCTGAACAGCACTCTTGTACCAGCTCAATTAGATCTTCATTTGTTGCTATCTCTTTGAACACGTATCGGCTACATATCCGGATCTAGCTGGGCTAAGAACAGATCGCAACGATCTACTTCTTCAAGCTCACCGATTTGCTGAGCACATTCACGTAGTCCGGTCAGGCAACCTAGAAAGCCTCGGTTTGAAACATGTGAGTGTCGAACATACCCGGAGCCACGCCAACCAGCCTTACGCAGTGCGTCTAGCCCTCGGTGGTAACCGACCCTATAGGCGGCATAACGTTCTATCGAGTCTCGCCCCAAGTCGCCCAAGGCACGCCAGCCATCTAGGAACAAGGGATTGTTGCTAACTATTAGAGCGACAGCGCTACGAGGTTCTTCGTTTGCTTCAGCCACAGCCAGTTTAGTTACGAGTTCTGGATCTTCTGGGGGCAGAACAGTTTCAGGAATTCCAGGACTCAGATTAATGTCTGTCACAAATGGCTTTCTACTCGACTCGAATCATGCGAAGCGTGTCGGTCATAACAGCCTTAGCTGAGCTACCGCCGAGTACTGCTACTCGATCGCCTGGACGGATGTGTCCTGATTCTTTGGCAAGCCTAATAGATGTAGTGATTGTTTCATCAGTCTCACCAATGCGATCAATCTTAAATGGTGTTGCACCCCAGCTCATGGTCAGCTGCTTGAGAGTTCGTTCTTGGGGAGTGAATGCAAGAATGGGAGCCTCTGGTCTAAAGCGGGCGATAGCTCGCACTGTAAAGCCTGAGTTGGTAATACAAATTATTGCAGAAGCCCCGGACTCTTTAGCAGCCTGCCAAGTGGCCATTGTCATAACATCGGTAACTTGTGCATCACCGCTTTGAGGCTCCACTAGACGATCTCTTTTTAATCCGATTGCCCAATCGTCATAGTTAAATTCCTGATCTGCACGAGCAGCTATCTGAGCCATCGTATGAATCACATGGGCAGGGTTGCGTCCAATCGCTGTCTCAGCAGAAAGCATTATGGCACTTGTGCCGTCAAAGACAGCGTTTGCAACGTCGGATGCTTCTGCTCTAGTAGGCATTGGCGAGTTAATCATGCTTTCAAGCATTTGGGTTGCAGTAATTGCAGGGCGGCCTAATGCAATACAGCGAGCAATAATGTCTTTCTGTAAGTGCGGAAGATCTTCTAGCGAGCACTCAGTTCCGAGGTCTCCACGCGCTACCATCACCGCTCCAGATTCTGCCGCAATGGAGTCAAGGTGTTCTATGGCTGCTCTAGTTTCAATCTTGGCAACGACTAACGGGCCACGAGGAATTGACTCGACCCCGGCCCGGCGAATGTCATGAGCTGATCTCACAAACGAGAGGGCGATCATGTCGACATCAGCTGAGACCATTGCGTCTAGGTAGCGTAGATCTTGAGAAGTTGGGGTGGAGATTTTCAGACGGTCAGATGGGACGTGTAGGCCTGGTCTTCCTTGGACGGTTCCGCCAAAAAGAACCCGCGCCTTTAGAGCAGTTCCGGTGTGATCGATTACTTGCAAGACAATAGAACCGTCACCAACAGCTAGCCGGTCCCCTGTTTGCATGTCTGTTAGCAGGCTCTCATATCCAACCATAAACAGGCCTGCTTTAGAGTTCTCAATGCCTGGCTCGAGCAGGATCTCATCATCTATTGCGAGATCGACTGGGTCTTCAAATTGACCTAGCCTGACTTTTGGACCTGGCAAATCCGCCATGATTCCGAGGGGCTTACCAACTTGCTCAGACACAGCACGTAGCTGCTTCATGCGTTCTAGGTGCTCTTCTAGCGACCCGTGAGAAAGGTTGAGGCGGGCGACGTCCATGCCTGCTTCTAACATCGATTTCATTACGGCCGGGTCAATACTTGCGGGTCCGATCGTTGCAACGATCTTCGTTCTGCGAGAGCCTGATCTACTTTGATCCATCACTAAGTTCTCCTATGAGTCAGATTTACTTTAGCGTCTGAACTGATCCCTAACTTGGTTATGACTTCAAATACTGGGGATAACTTTTGAAATCCACAGGGTTATACCTCTAGCACCTCACAGGGGTGTTGTCATAGGCTTGTGAAAGAATGGAACAAGGACAAAGAAAGGAGTTCAAAATGGAACACTACGAAGTTGCGCTAAAGACACGAAGCGAGACAATCTCTGGGGCTGACTGCTATCAGCAGGAGGGGCCGATGACGACGTTCTTTAGGTTCGGCGAAGACCGCAACAGAGTTGACCCATGGTCTAAAAGAGTTGCGAGCTATAGAACAGCAGAAATATTTGCTATCCGTATAGTTTCAGACTGTGACGCTAGCGACCAAGCTGTCTTAGAAGTTGTTGCCTAAGCAGGAGCGCCACTCATGGAGATCGCATAACGAACTAGGTCAATCATTGTTTCCTTAACTGCGTCTCGGTCACGAGCATCAGTAATCAGAATTGGAATCTCCGGAGAAATATCGAGAGCTTCTCTTACATCATCGGGAGCGTGACTTAGAACATCATCGAAAGCATTTAGGCCAACAACAAATGGTATGCCTTTGCCTTCCATATAGTCAATCGCCGCAAAGCAAGACTCTAGACGATTGGTGTCTACAAGAACGACAGCTCCGATAGCTCCACGTACAAGCTCATCCCACATAAAGTGGAATCGATCCTGTCCAGGAGTTCCGAAGACATACAGAACTAGGTCATCGCCGAGAGAGACTCGACCGAAGTCCATGGCTACTGTCGTGCCCTTCTTCGACGTTGCATCTCCAAGGTCATCGACCTCTTCAGACGCCTTTGTCATGTTTGCTTCTGTTGTTAGCGGTTCGATATCTGAAATAGCACCCACAAATGTGGTCTTGCCAACAGCGAATCCGCCTGCAACTACAATTTTTACTGGTATTGGTCCACTCATTGCATGTCCCTTATAAGCTTTGGAGTCCGTCGAGGACTCGGTTGAGTAATTGAACGTCTGGTCTGGCACCCTGTTTGCCTGCTCCGCCCGCAGATACGCCTGCTGAAAGATGCTTGGCAGCAACCATGTCGCCGGCCAAAATCTTTGCAACCTGAAGTGGAACCTTCAAGTGAGCTGATATCTCAGCTACCGAAAGAGGCGAAGTGCACAACTCAGCGATCCGTGCTGACTCGTGAGATAGTTTTGCTTCTTTGCCACTGTCAGTAACCGTTAGCATCTGCTCGATCGTAAGTTCCACCTCCGATCGAGTTCTGCCACCTGTCATTGCGTAGGGTGGTACTCGAAATCCTGAACTCATTGCGTAATTGCCGCCTGTAGTTCTGCTCGAAGTTCTGGTGTTAGGGCTTCGCCAGCTTTTTCAACTAGCACTGCCATCTCGTATGCAACAAGACCTACGTCTGAATCACTCTGCGCCATTACAGCTAGTAGCGAGCCGTCAGAGACGCCTGTTACGAAAAGGAAAGCATTTTCCATTTCTACGATTACTTCTGTAACTGCTCCGCCACCGAATCGTCCAGCTGCACCATATGCAAGACCAATCAGTCCAGATGATACTGCAGCGAACCTGTCGGTTGCGTCACGGTCAAGTCCTTCAGACTTTGCCAGAGGCAAACCGTCAGATGAAACCACTACGGCTTCATCTACGCCCGGTGTCTGGGAAACAAAGCTGTTAACCAGCCAGTTTAGATTTGTTGCTTGTTCACTCAACGTTGTTGTCATTAGCTATGAACCTCCATTAGTTTCATCTTCGCTTCCCTTTATGCCATCGCGATATCGGGACAGCATTAATCGGATTTCTTCAGGCTTGCGTCCACTTGCTTTCGCTAGCGGTTGCCCGTCTGGAATGTCTCTGCCTTCACTAACTGGCGCAGAAGTACCCTTTGTACGCTTGGTTAGCTTGGTAGGTGCACCTGTATCAGGTGTTCGTAGATTATCTAGTCCCTTGTCGAACTCTTCGCCAGTTGGAACCGCTTCAGCAAGCTTCTGAGGCTTAGTGTCTGGGGCTTTAACTGTTTCTACAGGCTTGTCGGCTTTGGCTGGTGTCTTCGCTCCTGGAGCATCCTTAGTTGGAGCTTGTCCTCGTCGAGCTGACAACTTCTCGCCACCCTTGACGACCTTAGCCTTTTTAGCGCTGGCTTTCTCTCCGCTCTTAGAGCCAGCAAGAGTTCCACCCTCTAGTCCCTTTAGGGCAGACAGTGTGGCGGTCGTATCCGACTTGAGAGCAGCTCGACCAGTTGGGTCATCGGCTTGAGCATCAGACGGTGCTGGAGCTGGAGCGGTAAGTCCTGCGCCAGCTTCGGCAGGAGCGTTGCTATTTCCAGCGGCATCAACAAGAAGATATTTTGGAATGCGCACTATTGCGGAAACACCAGATCCTGGGGTTGTGTGCAATGTTGCTTTCATTCCAAGGCGTTGAGCCAGTCGGCCAATTACTCGGAAACCAAGTGAACGGCTAAGACCGAGATCAAGTTCAGGTGGGTTCTCAAGAATATCGTTGGATAGTTCTAGTTGGTTCTCTGACATTCCAGTACCGTGATCGATTACGTTGATTACGTAGTCGTCATCGATAGTGAACTTAGCTGTAACTTCTACAGACTTGTCTGGTGGTGAGAAGTTAGTAGCGTTCTCAATTAGCTCGGCAAGTAAGTGTGCCAAGTCAACTGCTGCGTTAGCTGAAACAAACGAATCCTTCTCTGTAGTAACAGACAGATTCTGGTAGTTCTCAACTTCACCTGCAGCTACTCGTAGTACGTCAGATACTAGAACTGGCGCTCCACGTCGCTTTGGTGCTTCAGCGTCTGCTAGTACAAGAAGACTTTCTGAGTTACGTCGCATGCGAGTTGCTAGATGGTCAACCACGAATAGTTGTTCTAGAGTTTCAGGGTTTTCTTCAGAGCTCTCTAGACCATCAAGTACTTCTACCTGGCGGTCTACCAAAGTCTGGTTGCGACGAGCCAAGTTGACTACGATTTCTTGAATACCCTGCTTGATGGCAGAACGATTACGGTCTTTGGTGTCGTTTGCGTTATCTCGAATTTGGTCAATAGCGTTACCCATAGGAGTGTTCTTGCCATAGCCCTGGATCTGTTTGTATTCTCCGCCATCTGCGATTGATAGTGCATTTGCTTCTACAGTGCGCATCGCTTTTGCTTCAGCGCTAACAATTTGGTAGGCAGCGAAGACTGCGATTAGCAGTCCGACGATTCCGAATATTGGAACGGATGAATCAAAAATTGTTACTTCAAGGAGTATCGCTACAGCGCCTAACAACGGCAATAGCATGATCAGGAGCATCTTCTTCTTAAAGTCCATGCCCTCTATTGGTCTCAGCAGCTCATTCATTTGGGTTCAACCCTTTGCTAGGTTACCTAACCCATATCGACACCTTTGCGGGCGGGTTTAACAATTTTTCGGTAAAGATTGTGGAAGTTTTCGAATTAGTACTGAATTCAGCTTTCAACTATGCCGAAGACTCCATTATGAGCATTGAGACTGCACAGCAAACAATCGGTGGAAACCTAGGAGAATGGCCGCTGGATCAAATCATTGATTCTCTATCGTCAACCTCAAAAACAGGCCTTATCCAAATCGGGTCGAGTGAAATATGGTTTGAGTCCGGCTCTATCTATCTAGTACGTACCGAAAGCAGTCCAAATCTGTCCAAGACCCTGTACAACGCCGAAGTTGGTACCCTGACAGAAATCGATGACCGCTTTTATTCAGAAGATGAACGTAGCGTTATCGATCAACTAATCGAAGAATACCCAAGCTCGCAAGACCGGCTAAGACTGGTTATGGATGAATACAACTTGGCCGGACTATTGGAGCTGTTGGTTCCAAGTGATGCCGACTTTGAAATTCAACCCGAACAAGTTCATAAGCTCGGATCTTCGTTAGCTGCCGACGCTAACACCTTTGTTGGCAAAGCTAAGTACCGACTTCAAATCTGGAAGAAAATTGCGTCTGCCATATCTGGTGTAGATGCAGTCTTTGCTGTTAATGGAGCTTTACCGGAATCTCAGCCAAGCCGAAATATCTCAGCAGACGAATGGAAGTATTTGTCTCAAGTTAATGGACACAACACAGTTGAGCAGATTGTGTATGAGACGCAGGAACCAGCATTTCGAGTGTGTACCTCGTTGTACCGACTGCAGCTTGAAGGCTTGATCACCGAGAAGGCTGAATAGCAAGTAGCTAGGTCTAAACTAAGTAGTGTGACCGCCATCGCAACTGATATTGCATCTCTTATTCAAAAGAGCCCTACTGCTGTCCACGCTGCCAATGTTTTAGCAACTGAATTAGAACTGATTGGGTTTGAGCCACTAGATGCATTTAGCGGTGAACTATCTCCCAACGGACCGTATTACTTCCAAGATGCCGGCACAATATTTGCTTGGATCCAAAACACTGAGGCGTCACAAGTCCGAATCGTAGGCACTCACTCTGATTCGCCAGGCTTTCGAATCAGACCTAACCCGCAAAGAACTGTTGCAGGACTAACTAGTCTGGGTGTCGAAATCTACGGATCTCCCCTCTGGAATTCGTGGTTAGATAGAGATTTAGGTATTGCGGGCCAGGTGATTCTGAAAGGCTCTGGAACCCCAGAGCTAAGAACAATAAACATTGACAAGCCGGTCTGCAAAATTCCCCAATTGGCGGTTCACCTAGATAGATCTGTAAACGCTAAAGGGCTCAACCTCGATCCAGCTAAAGATCTTTCACCCGTACTTCTCGGTGAGCCGGACTTCCTAGCACTAGTCGCAAGGTACTGCGATGCAGATCCAAGCGAAATCTTAGCCTGGGACCTTGCACCTTATGATTTGGCGTCTCCAGAAATATTTGGCGAACCTAACGCCGGATACCTTTCGTCTGCTCGAATCGACAATTTGGTTTCAACCTTTGCTGGGCTAAAAGCTTTGACAGCGGTTGGTTCATCAGCTCCAGATTTTGTTCCGCTGCTTTGTGTGTTCGATCACGAAGAAGTTGGTTCAGGTAGTAACCGTGGAGCCGCTGGGGCTCATTTAAATATGTTGCTTTCAACCGGACTAGCAAACGTTGGCCGTCCTGGCCCAAAAAGTGATTCCTTGGCTCTCAGCGTGGATTGCGCTCATGCAACTCATCCCGCCCACCTAAGCGCACACGAAACAAATCATGAAGTAGTCATGAACGAGGGGGTCGTTATTAAAAGTAACGCCAACCAGAGATACGCTACGTCTATAGCTGGCGAACAGCGCCTAAGAGCTATATGGGGCGACTTTGAGCGGTTACAGGTTTACTCTCATCCGAACCATATCCCTTGTGGATCTACCATTGGGCCTGTTTTAGCCCAATCTACTGGAATTGAGACCCTAGACATAGGCGTCGCTCAGCTAGCCATGCACAGCGTGCGTGAAACCTGTGGAACCAGAGATGTCCAAGACCTAGTTGAGCTACTCAAAGTTTTCTGGGGCGCCTAAAATAGGCAATCCTGGCGGGATATAGATAAAGTCGCGTTACCCTCAAGTGTTAACTTTATTCACCCCTTAACCATTGAACGGAGAAATAAGTGGAAGCAATACCCTATTATGCTCTTCTCTCAGCTCTAGCCGGCCTCGTCATCGCCGTCTTCTATTACTTTGATGTAAAGAAGGCAAGCCCCGGAAACGAGCGCATGGTCTTCTTAATGACCGAGATCCAGAACGGCGCTAAAGCGTTTCTGAAGCAAGAGTACACATGGGTGACTGCCTTTGTTGTGGTTCTAGCGATCCTTATAGCGATTTTCATTCAACCATTTGCTGCTCTGTCTTATGTACTTGGCGCAGTCCTGTCAGCGTTAGCCGGCTACATCGGTATGACAGTAGCGACAATGGCGAATGCCAGAACAACCGAAGCCGCTAAAGATGGCCCCGGCAAAGCATTGCCAATAGCGTTCCGTGGTGGAGCCGTTATGGGCTTCTCAGTCGCTGGCCTTGCACTTCTAGGTCTGATGGGTATCTACATTGTATTTATCGATATCTTTGAAATCGATAACGGGTTCGAGATAATCACAGCGTTCGGTCTAGGTGGAAGCTCTATTGCACTTTTCTCTCGTGTGGGTGGAGGTATCTTCACTAAAGCCGCTGACGTTGGCGCTGACTTGGTAGGTAAAGTCGAAGCCGGTATCCCAGAAGATGACCCACGCAACCCAGCTACTATTGCAGACAATGTTGGTGACAACGTCGGCGACGTAGCCGGGATGGGCGCAGACCTTTTCGAGAGTTACGCTGGCTCAATTATCGCGCCTGTTGCCCTTACCGCCTTTAGTCTCTCTGTTCTTCCTGAACAAGTAACAGATGATGGCTTCTTATCTCTTCTAGTGTTCCCAATGGGTGTTGCCTTTGTGGGAATGATTGCTTCAATCGTTGGTTCCTTCTTTGTTAAAGGCGGCAGCTCAACTGACTCAAAGGCGCTTTCAAAGGCCCTGCACATGGGAACGAACGTTGCTATGGGAATCACAATCGTCGGAACCATTGGTTTGGCTCTTTGGTTATTCAATGACTCAGAACTCTTCCCTAACCAGCTTGGCCTTGCAATCTCTGTTATTGGTGGACTATTGGTTGGTTGGGCCCTTGGTAAAACTGCCGAGTACTACACCTCAGATCACTTTGGTCCAGTAAAGGCAATCTCTAAGGAGACTGAAACTGGCCCAGCAACAACAATTCTTAAGGGCATCTCGGTTGGCATGGTAAGTGTCGCTGCATCAGTAGTCTTACTAGTTATCGGTATCGGCGTTGCGTTCTGGGGTGGCAACTACGCAGTAAGTGAAGCAGCTGTTGGTGCACTCGAGGGTGTTGACGCTAACCGTATCGATTCCTTTGGCGGTATTTATGGTATTGCAGTTGCCGCTATTGGTATGTTGGCAACTACTGGTGTAGTTGTTTCTGTTGATGCTTATGGTCCTATCGCAGACAATGCCGGTGGTATTGCCGAAATGGCCGAGCTTGACCCAGAAGTACGCGAAGTTACAGACGCTCTTGACTCGCTTGGTAACACAACCGCCGCTATCGCGAAGGGGTTCGCAGTTGGTTCTGCTGCTCTAACAGCTTTAGCACTGTTTAAATCTTTCGAATTCGCTGTGCTTGAAGCATCCGGTGAAGCCCTTTCACTAGATATTGGTAATGTTGCTGTATTCAGTGGACTGTTCTTAGGAGCGATGCTTCCATTCTTGTTTGCAGCTTTAACGATCGATGCTGTTGGTCGTGCAGCTTCGGCGATGATCGTCGAAGTTCGCCGTCAGTTCGCTGAGATTCCTGGTTTACGCGAAGGTAAACCTGGAGTTAACCCAGATTCTGCACGCTGTGTAGCTATCTCAACTAATGCATCGCTCAAGGAAATGGTAATCCCTGGTGGCATCGCAATTGTTGTCCCATTAATTATTGGCTTTATCTCAGTTGACGCACTAGGTGGTTTCCTAGCTGGTGCGCTGGTTACTGGTTTTGCTCTAGCGATCTTCATGGCTAACGCTGGTGGAGCCTGGGACAACGCTAAAAAGTACATTGAGTCTGGGGCCAACGGTGGCAAAGGTTCTGATAATCACAAAGCAGCTGTTGTCGGTGACACTGTTGGTGACCCGTTCAAAGATACATCAGGTCCTGCAATGAATATTTTGATCAAGGTTATGACTATTGTGAGCCTTGTCTTTGCTTCAGCTTTCGTAGGGTTATAACTCCATAGGCATTAAGGTCTCCAAGCTGATATATTGCCTTGGTGGTTAGATACGATGCATCGGGAGTTAATAAAGGTCGACAATATGTCCGCCGCAAAGGCCCAGCCGGCGCTGCAGTAGCCGGTGGTGGCGGAATACTCGTCCTAATCTTAAGCCTATTTTTCGGAGTAGACCTTGGTGGAGTTACAGGCGGCGGCAGTGCTGCTCCCAGTGGTGTCGTAGATGAAGATGTTTGTGATGACGGCGAGATCGAAGGCTTCATGTGCTTTCTTATGGGCGATCTGAATGAAACTTGGTCTGCTGAGTTCGCTGACTTTGGAGCAACGTATGAACCAGCGTTTCTTAACATCTTTACTGGCTCAGTTTCGACCAATGGCTGTGGAACAGCATCAAGTGAGGTCGGCCCTTTCTACTGCCCTGCTCCACAAGACCGCCAGGTTTATATTGATCTTGATTTCTTCAACGACTTGGCTGGCAGGGACTTCGGAGCCCCCGGAGACTTTGCGCAAGCCTATGTAGTTGCGCACGAAGTTGGCCATCATGTAGCAACTCTCGTTGGTGATGCAGACTTTATTCGTTCTGAGCAAGCAGCGGACCCAAGTCGCTCCAATGAGCTACAAGTTCTTCTTGAGCTTCAAGCAGACTGCTATGCAGGGGTCTGGGCTAACTCTGCTAGCCAGAGGATAGTTCCGTCAAGTGGGCTACCAATAATTGAGCCAAACGATATCGAAGAGGGCCTTGCCGCAGCGGAAGCTGTTGGTGATGACCGAATACAAATAGCTCGTACTGGTGAGACTGACCCTCATGATTGGACGCATGGCTCGTCTAGCCAGCGTCAGACTGCGTTTCGTCAAGGACTGCTCGGTGGCGGCGCAGACTCATGCACCTTCGATCTAATTCAACAAGTTACTGAGTTGGCGTAGCCCCGCAAGTAAGGCGTAATTCCATTACTATTTCGTTAGTTAACTCAATCTCAGTTGAGAGGACTTCTGCATTATTGAAATCCTCTGCCAAACCGTCCAATGTTGTGTCAGAAAGGTCGGTATCAAGAAGCCCTATTGCGATACAGCGAGCTATTTCAGGGGTTAGGTTAGCCCCAGCAACGGTTCCTGCAGAGCTTTGTATACTTGTCGCCAAGGCATCGACGGTTGGCCGGCTTGCACATGCAGAGACCACTAGAGCCAGTACCCCAATGCTCAATAAGGCTCTCCTCGAAGCTTTAGTCCCCTGTTTACTAGCCTTCATCGCCTTAGAGGTTAACAAAATAGCTGCGTTGGCCTATTGATTGCGTCAAAAGTTATTGTGGCAGCCAATTCCGCTATAATCTAAGAGGCGTAACAAAGGAGCGGATAATGATCCTGCAAACTACCGATCCAGAGACACTACTACGGGAACTGTCTCCCGGTGACCCCGATACTGCGACTACGCGGCTTGACCTGGAGTCAACGGCGACACAGTTGATTGACTTCTTGTTCATAGCTGGTCTATTTGTTGCGGTTGCAGCGCTAATTATTTTGGCGATCAGAATCATGTTTGCCCGAGCAACTGGCGACATAGCGGGAGCAAAAGCTAGCTCTAACGGAATCTTCTGGGTACTCGGTGGGGTAATCCTAATTCTTCTAGCTCCAACATTGGTACTAGTTGTCTGGGAAGCGTTCGGCGGAACTACCTAACCGGTAAATTTGCTGTACAGCCGGCCCATTAATGTAAGCACTACGGCAGTACCTACACCCGCTGCGGCAACTAGTAAGAAACGGTTGTCTACATCGCTTCCTATGTTCCAGCTGTGGACTCCCCCGAGAATCCAGATAGCAAACGCACTTAGATGAATACTGTGCCAAAGCTTCTTGGGCAGCTTGTCTTTGATTCTGGAACTTAGGTCAACAACTATGACGAGCCAAAAGGCTATGGAACCTAGCGTTAGCCAGATTACGTCATCCTCAAGAAAGCTTTCTTCGAAGCTAGCTAGAAATGGGGCAAGCGTTTGTAACTCACTAAATGCCACGAAATCATCCAGGTAAAGCCCCAGTAGGTGAAAGATTAACAGCACTAGCGTTGTAGAACTTAAAAATTTATGAAGGTCTTGGAGCCAAGGAAATGACGGCCTTGTTCCGAGTAGTCGAGACGACGTCAGCATGCCGGTGATGAGCATTCCTGACAAAGTGAACATCGAAACTATGCCCGTGGTACGAACGATGAACCACCAGATTTGATCACTAAAGCCATCTATTGATTGTGCCAACACCTGACCAATGTTAGTTGGTTAAACGTCTAGGTGTTTGAATGAGTCTGAAAGTCTGAGATTTGGCCGAAAGATAAAACTTCGCCGTCTGTTAGAGCCGCTCCTGAGCAACCATAAGTTTTGGCGATGCTATCAAGCCCAGCTTCTCCCTGAGCGATACATAGCTTGACTAGTATCTCGGCTTTAGCTGCACTGTCGGTTAGAACACTGACAGCTTGTAGATCTTGAGCTAGCTCTCCCCCGGTATTTGGATCTCTAAGATGGCTAACTTGACTATCTGGTCCTTGCCAATTTCGCTTTAGAACAGACGATGTAGCAACAGCCCCAGAATTGATGGCAACTCTCATAGCTTGCTCACCTAGCTCAAGAGTAATGGCTGTGGTTTCTGACGGATCAGCCGTTATCACCCGCATATCTCCGCCAATATTTACAATCACTTGGCTAGGGCTAAATCGAGCTAGTTCTTCTGCGACCAGGTCTGCTGCGAAACCTTTGCCGATGCCACCAAAATCAAGTTGGCCATCTACGAGTTGTAGCGAATTAAGGCTTTCATAAACTTCCAATGCGCCAGTGCCTGGAACAAACTCCGGACTCGGCACGCTTTCAATTTGGTCGAAGTTTTTGTCATAGCCAGCAAGGTCGGTTCGCACAAACGGGCTGAAGATTCCACTAGTGGCTTCCATTGCGGCCAGACTGAGTTTGGCCAGTTCTAGAGTCTCGCTACTAACAACTACCAAACTGCCTAGGTTCCGGTTTATTTTAGATACCTCAGAGTCGTCTAAAAATCGTGACCACATTTGTTCAAGGGTTTCAATCCGATTCTTGGCATAGGCTACTGCTTGTTCTGAATCTCCTGGAGCCGTGACAGTAACATCGACATCGGTGCCCATAGCGGCGAACGAGATTGTGGTCGTGCCCAAATTTAGCTTGCCCTACTGCTGCGTACTCTTGCTGGAGTCGCCTCGGTAGTTGGAGGAGCTGGCTCAACAGCCTCAGTAGCTGGAGCTGCAGGAGTGTTGGTTGGAGGGGTAGCCGCCGGAGCATTCGGATTGTTCGTCGCTGGTGTAGCTGTACCTTGTAGGTCTAGGCTTGGCGTTTGCGCCGAGGTTGCAGCTGGAATTAGTGCTGTCGAGTAGTCAACGGTTTCCACAGCGTCTTCTAAAACAGCGGCTCCGGTGATGACCGTGATGCAGGCTGTCAGCCAACCCATCATCATTCGGGCGCCTCTTGCTGGGTGTTTTTTAAACTTAATCATCGATCAACCCCCGCAATTCGGTCGGTGTTATAGAGCTCTTCTTCTATAGGTAACAAGACAACTTGGATTGGTAGTCCAGTCTTTGCACCTGTTTTTATCATAAATCGGCCTCTGCCTGGGTGTGCTTCGTTACCCGCCCATGAAGATGGGGATTGCCAAGAGGTCAATAAGCCTTGTTCTTTCTGGCTTAAAGGCATTACTTGCGAGATAGCTTGGGCTTCCCTTGGTGACATTCCGCCAAGGATGATAGTGCCAGAGCGTTCAATCAAACCACGTGCTTTCTTGCGGTCTTGTTCAGTTGGAAGTGCTTCGAGATCATCCAGAGAGTGAGTAACCATTACTTGAGCCATACCTCTTGAGCGATTCACTCTTGTTAGTGCATCGGCACGATCAACTAAGCCGGGGGCTCCTCGCAGAGCTCGCCATAACTCATCTAGTACAGCAATGTAATCTCGAGCAGGTTCTAGACCAGCTTCACTAAGCGCCATCTGTGCATCTACGACACCAAAGCCATAAGCCCACACTGCGAGCATGGCAGATGAGATGATGTTCTCTTCTCCTGACCTTGCTAGTGCAGATATGTCTATTTCAATCGCTGGTGCATCAAGGTTGATTGGCTGAGTAGTCGGCCCGTCGAAGATACCTTTAAAGGTTCCCGTGAGTAGTAGCGATAAGGTTTGGCGAAGTTCTTTAGATTCAACCTTGAACGCACCCTTATTCTCAGATTCTGCAGCGGCCACGACTGTATCTGGAGCGTCACGTAGCAGCTCAAGAATGTCTTGTACCGTTGGCGACTCGATCCCCTTGGCATCTAGGTGACGAATGGAAGCCGCCAACATGACTTCTTCACCCGGGCTTACCGGCGTGCCACTGCGGCCGACTTCACATATCGCTACTAGTAGGGCGAGTCGGCGACCGTAAGCATCTGCTTCTAGCTCGTCTGCCTTTTCAGCGAAACCCGCATCCCTTAACCTGACTGATGCAGCCTTGATCGGGCCAGCGTCTAGTGGGTTAATAACGTCTAGCCCTCTGCCCATGCGAATAACTTGGCCGCCGAGAGCTTCGATTACTCCTGGATAGTCAGGTTTTACATCGCCAAGAATAATTGGAACTGCTCCGAAACCACTCATGCCGGTGATGAGGCGTTTAACTAAGGCTGATTTACCACAGCCTGGTTGGGCAACCATGAAGATTCCAGGGTTGGTTGCCATGCCGTGTTGTACCCAACGGAATGGATCCATACATACGATTTCGCGATTCAGTAAATGCAAGCCTACTGGGACACCAATCTTTGGTGAACCAGAGCCCGCAACGAATGGAAATAGACCGCATGCTTGTGTGGTAGGGGCAGATAATCTTGTGCCAGCGTCGACGTGTCCAACACGGCCAGCAACTTGCTCTCTCCAGCCCCATGAAGGAGCAACCGAGTCATCTTTTAAATCGTCCCTATTGTAAGCCTTATTTGAGTTTGTTGCAGCTACCTCAAGCTCTTCGAGTTCCTCTGATTGCTGAAGCTCATTTTCAGGTGCGGGCAATTTCATATCATCGCCAGGACGTGTTGGTTCATGGTCTTTGAGCTTTAGCCCGTCGTCAGGAAGCGGTGGCAACACTTCCACTTTGACTGGTAGAGGAGCTAGTTTTTGTGTAGGCCAAGCAGAGTCATCTAAATCCTGGTCATCAAACATTTCTGATTCGGAGAATGCGTCTGTCATCGCCCGCCAACCTTAGTTTCGCCTATATCCATTGTACCTCAGTATTAGGGGCCTGGGAATTGCAGGTTAGATGCTTTAGTAGTCTAAAAGGCCTAGAAAAAGCCCTTGTTAATCTTGTAGGCAGGATGTATTCCAGCAGATAGGCCCGCATAAAAGACTGCTGCCTGAGAACAAGTTGCTTCTCTTAGAGATACTTTTGCCTGGGCAGCACGAGATTTGATGTCAGTTTTAGCGTCATCTAGCAGTGACTCATCAGGCACAGTTACAGTAACGAACATGGAAAGGTCACCGAACCCTGCTCCTCTTGCTTCTTCTTGGGCGGCTAGTGTTGCGAACTCTCGATCAACTTTTTGACGTTGAGTTTCATTTTGTGGCGATTGGTTGAGCAGCATACGTTTAGCATCCAACGCTGTGCGTTCTTGTTCTAGCTTTCGTGAAACTGCCGCCGGATCAGACGGCTCGTAGATGAGTGTTACCTTCTTCGGGTAAGGCCCGGGGTTCACCAAAGGTCCAAGTATTGTCGCTGGAACCGGTGAGCGTGGACCGTTGTTCCATACCCATGACACTGATGCTCCGGTGTCATGGAGGAAGTGGTTTCGTTCTTCTCGGGTTACTCGTGGTCCGGCCTGTGACCAACGCATTGGGCTTACGCCTTTTAGCATGCCTTCGACGATTGTGTCTTTAGCCGAACGGTCAAAGCTTGTTTTCATGCGAGCACTTAAGTCAGCGGGTGAAGCACGGTGGATTGCGCTTAATCCGCAAGCACTCAAACGTGATTCTAAACCGTAAAGTAGCCGAGAGATCTCGGCTACTTTACCGCCGATTGCCTTTTTTCGTGCTGGACCTTTGTTGGGGTTGAATGTTATAGAGATTCGTGTCTCGACATATGATGCCTGATCCACACCAAGATTACCAAGGCTTGTTAACACGTCGTAAGCGTGTACGGAGGCGCTTGGAACAAGTGAACGTCGGAGGTTCTCAGTAACTGTTGCGCCACCTTCGTTAGCGCTATCTACGGTTACAGTCACGTATTCAATTTGTGGTTCGCTGGCGAGTGAAGCCATAAATTGGTGCCACTGGGCCACCCAAATGTTAAACACATCGTCATCGGCCAACTGTGGAGACTGAGAGTTGCAGATGAATGTAGTAGTTAAGAAGTCATTTGACTGGTCCCAAACGATTCCCCACTCACTAAACCCATCTCTACGACCAAGGAGTCGAGTGGGAGCAAGTAAGCCTGGAAGCTTCAGGCGCTCACCTGGACCTAAGGGCTCGCCTTGTAAGTGTTTGTTGCGGTAGTCAAGAAATTGTCGTTTACGAGCGGTATAGAATCCAAACTCTCTACGGAGACGATCAACACCAGACACTCCCCCAAACTTTGTGAGCACTAGAGCAGCTAAGAGAAATAGAGGCGCCGTCACAAACAACGTAGTAGGTCGACGACCAGCCACAATGAGGATAAGAAACAGAGAACCAGCGAGAGCAATGGTCTCGTTTTGGCTAAACCCAAAGAACCCTAGGCCCTTCTTGACTCTCCACCCTGAATATAATGCTTGTTCTGTCATGCCAACCCCTTGGTTCTTAAATTGTAGGCTTATGTTCTTTGGTGTCACTGCTTCCGAAGCCGACCGTGGCTATCGGTGGCTCGTTGTTTGGTCCATTCGGACCGCCTGATCCCGGACGAGGCGCTGGACCTACTTCTGGAGGATTAGACTTAGGTGGGTCTGGATCTTTCTTGTCCATTTGTGTTACCCAACCAATAGACATGTTCACCTTGGTCACAAAGTCATTGAGACTTTTTGAAGTTGCTATAAACACAACGGACTCGGACGCAAGCTCACCAAATATTTCTGGAACGCTATTCACAGCTGCTTGAGCAACTTCATGTGCGTGACTAGGGTTATTAAAGGTAAAGCCTTTTCTGTTAAGAATGCTTGCTACACCATGTGATATGCGAGGATTTGCGATTGCCAGAACTTGTTGGGTAGTATCCTGAGGACTCCCTGGTCTCACAACATGACGAATAAGAAGCTCCTGAGCAGTATGGCCTTTTTGTAGCACGCCATCGCTAATCAAGTTGTGTGAGGCACCGTCAAACATGTTTAAGCGAGCCTTCACTTTTGCCTGAAGAGTCTTTGGTATAGCTTCATAAGTTCTAAAGTTATTACTAACTACCGTTGGAATCTCGAGGTCAATATCGGGATGAAAGTCAATCAATAATTCATTCAGGTCTGTTTGTGACATTTCATCATTGAACAAGGTTGTTCCAACGAAAGCTAACCCACTAATAAAACTGGCTACTCCAGCGTAAACACCAGGGAATAGTCTGAGCGTCATAGCGCTTCCCTCATTAATGTTACTTAGTGTTCCTCTTGTAAATAGATAGTGGTGAGCGAAGTTAGCGATGCTATCGCCAAATATACCGCGAGCTATAGGGGACTTTATTACCCAGTTTCCAATTCCGCTTAGAGTGCCTGCTGTGATTTGGTTGTAGAACAAGAAAGCTAAAGCGAGTGGAGCCACAGTACCAACAAATGCTAGACCCTTACCAGCTTTTGTTGTTCGGTCAAATGTCGTTGGTTTCATTCCTAGCCAAGTTTCGCCAAGCCCCAGTCTTACTTGTTGTACAGGTTGGCGTCGAGCAGCCCAGGCACGCCTGAAGCCAAAGTCTGAAATGGACATACTTCCCGCAGTACCTAGAAAAAAGTATCGCTTAGGGTTAAACCAACGCAGTTTAGTGACGGATAGATGATTTTCTTTACGAGGTAATACGTTTGCAATCCAACGCCCTGCAACAACGGCCACGCTGGTACTAACTATTGCAAGTCCTGCTGGCCCAGGAGCGACAAGAAACCAAGTTAGGGCAGGCAATGCAACCCTGATTGTTGCCCGCAAGAAACGCCATAATTGTTCAGGAACTGTCTTTGCTATCCATTTACCAAGTGTTTTAAGCATTGTTTCCTTCCTTAGCTAGCATCAAATACTGCGTCTGGGTTGTTCCAGTCCAGTTCGTCATAACCATCGAGAGTCGCAGACTCACCACTGATACTGCGACCAAGATTTTTTCCGGCAACTGTTCCGGCTTCTATGGCGGTGAACATACCCATAGGGGTAAGTGTTCCCCCACTCTGCGGAATAATGGCGCGGCCTTGTCTTGGGTCACCTGGAGAGTACTCAATCTTGCCTTCAAACGGCTTACTGCCTCCAGTACCAGGAATACTTACGCCCCCACCAGAACCACCAACAAATGGGAACAATCCAGAACCATGGATGCCCTGAGCTTGCAATCGAGCCACGGTTAATGGTCTTCCGCTTTGCACGTGGTGGTCACCAACGATGTTTGGACCACGTTGATCGTAGTAGCGTCCAGCAGCAACGTGAGCCAGGCCAGAAATAGGGTTACCTGATGCTAAGCCTCCTATGAACGCACCTGTTCGACTAGGGGCGCCGGGGCTAGGTGGAGGTAACTCGCCCGGAGCGAGTGTGTACTTGAAGGCACCCTCATCTGATCTAAATCCAGCCAAGGTTGCAAGCCTGGCATAGTCAGAAGCAACGTCAGCTGCAGGGTTCTCCTGAGAACCACCAACACCAGCGAAAGCAAAGACTCGCATTGCGGCTGTGATTGCGAACGGTAAAAGCGCTAGACCAATAAAGCCCAAGGTGCGACCGAGACCTTCATCAGAGAGGACTAGCTGCGAGATTAGAAGAAGGCCAGAAGCTAGAACAGGCTTGTAAGCAAAGATCACAAGAATGACCCTGACCAGTCTCATCAGCCAAGGACGAGTTGACTTGGTGAATTGTCCTGCAGCCGCAAACGGAATCAGCCCGACCATGAATATTGCCGCTACTTCTTGTAGCAGGACCATCAGGCGGATAACAAAGCCCGAGAACAGTAGTACTCCCATAAGAATTGGAGACAGGATTGATAGTGACGTATTGAATACAAAGACATCAAACAATGCGTCCTCAAACTCGAGAATGTTCTGTGGGTCGCTGAATTGGTTTTCGAGAATAACTCCGGCAAACGCTTCTAGAGCATTTCTAGCGATGAATGCTATTGGAGTGGCAACTGCATAAGCCAATGCAACCACAATAAGGCCACGGATTATTACTGCCAAACCTTGGTGCTTCTGAAGAATTATTAGCCTTACGCCTTGCCACATTAAACCAAGCACCAGCAGAGCGATAGCCGCCAACGCATATGTATCGCGAGTTTCTTCAGCAAAATCGAATGAAACTAACGGTTCGCCTTCTATCCCCAAGGTCTGTTTAAAGTTGTCTGTGATATTGGTGCAACGAGTCGGCGTTAAGTCGCAATCAACTACTGGGCTAAGTCCATTCTGACCTTCAGCGCAACGGTCAGCATCTGCAATGCTGGCGTCATCAGATGAATATCCAACAAAGGTCTCTAGAAATAGTCTAAAGAATGAACGGTTGATACTCGACAACGTTCCATCGATCGAAACTCCGACTCCACCAGGATTACAAATCTGCGCTATCTGGTCTCGTCGAGCTGCCAATTCTTCTTGTGCATCGACGGTCGTTCCTTCTCGTACAGCTGTTAAGACTATGCTGAGACCCTCGTTAATACAGATCGTATAGTCTCTGCCTGAACGGTTGAGGCAGCCGTCAATTACCCGTTCATCAATCTCCGAGTTGGTTGGGACTCCAAGGTTGGTTCCGTTAGCGCTGTTGTATTCAGCAATTTCACTCGCTGCAGCAGCATAAACTGGCTGAGGGTCCGCTGGTTCGTCGGCGTTACTTCGTTCGAATTCCTGCACATCGAAGAATTCCCATGGGTCAGTGTTTGTCTGCCCAAACGCAGGAGAAGAAAGCAAGAAGATTGAGCCAACCACAAGGACTATAGGTACAAGTATTTTTATAAGAGAAAACCTGGATATAGTCTGCACTTTGCCGCCTTGTGAGTTATCCGCTCTATATAAAATTGTAGCGACTGAAATTCGAATCTAACCCCTTATTACAAATAGATTTTGCCTAGGTTTGTTTTGTCTCTCAACCTGTACACTTGGAACTTGGCGGCACACGGCGAAAGGCGAGCCAAAATGGTATTAGTTCAAACTCCAGAAGAGATTGAAGCAGCACGAGAGGCAGCTCAAGACGCTGCAGAAGTTCTGTCTGGTGCAAATGGCAGAATTGCTGAAAGCTTCAGGCCTGACGCAAGCGCTGGTCAAGAACAGGGAGTAGCCACCTCGATCACTAATGTGTTCTCGGATGCGATCAATGTTCTTAGCTTTATAGCTATTGGTCTTGGCGTACTAGCAGTTGTTCTAACCGGTATATACATCATCAGTGGTGTTGCTGCCAATAATTCAGGTAACGCAGCCGCTAACCTTCGCAGAGTCATCTGGGTTCTTGGTGGACTAGTAGTGGTCTTCGCAGCTGTACCAATCGTTAGTCTTGCTCTAAGCATTACAACATAAGAACTTGAAGGGGTCAGTTATGCCTGACTTTCACCTAATAGCTCAAACTAACTGTTCAACTCTGGGCGACGATACAGATCGATTTAACTGTGAGATATCACGGATAATCGATATCTTGTCGTTCTTATCGATTCCACTTGCTGTTGGGTCGGTGCTGGTGGTCGGGCTTATATTAATTGCTAGTGTAAATAACTCGAATGGTTCTCTAGCTGCTCATACCATTAAGAAAATGATCTTGATTGCCATTGGGTTAAACATTGTCTTCAATGCACATCTAATCGCAAGACTGGTAGTGCTATAGCCATGAACAAAGAAGTAGAAGAATTTCTAGACCTTACAGCCAAACCAAACCCTGCACAGGGCGAAGTGGAGCTAAGCCCAGGGGCAACCGGTGGCGATGATATAGCTGGAACTTTTGAAGAAATCCTCGACCTATTGAGCTTCATCTCTATTCCACTAGCCGTAGCTGCAGTAGTCCTAGTCGGCATCCTTATAATCTCTAATATCGTTGGCGCTAACCCAGGCGGAGCGACTCAAAACTTGCGCAAAATCGCCTATGTTTTGATTGGGTTGATCATCGTGTTTAATTCGCACACAATTGTCGCGACTTTCGTCTAGGCCATCAGACTCAAGCCCTAAAGATAGCCCTCTAGGCTTCCGATGAATCGGGGGTGCAAAACGATTCTGTTTCTCCACGTCGCCAACGTAGCTCACTGCGAGATCTACGCAGAGGGCTAAACAACAAAACTGTTGAAGCCGAAATTGACACAATCGAATACGGAGATCTAACGATCTATCAATTCGAGAAAGTTCTGACCCAGAAACTAGCGGATAATGACAATAGCGAAGCTCGACTAGCGCTCTTTGAAATACAATTTGACGTTACTAAGATGCCGTCAGAAATCGAGCGCAAAGTAACAAGCGCAGACGTTCGTGAAGTCATGCTTGAACGGTGCCTTAACGAACTAGGCTCTGCTTTCTTTTATGCTGAGGACAACCGAATAGTCGGCCTGCTAGAACTCACTGGTTCAACACAATCAGCCGAGGCTTCAATTGGGGCCCTAATTAAGCAGCTAGCAGTACCGTTCGAAATTGATGGGTACTGGCAAGTAGCTTGGACTCGCTCAGCGTGTGTATACACAGACGCTCTAGAGTCTCCGGCCGTTTCTGACTGTCTAGACGCTCTAGCGCTGACTATTGCTGAGACTAACGAATCGTTGCATTTCCTCGTGTACAACCCATTCCTTAGTAAAAGAAGAGAACGTGACTCTGAAATGCTTGAGCGTATGCAAGGCATTGTTAACTCCAAGTCAATCTCACATCACTTCAAAGTGACTGAAGACATCGATTCAGGAGCAGTTACCGGTATCGAACTTGTTCCCCAATTCGTTGTAGCTGAGACCAAAGAGCCAGTCCCGACAGAAGATGCCATCAAGAGTTCTGTGGAGAATGGTCTAATTTATGAGTTAGGCCGCCTATCAAGGCAGCTAGGCGCTGTGCGCATAAGCCCTGGTCTTCACGAAGCCTGCACCACATGTAAAGCCTGGTTTCCGTTAACCTCTGAAGAGCTGCACGCTCCTGGCATAGTTGAACAGCTGCAGACGCTGGCTGTTACGCCCGGGAAAGTAGGGATTATCCTTAAGGCTGAGTCGATCTGCTATTCAAAATACTTGGAATTAGTGTTTGATGAATTAGAGCGGGCCCAGATATCGCTCCAACTTAAGATTTCACAGATTTCGAAATTCGACTATTCGCTTCTTTCAAAGCTTCCAGTCAGAACGGCAACTCTCGAGCTATTCGTGGATGGCCCGATTAGCGACTACCCTGAGCTATCAAAGAGAATCGAAATTCTGGCGCTTGTGGCGCAGAACAATGGGACCCAACTATGTTTAGCGAACGTTCGCTCCTCTGGACAGGCCAAAGAAGCCGAGGTTCTCGGTTTTACGCAGATAACCAGGAGCGCAATAGCTACCACTATCGATCAGATTCGGGGATCTCAACTAGAACTAGCCTAAGAGATCATCAGTATCGATCTGATCGTTCGCCGCAGCCAACGCACCAGCAAGCATGGATGCACGCTCATAAACAGCTTTGAGTCTTTCATCCACAGATTCTTGAGGCCATGACAGTGGGACTCGCCCAAGTGACTGGATCACGGCTTCGGGTTTAGCTGACATTTTGGTTAGTTTCTGTTGCTCAGCAAGTTCATCAATTAACGACATATCACCCCAAAACTTCTTTGGGTCGACTCGCTTTCTGCGCTGAGATTTACCTGAACGACGTCGTGAGTTGCCTCGTTGGTTTCTACGTTGATTACTCACCTACGGCCTCCAATTCTTCTGAATCTGTTAGTAGTAAGTCAGCGTCTAAGCCGAGTGCTTGCTGTAGCTGGTCGGCGTTAAGGTCGCCGACAGAACTAGATTTTGGTAGAACTAGGTCTGCAACACGCCGTTTGCCTGCGACTACTTCTTCAACTCTCTCATCGACTGTTCCGGGACACACTAGACGATGACAGACAACAGTGTTCTTCTGACCAATTCGCCAAACACGGTCACGAGCCTGGTCTTCAACAGCTGGGTTCCACCAGCGGTCATACAATACAACGTGATTCGCAGCAGTTAAGTTAAGCCCAGTACCGCCGGCTTTCAGTGAAACAACCATAGCACCAGGTCCGGTGCCTTTCTGGAAATGGTCAACCATCTTGTCTCTCACTCCACGAGATAGTCCACCGTGATAACAAGGTATTGGAACACCATGAGTTGCAGTCAGATAGTCAGCGAGCTTTTCTCCCCAAGATGCGAAGTGAGTGAAGACAAGAAGTCGTTCACCTGAAGAGAATACTGTCTCGATTATTTCATCAAGGCGTGCAAGCTTGCCGGAGCGGCCATCTAGTGGTTCAGAGTCAGACTTATTGTATGCAGCCGGGTGGTTACAAATCTGTTTTAGTGCTGTGATAGCGGCGAGAACCGCACCTTTGCGCTTTGGTTCATCAGAGTCGCTGGCTTCAACAACTAGCGAGTCCAGCACTGCTTGATACAGCCCGATTTGTTCTGGTGTCATAAAACACTGGTCCAGCTCGTCGATTCGATCTGGTAGTTCTGCGGCGATTGCTGGTTCTGCTTTGGTGCGACGGAATACCAGGATTCCGTTTAACGCAGACAAGGTACTCTCTGGTGATGCTTTGCCGTCTTCATCAACTGAAAGCTGAGCAATGAAGCTACTTCTATCACCAACTAATCCAGGGTTTACGAAGTCCATGATGGACCAAAGATCACCTAATCCGTTCTCGATTGGTGTACCTGTTAGAGCAACCCTAGATTTTGCATCTAGTCGACGGAGCTGCTTTGCAGTTTCAGACGCCGGGTTCTTTATTGCCTGAGCCTCGTCCAGAACAACTTTGTCCCAGACAATCTTAGACAGAGCATCCATGTCCCGTACAGCGGTGCCATAAGTGGTGATAATGAGATCACTATTCTTAACAAACTTAGTCAGTCCAGCACCGGACGCTCTATTTGGTCCGTGATGAACTTTGGTTACAAGTTCTGGGGTGAACTTCTTAGCTTCTGAAGCCCAGTTGCTGACAACTGCAGGCGGAGCAATAACCAGCGTAGGATTATCGCCACGTTCAACACGGATGTGAGCAAGCATTGTCGGGGTCTTACCGAGCCCCATATCTAACGCTAGACAACCGCCAAGGCCAGCTTTGTCAAGGAAACTCAACCAGGTGCGGGCCTCTGCCTGGTAGCTGCGTAACTCGCCTTCAAAGCCTTCAAGGGTTGTAGACACATTATCCGACAACGAGGACGCACTTCGAAGGAGATCCGCAGCCCAGCCGTCACCAGCAAGAGAAACACCCCCTCTCAAGGTTGATCCTTCTAGACCAAGGGCGTGGCGCAGCATATCGGCGCCAGTCAACTTGGTAATGTCTTTGCGTTCTTCTAGCGCTGCAGCAGCTTTTTGAAGGTCTAGTTGGTCTAGCTCTACCCATTTACCATTATTTTCTATCAGGGGTCGAGCATCTCGGGCTAGTTCTCGTATCTGCTCCGCATCAAGTTCGAGGTCATCGAACATAACCGACCAGCTGATATTGGACAGTTGTTGTGCTCCAACTACACTATCGCCTGCTGCTTCTGAGTTTAGTTTTAGAGTTGGCGCAGGTTTGCCCTTAGCAAACTCTGGGGTTCTAACCTCATAACCTGCTGCTGAGAGAGTATGCCCCTTGGAGCTCATTAGCTCCCAGGCTTCTTCTTGAGACAGTATGACCTCGCCTCGGCGACGTGCCCCCGGCCTTAGCAGCTCCGGATAGAGGCGCTCGAGCCGTTCTAAATCTTGTTCAACTTCTTTGGATCTGGTAGTAGATGAATTGACTATGACCTGCTCACAAGGTTGAAGCTTCTTATCTGAACTCAGAGCCAAGACTTGCAGATACCAAGCATCGCTAGAATCCGGTGGATCTAGTTGAACTACTAGTCGAGATTTGCGTGGCTTGACTAACGGAGCTGACCAGCCGTCTAGTTTGCGGGCAATATCACCGGCAACAGCGCCCGGTGCAACAAATGGCTCTCCGTCAAGCCGGGAAAGAATAGATTCGGAAACCTCAATTGCGCTCTGCGGTTCGTCCATTGAATCTGCAACACGGATCTTTTCTGCGGCTTCTGCAAAGATCGCCGATGTGATGTCAGTCGCAACAGCCATCACAACCCCGCTTCTATCGGTTGTTGGGTCAGTGGCTATAACAGCGCTAGGAAGCGCCCTCGTTAACTCCGCAACTTGACGTGCACTAACAAGTGCTGGAATCCAACGGACTTCGAATCGTGAGGAACCCTTCGGCAGGTCTTCGTTACGACGTTTGCGATGTTTGTGAACATGTGGGACAGCACGACCCAAGGCAACTGATCTGACAGCTAGTGCAGTTACAAGACCCATCCACCTGGCGCTTGGAGCTAGCTCATAGCCGTCTTCTGGGCTGGCAAGAGAACCTAACCAGCCGAGACATGTTTCTAGCGGAGCACTGAGCGCCGGGATCTTTTGACCAGCCACTTTGAGGCCTTCGTAGGTGCTCCATTCGATGCCCTCAGAACCTGTCAGATCTAATCGTGCATGGAGTTCATCTACAGACTCTGCTTCAGCGTCTCGCCCGGATGCCCAGACAACCATATTGTCTTTCGCCCACGAGACCTGAAGCTGAGCTAGTCCTGTTGGCGTCCCCTCAGTCTCTGACGTAACAGTCTTGTTAACTGCTGGACCAATTAGACCTGTCAATATTTCGTCGATTCTGCGAATTTCGGATTCAAAGTCTGTTACAACCGTGGAGCGAACACGCCCTCTCAAGGTTCTCCGAGCATTCTCAGCCTTAATTGTGGCTTCGTCTAAAAGTCTAAGTAGGCCAGCAACCCAAGCCTTGGTGTCAGCCGCTAAGAGCGCTTCTTGGTCTTTGGACGCGGTTCCATCAACGTGGCTCTGCACAACATCAAGAAAGCTATTTAAGTCCATGTCGTTAGCCGACAAATTGGCTCCTAATAAGATTGATATCAACAGGCAAGATCTTGGCACCAAAGAGAAAACACCTTTGGGCTAGTTAGCTCTCGCCTAGAGCAGCTGCGACGCCAGTCGTGCTGCTAATAAACACTCTACCAGACAATAGATCGGTTACTACTTCTCCAAACTTAGTAAATGGAGGCGCCAAAAACTAGAAAGGTCCTAGGCAGAACGATCAACTCGTTCTTGGCCCAGGACCTAAGTAGTAACTGTTGCGTGTTAGCGACTAAGCCTCGACGTCTTCTTTCACATCTTTTACTTTGTCCATGATGTCATCATCAAGTTCTACGTCTGAAGAAAGTGCAATCTTGTAGATGACTCCACCAATTAAAGCACCAACCAAAGGTGCTAACCAGAATACCCACAGCTGCTCAAGAGCTACGGCCTCTCCGTCACCGAAGATAGCCTGACCTAGAGCCTGAGAAGTTGAACGAGCAGGGTTAACACTTGTGTTACTAACTGGAATAGAGATCAAGTGGATCAAGGTAAGACCAAGACCAATTGCCAGGCCACCCATTGCAGCAGATGCTGCTTTGTCAGTAGCTCCAAGAATGATGATCAAGAAGATTGCAGTCAATACAATTTCAGCAATTAGTACTGCACCTAGTGAATAGAAAGCACCTTCGCTAAAGTCAGATCCGAAGCCGTTAGTTGCAAAGGCACCGGCACCATCACCAATAGCGAAGCCGTCAGCCCCACTGGCAACTAGATAGATAACGATTGCAGCTGCGAAAGCTCCAACCACTTGGGCTATCCAATATTGAACTAGCTTCGAAGCAGAGAACTTGCCTGCAATTGTTACCCCGAGCGTTACCGCAGGGTTAAAGTGACCACCGCTTACGTGACCCAGGGCGTACGCACCTGTTACTACGGTAAGACCGAATGCCAGTGATACACCGACAAATCCGATACCCAGCGACGAGCCCTCAGGGGCCGTTCCTATATTTGTTGCCAAGACAGCCGCACCACAGCCACCAAGCACCAACCAAAATGTTCCAATAAATTCAGCGACTAGCGCTTTTGCAGAATTCACACAACCTCCTTAAAGGTATAACTATTGATCGTAAGGATAGTTGTCGCCCAGCGGGTGTGCCGGGATACTATAGTTTGACCTAACGTACGACTTGACATGCTTAATTTTCCAACCAACTACGATATTGCTGAATTATTTTTTGAATTAGCCGAACTTACACAGTTATCCACAGGGAAAAGGGATGACTTCAAGGCCAAGGCATACACAAATGGCGCTTGGGCGTTGCTCGATGTAGATGAAAGAGCAACTGAATTAACCCTGAAGGAGCTCCAGTCATACCAGGGAATCGGTAAATCGATTGCTTCCAAAGTGGCTGAATATCGTACGACTGGTTCTGTCGGGAAGCTAGACGAGCTACGAGAACAGATCCCTGTAGACATGGTGCAACTATCGAGGCTCTCTGGAATTGGGATGAACAAGCTGGACATTCTGAAAACCAAGCTTGGTGTGGAGTCGCTTGACGCACTACACACAGTCAGAGATTCTGGCGAGCTCAAAGCCACCTCAGAATTTGGGCCAAAGGGTGAAGCCAAGATAGATCGCCAACTGCAACAGACAGCACCACAAGGTTCGGTTCCAATCTCGATGGCTGTGTCCGAAGCAAAGATCTTTGCAGCCAAATACAGTCTCGGCGATGTGGGTCTAATGAGTACATCTGAGCTAGCTAAGGTTGCTGATTTTGCTAGCTCAATCAAGCTAGTTGTTCCCACCAAAGAGCATCAACGACTTATTGATGCTGGGTTGGAGCAAGACGGTGACGCCGTCTGTGGCTGTTCGCAGCGTTATGAGCTCCCTGTAGAAGTTTTTGACGAAGGCAAAGTTAAGGAACCCTCATTGAAGTTGCTCGGGGATTTGCATTTCCACACCGATGCATCTGGCGACGGCAAGTCCTCGCTAGAAAATATGGTTAATGCTGCAAAAAGCCGTGGCATCAAGTACATAGCAATCACTGATCATGCTGAAGATTTACGAATCAACGGGCTCTCACAAAAAGAGATGATTCAAAACCGAAAAGACATAGAAAAAGTCGCTGCCGAGCACCCAGACATGAGCCTGCTATTCGGAGCAGAGCTAAATATCGGACCTGAAGGTGAGCTTGACTACACCCCTAAGTTTCGATCTGAATTTGAATACACAGTTGCCTCAGTCCACTCTCATTTTGAACTTGATTCACAACAGCAAACCAAGAGACTTGTTAAAGCTATCTCGGACCCTACAGTGCATTCCATTGGTCATCTTTCCGGAAGAAAGATCGGCAGACGTGCCGGAATCGAGTTTGATACCGACATAGTGGTCGAAGCGCTAGCCACGTTTGACGTAGCCTTAGAGCTCAACTCTTCGTTAGATCGACTTGACGCAACCCGAGAAGTCGTAACAACAGCGGTTAATCGAGGAGTCCAGATAGTAATCAACTCTGATAGCCATCACACTACAGACCTAGAGAGGCTATATTTCGGTGCTCTTTTAGCGGAAGATTTAGGCTTAAAACAGGACCAAATCCTCAACGCTCAGCCCTACGAAAACTTTCTAGAATGGCTTGAACAAAGGTCCTAGAGCAACCTTACCCAGTGTGCTAACCTCAAGGCATCGTTTTGACGATAGAGGGTTTATGGCGACAAACGAGACACAACTAGCACAGTCTGAGTTCTACGACGATCTAGTCAAATCAATTTCAGAACCAGAGCCAATGTGTATCGTCATTGTTGGTTTTGAAATAGCCAACTATAAAAAGCTAATTCCATTCAACGCAAAGCTTGAAGCGATGGTACCAGAGATCGTGAGTGCAGCGGTAAAGGAAAGAATGGCCGGCGACCTACGAACCTATGACCTGTTCTCATCAATTGACGACAACTCATTTGTTGCCGCACTAAAGACTGTAGTAGATGAAGATAACCTGGCCGATCGTCTAGCAGCGCTGAAAGTTAATCTGTCTAAGCCATATGTGTTTAAAGAGCTTCATGCTGAGGTAAAAGTGCAAATGGGTCACGCTATTCGCAAGCCTGGTGAGACGCCGGCTCAACTGCTACAGCGAGCCGACCTGTCTCGCTCGCAAGCCGCGCCCATCTAAATGGAAATAGCTAGACGTAAGCTCAGCTATTGGAAAGACTCAGGTCGCCTTATTTGCATTGCTGACAAGTCTCAACTAACAACGGTTGAAGCGCAGCAAATGATCTCACATACTCTGGGCGATTCTCAAACTCACATCACAGACAGCCTTGACAACTTAGATCCGGCGGCTTCGATCATATACATGGCCAGTAGTGCCGACTGGTCAGAGCTGAACGGCACTTCGCTTGTTCCACCAGTTAATCGACTGGAAGTTGACCTGGCAAAGCTACAAACAAACCTGGAACGACTATCTCAACGCTCCCCTGGCGAGGTTGTAGCAATGGTGAAAGCAAATGCTTACGGACACGGGATGGTTGAGGTAGCTCGGTTCGTCGACACGATTCCTGCGGTTAGCCACCTTGGGGTCGCAACAATTCAAGAGGGATTAACACTAAAGCGTGGCGGAGTCTCAACTGAGGTATTGGTTACTTATCCAACTGTTGCCGAGGTGCCACAGCTTTACAAAGAAGAGCTAACTATAGCGGTAGGCAGCTTGGAGCTTTTGCAAGCGCTGATAGAAACAGGACTATCCGTTACCGTTCACCTTGATATCGATACTGGATTCCACCGAAGCGGATTTTCTCATGGCGAGCTTTTACACGTCAAAGAGTTATTGTCCGGCTCTAATCTAAATTTGGCTGGCGTTATGACGCACCTATCGTGCGCAGATGAAGAAGGCAAAGAAAGTTTGAATCGGTCCCAGGTTGAACGCTTTCAGAAAGCCTCAGACTTCTTCGACGGTGACATATTGCGCCATATTGGCAACACTGCCGCCAGCCTGCTATGGAACGAAGGCGGGTGGAGCCCAATACGTCCTGGGATCGGGATCTATGGTCTACACCCGAGCCGACTAACTGAAAACCATATAGAGCTAGAGCCAGTAGCGAAACTACGTTCTGAGATAATCCAAGTTATTGATGTTCCTGGTGGCGAGCCAGTCGGCTATGGGGCTACATGGACTGCGCCAGCTGCTGGTGCTCGAATAGGTTTAGTGCCAAATGGTTATGGAGACGGAATCCCTCGTTCACTTAGCAATAACTTGGTTGTACAAGTTGGCAAAGACAACGTTGAGCTAGTTGGCCGGGTGTCTATGGACTCGTTTACTTTGAACATCACTAACCACCCTGAGTTGGGAATTGGCGACGCAGTGACCGTTTATTCGGACGAAACAGCTACGTTAAACTCAGTCGATTCAATAGCCCAAGCCTGTGGAACCATCAACTACGAGGTAGCAACTCACCTAGCAGAAAGACTCTGTCGGACATATAGTTTCTAGATCAGCCGAACGCTAACATATCTGATGTGTCAGCAATAACGATTACCGCCCTACTCATAGCGTTGCCACTCCTTTTTACCTCGATAGCGAAGCTGGCTAGATTCGGCCAAGCCTCCACTTTAAAGACCCGCTACCGATTTGGGAATATAACTTGGAACTTGCTGAGTATCGGAGAGCTTTTAGCTGCCATATTCTTGATAGGAGCTCTAATTACTAGCAGCCCCTGGATTGCTTACCTTGGGACGAGCCTCGCCATTGTTGCCGCCATTTATGTGCTGACTAAGCTAGTAGCTGCCCGTGAGTCTCTTCCAAACTACTTGGCGATGACGTCGATCGGCTGCCTTAGCATCGTTCATATGCTCCTGTGGCTCAGCTAGCAAATTAGAAGAAACCCTATTTGGGCGTTCTCAGCAGAGCTATGCTGGCTCAATGGATTTCCTTTCTGACAATTGGCCACTGATACTAGCGATTGTGGCAGGTTTATTCTTTGTGTGGAGCCTGGTCAAGAGGGTCATAAAACTCGCTATTTTAGCTGGCCTAGCAGCTGTCGCATTCTTCTTCATCTGGCCGCTTGTGTCCGATAGCGTCAACTTTTTAGGCTAACTTTTATTTCAAAGTGGCTTATTTAGTGCCGATTAGATAGTCATGGCGCTTTCTTATCACGATCTCGAACAGATTCAACCTCCGCGTAGTGTTGCAGACTTGGGAGTTCCAGTTGGAATCGTCGAGGATCTATTCCTTAGGAAGCTCTGTGCAGCAAGGCACTCGACAATTGGGGACATAGCAACGTCCTTAGGCGTATCGACCATGGTTGGTACTGAAATTGCAGAATCGCTACGAGACAAAAAGCTATTGATGTATCAAGGTACCGATGGCCGTGATTACAGAATAACTCCAACCGAAATGGGTATGTCTACAACTGCTGACCGCATGAAGCTCGGTACTCATTCAGGCATGATCCCGGTACCGATGCAACAGTACCAAACTCTGGTCGAGCTACAACGGTCAGACCTTGAAGTGAGCCGTGACTCTATACAAAAGGCCTTTCGATCGATGATCGTCGAGGACTACATCTTGGATCAAGTTGGGCCAGCGATGACAAGTTCTGGAGCTGTGTTGTTGTACGGCCCATCGGGAACTGGCAAATCGACAATCTCAGAAAAACTCATCGAGCTCTACGATGATGTTATAGCAATCCCCCGCTACGTTATTGCTGATGACCAAATCATCTCAGTCTTTGATCCATCCGTTCACAGTCCTGTCGAAGATCAACCAGACGGTCTCGACCCTAGATTCGTTATATGTCGCAGACCAATCGTTATTGTTGGCGGTGAGCTTGAGTTGAAAATGCTTGAGCTACAGTATGACTCGCTTTCCGGTATCTCGCAGGCCCCAATTCATATGATGGCCAACAACGGAATACTACTGATTGACGACTTTGGTCGACAAGCCTTTCGCCCAGCACAGCTTCTTAACCGTTGGATTCTTCCACTGGCCTCAGGTGTTGACTATTTACAAAACAAGAGTGGTTCTAAGCTGACAATACCATTTGCAATGAAGCTCATATTCTCCACAAACATTGAGCCAGCAAAGCTGGGCGACGAGGCGTTCTTAAGGCGTCTTCGTTCCAAGATATTTGTTGGGCCATGTAGCCGAAATAGCTTCGACTGGATCATCGAGAAGGTTGCAGCGAACAATGGTCTGGTAGTTCAGGAACAATCCAAAGATTGGATTGCCTCAATCTGTCAGAGTTACTTAGGGGAATTGCGCCCTTACATAGCTGTCGATATTTGTGAACTGGCGGTCGATGTTGCCCGTTATGAAGGATCAGATCTTATTCTGACCGAGTCGCTCATAGCTAAGGTGGCTGACTTGTTCTTTGTTAAGGACGCTAGTAGCTCACCAAAGAAGATGCCTCAATTTAACGCTCCAATGCTTGATAATGCCGAGAGCCAACTAGTCGCTCCACAGGGTGACAGACGAGGCTAGTAGCCTCATCTTTGGCTCAGCTCTTCTTCTTTTGAGAGTCTCTGCTACAATTTTGCACGGTCATCAATTGGAGCCTATGTGAAGCTTGTAATCCAAATACCGTGCCTAAATGAAGAAGAGCAGCTGCCTGAGACTTTGGCTCAATTGCCTAGGCAAGTCCCTGGCGTGACCAGCGTTGAATGGATGGTCATTGACGATGGTTCGACTGACACAACTGTTGCGAAGGCACTTGAGAACGGCGTAGACCATGTGGTTAAGCTTCCTAAGAATAAGGGTTTGGCATACGCTTTCCAGGCAGGCCTTGACGCTGCGCTTAAAATTGGTGCCGACATTATCGTCAATACTGATGCTGACAATCAATATGATGCGTCCTGCATAGCTGACTTAGTAGAACCAATCGTAAGCAAGGACGCAGAACTAGTGATCGGTGAGCGTGACTTACGAAATCATCAAGAGTTCTCTTCAGTTAAGATCCGCCTACAACTCTTCGGCAGTTGGGTCGTTCGCAAAGCTTCAGCCACCGATGTTGGCGACGCCACAACTGGGTTTCGGGCTTATAGTCGTGAAGCAGCTATTGGCTTGGCTGTCGTCAACAACTACACCTACACCATTGAGTCAATAATCCAGGCTGGTAAGTCCAACACAGCCATAAAGAGCGTACCTATTAGAACTAATCCAAAGACTCGCGATTCAAGACTGTTTGGCTCGATGTGGGGCTACGTCAGACGCAACGCAGTCACTATTACTCGAGCGTTCGCAGCCTATGAACCACTAAAATTCTTCGGTCGAGCTGCCGCAGTTCTCCTGATTGCAGCAATTGTCAGCTTCGTGCCATTCCTTTGGGACTGGGTAAGGACAGGCGATACCAACGGCCACCTTCAATCAATAATCTTGGGAGCAATTCTGACACTTGGCTCTATGCAGCTCTTCTCCATCGGAGTTCTCGCAGATCTAATCTATTCAAACCGGGTCATTACCCAGAGAGCGTTGGAGAAACTACGCCGGATTGAACTTGAAACTCGGGTTCAACCTAGCGACTATCTGGATCTAACTGAACTGGAAAATAGTCCTGAGGCTAAGACCGTTAGCTCCTAGCGACACTCAAATAATCGTGCTCCGCAGGCCAGACTCGTGCCTGAAACTTGCCTTCGCCTGATCGCTCTAGGTGCTCCACTACTTTCATGCTTGGTTCTGGATATTCTTCAAAACTTTGGACACGATAGTTAGGGTTCATATAGGGATCGACATAAAGAATTGGTTTCCACCTCTGGTGCATGAACTGAATTTCGTAGTCGGCTACCTTGGGGTCTCTCGAACTAGACTCATGATGCAGAACAGTCGTGGCACAATCAACAACTGAACCGTAGCCAGCCTTTGTTAACTTAAAGCAAAGATCTATATCGTTGTACGCAAGCGGTAGTTCTTCGGTAAACCCACCAACTTCATCAAACTTTAGGCGAGTCACAGCGAGACAGGCCCCGGTAACGGCCAGACACGAAGTAGCTAGGCTTAGTGAATTTGCCTTTCCAGGGTTGTCCGGCGAGGCATTCCTGTACCTGTGTGCTACTTCTCCTTTGCTCCCCCAGACGCCAGCATGGTTAATTACGCCATCACCGAACAGAAGCTTGACTCCGACTGCACCTATCTCTGGGCGTCCTGCATACATGATCATTCGTTCAATCCAGTTTGATTGCACGATCTCTGTATCGTCGTTGTGGAAGATCAAGAAGTGTCCTGAGGAATTGGCAGCGCCTAAGTTACAGGCTTTGGAGAAGTTAAATTCTCTTTCATCTTTCACCAATTTGACTCGTCCAATTGCATCCAGCTCTTCCAGGTACTTGGCTTGCTCGAGATCCGACTTGGCGTCAATCACGACAATAATTTCGTAGTTACTATATGAAGAGTTATCGAGGATGCTTTGCACGGCTAGGTCAACTAGCACTCTTCGCTCGCCTCTCACAATGCGTGTGCTGAAACCAGTTGGGATGACTATAGAAACTAACGGCTCTATATCTAGCTGGGGCTCGATCTCTGTGACTCCAAAGATTTTACCCTTCCGAGCGTTTGCTGGAAACTTTGTACGCTTGAGATGGTCTGATACGGCACGAACTCCGGCATCGTACGCCCAACTTTTTGAATCGATGTTAAGCGCTGTTGAAGTCGGCGATTCTCGCCAATGATAGAGAATCTGAGGAATATGCATTACTCGGCGAGCCTGCTCGGCAACACGCAACGCTATGTCGTGGTCTTGTGAACCATCCATTTCGGAACGAAAGCCACCTATATGTTGAGCAATCTCACGTCGAATTACAAGAAGATGTCCTAGATACATTTGTTGACGAAGACGTGCCATGGAGAAGCCCGGCTTGAAGTATGGGTCACGGCGCTCTCCTGTGTCGTGAGCGAGGTGGTCTTCATCTGAGAACGCTAGGTCCACGTCAGAGAACCGGTTTATCTCCCACGCCATTGTTCCGAGAGCATGGGGCGCCAACGTGTCATCGTTATCCAGCAGTGCTATGAATTCTCCCTGGGCGTGTTCTAGAGCAGTGTTAGTTGCTGCTGAGATACCCCCGTTTTGTTTGTTGAAAACTACTTTGAATGGGCTTTTTAAATTGGAAAGGATTCTTGTGATTTCTGGTGGCTGTGGGCCATCGGCAACCAGAATATGTTCGAACTCGGTTGTGGTTTGTGCCTTCACTGATGCAATGCACTCTTTTAGATGCTGTGGCTCTGGTTTATAGACCGGTGTCAGAATTGAGAACTGAGGAGACATGATCGGTCTAGTCTAGCCGAGGTGACTTGGCACAGGTCACTACAGTTTCGATATGTTGTGTGCCTGGAAACATGTCGAAACAGCGTGCCTTTACCGGTTGCAAGCCCTGGGAAGCCAGGACTTCTAAATCTGGAGCCAGTGTCTCCGGATTGCAACTGATATAGATGAGAGCACGATCTACTAGGGGCTCAATCAGTTCGGCTGTTTCTTTTAGTCCCGCACGGCCAGGGTTAACAATTGCAAGATCAGTAGTTCGCAGCCTGGCGATGTTTTCTTCGACGGGGCCATCAAAGACTTCCACGTGAACTCCAAGCTGATCCTTAGCTGCAGTACATGCAAATGTATTGACCTCAACTAGTTGTGCACTAGTTAGGTAGTGGTCGAGAGTGTGAGTGTAAGGCCCGAAACCAGAGAACAGATCTAAAAGACTGAAGCTTTCGCTGAAGAGACTTTCAGCTTCTTGTTGTAGATAGAACAGGATTCGCCGCATCACTGGTTGGTTAACTTGAACAAAGCTACGGAGCGGAACGTCAACGAAAGTGCCTTCGAGTAGTTCGTAAGTTAATGACTGTGGTTTCGAGCTAGGAGTATCTAATACCCAACTCTTATCAAGAGCACGCTTCAGGCCATTCACGTCAAAGTCGAATACTGTACGTAAACCTATACGATCATCTGCATCGGATACTCGCAGTTCGATCGCTCCTGATACTCCAATAAGTTCAGGTGCAGCCTTTGTTTGTTCAATTAGTTGTGCCGCTGCTTGAAAAAGCGAATCATTTAACACTGCACAACCGTTTTTCTTCAGCGTATTAAAGAAGTCGATTCTGCCATCTACGCAAGCCATTCGAATACGGGAGCGATACCCAAGCTGGCGCATCCGCGGCTTTTCATAACAAGGCGTGATATCAATACCGACATTAGCGAACAGCCCCTTAACAGTGGCAACCTTACCTTCAAGTTCTAGAACAGAATCCAAATCTAGATTTGGGCAACCACCACATTGTGTTTGTACTGCACAGATCTGCATAGGTCAAGCCTAGTTGCTCCTCACAGTTGCAGAGGTTCTAGCGTCCCGGTGTTACACCTTGTCGCGCAGGTTCTGGCACCAGGGTCTCCGCTGGAATAACGTTCGCACCAGTCTGGGCTTGGAAGCTTTGCAAGCGATCAATGGCGGACACAATATCGGCTCGACCTATCTCAACGGCTTCACCGGTTGCGTTTCCAAGACGAGAAAGCAGATCGTTTCTCAACGCATCAAGGCTGGAATTAGCCCCTGTGCCAACGATAATTAGGTTACCTCCGCTTAGACTAACAGTTGGCGCTAGTTCTCCTTCTTGGTAGCCCAGCTGACTTTCCAGAAGACCTATCGTCTGAGTTAAGACTCCCGCAGTCTGCGCAGCTTGGGCCAAGGTAATAACAGTTGGAGCTTCCGCAACTGCTGGTGCAGTTTCTGGGAACGCCTGAGGAGCTGCAGTATCTGTGTTCTGGTTGACATTGCCAGTTTGCAGACTGATCAAACCCTGACGCACTTCAATGAGAGCCGCTTGGCTCTGCGGGCTGATCTGTAGATCGATATCATTGATCCAACCACGACTCTCTAGGCGGTTGACTCGATTCACCCATTCGTTAATCGCTCCATTAGATATTTGTGCTGGATCTCCGGAGAGGTTATCTACCGGCCAATCTCTTGCTGCAAGCGTATTTACAGCCGTGGTAAAATTGTCAATGTTGAATGGTAAGCCTGGATTGGTTGGAGTAGCTGCAGGGGCTGTACCTGGGAAAGCCTGTGCCTGGTCTGTGACCTCTGGTACTTCATTTCTAGAATCACACTGATCTGTTCCCTGCCATGGACTGTTTGGAGCGCAATCCCAGGCTCTACCAGTTGGTGCTGTACCTGGATTGTTGTTGTCGACACCTGCATTTCCATTTCCATTTCCATTTCCGAGAAATGCTGAACCTAAATCTGCTGATTGTTCAAAAACCGAGTCGGTCGTGTTAGCTACTACGCCGATGGCTGGAGGAATCTGAGCAAGGTTTTGACCGCCCGTTGCATAAAGATCTAATGCAGCTAGTACTAGCGCACCTTTACCAATCATGTCCCAATCTGCCATTATCCACCACCTTTTTCCGCCCGTATCAGTGTACAGGTATATAGAGAGGTCTAGGTGGGTAAGCTATCCCCATGAGCAGAGCGATTTCCTAGCGTAAGGCACACTAAATCAGCCCTATTTCCGGTTGGAGCGTCTCTTCAGGCTTTCGGTTCGAGCAGCCTAAAGACTGCTTCGTGCAAAGTTGCAGATGAAACAGGTTTGGTCAAAATCTCCACCTTGTTAGCCAGCTGAGATTCAATCTCACCAGTTTCGAAATGGCCAGTCATAAGAATAAAACTGGTGGCTGAGTCCGCTATCCACTGTTCGTAGAGCTCTAGGCCGCTCATGCCAGGCATCTCTTGATCAGACAAGATTAGATCAAACTGATCTGCAGAACCTAAAGACATTGCCTCCTCAGCGCTCTCTGCACTAACAGTAACTAGATCAACGCTTTCTAACTGGTGGGTTAGCATTAAGAGGATTACAGGGTCATCGTCAATCACCAACACCTTGTGTTGTGTCATGTAGCTTCCTCGAAAGTAAAGACCTGATCGAATTGCGTTAGCTCGAACACGCTCCAAACTTCAGACTTAGTTGGACGTATCAGTTTCAACGTTTTACCTTCAGCCTTGGCATGCTTCATGCCGACTACCAACGCAGCCAATCCAGATGAATCACAAAAATCTAGTTGCTCAAGGTCAACCACGACCCCGCTTTCGCTTTCATCAATGGCTGAGAGCAACTCTTGTCTGAACGGTTGAGCAGCCATTGCGTCTAGTCTGCCCGTTGGTGAGAGAGCTGAAGAGTTACGTTCAGTCGAACTAGTGGCTAGCTCGAACTCAAGGATCCAATGGTTTGTTTGCTCCACACGTTGATGTTCTAGCGACTTTGTTAGCTTGCGTATTATATGTAGTCCATAGCCTCGCACTGTGGCATCGTCTGGCAGCGATGCATCCTTGTCGAGAGTAAATTCAGAACCATTGTCAACAACGGTGACCTCTAGTAAGTCAGCAGTCACTGCGCCGTTGAGGACTATTTCGCCACTGCGGCGCCGGTAACCGTGTTCCACAATGTTGTTGCAAAGCTCGACTAGAGCTAACTCAACCGAACCAACATCATGCGATGACAGCGCTAAGTCATCTAGCCATGCCCTGATTTTTCTTGTCTGAGCAAGGTCTGAGGTCAGTTTGAGTTCACTCATTGTGGCCTTTCTAAAACGATCATAGCTCTATCGTCTTCTTGCAACTGGTCACCGAACATCTCATCTAAGCGTGCACTGAGTGTCAAAGCTGTTAGTCCAGCTTGTCTATGTGAATCGTTTACCAACTTATAGAATCCGTCATAGCCGAGCATCTCACCAGATTGATCTGATTGTTCCACATACCCATCAGAGGCAATCAATAGCCCATGCGCTTCGTCAGGCTTATAGTGGACGTTTGAGTCAGAGATCTCTTCCAGTACGCCCAAAGGTGGCGAGTGCGGCTTGGCTGGCTCCCAGTCTTTGAGTAGAACCATTACCGGTGAGTGTCCACAATTCGCTATTGTCATTCCTTGGTTACTTACCTGTGCAACGCAAAAGGTTGAGAAAGTAGAAGTCCTTGTTAGGAAGTCGTAGGTCTGTTGGTTAAGAGTTGCAGCTGCACTTCCCGGCGGCATAGTTTGATTTTCGCTGTACAGCTTTGTGAAGGCATTAACTATCACAGTCGCCGAAACCGCAGCCGAGATACCCTTCCCGCTAACATCGCCAAAACAAAACGTAGTTACGCCATCGCTCTCCACAAACGTGTAGAAGTCACCACTTGCTAGCCTTGCAGGTTGATAGGAAGCAAAGATCTCCCATCCGTCTAAGTCTGGAAGTTCTCTTGGGATTACCGCTTCGACGACGGCGGCAGCCATCTCGATATCTCGAGTCAGAGTTTTGTTGTCTGCCTCAATAGTATGAAGATCAGAAATAGAGAGAATTGCGTCTACGTAGTCTGCTACTGAACGAATCAGGTTACTTTGACTGGTTGAGCAGTGCCCATTGACCATGATCACAAACCCTGCTTCGGAAGTCTTAGAAAAGGGAACAGATATAACGTCGTTACGTCCTATTGCCTCACGATGGATCTCGAACTGGCCGTCTGAATCATCGAATAACCCTTGAGACATGCCAGGAGTTTGGCCTTTCCAGTTCCATTCACCTCGATGAACTAAACCTATTCCGGCAATCTCTAGCTCATCGAATATCCTACGAGCCCAGAAATGCCCTGGAGTTTCTCCAAGCGGTCGAGTCTGGGCCCCCAAAGAGTACATAGAAGAAAGCAAGTCGTTGGACTCGACTAGTGCCTCAGTTAATTGTTCAACGATGCCATCAGTGGTAGTAGTTGGCGACATGTTGGCTTTCAGCTTCGTCTGTCTCCACCAAGACGATCTGGCAGAGACTCTGCGTTGCTAAGTGAAAACGCTAGGTCAAGTGAGGTCAGCTCCAAAATAACTCTTACTGGGTCAGATGGTCTCCAGAGAACTAGATCTCCACCGTTTGCTCTTGCTCGCTTCATTTGTTTTACAAGTTCAGCCAGAGCAGTCGAGTCGATGAACTCGGTTCCGGAAAGATCAACCCAGATCTCGTTGACACCCTGATCGGCAAGCTCAGTAAACTGACCGGCAATCTCTGGTGTTGAGTAAGCATCGAATCGTCCGGTAACGCTTATCACAGGACTCTGTTCTGTTGTTGTGGTTGTATCCATCTAACGCTCTATTCGCCCCAGTCGGTAAGACCCTTTAAACCGGTTAACCAGTATCATCGGCATGTCAGTGAGGAACCTGAAGGCGACTCTGGAGCCGTCAACCTTGGAATCTGGGGCATCATGCCACTCCACAGGTAGTTCTTTGATCTTCAAACCAGCATTCTTAGCGATATAGAGCATCTCTAGGTCAAAGGAGAAGCCTTCAATGGTGGATACATCGAATATCTTTTTGGCGTTTTTGGCTTCCAACAGCTTGAATCCGCATTGAGTGTCAGAAAGGTCTAGTCGAAATACCATCCGCACGATTGAGTTAAGTCCATTTGAAAGCAGGTTTCTGAACCCAGACTTATTGGCAACTTCAGAGTCCTCCAACGACCGTGATCCAATAACTACTTCAGCTTGGTTATCTACTGCACAAGATATAAATGCCGGCAACTGTTCAATCGGAGTTGACTGATCAGCGTCGGCTAACAACAAGTATTCTCCCTTAGCATGTTCGACACCTCTAGCAATTGCCCCACCTTTACCCCTGTTAATACCATCGGAGAGCAACTCTAAGTTTTCCCAGTCCAGGTCCCCCACGACCTTAGCTGTATCGTCTTTAGAACCGTCATCGGAAACGATAAGTTCCCACTCATAGCCTTGCGAACTCACAAAGGTAGCTATTGCTCCAAGTGTTGGGAGAATGCGCTCTGCCTCGTTGTACGCAGGGATGATCACTGACAAGTATGGGGTAGATACATTAGGAGTTTCTTTCCATCTTCTATAGCTGACTATGCTCATACTGCTTCCTTAACTGCGTCGTCGACAGCACTAGAGGCTGATTGGTCTACAGACCTTCCGACTAGCTGGCCTCTGACTAGTAGTAGAGCGCCAACGAGTCCACAGCCCATTGCAATTAGCTGAGCGTTTACAATACTGCTTGAACTGTCTGACATAACTACCATCAACACAGTTTGAAGTATTGCTACACCAACCAACCATTTCGCTACCAGTGAACTGCCTTCGGCTAGCTTGTGGCTCGCAAGGTAGTTACTTGCAGCAAACATTGAAGTGGCTGCAGCGTACCCAACCAAGACGTTTCGCTGCCCAGCAAACTCCTCTCCCAGTGCTGTCACCAAGAACCAGTCACCAAGTACAGCTACACCTGCCGTCATCAGGATGCACATTCCTACTACTACAGCTAAACCTAAACGCATTACCTTGGCTGAGCTAGCCGGATCATTTGCGTTGGCGCTAGCCACGGGAAAGAATGCCTGCACCACTGACCAACTCAAAAAGAATACCGCTCGTCCAATAAGTGCAACAGCTGCATAGATCCCAGCTTCAGTAGGATCGAAGCTAGATTTAGTTACTAGCACGTCACCATTGTTAATAATGATTTGGGCAAATAGCAGAACAGCTGTTGGAGCAATAAATGCTTGAATCTGCTTTTGTAGTAAAGGGTTAGCTGCTACTTCTCCAGCAAGATCAACGGTCTTAACCACCAAGTACTTTGACACAGCCCAAGTTGCTACAAAGCTAACACCAAGCCCAATGGTTGCACCTGTCACTCCAAAACCTAGGAGCACTAATCCAAGTGACGCTATCAAGCGAACGGCTGCCTCTACTAAAAAGGTAGAAGCTAAAGAGCCGAATTTGAGACGCCCTTGCAACAGCCCCCTATATGCGGACTGTATGGCAAAGAATGGCAGTGTCACACCTAAAATGACGAATAGCCAGCCAGATTCCGTGTTGAAAATACTTGACCAATATGTTGCCGGCAATACAAGCAACGCTCCGAGGCCAATGCCTGCCCAAGTAGATAGCTTCACCATTAGTTGAAGCACCCTTTGGTGCTCCGAAGTGTTATCACCGCTAGTAAACTTGGCAACTACGAGTTGTAAGCCAATTGCCACAGCTGTCGCTAGAAGCATCAAGGTAACCATCAGGTTTGCATCGGCGAATTCGGCTGGAGTTAGCCAGCGGCCAAGTATGAGGTTCAGCAGATAGTTGGCGCCGCTCGCTGCAACGGTTCCGAGAGTAAGTATCACTCCCCCATTGATAGCTTTGCGAGTTTCAACTGTACTGTCTGAACTCATCATCTAGCCTTTGATCAATCTGTCCATGTGAATCAAATGCCAGTCAATGATTTCAGAAAATGGGATTCCTGCTGCTGCTCTGAAGTTACGTTCACCCATCTGCGCTGACTTATTCGGGTCGAGAATTAGACGTTCAATAGCATCAGCCAGACTTTCAGCGTTCTCTGGTTCAAAGTACTCTCCACAAAAGCCTTCGGACTCTATAACTTCGCTGAAATCTCCAATATCAGGCAATACTGCTGGAAGTCCGTAGCTACCAGCTTGATGTAGTACGCCTGAACTTCCTGTTGTTGATGAATATGGAAAGACCGAGATTGTGGAGTTAGTAAAGACAGTTGCCACATCTTCCTCGGCAATATAACCGGTGAATTCGATTTTCTCGGATGGACTAACACCGCTCTGTACAGCTGCTAAATACCCAGGGGCATTTGGAGAGTCGGTTCCTGCAATCTCTAGCTCTAGATCTGTGTGTCCTCGTTCGTTTAACAACCTAAACGCTTCTATAAGGCCATCTACAGTCTTATAGGTGCCCCACTTGCCAAAGGCCAATAGACGCACCGGCCCAGACTTAGCAAAGACCGGTTCATCAACCTCTTCAAAGGTGCCATGTGGAATCAGGATTGCGTTCTTGGCCCCATAGAGATCTTGAAGTTGCTCAACATAGTTAGGAATGGTTAAACCAACGTAATCCGCTGTCAATAAAGACCTGGTCAAAGCTTTACCTGCAAGTGACATGACCTTAGCGATGAGTTTGTTCGAAGCAAAACCGGCATCGGCCATATCTACGTTCTCTACCAGGTTGTGCAGGATTACCCCAGTAGGTACTCGCAATCCAAGTTTCGTTAACATAGGAGCTAACAGTCCAAGGCCACCCGCTATCTTCGTGTCACCGAACGAAGCGAATTGCAAGTTGAACAGAACAAAGTCCAAGTCGCTCTTTCTAATCTTTGCTACCAGACGTGTAAGAGTGGCCAATGAGTTGAACTCCCATGATTCAACGAACTCTGTGGTTCCCAGTGGCTCGGGGGTTCCCCTGTCGGTTTCATCGTGGAATACAACGAGTTGTTCAACATTCTCATTTGCTTCTAGATGCTTAGCCAGTTGGAATCCAAATTCGTTCAGACTGTTTCGTCCGGGAGGAAATGCTGTAACCAATCCGACTCGTAGAGGTTTAGTCAACATTGTTCTTTTCCTTTGAGTCACTAAAGGCAACCCGCATCTCGACATGATCAGATGAGAGTTGAACTACGTCTAAGTCCAATAAATCTGCCAACAGGGTAATTATCGAGTAACCGATGCCAAGACTGTCGGTATATTCAGGAGCCTCTAGCGCTTCTAAACACTTAGATTTATCCTTTATCCCAGGTCCTGAATCTGTGATTACGATTGTGGCAATACCATTGTCAAGACGTGTCACGACCCGGACTGGACCAGGTTCACCATGTTTGACTACATTGCTAAAGATTTCATCAGCCAGCTGTTCGAATCTTTGTTTGTCGGTACTCACGGTAACTGCGGTCGAACATTCGTTCTCGACGATCAATAGTTGCCCTCTTGTCAGACAACGTTGAGCCCACTTTGACGCAACGTCAGATGCTAGCTCTGCCAAGTCCATTGGAGCTGCGCTTACTTCACTGAGTTCTGTGAGCTCCATATATAGTGCAAGGCGTCTAAATAGATCTAGTAGCTCGTCAGCAGATCGATGAGCTGACTTGATCCATTCGAGACTTTGATTATCAACATCAGAAGACTTTAGTAAGTCCATCATCCCACTAACACCATTAAGTGGAGTACGAACTTGTCTATTCAGTGCTCTAAGTAGGTTCAGTCGTAACCTCGCTGCAGCATCTGCTGATTCTAGAGCGGTGTTAAGTTCCATAGTTCGCTCAGATACTTGAGAGTCAAGCTCTGTGTTTGCAATGTAGAGGTCTCGCATTCCTTGTTCTGCAATAGCCTCAGCTTCTTTACGAGCAGCTTTTTCTCTTCCAAGACGTCTCTCTAGACGCTCGATTTTATCGATCGTGGCGTTGGCGTCAAATTCTTCAACGGTTTGCTCGCTCACAACGCCCTTTATGCTTTGGCGATAACGAACACAGTTGTATTCGCCTCAGTAGCTTCTGAAACTATTTCGATTTCCTCACCAAAGAAGTCTCCTGCTCCCAACATCAAGCCTTTAGCTAAAGCTCCCATTCTTCTACGAGAGGTATAGCTAACTTCCATTGTGTTATCATCGATTGGCTTTGTGATCACGTCTGGCGTTTGAGCCTCAGGAACTAGCTTTGCCACTTCGACGTGAATAATGTCGTGGACAGTTGACAAGAAGTGGAATACCCCTCTTTCGCGTTCAACTAGGTCTGGGACATGCGACACAAGCTTGTCGAAACTCTTTCGACCTAATGCAACGAGTATCTCGCTAGCTGACATCTCAGTTGCTTGACAAGCTGCACCTACAATCTGAAATAGCTCTTCGTCTGGGTACGTTCCCAGTGAGGTGTAGCTGCCTGAGACTCCTGCGGTTTCAATGAGGTCATCCCAAGTATCAGGGCCATAGAGCTCACCTACAGTCTCCTCTACTGTGTTAAAGATAATACCCTTCATAACTGGCTCCTTAATCTAGTCGCAGCAGCGCTATATTCTTTAACTGCTCCATCGACTTGTGTTAATAGTGCTTCTTGGTCTGATGCCATAAATTTGACATCAGACCGGTTTAGTAGTTGAGCAATGGCAGTTAGTTCACTCGCCCCTAAAAGTGCTGCACTAGAGCTTAAAGTGTGAGCGCTCCTTGCTAACTGCTGCGAATCGGTTGGCATAACCATGGCGGCAATCATCTGACTGTGTTTGGATAGTTCGGAAACAAATGTTTCAACTAGTTGGAGGACAATTTCGACTCCACCAAGTGTCTCAACTAAGTCTTCTATCATCGCTGCGCTCTTACGGCGGTCTACCTCTCGTGTCTGCGCTTGAGGTATGACAGATTGCAGAGCCTGTTCTAAGTCTTCAATCGAAACGGGTTTAGACAAGAACTTAGACATACCGGCTGCAATGCATTCGTCTTCGTCAGAGCTTAGGGCATTTGCTGTCATAGCAATTATCGCTGGGTGCGGTTGTATCGACTCGTCAGCCCTGATCTGCCTGGTAGCTTCTAGGCCGTCGATACCTGGGAGATTCCAGTCCATCAGGATGGCAGCAAAGTTCTCTCCAGCACGTTCAACAGCCTCTTCGCCGGTACCAACTACAACTGGTTCGTAGCCTAAGATCTCGAGTTGTTTACGAGCCAGAAGTTGGTTAACTTCATTGTCTTCGACTACAAGGATCCGCCCGACGTTTGCTGATAAGTTAGCGTCTGCTACGGTCTTGCCAGAGTCCTTAGCGCTTGGCAGCGCTGCTACAAAGGTGAACTTCGAGCCTTGTTCGGGTTCGCTCTCTACTCCAATGTATCCGCCCATCAGGCGAGCAAGCTCAGAGGAGATTGCCAAGCCGAGCCCACTTCCAGTAGCAGTCGAATGTGCTTGCACAAATGGTGTAAATATTGAACCGATCATATTTGGAAGGATTCCAGGCCCAGTGTCGACTACTGAGCAAGCCAGGAGGCCGTCATGCATATTCAGTTCGACAGTTACTGAACCTGTTTCGGTGAACTTAACGGCGTTGCGAATTAGATTGCGGACCACCTGTCCGTATCTAACTTTGTCTCCAAGAACGAACTGCGGAACCTCGGGGTCGCATAGAAGTATTAGTTCTAGTCCTTTGTTCTCTGCAAGCGGTCTTGATGATTCGACGACATTAGCGACTAGCTCAGCAATGCCAAAAGAGTCTGACTCTAACTCAAGTCCAGATTCAGCTGCCCTGGAGTAGTCCAGGAGATCATCGATTAAGACTCGCAGAGCCGAAGCTTCAGTCTGTAGGGCATGGACTAAACGCTTATCTTCTTGTCTAATTTCACGCTTGGTTAAGAGCTCAGCCAAACCGAGAATAGCGTGCAGGGGTCCCCTGATTTCATGACTAGCATTTGCGAGCAGCCGGAGAGGACTTGGGTCGTTTTTTGTAACTTCGGTTGGAGAAAGAGTCACCCTTCTAGTTTCGGCCTAGCCGAGAGCTTGATTAGCTTATTCGGGTACTAAATACCTTTAATAAAGACTTGTTCTGCTTGCTTTGGGCTTGCTAAGGCCGATTAGAAGATTATGTCGGCTTTTTCTGACCAGCAACCAAAGCCCACAGGCTTGCTTAACGACTCTGCACCTAGCGTAGAGCGTAAAAGTGGGCTGCTTGCAGCTGCGTTGGTCATCACGATTGTTTTCCATGGGACACTGCTGTTCACAGGTTCTTTTACAGAGACCTATGACGCCTTCATTCATATCTTCCTAGGCGATCACTACGCACGAGATTGGTTTTCTACTTGGGATCAGCGTTGGTATACCGGATTCACGACAGTGTCGTATCCTCCGGCAGTCCATATGGTGATTGCTGCGGTAGGTTCAATATTCGGAGACCTCCGGATCGGTTTTATACTGACGATGCTCCTTGGAATGGTTTTGGTGATCCTTGGGGTGTACCGATTCAGCAGGCTTTGGGTCGGACCGAAACAGGCTGGCTTTGCAGCACTGGTTGCTTCGCTCAGTTCTGGTTTGGTTGAAACTGTTCACCTATACGGGCAGCTACCTACAATCTGGGCGCTCGGATTCTTACTGAACGCTTCATGGCATGTTGGGCGTTACACAAAGTATGGGAACTTTAAAGACCTATGGTTCGCCATTGCGCTGCTAGCTGCCACAACGGCAGGCCATCACGTAACCACCCTATTTGGAGCGATCTTTTTCTTAGGCCCAGTCATTGTCTATGCACTATTAAATGCAAGTCGATCGCAAAGCCCGATGAAGGGTTCAGTTTTAGCGCTGACTATCCGTCGCATCAGCGCCATGTTGCCAGAATTGAACAGAGCAGTAGTGCTCACAGTCTCAACAGTTGCACTGCTGATTTTCGTAGTCTTGCCGTATTGGCTGTGGACAGCACGTGACCCAATCACTCAGATTTCAATCCCCCATGGAAGTCGTCAAAACTTTATCTCCAATCCAAACCTAGGTTTAATCTTCTTTGTCATCCCTTGGGGTCTACTCATCTTTTGCTTACCTGCAGTCACAAGGCACTACATTCGAGAACGTCAATGGCCGTTAGCTGCTTCTCTTGGGCTGGCCTTCGTCCTTGGCACTGGTGGTACTACCCCGATTCCTAGCGTTCTTCTTGGTGGCGCGTTCGATATCTTAACCCTCGACCGATTTACGCTATGGGCGACGATTCTAATCCTTCCAGGCGCTGGCGCTCTACTAGCATCAGCACAGGCCAAGCTCGCTGCCATTAGCAAATCTCGAGTTCGCCCGCTTGCAATGGCAGGAGCGAGCACCGTCATCTTGAGCTTTGTTGCGTTCGCAATATTCTCAGCGTCCTTAACGCAGTATCGACCGTTCCAGCCCGATGAAATAGACACTGATCCGATCGTTGACTTTCTAGAAAGGGACCAGCACGATCGTTGGCGCTATCTGACCTTAGGGTTCGGTGATCAAATCGCTTGGCTGTCTACTCAGACCACAGCTACTCAAGTCGACGGCAATTATCACTCTGCACGACGCTTGCCAGAACTAGTTTCTACATCAGTAGAACGATTAGAAGGAGCCAAATACCGGGGCGTAGATGGACTTGGTTCCCTCCAACAGTTCCTTGAAGTCCCCGAACGTTACAACCTAAAGTTTGTCTTCTCTAACGACCGATTCTATGACCCGGTTCTAAACGCTACTGGTTGGATTAACTTAGGACCCCTAGAAAATGGGATTGACTTATGGGAACGGGCGGACATTGAACCGTTACCTACCCCACTACCGGTAAACGAAATACCGGCATGGCAGAGACTTCTTTGGGGAACCGTTCCGCCTATAGCAACGCTAATCGGTTTAGTTTCGATTGGGCTTGGTTACTTCTCTTCTTCCAGTGAACCATCTACGTCTAGCCGTAAGGCCAAAGGCAGACTTCAAGTAGGGCTAGCAATGTGGGCAGAGCAGCGTCTTGAGTCTACTCATACGCAGTCAGAGAAATCGTGGTCAGTTAACCTAGCCGAGCGCATCAATTTCAAACCGTTGTATATAACAATCGGTGTAATTGGATTTGCCGGCCTCGCCTGGAGCTGGGCGAGTGGCAGCGACCCAACACCCGAAGAAGTCATCGAAGAATTCTACGTTGCCCTAGACGAACGCAGATTTACCGATGCTTATGGTCTGCTAGACCCAGATTTGCGACCAAGTTTCGAGCTATGGCAAACTCAACGTTCACGTGACGGCGGGCTTATTGCCTCATTTGCACTTCTGGACGAAGTCGAGTCGAAAACAATCTCTCAAGACGATAATTCAACAGAGTTGGACGTAGATCTTCGTTATCTCACATCTCTAAATTTTGTCAACGTAGAACAAACACGAACGGTTAACTTCTCACAAGGTTCATGGCGAATAGTTCCCAGTGAACCAGACGAGTCGACTACCCCAGACCAGCTACTTCGTTCTGGACAAGTTAGCTTATTTGAGCGAGGGCGAAGACAAACAACCGATGAAACAACAGATCTGGCCGATGTACAAGATAGGCCAAATCTTGAGTTGGCAGATACTGCACTAACTGTGGCCAATGGACGTCCTCGTCTGGTAGGAACAGTAACGAATGTTGATGTAGACCCCGCTGACCTAACGATTACTGGAACACTGCTAGAAGATGGCGAGGCTACAGCCATCTATAACGCAGCAGGATCTCACAGCCCAACTCTCCTACCGGGAGAATCAACACCATTCCAAGTCGAGTTTGAGGAAGTTGCAGCGCAACAGGCAGAAGAATTCGACCCAATAGACTGGCAACCAATCACAGTGGAGTCCTTAGACGGCCTGTCTGCCCAGATAGATGTGCGAGCAGTAGTTGCTACAGATCGACTCGAGCGTGGCTTGGCCGCTTCTGAAGTTTCTATTCTGGAGACTGACGGACAGAAAAGCCTCTCAGGTTTACTTCGCAACACCGGGGCTAACAATGCACGTGTGCCTCGAGTACTTGTTAGTTACCTAAATGAGGACGGAACTTTGCTCGACCAACAACAGCAGTTTGTGACAACATCGATTGGGCCAAGCCGCAGTACTAATTTTGAAATAGAACTCAACCCGAGTCTCGGCGGTATAGCTATAGATGGCATCTCGTCATCGATTAATGGTTTAGAGCAGCCAAACACCATTCCGGCAACAGTTCCTGCACTGACACTCGACGTTACCGGCGAAGCCTACGATTCGATTCGAATCGATGTCGCAGCGTATTGGGGTGAGCAATGAAAAAGTATCTTCTAGGCGCACTAGCAGTACTCGCAGTCTTAGCTCTCGCTGTCGTACTAAATAGAGGCCCACAGACAAGAATCGTGACCCCAAATACAGACATCTCAATTGAGGTAGCTACCAGCTTCGGGGCCGGCGAAGCTATAGAAGGCCAGGTCATATTTTCTAGCAACCCGCAAGAGGCTTCTTTAATATTGGAGACCTCGCTAGGGGCGTTCTCTCAAGATCTAGATGCATCCAGTGGTGTAGGTGAGTTTAGCTTTGAGGGGACCCGTGCTACGGCTGGACAAATTCGATTAGTGGTGATCTCTTCTCTCGGAACCACATCAGCAACTGTTGAAGTAATTGCAGGAGACCCCGTTGAAGTTCTACCAAGTTTTGTTGGGCAGAGAACCATCCAAGTTGGCGGAAGACAAGACTCTATGGTTGTAGTGATTCCCATAGACGCCTACGCAAATCCAGTGGCGGATGGAACTCCCGTAGTATTCGAGATTCTGCGACCGACTGGCCAATCAACCCAAACTAGAGACCAAGTTTCAGACCTTCTTGCTTATCATGTGTTCGATTCAGAATCGATTGCTGCATACTCAACAGTGATCTCTAACTCTGGCGAGTCCGTCTCTGCAAATCAGAGGGTTCTAGAAGTTCCAGCTAGTGCCGCTCAGGTTGAAATCGTTCCACTAGCCACTGCCCTGCCAAACGCAGACGGCTTTAGCGTGACCTCGGTTAATACAGCAACACTCTTAGATCAATTCGACAATCGCCTCCTAGATGGCCAAAGCGCCAGCGCCCTACTGAGTGGACCTGCTGGTTCGAGCCGCTTTAGCGCACAAATAATTAATGGCATCGCTAGCTTTCCCATCCCTGCTCCTAGTCTTCCGGGCACATATTCCCTGTCCATCTCAGTTGGATCAACGGTTTCGGATACTGTTGAGCTCGAGTTCAACCCTGCTGTCACAGACTTTGACGTCGAGCTGACTTCACAAACTAATGTATTGACGATTGGCCCCGTCTCTAACGTGAGCGGGTCTTTAGTAGTCGACGGTACTCCAGTAATCATCAAACTAGAAGATGGGACCGAGCGTGCGGTTCAGCTAGTTGATGGCTTAGCCGCTTTAGAGCTTACAGAAGTAGTCCCAACAGAAGTGATCATTCTTGGACAAAGCGAGGTTGTATCTTGATGCCCACTAGAAAGCCCACTATCAAACGAGCAGTAAAGGTTCTCGTTCTTGCCTGTTTCGTTATAGGACTAGGGCTCTTGGCGACCAGCTCTAAGGCACTAACTCAGTCTGACAACGCCCGCTCGATCTTTACAGAAGCAGAGCCACCGATTAGCGATATTGCATCTCAGGTCGAGTGGCTTATGGATGGAGACAAAGTCTTTCGTCCGACCACCGACGAATTTAGGGATCAACTCGCGTTGTCTTGGGCTGGTGCATTTGCTGAGATTGACTCCGTCACTGTCTCAGAAGATGGCCCGCTAGCGCCATCCTATGTTTCAGGACCAAGCCTAGATGGGCTAACTACTGAGACAGATTTTGTAAGCTCTGAGCAGCTTTCACATACTCTGCAGCTAACGTTCTTATCTGCTGACGGTCAGGTAGCGAGAGTGTCTTCGACCGAGACCGTGCAGTCCGTGAAGTATGAACTCAACGACTTAGAAGCAAATGCTACTGTGACCGAAACCTACGATGCGGTTCTGTTGCTTGAGGATGGCAATTGGCGTATACGCCACCTAGTAAGAACTAGTTCCGATCTAGATTGGGCAAACTAGGACGCTACCAGCTTGTAGCCAACGCCTCGAACTGCAACGACAGCGAAACTATCAGTACCAGCAAGCTTTTTCTTTAAGTTCGCCACGTGGACATTTAGAGCATGGCCATCGCCTAACCATTCTGCTGATCCCCAAACCCACTCGGCTAATTGAGGGCGACTAACAACCTCTTCAACATTCCTGCATAGCAAAGTCAAAATATCGAATTCAATCTTGGTGAGCTTAAGCTCTGCCTCTCTGAGAGTTGCCGTTCTCTTTGTCGTGTCTAGTTCCAGCTCACCAATAGAGAATTCAACTTGTACGTCAAGATCTAGGTCGCTTGTTCGTCTAGCGAGTGCTTTTAGTCTCAACAGTAACTCGAGTGGCTCGAAAGGCTTCACGATATAGTCGTCCGCTCCAGCGCCCAGGCCAACGATTCTCTCCATCGGTTCACTTCTAGCGCTAACGATTACAACCAGTGAATCGGTAGTCTCCTTAATCTGAGTACATAGATCTTTACCGTCAAGGTCAGGTAAGCCAAGATCAAGAATTACGAAGTCAAACCTGTCAGCGCTAAGAAGCGTTTTTGCTTCGCTTCCAGTCGCTGCTTCTGACACCGAGAAGTCTTGAGAAGCTAGCAGCTTGGTCAGAAACTGTCGTTGAGTCTCAGAGTCTTCTACAATTAGTGCACTTGTGGTGGCTTCACCCATATTGAACAGATCGACCTAAATGCGACTTTGCTTGAATGGGTCCAATCTCAAGGCTTGCCGGGCGGGAGAGACACCCGGAAGCGTTGAGTATTTGGGGGTAATAAAGTTATCGACGAGCAAAGCCAAACAATACAGTCAGGACTCGATCAAGAATCGCCGAGAACTAGGGCAGCCGCTTGCGCTAGACCGTCCTCACCGAGTGCACCAACAGAGACTGTGGTTTGTCCTGATTCGGATACAAGAACTGTGGATGGCTGTTGGGTAACGCCAAAGAGTTCCCAAAGTACTGCCTCATCGTCCTGTAGATGCACGACGTTCTCCCCTACGAGACGGGAGTTTTGCACGTAGGTGTTGTAGCTTTGCGCATCTGCCTGGCTGTGAATGAAGACATAGGTGACTTCAGAGTTGTTCTCAGCGGCTGTTGCTAACAATGGGCCTTCTTCTACGCATATTGGGCAGTCAGGGACAACGAAGGTAACGATGAGGGGGCGCTGGCTGAATAACTCGGCACCTTCGACTAGACGGTTGCTTTCTAGCTCAGGTGCTGCGAAGTTGAATCGATCTTCGGCACTCTCGATATCTACGGTACTTGACACTGTCTCAGCAGAATTTGCTTGTTCAGCCGACGTTTGTGAATCGGCTGAACAAGCAATTGTTAGGAGTGGCAGAATAAGTATGGTGAGTAACTTTTTCACGTCCATACCTTAGTTTGCCGAAAGTGCTGTCAAGGTGACATCGTCGAAACTGACCGCGCTAGCGCTTGCCACGAGTCCGACAATCCCCTTGTCGTGTATTGCTGTAAAGTTTGCAACGGCTTCACCGTTAAGTGAAATGTCTACCTGAGTGCCGTGTACTTCTACCGAGATGTTCTGAGTAGCCCCTGGAGTAAAGCCTGGATTCTCCATAGAGCCGATCTCTGAATAGTATCCAAGGTTGTCGTACTGACCCCAGCGTAGAGTTGTTCCGCCATCAGTCAAGTCAACTAGGACCGCTCCACTTCGGGTATGTGCTGTGCTCTGGTGAATTAGTAGGCCACCATTGTTTAACCCAGCCAGGTCTATGACAGATGCTTCCCAAATGAAATCCGAGACTACTATTTCAGGTAGCACCGCTGCTAGATCGTATCCACAGTCGTCAGTTTGGCGTAGAGTTGAATCCGAGATAGACCAAACGCCGCTCAGTATTTCAAACTCACTTGGCGAAGTATTGTCGAACGTGTCAGCATAGATTACCGATGCAGTATCAACGCTATGAGTTACTTCTACAGCATCTCTAGGGTTCATATCCTCAGAAATACCATCACAGGTAGCTCCAGTACCTAGCCCGGCATCATCAATCGGAGTATTAACTTCAGTTCCAACTTCAACAGCTGGCGTAGTTGGCTCCTCTGGAGTTACCACTGGCTCTGGCACTTCAAACTCTTCAAACGTTTCTGCAACTGTTTCGAAGTTTTCTACATAGGTTTCGGCAGCTTCAATTGCCTCTGGCGTTTGCGGCTCGGATTCGGATACAGGACCATCCACGTCATTTAGACCTGCGGGGACAACTGCTATTGAACATGAAGAACCATCGTTAGAGTTCGTGGAGGTAGCGCTGCCTACTTGAGTGGCAAAAGGATTTTGTGTTGTGTAGCCAGTTATCTGATAAATCTCACCAGAGTTTCTACCAATGTAAAGGTTTCCACCAGCAGTCGCCCAAGCAGCTCCGTATGCTTTTAGCGAGGTGGGCAGTCCGTCTACTCTTCCTAGATTCTTCCGTACACCTTGTGTTGGGTCGTAGCTATATAGGTCACCATTTGAGGCAACACCGTAGAACTTCCCATGTACATTAGCTATATCGGCGACTGCTGAATAAGCATCTAGTTCTGGAATGCTAGTTACCTCTAGAGTGTCAACATCTACAGCGTGCCAGTCTCGGCCACCTCTTGAGATATGAAGTAAGCCGTCATCACCGAAGTCTCCGGTATAGCTACCGCCTTTAGATAAGTCCAGAGATCCAAGAGTTGTAACTGTTCCAGTTGCATCGATGCGAATTAGGTTACTTCCCTGAACCCCGTACAACAGGCCGTCGGCTAGACGGTAGCCAACAGCGTTATAGTTCGAATGGTCGACTCCGATGTTCTGGTAATAGCCAGTGCCAGGGTTGAACTCTGCCAATTGACCCGAAATGACCTGATAGAAACCAGGATCACAGGCAAACGCTATCTGGCCCGCTACTTCGCTTTCTGATGGTGTCGCAGCCTGCGCACTTGCAGTGGATTGGCTAAACGCTAGTGTTGCGATAGCTAAAACGGCGACTGTGAATAATTTAACTATTGATAATTGGTTGATGTTTCTCATGATCTAATGATCGGATCACAGCTAAAAAAGCTCCAATCAAGAAACAGTCAAGATTATATGAGCTTAAAACTTAGCTAGCAAGACTATCTGGAACGAATCTGACCAGAACTAGGCCTGCTACGGAAGCTTCAAACTCGCCCAAACCGCTCTGATCAGGACCACGTCTGATGTCGAGCGAGATGCTGTCGTTAGCGCTAAATCGTGGGGATACAGCGTAGTTCCCTTCGAATGTGCTTGAGTCAGGGCTAAATGGAACTATCTTTTCAAAGCCAGGACCAGAAACAATAGACTCACGCCCGTTTCCGCCCTCAGAGGCCGAAACGAACAGAAGCTGGTAGTCACCGTCTTTTAAGCCAGTGATATCGAATGTAGCTGGACCGACAGTAGCAAAGTTAACTTGGTCAATGACGAGGTAGTCACCGGTGACCGATTGAGCACCCGTTGCCCCGCCCTGCACGGGCTGAGTAAAGCAACCAATTGTATCTCTGGTTGAAATCGAGATATCAGTCTTTTCCCCCTCGGAGTTCAATAGATGAGTAGCTGAGAACCCAGTACGTGTTGCGAATCGATTAGAGAATGAATCTCGTTCGTTTGGAGTCACTCTGAGGAAGTTCCATTGAGAACCAAACCCAAGATCAGCCTGTGAGCGTACCGCAGGCTGACGAGCGAAGAACTCGCCTTCAGGAGCCGTGTGCTCGTTTTGGCAACTAAAGTCCAACTGCCAAACTTCGGCTACACCACTTGTTGGCAAACCTGCGATTCCGGCAGTTATAGCCTCTTCATCAAAAGGCAGGGCGAGATTTAGTACTGTGGTTACAGGAGGCACTGTTGATGTTGGTTCGGTAGCTGTTATAACTTCCTTGCCTACGAGAGCCTCAGTCGTGGTCGTTTGATTGTCATCACGATTGTTGAGAGCATCGGCTGGCGATGTGGTTGGAGTTATAACTGGGCCTTGCAAATCTCTGCTTGAGTCTCCAACACGCTCTACGTCATCTCCACCTATGCCCTCGACAGCTATCTCAGACTCATCTGTAGAGGCTGCAGCAGCGCTATCTGGATCCATGCCAGAGCTAACCCAAATGACGAGTAAGCCAAGGAAACCTAACGCTAGTCCGCCACCGAGAATCAGATATGGTTTTCTAATTCGATCCTGCTCTAATCTAAGTCTATTTAACATGTTTGTCCCAACCTAAGCGTTCCCGAACGCTATTGTGTGACGTCACAAATCTATAGAAATGAGCCGCCACTCCCTCAACCAGGATACAGCTCTAGACCAAAAACGGCTCCTTAGGAATGCTGGACCAGAATCATGCCCGCTATAGAGCCATCTCGCTCACCCAAACCATTCTGATCTGGTCCTCGACGTACGTTTAGCGAGATGCCGTCGGTTACCTGGAATTCTGGTGATACAGCGTAGTTGCCCGCCAAAGTAGTAGATCTGGGCGCAAACGGTACAGTTTCTTCGAAACCATGGCCAGACACTACCCATTCTCGTCCATGAGAACCGTCATAGGCCGCTACAAAAACCATCTGGTATGTTCCTGACTCAAGACCATCTAAATTGAATGTAACTGGACCGACGTTACCGAGTGTTACATGGTCCACCCAGAAGTAATCACCTGTAACTGACTGCGCTCCGGTTGCTCCACCTGCAGCAGGTCTCGTGTAGCATCCGGCGGTACCCTGCGTGCTTAGAGAAACATTCGTTTGTTGTCCTGATGAATTGACAAGGTTACTTGCAGAGAAATCAGTGAAGGTCCTTCTCTCCCCATTCGATGGGTTTCTCTCGTCGGGAATCATCTTTAGGAAGTTCCAATTGTTACCAAAACCAAAGTTGGCTTCAGAATGCACCGGCAGCTCCTTAGCAAACCAAGTGTCCCCAGAGGCTGAAGCCTGACTTTCGCAGGCATAGTCAAGTTGCCATACCTGCGAAACGCTCGGAGTATCGATGCCGCTTATAGTTTCCAACGCCGCATTAGAGTCAAACACTAAATTAGTGTTGTCTGTTGGCGCTGCAACTGTGGCATCCGGAACTACTACATGTTCTTCAGGTTCAGTCCGAGTTTCCGCGTCATCGACAGGAACTGCAGTAGTTGGCTTGTCTAGGACCGAGTTAGCCTCTAACGTCGTTGACGTGTCGGCTTCGTCCTGGGTGCTGCTCGTTGGTTGTTCGACTTCTGGTCCAGCGGCAATAGAGCTCTCAGGGTCTGATCCGCTAACTAGTGATACCACAGCTAACACAACGAGGGCGAACAGCGTTCCAACCGAAACAGCTAGTCCAAGTTGTTTCGTAGCCGACGGTAGTTCTTGTAGCCGCCCGATCATTTTAGTTATGTCCGTTGTGGCTACCTGCTTCAGAATGACAGTAAGCAATATCTGAAGTGTTTGCGTCGGTGTCACCTGGACACAACTGAGTCAAAGTCGACAAAGGAACAAGATACTGATCAGGCCCTGCCTTCCCATAGGTCCTACCGTGGAAAGTCAACCGCTGCTTGTTCTTATCAATCGAGTTCTGGGCACAGTCCCATAGAGCCTGTGTACAGTTCTGATTCCAAGTCTCGTTTATCTCAGGGTTCCAGCCGTTAAACCAGTCACCGTGTCCAGTAGTTCCACCTTCGACAATATCGCCAGTTACAGGGTCAACGTCTGAGCTTAAGTGCCAATCGCCAGTGTTAGTCCCCCCGGGGATGCTGTAAGTTAGCTGATATTCAATATGAGGGATGCGTCGATCATGGGTGGTCGGACAGTTGCTCTCGTTGTAGTTACCAAGTGGGAAAACGACGTGTGAGTTATCAGGACTCTCTAAGCGACCATCCCAACAGAAAGGGAAACGAACACGCTGAGTAAATGAACCAGTACAGTTTGGAATCGTTTGGCTATGGAGCTCGTGCTTTACGTTGTTTGTCACCGGACCGCACCAGTAGTCAATGTTCTGTTCAGGTTGACCGGCCGTTGATTTAGAAGTTGACAAGAAACGCAGACCTTCTGGGAAGGATTCAGCGCTTTCAATATTAGGAAAGTCAGTGACTTGTCGATCCCTAAAGGTCTTGTAGTAAACGAATAGCGACTGTGGGATCACAGCATTTTGGCTACCGTCAAGCAGTGCCGGAATCCAATAACCAGTTCGGTTTAAGACTCCGCCGTCGCAGGTGCTACCACCGCTGTTGATAAGCGAGCTACCGGTCGAGTTATAGTCGGTTGCAGTGTTACCAAAGAATGCATGAAGGTGAGCAGCATTCTTTTGGCCAGGGAATACGATCGGGTCGTCATAGCTAAAGTGAGAGAAACTGCACCAAGTTCTAAATGCTGAGCCAGTTTCGATTTTTGCATCGGAACCACCAGGGCCGAACTCATTGTCTAAGAAAGAAACTCCGTAGTTTCCGCCTGCAATAATATTCGGGTTCTCTCCCGCAGACGTTGGTACTTCACTTGCTGGTAGATCCTGATATTGAACGTTGTCATAGGCAGTATTGCGAGCCAGGAAAGCTGTTCTTGGCTGGATTTGGCCTGTTGCATTCCCGAGGATCTGTGCAATCGGAGCCGATGGCTCTTCAACGGTAACAGTTTCATCAGGGACAACCAGAGGACTCGTGTTTGGGTCGTGCAATGTGGTTCCCGTTGTGGCAGCCGCTGTCTGCGCTTCACGTACAACCAGATCATCTGCATCCTCGGCTTGTGGCCCCTCAGCAAGAGAAACCGTTTCGTCAGAACCCGAGAGTGCTATTAAGGCTGCGATAACTATCGCAACACTCATTACACCAATTGAGGCTATTAAAGCCGCCTTATTACTATGTATCCGCATCTTTAGTGCCTTCTTATTGCCCACCTGCCTACTAGTGTAGCATTACCCAAATGGACTTGCCACTCGCCCCCTAGCCTATTGAGTCTTGTTTCTATCCGGCTGCGGTTTGGTCTAGTACAAGTACGGCATGCTCCTGATTAAGAAGAGATCCTGGGATAGCTTGATCGCGCTCGAGTAGCTTCCTAACCGCATCTTGCTTCGATTCGCCGGCAACAACCCATAAAAGTACACTTGCGCAATCGAGAATTGGCCGAGTTAGTGACATGCGTTTAGTTCCCTGGTACTCCTGTGATACACCTACAGGCAAACTCATCTCATCAAGTATTGGGTCACCGGGTATTAGAGATGCAGTATGGCCATCGCCGCCAAGGCCTAGTTGGACTAGATCAAATACTGTTGATTCCCCGAGCTGCATTGATAACTCATCTGAATAATCTGCAACGCCTTGAGAAATTGGTGAAGCGTTTACTGGCATCAGATGAATCCCAGCCGGCGAATTGAGCGACAAGAATGTTTCGGTTAGCAAGGCTTCATCGAGCATTGTTGCGTTTCTTTGCGGAGAGCCCTCAGGGGCAATTCGCTCATCCACTTGAAATAGATGTGTCTTTGACCAGTCAAGATCGTCCGTTTCAGACAGCAGCTCTAACATACGTCGCGGTGTTGACCCGCCCGAAACAGCCCAGTTAAAGAATCCTCTTTCTTCAATAGCAGTTCTAGAAGTTTCTATTAATATCTCAACTGCACGTTGGGCAACTGCCTCAGAGTCAGACCTAAGATCGACTTCCATCTTTAGCACTCCGTCTTAACTGTTGCGAGTGGAGCCACACGGTTAGCTTCGGCTGGCCCGACTGATCCAGCAGGATACAGTACAACAGGTTGCTCTGGTTTGAGTAGCGGCTCCACGATTCGCCATGCCTCTTCGACCCCACTTTGGTGTGCAAATAAGCGCTCATCGCCAACAATGGCATCAGCGATTAGGCGATGATAGGCGTCGGGACCATCGCCTCCAAGAGCCGCTTCATAGTCAACGTGTAGATCAACTGGGGCAGACTTCATTTCGAGACCAGGAACCTTTGTCTGCAAACCAAGTGAAATTCCATCATCTGGCTTTAAGCGAAACTTTAGACGGTTAGGTTCAGGGCATTCATCTTGTTCTGAGAACAGCATGCTTGGTGGCTGGCGGAACTGAATTACAGCGTCCGTGACCGTTTCATTTAACGCCTTTCCGGTCCTTATGTAGAAAGGAACTCCTTGCCATCGCCAAGAGTCAATCTCGACGGTCATAGCGATAAAAGTCTCTGTATCGGAGTCAGAGGCAACGCCATCTTCATCTCTGTATCCTTCAACTTGCCCTCGCACGACTTTTGCGGGGTCAAGAGTCTTCATTGCTTTAAGTACTTTGATCTTTTCTTCCCGCATAGCTTCCGAAGCTCTTGTTACTGGTGGCTCCATTGCAAGCAAAGCAACGATCTGAAGAAGGTGATTCTGTACAACATCACGTAACGCTCCGACTTCGTCATAGAAAGCACCTCTCCCCTCGAGTCCAAATGACTCGCTCATGGTGATCGCTACGGACTCGATATGGTTTCGATTCCAAATCGGCTCTAGTAATGAGTTGGCAAATCTAAAGACCAGCAAGTTCATCACAGGTTCTTTGCCAAGGAAGTGATCGATCCTAAATATCTGTTCTTCACGCAAGTGTTTACTTAGAGTGTCATTTAGCTCTACAGCGCTTGCAAGATCTCTACCAAAAGGCTTCTCGACCACTACTCGGCCTCTGTCAGTCATACCGACTGAAGCAAGACCTTCGACAACATCATCGAATAGCGCTGGCGGTATAGACAAGAACGAAAGTGGGACTTTAGCGCCACCAGCTAGCTCTAGGATCTTTGGCCAAGTGTCAGGGTTCGTATAGTCTCCTGAAATATAGCGAACATTGTTACAAAGCTTGTCCAGAGCTTCTTGGTCTACTTCATCGTATTTGTCCTCGACTGATTCTCTGAATCTCTCAAACAGTTGTTCGTCAGTCCAGTCACGTCTAGCTATCCCGACGATGGGCATGTCAGCCAATCCATTTACAGTTAATTCATAGAGCGCTGGGATTAGCTTTTTGCGGGCAAGGTCACCGGTCACTCCGAATAAAAGGAAAGCATCTGCTTTGTCTTGTTTAGCCATCTACTTAATCTGTCTTCTCGTGGTGGCCACCGAACTCTTTACGTTGAGCCGAGACAATCTTGTTGGCATAGTCGGCGTTTCCACGCGAACTAAACCTGTCGAATAGCGAAGACGTTATTGTGGCCGCCGGTACACCTAACTCTACTGCCGCCTGAACGGTCCAACGACCTTCTCCAGAGTCTGAAACCTTACCCTGAAATTCATCGAGCTTAGGATCAACGGCTAAAGCGTGGGCGGTTAAATCGACAAGCCAAGATGAGATAACAGAACCTCTGCGCCAGACCTCGGCGACAGCTCCAATGTCGAAGTTATACCGGTAGTACTCGGGGTCTCGCAACGGCGTGGTTTCGGCGTCTTGTTGACGCACTTCGGTGCCAGCATCGGCAGCTTCTAATATGCCTAGGCCTTCAGCCATTGCGGCCATCATTCCATACTCAATACCGTTGTGAACCATCTTCACAAAGTGTCCAGCACCATTTGGCCCGCAATGCAACCAGCCTTTCTCACCTGGTCGTAGAGGGCCACCGTCTTCTAAAGTCCTGGGTGCTGAGTCCACACCTGGAGCGAGTGTGTCTAATAATGGTTCGAGTGAAGCAACAATATCGGTTTCACCGCCAACCATCATCGAGAAACCACGTTCGAGTCCATACACTCCACCGCTGGTTCCGATATCAACGTAATGAATGCCTTTAGCCTCCAGTTCCTTAGCCTTGTCTATATCGTCTTGCCACATCGAGTTGCCACCATCGATGATGATGTCACCGGCTTCAAAATTCTCAGCCACTTTATCAACGGTCTCACCTGTGAAGGCTGCTGGGACCATGACCCAAGCAACACGAGGTGCTTGTAAGGCCTGGGCAAATTCGGCCAAGTCGTAAGTGCCGGTTGCTCCCTCTTTGGCGATTTCGTCTACTGGCTCACGATTAATGTCGTAGGCAACAGCATCGTGGCCATCTTTTATAGCCCTGCGAACAAGCCCCATGCCCATTCGTCCCATTCCGACCATTCCAAACTGCATTTTTACTTCTTTCTACAGATTCTGTAGCGATTACAATACATATGGCAATCACTTTCTACGCCAACACTAACCGCTACCAAACTCAGTTTGTTTCATATCCGCACACTCTCGTGCATTTGCCCTACATCTAAAAATTCCCTTGCCAGGGACTAATCAACTACCCAACACAGCTGGGTGCTCAATGTTGGCTAAACTGTAACTATCTTCGATCAAAAACTAAGGCCAGTAAAACAAACAGTTCTAGCACCTGCGGTGTCAGCACTTTCGTCGGTGCCTCCAATTGGGCTAACTCTTTTCGGACTATTTATCGGGCTTTTGTCAGCTGTTGCTGCAGCCTTTGCATTGTGGTGGGTTGCCCTAGGTTTGTTTATTGGCAACCGAATTTTGGACGGATTAGACGGCGACGTTGCACGAGCAGCCCGTAAAGAGTCTGATGCTGGCGGCTATGCCGACATAACGGCTGACATGGTCGTCTATGCTGCAATTCCTATTGGAGCTTCCATTGGCAGTGATATTGACAACATCTGGATATTCACTTCTTTTCTCGTAGCTTCTTTCTATATAAATACAATCACTTGGTCTTACTTGGCCGCCATAATAGAAAAGCAAGCCGCACAGGGTCTAAAAACAACCAGCATTGTGTTTCCTCCCGGGCTAGTTGAAGGAACCGAGACAGTCTTGTTCTATGCAGCGATGCTAGTCCTTCCGCAATGGCTTGATTGGATTATGGCTGCAATGGCGATTGCTGTGATTCTTGGAGCAATTACACGCTTCACTGCTGCCCAAGTTCAGCTGCGTAGAGGATACAAAACTTAATCTTAAAGCCAAATTAGAGCGCAATCAAAAAGATTTTTGATTTTGGGAATGCTAACTCAGAAGAGTCTGTTGATAGTGATATGGCATACAAGTCAAAGCGGTTTATGTCAACAAGAATTACAATGACATATGAATCAAACTAAATAGACCAACCTCATAAGATTGATGAAAGTGGAAACAATGGGTGATGCAAATACAGCTACTGAAACGCGTCCGAAAAAAATAAAATTAATAGTGGCATTTGCCTGGGTATCGGCAGCCGTTGGCTACTTTCTCTGGGCTCGCAGCCAAGAGCTTAGTGCGTTTGAGACTGCGGACTCCTTAATAGGACTACTTGCAGACAACTGGTGGGGCGTACCTCTCTTCATCGGCATTTATGTCGCTCGCCCAGTCATCTTTTTTCCAGCGTCAGTATTAACAATCCTTTCTGGTATAGCTTTCGGCTTCTTCTGGGGTGCTGTATTAACAGTCGTTGCATCAAACTTATCGACCGCTGCTAACTACGCAGGCGGCAGATTCTTTGCTTCGCCCGGTGTGATAGACAAGCTTCCTGGCAAACTTCATTCGCTGGTTGAGTCAGCGATAGATTCACCATTTGAAACTACTCTTATTATGCGTCTTGTGGCTGTTCCATTTGACGCAGTCGGCTACATCGCAGGCTTCGCCAAACTGAAGTTTCTACCCTTTATCTCTGGGTCAGCATTGGGAACAATAGCTGGGACAATTGCCTTTGTTGGCTTCGGGGCCTCGCTTACATCTCTGACAGGTACAGAACCCGAAATTGACTTCACAATAATTGGAGTGTCAATACTTCTCACCGTCGGTGGAGTTGTTGCAGCAAGGGTCCTACGCAAGCGTCGACCTTCGCTAGAATTAGCGGCATGAATTCAAAACAATCTAGCTCTAGTACAGACGTCATTGTTATTGGCGCCGGCTCAGGCGGACTTACAGTAGCTGTCGGCCTAGCAACGTTTAAAAAGAAAGTAAGGCTGATAGAGCGTAAGCACGTTGGTGGCGATTGTACCAACGTTGGCTGCATCCCTTCTAAGTCGCTATTACATTCGACAGCTCATATTAACGATCGAAGCGGTACTGAGATACTTAAACATGTCAGACATACCCGAGACCATTTACGAGACGAAGAAACAGAACACTTTGGCAATACTGAGAACATAACGCTTCAGTTCGGAGCAGCAAAGATAGTTGCACCTGGCAAGGTAGAGATAACTGCTGAGGATGGCACTGTAGAGACCGTTACCGCCGATGACATAGTAATTGCTACTGGTTCACGCGCTAGACGCCTCCCTGTCGAAGGCCTTCCAGAAGAGCGCTATATAACTAATGAAGAACTATTTGAACAGACCGATGTTCCGAAGAATCTTGTAATTGTTGGCGCTGGTCCAATCGGTTTGGAGATGGCCACAGCATTTCGTCGCTTAGGTACGGAAGTAACTGTTCTTGAAGCTGCTCCACAGATACTAGGTCAAATGCTCCCAGAGGCAGCTGCTGTTGTCAGTGCTTCATTGACTGAAAAAGGTATCACACTCAAACCAGGAATTGTTGCTAAATCGTTTGACGAGGCAACTCAGACTTTGCATATTGGCCCATTAGATGGTGACGCCACTGACAAGATTGTTGGTGTTGACAAGTTACTTATGGCAGCTGGACGTATCCCTAATTGTGACGGTATAGGATTGGATGACGTTGGCGTCAAGATGAATAAGCGTGGCCTTATTGAGGTCGACGGTAAGGGCAAAACGAACGTTAATGGCATTTGGGCGGTTGGCGATGTAACAACCGAAGGCGGAACCACTCATATAGCGAATGCTTGGGGTCGTCGAGTTGTAAAGGCAATGGTCTTCAAAGCACTACCGGCTGGAGACAAGCCGCTTCGACCAGGCGTAGTGTTCTGCGACCCAGAAGCAGCATCAATTGGCACACAGCCGGTCAAAGTTCCGGGAGATGTGCGCAGAATGACATACGACTTCTCTAAAGCAGATCGAAGTTTCACCGATGAAGCAAAGCACGGAATTATCATCGTCGATGCAAAAAAGTTTAGTGGCGAAATCACGGGAGCAACAGTAGTTGGACCGAGAGCCGGCGAGCTCATATCGACATTCTCACTAGCTATGACAGCTGGAGTCAAGCTACAGAAATGGTACCCGACAGTGTGGCCCTACCCCACTTACTCAGTAGCTCTAGGAGCTATTGCAGACCAGTTCTACGCTCAACACTTACCGAATCTACACAAAGACTTCCCTCGCTGGTTATTAGGTAAGTTCCGCCGAGGCTAAATTCTCGTAGGCGGGCGAATCAGCTTCGAACATCACATACAGAATATTGTGCGCTAGGGTCTGTTGCATGTCAGATAAGCATGTAAAGCCAGACCGAAACCTCGCTCTTGAGTTAGTACGCACAACTGAGGCAGCAGCCATTGCTGCAGCACGATTTATGGGACGAGGTGACAAGAACCAGGCTGATCAAGCCGCCGTCGATGCTATGCGTCACATGCTTAGTGGCGTGGAGATGGACGGTCTGGTTGTTATTGGCGAGGGGGAGAAAGATGAAGCGCCCATGCTCTTTAACGGCGAACATATTGGTAACGGACAACCACCTCACACTGATGTTGCCGTTGACCCAGTAGACGGAACAACTCTTACCGCTCAGGGCCAAGCTGGCGCAATAGCAGTAATCGCTGTTGCGGACCGTGGCTCTATGTTCGACCCCGGACCATTCTTCTACATGGACAAGATCGCCGTCGGTCCACAGGGTGTTGGCGTGGTCGATCTGAACCTTTCCGTTGCAGAAAATATCACAGCACTTGCCAAAGCTTTGGGTAAACCACCGTGCGATATCACGGCAGTGGTTTTGGAACGTCCACGTCATGAAGAATTGATTGCAGAGATTAGAGCAACCAGTGCACGCATTAGTTTGATAAAGGACGGAGATGTTGCAGGCGCAATAGCTGCAGCATCCCCAGACTCAGGTATAGACATTCTGTTTGGAATCGGTGGCACCCCTGAAGCTGTCATAACCGCAGCAGCGCTCAAAGCTATGGGCGGCGACCTACAGGGACGTCTTTGGTTCGAGAATGACAAAGAAAAGCAACAAGCAGTAGAACTTGGCTACGACACAGAGAAAGTGCTGCAACTAGACGACTTAATCACTTCAGATAACTCTTTCTTCGCAGCAACTGGAATTACAAGCGGCGACCTATTAAATGGCGTCAAGTTCGACAGCGGACGCATCACCACAAACTCGCTCGTCATGAGAGCACGGTCCGGAACAGTCCGACTAATAGAAGGCCACCACCGCCCCGCCAAGTTCGAAGACCAGTAGTAACTGTGCCCCTTAGAGCGATAGGTGTACACCGTTGCTGAGCACGCCATTGCCCATAGGCGCAGGCCCAACCCTAAAATCGTGCCCAACTTTAGGCGAGCGATCAGGAAGCACGACAGAACCCAATTCATACTTTAAAAACTTCGCATTTGGGACCCGTGACAGCGGGACCTCCTGATTGAACTGCATCCTAACTCTATGCAGTGGGCTAGCACTAGGTGGCGAGTGTTCAGTTAGCGAGTCGAATAGCACCAAAGTCCAAGGCATCACTGTTTGTACACCCATCCAATTCTGATCATCTAGATAAGATAACTCGACTTGATTTGATGGATCGCCGTTAAGATACTGCCGCTCAAAAAAGGTTGTACCTGGCACAGACGAACCTAGAATCGGCCAAGCTATAGTAGAAATGAGATGGACCTTCGGATCTTCTGGATTGCCTTCGTCAAATTCATCTGTGTGAACGTCCCAACCCATTTCACGATAAGGAGGATCGATTGTAAGCCTGGTAGTCGACCTGGGCAAGTCATCGGTTCCAAGTATTTCAGTAACCAGTCGATTGAATTCTACTATTGCAGCGCTAATGATACCGAAGCCACTAGTCAGTTCCTTAGCTTCACTATCGCTGAGCTGAACAGCTTCTTCTCCCCCAAGCCTAAACCTCTGAAGGACTTGGCCTTCAGCGACTGGATCAGCGGAATCCTTTAGATCCACGCACACATACCGCCCACTATTGAATACTGGTATATTCCACACCTTGATACCTCTACTCGATTCAACTTTGCTGTAAAGAGCAGCTCAGATTCTACAATCCGGGCGGTTTGGTTCACAACTCTGAAAGTGGTTTAGTCTGGTGCATAACTCAAAGCGAATACTGTACTTTTCCAGAACCTATAACACCGCAGCAACTGGCTTAACTCAACGTGAGTCCCCTGACAGGTACACCTAGGTGCTAACCCTTCAGGCGAGACTGAGCTTGGCAACTAACCAGTCACCACAACTAAGTAAGCCCCACCGGAGATTTCTCTCGGGTGGGGCTCATATAATAATCCGGCGACGTCCTACTCTCCCAGGACTTCTCAGTCCAAGTACCATCGGCGCAGAAAAGCTTAACTTCTGTGTTCGGGATGGGAACAGGTGTGACCTTTTCGCAATAGCCACCGAAACTATTTGACGTTAGGCGAAACATCTAGCCTAACTATGTCGATCTCGTCTAGACATCCTATCGCTAGAACCTTTGTTACCAACTTTCGTTGGCTTCTTTGATCAGATTGCCAGAGATATCCGGCGGCGAGGCTATGGAACCTACATCTTTACAAAGACAGTATCTAAATGTCTAAACAATAAGTGCTTCTTGAAGCACTGAATAGCGAGTATGAGCATAAATTAATCACTCTTAGGAACTCAATAAGTTCCAGCGAATAGTCCGATTTACATCGGGCTCTACTCAAAGTCAGTTTGATTAAACAAACTAATCCAAAATAAACAAGCCCTCGACCTATTAGTACCGGTCAGCTGAACACCTTGCGGTGCTTACACATCCGGCCTATCAACGTAATCGTCTGTTACGGGTCTTACTCCCTTAAAGGGATGAGAAATCTAATCTCGAAAAAGGCTTCCCACTTAGATGCTTTCAGCGGTTATCCCTTCCGTAGGTCGCAAACCAGCCATGCTTCTGGCGAAACAACTGGCACACGAGAGCTACGTCCATCCCGGTCCTCTCGTACTAGGGACAGCTTTTCTCAAATTTCTTACGGTTGTAGAGGATAGGGACCGAACTGTCTCACGACGTTCTAAACCCAGCTCGCGTACCGCT
>CAZYMB010000011.1:0-15186 GCA_964648795.1 uncultured Acidimicrobiaceae bacterium
TCGATGTTGAGATCGAGATCGACGACGGTCAACCAAGAGTGCGGATCGAACGCAAGACCGAAGATGACGACTCCGATGAAGATTCTGACTACGACGATGACTATGAGGACGACGACTCTGATTCTGAATATGACTCAGATGATGATGATGATTCTGACTCCGACTCCGACGATGACTACGGCTCAGATGAAGATGGGGACGACGACGACGATGAGTCCGACGACGACGGCTCGGACGACGACGAAGCTGATGACTCAGATGATGAGTCTGGTGACGACTGATATCGGTTCAGCTGAAGCTTGAGTTGGCGTTGACGACTTGTTCGACGGGGGTCGGGCCGCTTTCACATTCGTCACGTCTTCAATTTTGTTGTCGCTGCTCAATCGGTAGTGCGCCATCGAGGTGACGGCGAAAGCCGTCACACTCGAGCGGTGAAGGTGCCTGGCACGCAATGGCGTGTTGGATGCCCACGATTGCTTGGTCGAGTTCTTGCCGCCGGTCTATTAACACGCTGAGCTTCTCTTGGAGCAGAGCTTTGCCATCGATGAACGCGTCGTCGGCCAGAAGGTCGCCGATCTCTTTGAGCGTGAACCCGCTGCGCTGCAGGGTGACGATGATGGCGATGCGATCCAGAACCGAGTTGTCGTATTGCCGGCGTCCGCTCTCCCGGCCGACTGGATGCAAGAGCCCTCGCTTTTCCCACACGTGCAGGGTCGATGCTGGCAACCCTTACGCCGCCGTCACGGCACCAATGTCAATCGAGTTGCCAGTCACTGAGCCCGCCGGCCGACCCAGCGGCGCCGACTCATCGCGGAGTTCGCCGCCCGCCGAGACCCAAGTGTGAATGCTGAAGAGCTCTCGGGCTTGACTGAACGAGAGGTGGATGTCTTGGCCGAGGTTGCTCGCGGGCGCAATAACGACGAGATGGCGAGAACGCTAACGATGAGCCCCCTCACCGCAATGACGCACGTGAGCCGGATCCTGTCGAAACTCAATGCCCGGGACAGAGCACAACTTGTCGCTATCGCCTACGAAACGGGCCTCGTCGTACCGGGAGCCGACTAGCTCGAAGCGATCTAGATGATGTGGTCGTGTTGATCCGGTGTGCTGACCCGTCCGACTTTGCGTTGCCCGCCGACACTGCCATTTTCGGCGGCTGCCGGAAGTCTACGGATTGTCGGCGTCTTCGAGGATCGAGGCGAGGTCGGGCCGGATGGGTATCGGTTTGAACGCCGACATGTTGGCTCGTCCGGTGTTGCCGGCGGGGTAGCGCCCGAGAGCGCTTCCGGGCCCTGCAACGATCAAACGTGCGAGCTGCCCGACCACTTCGGCCCGGTCCCGTTGTGACCACCCAAGCGACAGCATCGCAACGTGGACTCGGAGATGGGGCCGAACCCACGGTTGAGACAGGATGTGGGCATCCTCGAGGAGTCGCCATGCGGCTTCGGTGTCTCGGTGTGCTGCGTGTCTGGCTGAGTCACGAAGCAGGCTGTCGATGTGGTTGGCGACGTGTGCGGGTGTCGAGCGCTGTTCCCACCGTCGGTGGATGGATGCTTGTGTGTTGGTCACCAGGTCACCTGTTCACAGCCAGCGTGGGTGTCGGGCTCGATTTGGAATGTGCCGTGGCCGATTCCGTAGCCGTCGTGGAGGATGTCGCGGGCACGATCGAGGACCTGGTGGTTATCGACGTCGGGTCGGGTCATCAGGTGCGCGGATGCGGCGTCCATTTCTGAGGTGAGCGTCCAGACGTGTAGGTCATGAACGTCGACGACTCCGTCGATTGCGGCGAGATCTTGAGTCAGTGCGTCAAGGTCGAAACCTTCGGGTGCGGCTTGGAGAAGGATCCGAACCGAGCTGCGCCCAAGACGCCAGGTGCGAGGCAAGATCCACAACCCGATCGCGGCGCCGATGACCGGGTCGACCCATGCCCAACCGAACACCTGTAACAACACCGCTGCGATGATCACGCCGACTGAGCCGACCATGTCGGCGAGGACTTCGAGGTAGGCGCCTTCGACGTTCAACGATTCCTTCGACCCTTCGCGCAGCAGAAGAAACGCGATGACGTTGATCACTAGGCCGATCACGGCAACGATCAGCATCGGTAGCCCCAAGACCTCCGGGGTGTCGAACACTCTCTGTACTGCTTCATAAAGCACCCAAATCGCGACGCCGAACAGCAACAGCGCATTGACGAATGCGGCGAGGATCTCCAGCCGGTACAGCCCGAACGTATGTGACGATGTTCGTGATGCGCTACCGGTGGCGAAGCGGGAGGCCAACTGAATTGCAGCTAGCGCCATGCCGAGCCCGATCACGTCGGTGAGCATGTGCGCAGCGTCGGACAGCAACGCCAACGAGTTCGCAATGACCCCGGCGGCAGCTTGAACGAAGAAGAAGGCGAACGTCAGCCCGAATGCGATAGCGAGGCGGCCGCGATGGCGTTCTCCCGCACGGGCGAGACCGACGCCATGGTCGTGGTCGTGCCCCATTAGCGGTCACCCCCGATGTGAGCAACGTGCTCTCGGGACAGGTCGAGCAACATCCGGACATGGCCGTCGTCGAGCCGATAGAAGATGTTGCGGCCATCACGGCGGTTGCGGACAACTCCTGCGCTGCGCAGCAGGCGCATTGCTTGGGAGACCTTGGTGTCGGTGGTCTCTACAACTTCGGCGATGTCACATACGCACAACTCGCCAGCCTCCAACAACGCAAACAGGATGCGCACCCGAGTGGGGTCACCGAGAAGCCGGAACATCTCGGCCAGATCACTCGCAACGTTGACATCGATCAACGACGCGGTGACATCATCAACCCGTCCTGGGTTGACACTCTTTGCCACACACCCATCAATACTCGATACTTCTGATATCTGCATATATCTGAAGGTATCGAGAATGTCACGACACTGCAACCGGGGCTAGTCGGACGACTGCTCTCCATGGTTCGTTGGGAAAGGCGTGCAATCCCGACAGGGACTAAGTGCCGAAGTACTCTCGTGCCTTCCGGACGGCGATCTGGCCGACATCGGCCCCCATGATGCGGCCGGCGAGATCGTCGGCTTCGACATGGATGCCACCGTAGATTCTCGAGATTCCCGCTTGGTCAGCCGCATCTTGGTATGTGGCCCACTGAAGGGTGACCGTGTTTGTGGGGCCTGATTCGTGAATCAAACCCCCAGGCTCGATGGTATGGGTGGCGATTCCGCCCGGGAAGTACGGCGATCCAGTTAGTTCGGTGAGTACCTCGGCGGCTGCCCGGCTGAAGCCGGAGTGGCCGCTTACATATGCGGCGAAAGCTGGGCTCACGAAGGACGCTCGCTGATAGGGCACCCAGTCCGCCGCTCGAATCCATCCAACGCCGCTGGTGATCAGTTCGGTATCCGATGGTTCGCCGAGCCATGCGTACACGGCTTGTTCGCCGACGTATTCGTCAAGGTGGGCATGCTGTTCGCCTGGCGCCGTACTGGCTTCGGTGATCGTCTCGATAATCCCCGGGGTCTCTTCGAGCTCGCCCCGTTGGCCGAGATAGCGAATCATGGAGATTGGACGGGCGTAGTCGTAGTAGGCCTTCGCTCCCCACACGGCGATCGCCGTGTCATGGAGCGCTCCGTTTAGAGCGAGGCTAGTCTTCGCGTCCCATTCGAGTCGGTTAAGCAGTCGTCCGTCAATCGCCAATTCGCCTGCCGACTCAAGTCGGTCGCCAACGTGAATGGCCAGGGTGTTCCAGTGGCCGGGTGGCGTTTCGGAGTCTGGTCCATCGGCCCAATACTCGGCAATAACCCGTCCGTAGTCGGCTTCGAGGACGATGTTTTGTTCGTAATCGAAGCCGGTGTTTGGGTTGGTCGCCCGGCCAGATGCTTGGTAGGTGCCCAGTTCGACGTTGCCGAGTGATGCTGGCGAGATGTCGATCGTGATATCTGCAAGCGGGTCGAGACGAGATGACAGTTCGACAACGTAGCTTGCGTCTGTGGCGAAGCGGCTATCGTCATCGGTCAGGAGCGGGGGTGGGCCGGGGTCGATCGGCAGGCCTGATATCGGGTCAGGTTCGATCGCAAACGGGGTGACGAACCCCCAGTTGGGGCCGATGAACTCTTGGGGTAGCGAGCCGACGATCAGTCCGTTCTGGGTTGTCTGGGAAGCAATCGATAGGGGCTGCCAGCGGTTTGGGGTCGTTCATTTCTGTCCCGGACTGATCAACGACGAGTGGCGGGTTCGCTGACTCATACGTCGAGTCCCGATATCCGTTGGCTTCAAGAGAACCATCGTCGATTGATGCTGCAAGGATGGATTCGGCGACGCGGACACCAAAGGCGGCCGCACTGGCCGGGTCGTCGGCCGCATCTTCGTTGGAGCAGAGCAAGGAGAGTGTTTCATCAAACTGAGCAAGGCTTGCTGTGGCTCCTGTCGAGTTCCGATATCGACTAGTGAGCAAGTGATGTGCTGCGAAGCTGATCGCCTCGTTGCGATCGCGCTCGATGTCATCGGCGACTCGCATTTCATCGACGAAAACGCCCGTGGCGGTTGGTTCGTACGCGGCCCACGTGTCCCACATGGCGGCCGACAGATGGTAGAGGTTTCGCGAATGAACCGTGGGTGCTGGAAAGTCGCGGCGGATTGCATCGAGCACTGCCTCAGTCCAATGTGTTGCAACGGATTGGTCGGGCGAGGAGCAGCCGCCCTTCTGTGAACGGCCGACGGCTATCACGCCAACCATAAGTAACGATAGAAGAGCTGCAGCGGTGGCGAGGCGACGAAATGACGGGTGTTTCATGTTCCTTCGAGGTCAAGAGGGAATAGGTGGCTCGACTGGCGAGACGGTGAGTGCTGACATATGCTACACTTTGTAACACTCAGAGTTGGGAGTCGCACTCTTTGAATGAACGGCGTGATTTCAATGGCCTTGCATCTGCGCCTGTTGGCTTCGACCCCGAACCGTTCCCCGAAATGAACATGGCGATGTGCGACGGATGGCTCGTGTGAGCGTGGGATGGCGCTTTCGGTGCTGAGCTAAGCAGATTAGGACACATCGGTGGCGGTTAGTCGATTTCGGATTGCTCGCATGGATTGCGGAGCTGAAGAGAATCTGGTTCGGATGGCATTGGCTGAGGTCCCGAGCATTCAGCTACTCGAGTTCCGACTCGACCAACGAGAGGTCTTGATCTCTCATGCGACGAGCACCCAAGAGATCGAAGCTGCCTTGCTTCCGCTCGGTCTTGGCGCCGTCCACGTCGACGATTCCACCTCGCTCGGACGCGCAGTTGATCCCCGCCGCGAGCGGCTGGCTCTCGTGGCCGCTTTCGCCATCAACATTGGCTTCTTTATCGCTGAGCTAACAGTGGGGCTCGTAAGCGCATCGGTAGGGCTTGTTGCCGATGCTCTCGACATGGGTGCCGATGCATCCGTCTATGCGCTCAGTTTGTTCGCTGTTGGCGCATCCGCCGTCCGCAAGAATCGTCTCGCTCGCTCAAGCGGCTACCTGCAGTTTGGTCTTGCTGTGTTCGGACTGCTTGAAGTTGTACGACGGTTCGTTTTCGACGCTGGCTTGCCGGACCCGCGGTCGATGGTGGTGCTGTCGGTACTTGCATTGATCGGCAACGCCGTGACGCTCGTTCTTCTCCATAGAGTCCGATCGGACGAGACCCACATGCAGGCGAGCTGGATTTTCACCGCCAACGACATAAAGGTCAACGCACTTGTGATTCTCGCAGCGATTGGTGTGGCACTCACCAATTCCGCAGTTCCCGATCTCGTGGCTGGAGCGATCGTGTTTGTGATTGTTGCGAACGGAGCCCGCCGCATTCTGAAGATCACTAACTAAACCAAGGTCTGCCGACAACATGTGCTTCACGAGCCTTCGAACACTCGGAATCTCCTTCTGGGAACGTGCGACGTGTACGAACGAGCAATCGGAAAACGCAGTGATATGCTACACGCTGTAACACTTGAGTTGAAGGATTCGTACTCTTTGAATGAACGGCATGGTTTGGATGGAAATAGCCTTGCCGGTTTGCTTCCCAAGTCTTGGTTTGAAGTTGCGTTGGCAATCATCGCAATCACGTTCTTGGGCGGAGCGATTACGTTCTTTGGGCTGCAGCGGGCGAGCGCTTCGCCAGGACCGGATTCGGTCGATGTTGGCTTTCTTCACGACATGATCTCCCATCATGAGCAAGCCCTGACACTCTCCGAGGCCCAGATTATCGGTGGTGGCTCGCCCGAGGTTCAGGTGTTTGCTCGCGAGATCCTGAGGCAACAATCGCGAGAAATTGGGCTGATGGAAGCGAAGCTCAATGAATGGGGCTACCGGCGCGAGCTGAGGCCAGATGTTGCCATGGAATGGATGGGTATGAGCTTTGATCCTCAGTTGATGCCGGGAATGGCAAGCGAGTCCGAGCTTCAAGCATTATTCGAGGCGTCCGGTGATGAAAGGGATGCACTATTTCTTGCCCTGATGATCGATCACCACATCGGTGGGGTGAACATGGCGTCGGCGGCAACCTCGGCGGAGGATTCGTGGGTGCAGGACATCTCATCCCTGATGGAACGGAATCAGGCGATTGAGATCCGAGAGATGGAGATGGTGCGAGACGGCCTTGGGCTAACAGTTGCACCTAATGGTTTCGACCCTGGTCCGTTCCCTCAAATGAGCATGAACGAGGATGCGGAAACCGGCATGGACATGGACCTGGGCGATGGCTGACCCGAGCGCTCCGGGATCCGAAGTGACGACTAATTCGAGGAGGAATGTGAACCGGAAGCAGTTGCTTCTGGCTATCTTTGCGACCCTCCTCATCGTAGTTGTTGCAACGTATCTCGCCGGAGTTACTTCTTCCTCATCGCCGGCCGAAAGTGAAGTCCGTAGCGGTGAAAATTCGACGAGTCAAGGTGGTGCCATTGTCTCATTTGGATTGTTCGGCGGATGTCTTGCGCTGGGGGCCATAAGCGCTTTTCGCTCAAAGAGGCGGCCCCGTTGAAGCAGTTGCCTATCGAAGCTTCGCCATGGGTCTGGGAGGCGCGACCCGATGTATGGCTTCTAATTGGTTCGCTCGCTCTAGGCTATTGGTGGTCGGTCAGTCGTCTGCGGGTGAAGCTCCCCGGTGAGATTCCTGCTCCTTCGAGGGCAGTGTGCGCCAAATTCGGATCGGGGCTTGCGATCTTGTGGCTTGCAGTTGACTGGCCGATGGACCGGTTGGGCGACGACTTCTTGTTCAGCGCCCACATGGTGCAGTTCCTCTTAATCACCCTGGTGTCGGCACCGCTCTTGGTCCAGGGGGTGCCGGGGTGGCTTCAGTTGGAGCTACCACGGCCGATCATTGCGATCTTGCGTTACATGGCGCGAGGACCAGGTGCATTGGGGGTCTTTCAGGTTGTACTGGTCGGCACCCACCTCCCGGCCGTGGTATCGCTTTACACCTCGAATTCTTTGGTGCACTTTTCGTTGCATGCATTGTGGATCCTTGCAGGATGTTTGTTCTGGCTCCCCCTCGTTGGTGAGGAACCGGTATTGCGCCCGCTGCCGAACCCACTGAAAGTGGTCTATTTGATCGCTGCCTCCATTGTTCCAACCGTTCCTGCAGGCTTCCTGACGTGGGCGCAGAGCCCGATATACGAGTCGTATGCTGCGGCGCCGCGGGTATGGGGGCTTTCTGCAGTACAAGACCTGCAAATCTCGGGCCTGGTCATGAAACTGGGCGGCGGACTTATCTTGTGGATCTGGATTCTCAAGGTGTACGTATCGTGGGCGTCGAGCGAGCGGCCGTCGGGCCGGGCGATTCGGGTGTCCACTTGCGCAGGTAGTGCGGGGAGGGAGGGCGTTGTCAAGGCCTCTCGCGTTTCCAGCAATTCGCGATAGGGTTGGGCCGATGGGCCGTCGACCGATGGGAAGCCTTGAGCACGCAGTTCTCGATGTCCTGTGGGACAGCGACGAAGCTATCAAGCCTGGTGATGTTCTTGCTCGGCTCGATATCGAGCCAGCGTTGGCCTACTCCACGGTCCGGACGATCCTGCGCCGACTCGTGAAGAAGAATCTCGTCAACCGGTCGAAGGAGGGGCAGTCCTATCTCTACAGACCGGTTCGGACTCGCGAAGAACAAGTCGCAGAAACCATGATGGACGTATTCTCAGCAGCGACTGACCCTGCAACGGCGTTGGGTCACTTTGTGCAACGCCTCTCGCCACGCGACGCATCCGCGTTGAGACAGAAACTGCGTAGCAATAAGTGAGCCTCTTGCTCATCGGCGCGGGGATACACCTGTTGACGGTGCCGTTGCTAGCTGCCCAAAGCAAACTGTCTTTTTCTACAACGGTTCGCATCAGCTGCGGAGCGATCGTCTCTGGCGTCTTGCTTGTTGCATCTGGTTCGGCGGTGGGAGCGATGCCCCTGTTGGTCTGGGTTCATGACGGCCGTGACATCGCCCGGGTCCTTTTCTCACGCCTCGCTCCGGGTGGCCCGCTGGCTTGGATGTTCGGCACGATGGTTGCGGCGGTAGTTGGCTATCTGTTTGGCACAGCCATTCGTCGTGCCAGCTGGAAGCGCAAGCGTGCCGCGCTCCCTCGCTGGGCAACTGTTCAACTGCACGATATCGATGAAGCTGATGTCGAGATCCGCGTCGCTCCGACACGCAGACCAATGGCGTTCGCAGTACCAGGACGCGACCGCCACGTGGTTGTGTCCGAACTGGTTGTTGAACTCCCCGAAGAGCAGCGTCGGGCAGTGATCGCCCATGAGATGGCGCACCTGAGGTTGAGACACGATCGACATCTACTAGTACTTTGGTTTTACGAGAGATTTTGGGGTTGGCTACCAGGTGCACACGCAGTCGTGTCGTCTCACCGCACATCCATCGAACGCTGGGCCGATGCCGTGGCGCTACGGGAAGAGGCGTTGGCAAGCACATACCTGGACAGCGCTCGACGAAGTTTGGCTGGTTGCGAACACGCTGAGGTGGCTGCGCCTTGCGTTGCCAAGGCCGGGCGGTCTGTTTTGCACCTGTCTGGGCTTGTGATTGTGACCGGAGCGCCAGTTGTTGGCGGGATCTTGGTGGCGTCCTACTCGGTCATGGAGATTGTGAGTGTGTTCAGCTCACTGCACTGAGCTGCATTGGGTGAACAAACCCGGTCTCCGAGGGCGGGCACTTTGAGCCTTCGGCTGGGCTGAAAGCTCAATTTCTCGAGGCAACGAGCAGGCAACAACCCAACTGTAAACAGGGGGGAGCAGCCGGAGACAGCGGGGAAATGGTCACCCTCAGAAATCGTTGCAAGAGCAGGGCAAACAGCCAAAACCCCTCATGATCCAACGACTTTCACAGACTGTCTCGTCATGCTCATAACCCGAAGGTCGCAGGTTCAAATCCTGCCCCCGCCACTATGTTAGGTCCGGTCGGTGTGGCTTTAAGCCTCCACCGCTCGGCCTGTTCGAACCAAATACCATGGTTCGATTGGTCGGTTGTCAGGTGAGCCTCGGGTTCAAATCCTGCCCCCGCCACTAAAATTAGATACGAAATTAGTGGGCTCAGCAACTCATCCTTGCTGGGTCCACTACTGTTTTGCGGTAAACGAGGTCAGGTGTGGATCGGCTTAAAGTCTGCGCCGCTCGGCCTGCTGTAACTTTGTTGAAAGATCTAGGTGGTTTGGTGTCCAGTTTGCCTCGGGTCCACTATCGTTTTGGGCCCATTGTAAGGTTTGGGTCAAAGCTACTATTACTTTGTGTCGAGAACTGCCGTCAGTATAAGTATGCATGGGAAGTCTTCGGGTCGAGTTCGACATCATTCACTTAAGGCTGTTCTGCCACTCCTTTTAGTTGTCGCTCTTACTATTTCAGCGTGTGGTTCTGAGGAGCCTGCAGCCCTTGCAGCGGTAGATTTAGAACCAGTTGAAGAAACTGTAGATGCCGAGGTTGCAGAAGCACCTCCCATTGTTTCGACCTGGGTGGCCGAAGCAAAGCCTGTTGTCGAGAACTTGGTTGCCTACGACACCCCGAACGGTACGCCTATCGAGTTCGAGTTTGCCAGCCCTAATCCGTATCACTTTGGTGGGCCGTTGACTCTTATGGTTACCGAGGGCACTCCCGATGACGCCTGGGTTGAAGTTCAGTTGCCGATTCGTCCGAACGGTCAGACCGGTTGGATAGACAGCAGTCTCTACACTTTTACGCAGACGCAGGTTCGTGCCGAAGTTGATCTTTCTGAGCGTTCTGTAATCGTTTATGATGGCAATGAGATTATCGCTGAAACGGAAGCCGTTATCGGAACTCCGCAGACGCCAACACCAGTCGGCACATTCTCAATCACAGCCAAGCGTCGCAACCCAGCTTCTGAGTCGTATCTTGGTCCGTGGGCTCTTGCTCTCTCAGCCTTTTCTGAAGTTTATGACACCTTTGATGGTGGTATCCCCGTGATAGCAATTCACGGCACTACACGTCCAGAACTAGTGGGTGGCGCCCACTCAAACGGGTGCCTGCGAATACCAAATGAGATCGTTACGCTGCTGGCAGAAAACGTTCCGCTTGGAGCACCTGTCCACATAAGTGCCTAAGCCCAGATAGACGTTATTGAAGGCGAAGAGGTAGAGCTCGCTTCAATAGAATTTGGATAGTGCTCAGTTTGCTGCTAGCCGAGAGAGTCCATAAACTTTTTGTCGATACGGTCTTTCAGACGCCACATTGCAGATCCGCTGGTAAAGCGACCAAATTTCTCAGCTCCAGCAGAACGTTTTCCTAGTGAGACCAGTTTCAGGTAATCGGACTGAGGGCTGAATGGTCTTAGTTCTGCGTCTTGGAGACGAGCTTCAATATTAAGTTTCAGAAATGGCGCCTGGCGAACAGCAAACACTCCGGCCTTAGGTCGAGGAGCAAATGGCATGTGAGCACAGTCTCCAACAGCAAAAATATCTGGATCTGTGGTGCTCTGTAGCGTCTCGCTAATGTCAATAAACCCATTCGTTAGTTTGAGCCCAATCGTTTCGAGCCATGGAAGCGGCCTGGCTCCCGCTGCGCAGACAATAAAGTCAGCTGGCAGCCTTTTAACCGATTCACCGTCTGTGCTCAAGGTTAAGTGATCGCTTAGTACCGATTCGACGTTGGCATGCTCGTGTATGACGATGTTAAGATCATTCATGGTTTGGGCTAGCTTTTTACGAGTGCCTGGGTTGACTTCGCTCAGTGCTTCTTGGCGCTCTATGACATTGACCACAGGTCGGTGTCCGTCTTGGCTTAGTCGGTAGCTCATCGCCATAGCAAGTTCGCAGCCAGCAACTCCTCCGCCTATTACGCAAACGTCTGGCACCTTTGGAGAAGACGAACAGTTCTCGACGAAACTGGTCCATTGAGTCGCAAAGGGACCGAGTGGTTTAGCGTTTACGCCAAATCGGTGGCGGTCAAAGCCTGGTAGGTCTGGGATTGCCGAAGTGACACCAACGTTGATCGAACAAATGTTATATTCAATCGGTGGATGCCCTTCCACTGCGATTGTTTTGGTGTTTCTATCGATACCTGTAGCTTTGCCAACAACGAGTTTGGTGTTGGCTGGTTTAGTTAACTCGACCAAGCTGTAGTCGAGTTGGTCTCGGCTGTAGTGGCCCGCGATAAACCCTGGGAGCATGCCAGTGTAGGGTGCCGTTTGTGAAGGATTAATAACTGTAATTTCTGCATTGGGTAGCGGCGTCTTCGCCCAAGATCGAAGCACTAAAGCATGGGCATGTCCGCCGCCGACAAGCACTACCTTTCTGGTTGCTGCATCTAATGATTTGCCTTGATCCACAGTCCAACTAATTTAGTCGCAATAATCTCGGTCTGAGGGTTAACGAGGCTATTCACTTAGAGTAGAGCTCAATGGCTAAGGTACTTAACGAAACAGAAATCGAAGCTGCCCTAGCGCAGAATCCAGACTGGACTGTATCCGATGGCAAGCTTTGCTCTAGATTCAAATTCGCAGACTTCAAAACTGCAATGGCATTCGTCACCATGGTTGCGATCGAATCCGAGAAGCAAAATCATCATCCAACTTGGACTAATACATGGAATATCGTCGAGTTCGAAATCTCGACCCACGAAGCTGGAGACAAAGTGACCGAGCACGATTTTGTACTTGCCAAGAGCATTTCAGAGGCAGCGAGCCTCCTGCACGGTGCCACTTCGAAGGGTTAGTCGCCAGAGTGGCTCCCTCTGATGAATCCCAAAACATTGCAGTTCCGATAAACCTTTTTGACCTTTGTGCCGATCAAAATAGTATCTAGCTATGAGCTTAAATGAAGTGCGGCCAGAGCCGCCAAGTGATAAAGAAACAACATTCCCGTCGCTGTCGCCTCTCGAACTACGGGAGCATCAACAGCGCTATCTGTCATGGCCGCCACCTAAGTATGGGTTTGCTGCCAAAGTGCTATTTAAATCAACCGACTTTTTGTTTCCAAAAGGTAGAAGTTTCGAGTACTTTGCCTTTCTTGAGTTAGTGGCACGTGTTCCCTATTTCGCGTGGGAACACGTTGGGCATATTGCACAGACGCAAAACCATAGAGACCATAGCTTTGCTCGTAAGATCCAGGACCGGGTGTTGACGTCGCGCGACGAGCAAGACAACGAGTTTTGGCACCTTCTGATAATGGAGGAGATGTGCGAACACAAAGGATACAGACGCCGTTTCATTCGTGACAAGGTTCTTCCCCAAATAATGTCTTTCATCTACTATCACCTGACTTGGATGCTTTATGTGGTTTACCCAAAGTGGTCTTACAAACTCAACGCAGACTTTGAAACGCATGCAGCTTTGACGTATGCAAAGTTTGTTGAAGAGAATCCTGCCTTCGATGAGACCCAGTGGGAATCAAAATACAAAGACGACTACGGTCACCACGAAACAGTTGGGGATTTATTGCGTCAAGTTGCTTGGGACGAAGAACAACACAAGTTGCATTCCGAGTCATACATAGCGTCTGGTGCCCGTTTCTCGAAGACCAAGGGCTGAATTTATTCCCCGGCTCATCAGGTAGTGAACGGGGGATGGAATGAGTGTTAATTTGATCGGTTTGATCATCTAAAGGTCTGAAATTACTGTCTAGTCTGTAGGTAGCTCGACCAAGAAGGAGACGCTGATGTCATCAGGAACAAAGAAAGTACTAGTAGCCATAGGTGTGATTGGGCTAATAGCGGTGGTCTTGCTAGAGATCTTCTTCTTCAAATTCCGTACAATGTTCATCGATGATGTAGTCGAAGACGGTGGCGTTGGTACTGTCAGTGAACTTAGTCAAGAAGAACTCCAAGACATATTTGAGTCGGTCGAATTTACAGGTGAAGCTGATCCGGCGGATTTTGAAGATGAGATGGATGATGCCGAAGACGTGGCTGTGGATCAGGGTCAACCAGAAATGGACGGCGAAATCACAGTTGTGCGTGCAGGTGAATTTGTTGGAGTGAACGGTTATAACTTTGTTGGTCAAGCGCTGGTTCTTGCCGATGGTACTGGCAGGCGAGTGCTGCGCTTCGAGAACTTCGAAGGACAAAACGGCCCAGCACTAAAAGTCTATCTACGAGCTGATGATGGCACCTTCGTAACACTTGGCGACCTGCAAGGAAATATCGGTAACCAAAACTACGAGATTCCTGAAGACGTCGACTTAGACAAGTACAACACGATTGATATTTGGTGTGAGCCATTTGGTGTTGGCTTCGGACTAGCCCCACTGGCTGCAGCATAAGTCAGCAGCAAGCGATGCTACAATCCGTTTCGTAGACCTGTTTCGACACAAGCGCTGAAGGCTTAGGTCGCACTAGTTTGTGTCAAAGCGGCGGAGAAACGGGCTTGCTTGGCATCACGAGTTGAGTTTTTCACGTCCATGTGGTGTATCCCACCCAGGGTCAGCGGGACCTAGTGGGATGACACCTGTTGGGTTTATGCTCTTGTGTACCCCGTAGTAGTGGGCTTTAACCTGATACCAGTCGATGGTCTCGCCAAAGCCTGGTGTTTGATACAAGTCTCTGCAATAACCCCATAAAGCGGGCATTTCGACGATCTTGTTTCGGTTGCACTTGAAGTGATTGTGGTACACAGCGTCAAAGCGAACCAAAGTGGCCCAAAGCCTGATATCTACCTGGGTAATAGTGTCTCCAACTAGATAGCGCTGGTTAGTAAGGCGCTCTTCGAGCCAATCAAGCCTTGAGAAGAGCACTTCGTAAGCTTCCTCATAAGGTGCTTGTTCTGATGCAAACCCGCACTTGTAAACTCCGTTGTTCACATCGTGAAAGATCAGTTCCGTTAGTTCTTCGATTTCATCTAAGTGTTGTGCAGGCCACAGGTCAGGGGCGTCTGGCTTGTGAAACTGAGCCCACTCTTTAGTCAAGTCTTTTTCTATGTCAAGAAAGTTGTTGGTAACGACACTCGTTGATTCGATGTCGACAATTGCGGGGACAGTGATTCCCTTGGGGTAGTCGGGGTAACGGTTGAAGAAAGCTTCCTGAAGTTTGTGAATGCCGAGTACTGGGTCAATGCCGTCTGGGTCCAAATGAAACTTCCAACTTGACTGATCATGCAGTGGCCCCGCCGTGCCTACGCTAATAACATCTTCTAAACCGAGTAGTTTCAAAGTAATTAACGACCTATTAGCCCAAGGGCAAGCGTGGGCAACGATCAATCGATACTTCCCGGCCTCAACCTTCCAACCACCTGCACCATCGGTCGTGATCCGATCGCTGATGTAATCCATATCTCTGTCAAAAGAACCATCACTCATAGTTCGCAACGCTAGCAGGATCATTCTGATTTGCTGAGATAGGCCGAAGATGAGAAATGCTAGAGATTTCCACCTATCGGTTTATGACCCGTGCTAAAAAATAGCTCAGCGACTATTTTAATCGCTGGGTTGATAAGCAAGATAAATAGTTTTATCTGCAGCCGTCTCTTGCTGTGCCGGCTGCAGATTTTGCTTATTTCACCCGAAATTGTGCACTAAATAAGCTCATTTACTACATCTATGTTTCGAAACGTAACAAATGGAATAGACACAGTTTGCTCTAGGTTGACTTCTTTCGTTGCGGAAATTACCACTAACAGGAGAACAACGTGGGAAAACTATTTGACATCGTAAAGAACAACCCGGTAGTAAGCGGTCTGGGTTTCTTAGTATTGGCCGGTGTAGGCGCATTCCTAGCATTCGGAGTATTCGGAATCCAAGCTGCATTCATTGATGATGTTGCAAGTGA
>CAZYMB010000011.1:15286-25464 GCA_964648795.1 uncultured Acidimicrobiaceae bacterium
GCTCCTCTAACTCCAGAAGAATCGCCAAACTTGCTCTTTAATAGCTTGGTGTAGACATGTTCGCTGAATACATACTTGCCCCATACGGCTGGAACAGCTTCGTATAGCTCGTCGACATTTGACATGCCGCCTCCAAGTACAATTGCATGTGGGTCAATCATGTTTATGATCGAACCGAAGGCTCTTGCAGCACGGTCAACATACTTCTCGAAGTGAACTTTGGCATCGTCATCACCAGCTCGCATAGCCTCAACAATAAGTTTGGCGTGTAGATCTTCATCGTCAACACCTTCGACATCACCTTGGAAGGTACTAGTGAAAGAATTGCCAGAAAGCCATTGCTCTATGCATTGAGGTCGACCACAATGACATTCTCTGCCTTTAATCTCACGCTCGGTTGCTTCGGGTAGTGAGTTATGGCCCCACTCGCCTGTAATCGAGTTTGCGCCTGTAACAATTTGGCCGTTGACGATGAGCCCACCACCGACACCACTGCCGATGATTACAGCAAACACAATTGGCATACCGGCAGCTGCGCCATCGGTAGCTTCGGACAATGCAAGACAGTTGGCATCATTGGAGATGCGGATCTCTTGACCCATAGCGGCCTCGAGGTCTTCCTTGATTGGTTTCCCATTTAGAATCGTTGCGTTCGAACCTTGCAATAGTCCTGTTTCTAAACTTAGAGAGCCTGGCGTTGCGATACCGACCGTGCCTTCTTCGCCAACTGATGAGGCAGCATCTTTGACCATCTTCGCCATGTTGGTAACATTGGCATCGTAACTCTCTTTGTCAGTGGCGATCCGCTCTCGTAGCTTTTCATTGCCATCATCGTCTAAGGCGATAATTTCAATTTTCGTTCCGCCCATATCTATACCAAATCTCATGCCGGCCACTCTAGCAGTTATTCACCAAAGGGCCGTTTCGTTTTGTCTCTTGGCCAAGTTTGGTCTAAGGTCTCGCTATGGAAAATTCAGCAAACCCAATGGAACTATCAAACGACGCTCTGGAATCGCTTGAAGACAGTACAAACCCACCGAAGTACAGTCGAACAGGCGCGAACCGTGAAGTACATATGAGTCTTGGGGGGTTCCATAGATCCCATCAGGCCTACTATTTAGACCAACTGAATCGTAAGGGTGACTCCGGCTGGATGATCACCGCCATTGGTTTAATGCCTCAAGATGAAGACAAGATTAAACAACTTCGCTCTCAAGATGGCCTGTACTCATTATTAATGAGAAGCACAAAAGAGAACGTGCTTAATGTTGTGGGCTCTATAAATGAGGTATTGCATGCGCCAAGCGAGCAGGCAACAGTCTTAGAACGCTTAGCCGACCCGGCAACAAAAGTTCTGTCCCTTACTATTACAGAGAAGGGTTACAGCTATGACGAGACCGGCAACCTAGACGAGAGCAACAATTTTATTGCCGCGGACGTTAAGTCTCCGGATTCTCCTAAGTCTGCTCTTGGTTATATCGTTGCAGGGCTTAAGTTAAGAAGAGATGCAGGCGTCGAGCCTTACACCGTTGTCTCGTGTGACAACTTGCCGACTAACGGCGAGCTTACAGAGAAGCTCGTTCTTCAGTACGCAGAATTAGTTGACGCTGACTTGGCTGCTTGGATTAAAGACAACGTGAAGTTTCCTAACTCTATGGTCGATCGAATCACACCAGTAACCACCGACCCTATTAAAGATATGGTGCGAGATGATTTTGGAATCATCGATGAGTATCCGGTTGTGTCTGAAGATTTCATCCAGTGGGTTCTAGAAGATAAGTTCTGTAATGACCGACCGGCTTGGGAAGATGTTGGCGTACAAGTTGTTCCAGATGCTGAACCCTATGAGATCATGAAAGTGAGACTTCTAAATGGAAGTCACTCAATGCTTGCTTACATGTCATACCTTATGGGCTACCGTGAAGTCGATACTGCAATGGCGGACCCAATGATTACAGAGTTCGTTCGACGTTACATGGAAGAAGAAGTTTTACCTTCAGTTCCCGATGTGCCAGGAATGGATTTATCAGAGTACCGACCAACTCTGATTGAACGATTTGCTAACCCTGCAATCTCAGATCAGATTCAGCGACTTGCAGAGGACGGCTCAACGAAAATCCCTAATGCTGTCTTCTCGTTCTTGACCGGTCACTTAGAAACTGGAGCGAAGATTGATCTAACAGTGTTTGCATTGGCATGTTGGTTTAGATATTTGCAATCCTCTGATGAACAAGGGGAGTCGATCGACATCAATGACCCTCGCTCGGCAGAACTTATTGCGGCAGCTAAGAGCGACACACCTGTAGAGTCTCTACTGGCAATCGAACCAGTCTTTGGGGCGCTTGGGACTAACGACGGTTTTGTAACAAAGATGAACACAGCTTTGGACAAAATATCTGCAGAAGGCACTAAAGTCGCACTAGAAAAACTATTAGCTGGGTAGAACTACACGCTCTAATGTTACAAAAATGCCAATGAATTGACACGACTAGACGCCCTGCCTATAGTCCGTAACACTCGAAATCTCTAAATGGTTTCGGGTATAAGAAAGGTATTAGATACATGAACCAAGCACAGCAAGGTAAAAAACCGCTGTTGACATTGCTTGCCGTTCTTGCATCACTCTTCCTCATAGCTGCGGCTTGTGGTAGTGATAGTGCAGACGGTGATGACGGTGATGACAGTGGTGAAGATGGTGGTGACGGTGAAGGCCGTTCCATTAACGTAGCTATTGTCGAAAACGGCAATATGGAAGATATCGCGGAGCTTACTCCTGATCTCTTCACAGCCGAAACCGGCATTGAAGTGAACTACACACTTCTTGATGAGGCGACAATTCGCCAACTAGTAACCCGTGAAGTCGGTGGTGGAGAAACAGACGAAGAAGGAAACTTTGACGTTGTAATGGTAGGTCTTTATGACACACCTCAGTTCGCCGCAACCGGTGGTATTACACCTCTAGATTCATTCTTTGAAGGTGATGATGAGTGGAATGTCGATGACATTACATCTTCAGTTCGTGACGGACTAACATTCGAAGACGAACTATATGCAGCTCCTTTCTATGCTGAGAGCTCATTCATCATGTACCGAGCTGACGTACTGGAAGAAGCAGGACTAGAATTTTCTGAGAACCCAACGTGGCAAGAAGTAGCTGAGATTGCTCAAGCTATTGACACTGACGAGCGTGCAGGTATCTGTCTACGTGGTCAGCCAGGCTGGGGTAACTTAGGAGCTTCATTCACTACAGTTCTAAACACCTTTGGTGGAACTTGGTGGGAAGCAAATGAAGATGGCACACCAGGTGCAGCACAAGTTGATCAACCAGAATTCCGCGAAGCGCTTGAGTTCTACATTGATCTTCTAGATACAGCTGGACAGGATGACCCAACTTCTGTGAACTTCCCAGAATGTCTATCTCTATACCAGAACGATCAGGTTGCTATGTGGTACGACGCTACTGTAGCTGCTGGTTTCGTTCAGACTGAAGGCGCAGGCGCAGGTGTATCTGCTTTCGCTCCGGCTCCAGTTGTAGACACAGACTCTTCAGGTTGGCTATGGTCTTGGAACCTAGCTATCCCTGAAGCTACTGAAGACAAAGACACTGCTTGGGAATTCGTACGATGGGCTACAAGCTCTGAATACCTAGAAGCTGCTGGTGCAGACGAAAGAGTTGGTTGGGCAACAGTTCCTCCAGGAGCTCGTGTTTCTCTATACGAGAACGAAGAGTACCTAGCGGCTGCTGACACATTTGCATCTGCAACTCTTGCTTCACTAGAAGCTGCTGATCCAGTGAACCCAGGAACATCACCTCGACCAGGTCTTGGTGGAGTCCAGTTCGTTGGTATTCCAGAGTGGCAAGACATTGGTAACCGTTGCACAGAGCGTCTTGCAGACGCAATCGCTGGCGAAGATATCGACGCCGCAATTGCTGACTGTCAGGAAATTGCATCTGAGGTAAGCCAGTAATATGACAACAGTCACTGCAGAAGAAACACCCGATATAGGGTCGTCTGTAGATGGCGCATCGAAGCCGTCGTCGTCACCGTTCTCGAAAGAGGCGTGGCGACGACGGGCTCCGTTGTTACCCGCTCTACTGTTCACGATTGTTGTCACACAGGTACCGTTCCTGTTCAGCATTTACTATTCGTTAACAGATTGGCGGTTCTTAATTCCTGATAGCCGGACGATAGTCTGGTTCCAGAACTTTATAGACCTACTGCCTGGTATGGGAAGTAGTGCTATTAGTGGTGAAGTTTGGACCACAGTCTCAATGACAGCACTATCGGTAGGTCTTGCACTAGTGATAGGCCTTGGTCTCGCCGTCTTGCTGGACCGCAAATTCTTTGGGCAGGGTTTCATTAGAACCCTCCTTATTACACCCTTCCTCGTAACCCCTGTGGTTGCATCGCTCGTATGGAGCAATCAATTCTTTGGACCAGCCTTCGGTGTAATCAACTGGCTGGTCACCATGTTTAAGGACGACCCGATCGAATTCACAGGTAGCCACGCTTTCTTATCTGTGGTCATCGTGATCGTTTGGCAATGGGCCCCATTCATGATGCTCATTCTGCTCGCCGGTCTTCAGAGCCAGGACAGCTCGGTACTCGAAGCAGCACGTGTTGACGGTGCTGGTAGATGGGCGACTTTCCGTTACATAACAGTTCCTCACCTATACCGCTACATTCAGCTTGGGATATTGCTCGGTATCGTTTATATCTCTCAGGTCTTTGACCATATTCAGGTAATTACAGGTGGTCGTGGTGGAACGAAGAACCTTGCGTTCCTAGTGTTTGAATCTTCTATTGGTGGTGGCTTCAGGTTCGGTCAAGCCTCGGCACAAGCAGTCTTTACCGTGATTCTTTCAATAATTGTTGCCACGCTTCTTCTTAGAGGACTAAGAAGCCTTTTAGCAGATGGAGATGGAGTATGACAGCAGTCGCTGAAAAGGTGGAAACTAGTACAGCTACCAAGAAGCCTAAGACTGGTGGACTCGGTGGGATATTCACTACTGGGTTCACATGGTTTGTAGGACTACTACTCTTCTTTCCAATCTTTTGGATGGTCCTGAACTCGTTCAAGACCGAAGCTGAGGCGAATGGTGACCCTGTTCTACTCTTCGAGCCAACACTCGAGAACTTTGGAGAGGTTACAGAGACAATTCCTGGAATTCCAAGTTTCTGGGAAGCAGTAACAGCTTCAGTTGTCATCGTCTTAGGCTCAACCCTGGTCGTTATGTTGTTAGCAATTCCGGCTGCATATGCGTTGTCCATTGCTCGTGTTCCCAAGTGGAGAGACATTTTGTTCTTCTTCATCTCAACCAAGTTCTTACCCGTAGTTGCGGCGATCCTGCCTTTGTTCATCATTTTTGAAGAATTAGATCTAACTAATGGCCCACTAGGCCTGGGCATTCTGTATACAGCACTTAACTTACCTCTTGCAGTTTGGATGCTTCGTTCATTCTTTGCAGACGTTCCTAAGGAGCTGATAGAGGCGTCGCGTATTGACGGAGCAAGCTTGTTTACACAACTTCGCTCGGTAATCTTGCCAGTGATTGCGCCTGGTGTTGCGGCAACTGCCCTCTTGTGCTTTATCTTCGCATGGAACGAATTCTTCTTGGCTGTTCAGCTCAACATTACCGATTGGCAGACCCTGCCTGTATGGGTAACTAGTGAGATCGACACTAGAGGTCAGTTTATTGCTAAGCTTTCGGCGGCTTCAACGCTCGCTACTTTGCCAGTAATTCTGGCTGGTTGGGTTGCTCAGAAGCGTATGATTCGTGGTCTTGCACTTGGTGCGATTAAGTAAATGTTATTCCTGAGGGAAGGTTTTTAAGTGTCTGAAGTTAAGTATAAAGATGTAGATATGAGGTACGCAGGGGCAGAAGACCTTGCAGTGAAGAACCTCAATCTAGATATAGCGAGCGGTGAGTTACTGGTACTTGTAGGGCCTTCCGGTTCCGGTAAGTCAACAGCGTTACGTTTGCTTGCTGGTCTAGAAGAAGCTGAGTCAGGCAGTATCACTATTGATGGTAATGACGTCACTTGGGCAGAGCCACAAGCACGAGACATTGCCATGGTCTTCCAGAACTACGCTCTATACCCACAGATGACCGTGGCTGCAAACATGGCATTTGCTCTAAAGCAGAGAGATATTCCAGAAGCTGAACGCAGGCGTCGTGTTGAAGAAGCTGCCAAAATTCTAGATCTAAGCGAATACCTGGATCGTAAGCCTAAGAGCCTTTCTGGTGGTCAGCGTCAGCGTGTAGCGATGGGCCGAGCCATCGTGCGAGAGCCTTCAGTGTTCTTAATGGACGAGCCTTTGTCTAACCTTGACGCTAAGTTGAGAGTTCAAACCAGAACACAGCTAGTCGATCTTCAAGCACGTCTTGATACGACGACTGTGTATGTAACTCACGACCAGGTTGAAGCGATGACAATGGGACACAGAGTGGCTGTCTTAGACGGTGGTGTTCTGCAGCAAGTGGATACGCCAAAGAAGCTTTACGAACAACCAGCAAACACTTTCGTAGCTGGGTTCATTGGTTCACCAGCAATGAACCTCTTCGAGGTTGCTAGATCTTCCGATGGTTTCAAATTTGCTGGGCAAGACATCAAGTTCTCAAGTGACAGCAAAGAATGGAAGAGCGGAGCTAATAAGGCAATCGCCGGTATCCGCCCTGAAGATCTAAAGCTCTCTAAGGACGGTATCAACGGCCAGGTCAAGGTCGTCGAAGACCTTGGCGCAGAATCATATGTTCACTGCATAGTGAACCACAACGGCAGCGAACTAGACCTAGTTGTGCGCCAGACAGGCTCTGCCGTAGCACGACGTGGTGAGCAAGTCCGCATAGCGTTTGATGACTCTTGGCACATGTTCAGCCCAGAAGGCCAAAGGGTCTAGACGCTCTTCGTCACCTTTGGAGAGCAATAGCGCAATTAGCCAATTCCATCGCCATATTTGGTTGGGAGTTGGATAAGCCGCGATATCCTTAGCAGTTGCTAATGAACTGACTAGCTTGAGCGGTTCATAGTCGGGCTACAAGAGTGTAGCCATAGCTATAGAAGGAAATCTTTGTGACAGTTCGTTTGCGCCTTATGAGAATGGGCAAGAAAAAGCAGCCAACGTATCGTATCGTTGCCGCAGATCAGCGTGCCCCGCGCGATGGTAAGTTCATCGAAATCGTAGGTGTCTATGATCCACGTGCCAATCCATCTCGAGTTGACATAACCCAATCGAAGGCCGTTAACTGGCTACGGAATGGTGCACAACCATCTGAAAGAGTTCAAAAGCTTCTAGAAATGTCAGGCACATGGGACGCTTTCAAAGAAGGTATCACCGCCGAGAGTCTTAGCGAAAAAGAAGCGGCAGTTGTTGCCGAGGGTGGAAATGCCTGGAACGTCCTAGGCGTAACCAAGCCAGCTCCAGAAGCTAAGAAGCGCCCATCGAAGAAGTCTCTAGAAAAAGAAGCTGAAGCCGCTGAAGCTGCAGCCGAAGAATCTGCTGCACCCGAAGCTGAGGCCGAAGAGGCTGCTGAAGCTCCTGCCGCACCGGAAGCTGACGCTACCGAACCTGCTGCAGAAGAAGAAGCCCCCCCTGCTGAAGAAGTTAAGGGAGACGAATAATGTCACCAGCTCCAACAGCTGAGGCTGTTCTTACTCATCTTTGTACTTCAGTCGTGACCGACCCAGACTCAGTCACCATCGAATCTCATGAAGACGGCGACCTAGTTCGTCTTGACGTTTCAGTGGCCCCAGAAGATATGGGTCGAATCATTGGTCGACGAGGAAGAGTCGCTAGCGCTATTCGCACTGTAGTTAACGCTGCAGCTTCTAAAGACGGCGTCACAACCCGAGTTGAATTCGTCGAATAAGCAACTTCCGCCGGAAGGCTGGCTAGAAGTCGGCGCTCTTGGCGCTGCACATGGCCTAAAAGGCAAGATCAAGTGTCAGCTTCTCACGTCGTTGGTTGAAGAGCGTACAGCTCCTGGCACCAAATATTGGACTCGAATTTCCGAGCTTGAGTTAGAGTCGGCTGTGGCAGCAGGAACAGGTTGGCTGTTCAAGTTTGTTGGACTCGATGACAGATCAGCGGTCGAGCCTCTTCGCACACAGAAAGTTTATGCCGAACGTATTGTTGAGGCAGGAGCGCTAATCACCGACCATATAGGTAGTGATGTTCTAGATCAGAACTCAAACCAGATCGGTACCGTGGCGGCGATTATAGATAACCCAGCGGGAGAACTTCTAGAACTGGCTAATGGCACTCTGATTCCTTCAGTATTCATTGTCGAATCAGGAACGGAACCAGGAGTCATCAGCGTCAATGTGCCCGATGGCCTGCTTGACCTTTAGCGAGCTAGCTATCTAATTCGCCCATATAGTTAACTGCGTGAGCAGTCTAAACATCAGTGTTCTAACGCTTTTCCCACAGCTGATTGATCAGTACTTTAGCGAGAGCATCTTTGGCGCTGCTCAAGAGAGTGGAATCCTGCAAATCGATAGTGTTGACTTTCGTAAGTTCTCAGATGATAAACATAACTCGGTAGACGATATGCCATTTGGTGGTGGGCCAGGAATGGTTCTTTGTCCTCAGCCAATTATCGATTGCATTGATGAAACTAAACCACCGAAACCAGTTATCTATTTATCACCAGCTGGTGAAACTTTCAATCAGAAGTTAGCTGAAGAGTTAGTCGACCTGGGTGAGTTCAGCCTGCTCTGCGGAAGATATGAAGGCTTGGATCAGCGAGTCAGAGACACGGTGGTGGATCGAGAGATATCGATAGGTGACTTTGTTCTTGCCGGGGGAGAAGCAGCGGCGATATCGATAATCGAAGCTACTGCTCGACTAGTGCCTGGTGTGGTTGGCAATGAGTCTTCGCCAGTCGATGAGTCATTTGCTAATGACTTAATCGAATACCCACAATACACTCGACCAGCGGAATTCAGGGGCCTAAGTGTGCCTGAGGTGCTCAGATCTGGCAATCATGAACTAGTGGATAAATGGCGTCTAGCCAAGAGCCTTGCTATTACTTCTAGGCTTCGACCTGACCTAATCGAACAAAGGGGAGGGCTCACACCTTCAGAGGCTGAGCTTTTGGCAGATTTCGAGCTCTAAGTTCTCTAGCAATCTCCTCGATTTCATGGTGCAACTCCGCCAGAGTGGCTCTAGTCTTTAAAGGGTTAATTTCGCCCACGGATTTTCGACCTTGGCGTAACAAATGGATTTAGCAATGAACCTCACAGACTTAGTACAGCAAGAACAAATCAAGACCGAAGTTCCTGAGTTTCGACCAGGTGATGGTGTCAAAGTACACGTAAAGGTAATCGAGGGCAACAGAGAGCGTGTTCAGATTTTTGAGGGCATTGTTATTGCTCGCCAGGGTTCTGGAATCAGCGAAACTTTTACTGTTCGTAAAGTGAGCTTCGGTGTGGGTGTAGAAAGAATCTTCCCAATCCACTCGCCTGTCGTAGAGAAGCTTGAAGTCATTACTCGTGGTGATGTACGACGAGCCAAGCTTTACTATCTTCGTGACCGTGTTGGTAAAGCGGCGAAGGTCAAAGAACTCCGAGAAGACTAATCAACATATTCTTCGGTGCTAGTTTTAGTGTCGAGGTTGATATGTATAAGAAACTAATTCTGCTTGCGGCTATTTCTGTCGTGGTCTCAGGTTGTTTTCGAGTAGTTACCGAAATTGATGTTAACAACGACAACTCGGCAACTCTCAGCGTCATAACCGCCGTTGACTCAGAGGTCGTTGAAGAACAAGCTGGTGGTTTCTTGGGTGGGTTGGACGTCTGTGAACAGATAAGTTCAGAACTGACCTCACCTCAAGCTGCAGACCAGTTTGAGGCTGATGGACTTGATATTGCTGAGGTTGTTGAATACGACGAAGACGGCTTTTGTGGCGTACAGAGTACTGCGACAGTACCAGCGAGTGACAATTTAGCTGAGACGTTAGCGGCGACGGCGGCTGGGAACGGGGTAGTTGATGCCCAACAGATCGATCTCGAAAAGATTGCAGATGATGAGTGGACCTTTAGTGCAGAGATTGCAGCAGCTGACGAGGCATTTGATGATCTCGTGGCTGATTCTCCAATCCAACTACCAGCTGGGTTTGAAGACTCTGGTGAAATCATTTACTCGATCTCACTGCCTGGAGCTGAATCAGACAA
>CAZYMB010000011.1:25564-27051 GCA_964648795.1 uncultured Acidimicrobiaceae bacterium
GTGCTCCAAATCCGATCACACAAACGGCTGCTTCTGATCCGATTGCGGGCGGAAATAAGACAGGCGACGTTGCGAGTCCACCGCTGCTGAAAGATCAAGAGAATGTGCCTGAAGCTCCGCCGGTCCGAGGAAACTCTGATAACGATGAGTCAGCTGTGCCTCCTGATGAAAACCCAGAACAAATAGATCCGACTTAGAGGCCGCTATTTCAGTAGGGATTATTGATGTCAGAGGCTTGGTGTATACCTATGTGTATGACCAATCAACAGCATCCAACCGACGAGAACCGCCCAAACAACTATGAGCTTGGCAGAACTGCAGAGCGTGCAGCGCTGCAGCGTTACGAAGATAGTGGATACTCCACCATTGATACCAATGTACGTGAGTCTGCAGGCGAGATTGATCTGATTCTTCACAAAGACTCAACCGTTGTATTCGTCGAAGTTAAGTATCGCTCAAGTCATCTGTTCGGACTGCCAGTAGAAGCCGTCGGGCGACGTAAGCAGCAAAAGGTTAGAGGCGCAGCTGCCGAGTGGTTGACTTCGCAGGCTTCAAAGTTTGCAGAGATTCGTTTCGATGTCGCTTCAGTTGACAGAGGCCTTAATGTAGAGATCTATAGAGGTGCTTTTTAGCTGGTTAATAGCGGGAGCTTCGGTTAGTCCAACAGCCTCGATGCCAATGTCTTCGCAAGTCAGGTGCTGAGGCAGGAACAGCTACCATGTGTCCGGTGCCTGCAGGGATGATCCCATTGCAGCCAGGGCAGATGTAGTCCTTGTTAGCTTGATATGGCTGAATAAACCTGGTTTCAGTATCCTCAGCATCTGACGGGTCTCGATATTTAGCCAAAGAAGCCCCAAACAACAAACCCAGCTGCAACCAAAATAGAAGCAGCAACGAGGAAATAGTCAAGCGGTGTTGCCTTATAAGGTCGATTAGGATCAAAGCCCATTGTTAGCTAGTGTATGAACTGTCTATGGAATCTACACAGCTATTTCTAAGAGCCAGGCGCAGTTTCTTGTTAATGGTTGGCGTCATAGTTATTGCTACAGGCTGTGTATCGGCAGCTTCGCCAGAGGTCGACCCGCAAGATGCTGAGTTAGTGCTTGGCCGCCAGACCTACGTTAATAGCTGCGTGAGTTGCCACGGAGCCACAGGTGCGGGTGGAATTGGCAATCAAATCAACACGCCTGAAATACTTGAGCTTTACCCGACAATTGAAGACCAGATCGAAATTGTTACTGATGGTAGAAATAGAATGCCGTCTTTTGGGGCGAGGCTTTCTGCTGAGGAAATTAGGGCTGTGGTCAGGTATTCGCGAGAGACCCTAATTGAGGCCGCATTAACCGAAGTAGTAGAACCAGAATAGGTAGATAGCCAGGCTTGGGTCAGGCTATGTCAGAGCAGCTTGCTAATCTATTTTCATATCTCGTGGCAGTAGCCAACTTTCACATATTTCCATAGGAGAAATAGATGTTAGCTACCGTTGC
>CAZYMB010000011.1:27151-70943 GCA_964648795.1 uncultured Acidimicrobiaceae bacterium
CAGTAGCCAACTTTCACATATTTCCATAGGAGAAATAGATGTTAGCTACCGTTGCCTCAGCAGCGCTAAGAGGTTATGACGGCTTAGGCGTCACCGTCGAAGTACACGTGTCTAGCGGCTTGCCAGGTTACACAATTGTTGGTCTACCAGATGCCACCTGTCGTGAAGCAAGGGACCGTGTGCGTGCCGCAATTTTATCTAGCGGGCTTAGTTGGCCCATGAAGAAGGTAACCATTAACTTGGCGCCTGCCGGAGTCCGCAAACCCGGTGGTGCTTTAGATTTAGCTATCGCCCTTGGTTTATTGGCAGCTTCGGAACAAATTCCGGCTGAATCCGTCAACCAACTTGGTGCAATTGGTGAGCTTGGCTTAGACGGTTCTCTAAAGCCTGTTCACGGGATGATGTGTATTGCTTCGGTTGTGAAGGCTGATCGTTTGATTGTCCCGACGAGTGCTTCAGTAGAAGCTGACGCCACTTATCCAGGGGAGCTTTACCATGCTGAGAACCTCTCCGAGATTGTGGAGGCTCTCAAAGGTGAGGGCGAGCTGGCAAAAGTCAGTCCGCAAGATCATCAAGTAGCTAAGGCCGTAGGTGAAAAGCTTGATATGAGAGAAGTCTTAGACCAACCCCTTGCTCGGTTGGCACTGGAGCTGTCAGCAGCTGGTGAACACAATCTACTCATGGTGGGCCCACCCGGGGCGGGAAAAACAATGCTGGCAAAACGTCTGCCCACAATCCTGCCTGATTTGACCGCTGCCGATTCTCTAATGGCTTCAAAGATTCATTCTGCTGCGGGATACAGAGATTTCGACGGAACTTTGATGAACCGTCCGCCATTTCGTGCACCTCACCATGGAGCGACAAAGGTAGGGCTATTGGGTGGTGGAACTGGAGCGATGCGTCCAGGCGAAATTAGTGGGGCCCATAGCGGCGTCCTTTTCTTAGACGAGCTTGGAGAATACCCAACAGGCCATATCGAAGCTCTGCGTACTCCGCTAGAGGAGGGAGTTATAAGGGTTAGTAGGGCAAGCCAGTCTCTTGAACTTCCTGCTGATTTCATTCTTATTGCGGCTATGAATCCGTGCCCATGTGGAGCAAGTACGACTTGTAGATGTTCTGATAAATCACGACTCAGATATTCGCAACGACTTTCTGGCCCAGTAATGGATCGTTTCGATCTGCGCATCGAGTTATCGCCACCCGGGGCCGACTCCTTGTTTTCAGATGATATTGCAGAAGACAGCGACAGTATCCGCAGCCGAGTTAGTTCCGCACGTAAGTTTGCTGCGAGTCGGGGTGTTCGAGCCAACTCGAAACTAGATCACGCAGCACTAAAGAAAGTAACCAAATTGAGTGCAGAGGCAGAGGCAATGTTGCACGCTGCGGTCGCAAAGGGTTTATTGTCAGCTCGTGGGGTGGCGGCAGTTACCAGGGTTGGTCTAACGGTTTCTGATCTTTCAGCAGTGCGCACTGACAAAGTTCAAGCCGGTCAGGTAGAGCTGGTGGAGAGTGACATCGCAATGGCAATGTCACTTAGGTCAGAGCTACGCCAAATATTTCAAGGAGTGTCATGACAATCGATGATCAAACAACTGCGCTTGTTCTGCTTTCATCGCTAGACCAAGTTGGGCCAGCGAGGCTCAAGTGGCTTTTGGGTATTGCTGATAGTCCAATCGAAGTTTTAGAGAAGCTGAGAAAGCGAAAGATCCCCAATAAGTCGGGACCGGCCGGTCTAAAGATGGAACTGGTCGAGAAATGGTGCAACCAGGCCAGGAAGTTGAGCGAATCAAAAGTAGTTGAAACTCTTGGCGAACTGAATGTAGAGGTACTGACGCCGCAGAGAGCTCGCTGGCCTATCCTCGCCGATGACCCGGATGCCCCGGCTCTATTGTTTGCGAGGGGTAACCTGGGTCATTTAGATGCTCCCAAGATTGCAATAGTCGGCACTAGGCGCTGTTCTTCAGTTGGCCGCAAAGTAGCGAGAGACTTAGGACATGAACTAACCGACCAAGGCATATCTGTGGTTAGTGGCTTGGCACTCGGTATTGATCGAGAGGCTCATATAGGAGCTGCAGCTGCAAGCTCGCCAAAGCCAGTTGCAGTTCTAGGGACAGGGATAGATGTTTGCTACCCGACCAGAAATCAAAGCCTATTCGATCGACTGTTAGAGTGTGGTCTCATCATCAGCGAGTTGCCGCCAGGGATCCAGCCTCGTCGTTGGCAGTTCCCGGCACGGAATCGAATCATTGCAGGCCTAGCTGACGCAACGGTAGTTGTTGAATCCCATATGGCCGGTGGCTCACTGCTAACAGCTGACGAAGCAATAGAGAGGGACAAGCCAGTCCTGGCAGTACCGGGCTCGGTATTAAGTGCAGCCTGTGTTGGCACAAACCAGCTACTTCGAGATGGCGCAACCATTTGTACTGGTGTCGAATCTGTAGTCGAATCTGTCTATGGTTTTGGACTCTCTGAGCGTAGTAACAGCATTGACGAGACTGACGCTTCAAGTTCGCTGGCTGAGCTGATATTGGCAGAGGCTCGTACAGGCTCAGGTACGGTTTCTTCGGTTCTGACAAGCTGTTCTGAGGAGCCAGATCGTGTATTCGTTGAGGTTCAGCGTCTGGTCGCCGATGGCAAACTGGCCTTAACAGGCGAGCGTTTAGGGCTAGTGGATGCAACAATGAGCTAGCAGTCTCACCGAGTAGACCCTCCATCACCTAAACTATTGCAATGGTTTCGGCAAAAGATCGCTACTTAGACGCACTGGGTTTCCAAAAGACAGAGGACTCCCAACGCGAGGATAGTTCAAATAGACCCCCAAGAAATAGACCGAAAGGCCCTCATAGGAATTGGCGAAGTACCGACGGTATATGGGAACGAAGAATTGACCTAGTTGAAACTTCGGATGATATTGAAATTACTGAGTTGGCGGAACCTGTGGCGAGAACAGACACAAATGCGGATATGACAGAGACCTGGAAGGCTTTTAAGGCCAAAGAGGGTCAAGCTGAGAGAGACGAGCTAATCGTCTTTTACTCTCCACTGGTTAAGTATGTGGCTTCAAGAGTTGCAGCCGGTCTCCCACAAAACGTAGACCATTCGGACTTGGTCTCTTACGGCATGTTCGGTTTGATCGACGCAATCAAGAAGTTTGACCTAGAGCGTGGCTACAAGTTTGAGACTTATGCAATCTCTCGCATTAAGGGCGCAATCTTAGATGAGCTTCGCAGCGTCGACTGGATCCCTCGCTCCATTCGATCTAAGGCAAAGTCAGTTGAGAAGGCAATGACAAAGTTGGAGTCGAAACTCCATCGCAGCCCAACTGATGAAGAGATCGCCGCAGAGATGAAGCTATCCATGCTTCAGCTAAGCAATCTTTACACACAGATTTCTTCGCTTGGTTTGGTTGCACTAGATGAGATGCTTAGCTTCTCTGGTGGTGAAAACCTAACTTACGGCGACACCTTGGCAGATCGTGATGACGGTCCAGGCACAGTCTATGAAAATCTCGAAACTCGTCAGGTCCTAGCTTCTGCGATCAACTCTATGAATGAAAGAGAACGAGTCGTTCTTACCCTGTACTACTACGAAGGTCTAACACTGGCTGATATTGGCGACGTTCTTGGTGTTACTGAGTCTCGAGTTTGTCAGATTCACACTAAAGCAGTGCTTCAGCTGCGCTCTAAGATGACTTCTGAAATGCGAGAAGTAGCCTAACTGTGTCTTCGGATCCTGATTCTTAATCGCATGTAAATTTAAGTTGAAGGCTTGCTATCCTTTTTCCTAGCGGTGGTCCAAAAGAGACTCCGGAGGCTAGGTAGCGGCAGATATGAGCGATTATTCTTCTTGGAATTATCCACGTGCTGGAATTAGAAATAGCGGTATGGCTGAAGTCGAAGTAAAGAGCTGGCTTCAGCTTTGGGTGCTAGCCAGGTCAGCTATTGCAGAAGGTACCTACCACATCCTTATTGCCACTCCAGATGAACAGAGCATTAGATATTTTGCTAGTGATTGCCCGACCCCAGATGAGCTGATAAATAAGTTGATCTCGGATTTGGACCTTAGTGAAGAGGTGCAGGCTGAAATTCGTTCGGGCATTCCGGCAGACTCTAAATCTTCCAAGAATCCGCTGGTTGAGGATCAAGTCATCGATCCCGCTAGGCTGGCCGACGGTCCAGATGTACTGGATCCTGGCTCTAAGGGCCAGAGTTTATAATACTTGGCCTAATCCACGGTCTCGCTTGCGAGCTCGGTCGAGTACTTAACCGGAGGAAATCATGACCGCTGTTGTCACGATGAAACAAATGTTAGAAGCGGGAGTCCATTTCGGACATCAGACTCGCCGCTGGAACCCAAAGATGAAGCGCTTCATCCATGGTGAGCACAAAGGTGTTTACATCATCGACCTTGAAGAAACACTTCGTCGTATAGAAACCGCATACACCTTTATCCGAGACACTGTCTCCGAGGGTGGCACAGTTCTGTTCGTTGGAACTAAGAAACAAGCACAAGAACCAATCAAGCGTTACGCACAGTCTGTTGGCATGCCATACGTTGATCAGCGTTGGCTTGGTGGGATGATCACTAACTACAAGACAATTTCTAAGCGAGTAAGCAAGCTGGTCGAATACGAGCGCATGCGCAAAGCCGGCGAATTCGAGAAAATGCCTAAGAAGGAAGCTCTTCAGTACACACGTGAGCTGGACAAGCTAGAACGCAATATTGGTGGTATCAAACTAATGGCAAAGGCTCCAAGCGCCTTGTTCGTTCTTGACACAATTTCTGAAGGCATCGCAGTTACCGAAGCACGAAAGCTAGGCATCCCTGTCGTAGCTGTTGTTGACACTAACTGTGACCCAGACCTAATCACTTACCCAATCCCAGGTAACGATGACGCTATTCGTTCAGCAGAACTAATGACACGAGTCATTGCCGAAGCTGTTGCAGAAGGCAAACTCATTCACGCTAAGAAGACTGGCGCACCAACAGGTGAAGCTCCAGTCGAGCGTACCGAGGAGCAAAAAGCAGAGCATAAGGCTGCCCAAGAAGCAGCAGCTAAAGAAGCTGCAGTCGCTCAAGCAGAGCGAGATGCCACCATAGCCAATGCCGAAAAAGCTCCTGCGCCAGCAGAAGCACCGGCTACTGAAACTACTTCAGAGTAAACGTTCTAATACATTCAAGGAGAATAATAGTGTCACAAGTAACTGCAAAGCAGGTTCAAGAACTACGCCAAGCAACTGGTGCCGGAATGATGGATGCCAAGAAGGCTCTTACAGCAGCCGACGGCGATTTCGATGCGGCCGTTCAGGCTCTTCGTGAGAAGGGTCTAGCAAAAGCAGCTGGGCGTACAGATCGTGAAAATGCTGAAGGTTTAATTGCCATTGCGCAGAACGATTCAGCTGCAGCTTTGGTTCAACTAAAGTGCGAAACCGATTTCGCTGCTAAGTCAGAGTCATTTATTGCCTTCGCTCAATCGCTCGCTGACGACGTTCTAGCTAATGGTGTAGATGCTCTTAACGCTCGTAAAGCTGAGCTAGAAGACCTACAGATCACAATTAAAGAGAACATCGAAATTGGAACCACCGAAGTAGTCGAAGGCGAGTTCAGTGCTTACCTTCACGGCGGTGGACGAATTGGTGTTCTACTTCAGGGCGAAGATGTGCCTGCCGAGACGCTTCACGAAATAGCTTTGCATTCTGCGTTTGCTAAGCCTCGTTATCTAACTAGAGACGAAGTCCCAGCCGAAGATATCGAAAAAGAACGAGCAGCGTTCCTAGAGATCACAAAGGCTGAAGGCAAGCCAGAGCAGGCTTGGGACAAGATTGTTGAAGGTCGAGTTAACTCTTGGCTAGCTGAATCAGTACTCCTTGAACAAGGCGTATTCGGCGAAAAAGAGACAGTTACGCAAAAGATTGGCTCTGGCAAGATAACTAAGCTCGTCATGGCCTCAATCGGCTAAGGTGACAGCGCAGTTCAATTAAGTAGGAGAACCTAATGTCTGAAACCGCAAAGAAGAAGCCTCGGTGGAATCGTATTCTGTTGAAGCTCTCTGGTGAAGCGTTTGCGGGGGACAGAGGGCACGGTATCGATGCCAAGGCTGTTAGTAAAATTGTCGCCGACATCATCGAAGTCGTAGATACCTATGACGTTGAAATTGCTATCGCCGTAGGTGGTGGCAACTTTTGGCGTGGACTAGCTGGAGCTGAGGGCGGAATTGACCGAGCTCAATCTGACTATATGGGCATGCTCGCAATCGTTATGAATGCGCTTGCTTTGCAAGACTTCTTTGAACAAAAGGGTGTTTATACCAGAGTTCAGACAGCTATTCGTATGCCACAGATTGCCGAAGAGTACATTCGTCGTAGAGCGATTCGCCACCTCGAAAAAGGAAGAATCGTAATCTTCGCTGCCGGGACCGGTGACCCATACTTTACATCTGACAACACCGCTGCACTTAGAGCCGTAGAGATTCAGGCAGATGCCCTACTAAAGGGAACTCACGGTGGTGTTGACGGAATTTATACTGCTGATCCAAGAAAAGATCCTGAAGCTACCAAAATGGATGAAGTCACTTACTTAGACGTCATCAACAAAAATCTAAGGGTCATGGATCAGACAGCTATTTCTCACGCCAGAGAGAACGAGCTACCAATCGTTGTATTTGACCTAATGGGCGAAGGTAACTTGCTTGGTCTGGTGAGCGGCGAGTCAATTGGGACTATGGTTAAAGCATGAGCGAAATCGCAGAACTAGCAATCGAAGAAGCCAAGGACCGAATGGACAAGGCTATTGCACACGCCAAGGGCGAGTTCAGTAGCGTTAGAAGTGGCAGGGCTGCTCCAGAGCTACTCGAAAAACTTACTGTAGAAGCATACGGTTCTGAGATGCGCCTAGTTGAGCTTGCATCGATATCTGTGCCAGAGTCACGCCAGTTACTTGTTACTCCACACGACGCAGGCAATATCGAAGCAGTCGAGCGAGGAATCATAAACTCTGACCTTGGTCTAGCTCCAACTAACGACGGCCGAACTCTAAGGCTAAGCTTTCCTCCTCTCACAGAAGAGCGCCGCAAAGAGCTTGTGAAGCTTGTTAAAAGTATGGCTGAAGATGCAAAAGTCAGTATGCGAAACATTCGCAGAGACAGCCGTAAAGAGCTAGATGCAGCGAAGTCAGACGGTTCAATGTCCGATGATGAGCTTGAAAGAGCAAATAAAGCGCTGGATGAAGCCACAAAATCGGCTGAAAATGCGGTGGATTCTTCATTGGCTGCCAAAGAAGCAGAGCTGCTCGAGGTTTAGTTGGACTACACTAGTTAACCGTTGAAAGGTTTTCTAAGTGATACGTAGAAGCTTCGGTGGAGACAACGGCGATGAAAATGGCGTCGACAATATAGATGATGATCAAGAGGTCACGGCAAGCGGGCTAAAGCATTGGGCTGAGCCTGCTGATCCAGATCCATTGGAGTCGAAAGAAGATCAGTTCGCCCCTCTTTGGCAACTAGGTCCAGACGATGAAGCAGAGGTCGACAATTGGAAGTTAGAGGACATGTCTTCGTCTGATGACTCAGTAGAAGTTGCACGTCTCGCTAAGGATCGAACCAAGGACCCGCAACTATCGTTCGATCCGTCTTCAGTCAACGAAAAGCCAAAGCGTGGTGACGATGACCCCAGAGTAGCTGAGGCTCTAAAGCGAGCTGCCGACATCGAAGCATCAAGAAATCTCCCAGAGCATAGGATTGCTGAAGGTATCGTTGAGCCAGTTGGTGTAGACGGTGTTGAACAAGTTGAATTCGACTTAGACGCAGAAATCGAGAAGCTAGAAGACGATGAGCTCGAAGGCGATATCCAACTTATTGACGAAGACCCAGTTGACTTTGACGAAGCTGACCCAACAGATCGCAACCTTGGAGTTGCTGTGGCCGTCGGAGTATTGCTAGCTACTGCTGCTTTTGCCTTGCTGTGGATCAACGAGTTCACTGCGATTGCATTAATTGGGGTAGCGGCACTGTTTGCTGTCGCAGAGTTGTATAACGCCATGAGCTCAGTTGGACTAAAGCCAGCCAAGCTGCTCGGTTACGTTGCAACTGTCTCTCTACCAGCTGGAGCGTTCTTTGAAGGCACCGCTTCGTATCCATTAGTTGTTGGTCTGACCGTTCTGTTCGGGGTGCTCTGGTATTTAGTAGGCGCTGACTATGAGCGCCCTGTCCTCAACTTAGGTCTGACTCTTCTTGGAGTTGCTTGGGTTGGTGGGCTTGCAGGTTTTGCAGGACTGATGTTGGGGGCCAACTACGAGCTTGGACGACAGGTATTGATTGCTGCAATAGCAGTCACGGCGATCTCAGATATCTGCGCTTATTTCGGTGGTAAGGCCTTCGGCCATACTCCATTGCACAGAGCTAGTCCAAACAAGACTTGGGAAGGCACAGTTAGTGGATTCGTCGCCGCTTTGGCATTCGGTCTAGTTCTTGGAATTCTTGGCGACTTTGTTTCGGCTGACACCACATTTATCTTCAGAGACAACTTCGCAGCTGCGATTGTATTTGCGGCGATTATTGGCCTGATTGCTCCGCTGGGGGACTTAGGGCAGTCAATGATTAAGCGAGACCTCGGGGTTAAAGACCTAGGAACGCTGTTGCCTGGCCATGGCGGAGTGTTTGATCGAGTAGATGCGCTGCTGTTCAGTCTGCCTGCTGCATACTATTGCGCTGTATTCTTCGACCTATTGGGCTAGATTCGATCTAGCTTATGATTAAATCAGTCGGAGTTTTTGGCTCTACAGGTTCGATAGGAACGCAGACGCTTGACGTTGTTCGACAAAATCCAGATCTCTATAGGGTGTCTTGTCTAACAGCTCACGAGAATGTAGACCTGCTGCTTGAACAATCAAAGCAGTTTCAACCAGATTATGTGTCGTTAGGTTCTAAGAACCCTGCAAAGCGTCAGAAACTATCTGAAAATCTAGATTCTGGCATTCAACTAGTCGAGGACACCCAGCTTTCACAGATTGCTGCAGAGGGCGACGTTTGTATAAATGGGATAGTTGGTTTCGCCGGATTGCCAGTGACTATAGGCGCTCTCGAAGGTGGCACTAGGCTCGGCCTGGCAAATAAAGAGTCATTGGTTGCGGCTGGACCTGTGGTAGCTAAGGCACGGACAACGGAAGGTGCTGAGCTGATTCCCGTTGATTCAGAACACTCAGCTATTTTCCAGTGCTTGCAGACAGCTACTCAAAATACTCCAGTCCGAATTCAGTTGACTGCCTCTGGCGGCCCATTTCGAACCTTTTGTGCTGAGCAACTGAAAGAAGTGACCATTGATGACGCTCTTGCTCACCCAACTTGGAGCATGGGGCCAAAGATTACAATCGACTCTTCGACGTTGGCTAATAAAGGCTTAGAGCTAATCGAAGCACTCGAACTTTTCCGTCACGACTTTGGGGTCACAGTTGACGATATCGATGTGGTTGTCCATCCGCAGTCTGTAGTTCATTCAATGATCACCTTTACAGATGGCTCAACGATTGCGCAATTGTCAGAACCCGATATGCGTTTACCGATTTCTTATGCGCTTAGTTATCCGGAAAGAAATGTCGGAGACTACGGGCGAATCGATTGGACTAAACAAAAAGTCCTCGAGTTTGAAGCGCCAGACCTAGAAAGATTTCCTTGTTTGGCAATGGCGATTGACGTGGCCCGATTGGGTGGCGCAGCTCCAGCGTGGTTTAACGCAGCCAATGAAGTTGCCGTCGCAGCCTTCCTAGAAGGCAAGATCAAGTGGACTCAAATTGCAGAAACAATTGCTGATTCTTTGGCTGAGTTTTCGCAAGTGAATCTTAAGACCGCAGACGACGTAGTAGCCCTAGATTCAGCTTCCAGAGCTGCAACTGAGGAACTAATAGCAAAAATACTCTAAGAGGTAGGCCGAATAGACTAGCTATTTGTCTCTCCCGAGCTAAAGAAGCGTACTTTTTCTTCCGTTTCTAGGGATATGTCGTTTAAGGTTGGATTTACCGAGCCTCTGTCTTTAGAGGCCGAGCTTCGCTCAGAAACAATCCAGGCAATCGAGAATATCAAGTGGGTCTTGATTGTCGGCGCCATCACAATGCCAGTAGCCAACGCAGCATTGATTTTTCCGTACGTTAGTCTCACTCCACTTCTTGCCTACGTTGTGTTCATGGAAGTAGTTGGGCTAATTGCGATGTTCTTTTGGTTCTCGCCCTGGGCTAACAATAGGTTGAATGCTAAGGGAGTTCCGGCGTGTGCTATGACGGCTTCATTGTTTTGGATGTTTGCCTTGGGGCTTTTGCCGTTCTTTGTTTTTGATGTGGGGAATGCGCCGGTTGTATTTATGGCTGGTAATGCAATGGCCTGGGGAATAATCGCCGGTCTCAATAGCATCCTCGATCGGATTGATGACTACCGACGCGAGCTTTCGTTAGTCGTATTCATCCCTAACCAAATAGCCAGCGGTTTGGCCGGACAATGGCATATGGTGGCGATAACAATCTTTGGGATGTTCCTGATTTATCAGGGAGTATCCGGTTCTAACCTTTCGTATAGAAGACTTATTGAGCACCGTCGAGCTTTGGCTCGCAAAGCTGACAACGAAGCTGAAAGGTCTCGTACCGATGACCTGACAGGGCTACTAAATAGACATGGTTTGTCTGAGGTATACACAAGGAATCAACACAAGGCAGCCTTGTATATAGATCTTGACAAGTTCAAGGCAGTTAATGACAACTTCGGCCACTTGGCAGGCGACAAGGTACTGGTTGAAATATCTCGAAGATTAAAGCAGGCTTGTCGGGAAACAGATTCGGTAGCGCGTGTTGGTGGCGACGAGTTCGTAATTCTATGCCAAACGACAAACCCTGATTATCTAAGCAGACTGGCAGAAAGAATTAAGCTGGCATGTGGCTTCCCCATAGGGGACGGAGACAATTCTTATCAGATCGCAGCTAGTATCGGTATCTCGGTTTCAGAGCTTGGAACGGACCTGGAGCATCTACTCAATCGTAGTGATATGGATATGCTCCGCAGTAAGCCTGGGCGTCGGCAGAGCTCGCTTCCAGAGAACAACTCCTAGGATGGAATTTCGCCTCGTTTAGCGAGGTTGAAGTATGTACTCCAGTAGTAAACATGGAGCAACAATGGCCGATAGTCTTTAGAGAGTACCTATGGTGGATCATTCTACAATCGAAGCAAAATCTGATGACCCTGGAGATGCTCCTTGGGCTCTGCGCGAGCCTGCAGAGCTCGACGAAGACGAGATTAATAGTAACCCTTGGCGCTTAGGCCTTGTTGTTCTTGCGTTTGCAGCGATTTGGTTCTTTGGTGGGACACTCTCATTTGTGGTTGCAGTTGGCCTACTCATCTCGATCTTCCTACATGAGCTTGGTCACTTTATGACTTCTCGATGGACGGGGATGAAAGCCACTCAGTTCTTTATTGGGATGGGCCCACGTATCTGGTCATTTAAGCGTGGTGAAACCGAGTATGGTGCCCGAGCGTATCCAATCGGAGCGTTCGTACGTATCGTCGGCATGAGTAACCTCGACCCAGCCGAAGAAGACGAAGCCGACCAGGCTTACATGAACAAAAGCTTCCCGCGGCGACTCCTGGTAATTACAGCCGGGTCAATCATGCACGGCATAATTGCCATTGTTCTTTTCTTCTTTGCATTTAATGTTCTAGGGGTTCAAGAGCCGATCGCAGAGTCCGGTTGGACTGTGGCTGCCACGAACGGTGGCCCAGCTGAGGATGCAGGCATTACCGAGGGTGACTCAATATTGTCAGTCGACGGGGTGGATGCAACTGTATTTACTGATTTGGTCGATCATCTCTCAACCAGAAGCCCTGGAGACGAAGTTAGTGTGACTTTTGATGATGCGGGAACAACCACTACCGAGAATATTACCTTGATCGAAAACACCCAGGGTAGGGCTATTCTTTGCGTAGCTCCAGTGGCAAATGAATTCCGTACTGTCAGACTCGGACCCTCGGCCCCCTTCGTAGCTACTAAGGATTTTGTTGTCGGTACTGTTCAGGGTCTAAGTGGGGTTCCTGCAGCGACTCTAGCTTCAATTAGAAACATAGGTTCCGTTGAAGAAGTTAGCGCTGGCCCAACCGCAAATGGCTGCATGCCATCTGCAGAAGCTGGGCGTCTTCAGTCGATTGTCGGCATTGTCGATATTGCTAGTGAACTGAATGGTTTTACTTCTGCGCTGGCTTTGCTAGCTGGTGTAAACATTGCCCTTGGCCTGTTTAATATGTTGCCATTGCTCCCATTAGATGGTGGACATGCTGCCGTTGCTGTTTATGAGCGCCTTCGATCTCGCAAAAATAAGCCATATCATGCTGACTTTAATAAGCTTGTGCCTCTGACGTATGTCGTGATCTTCTTCTTGCTGAGTGTCAGCTTGCTAGCAGTCTATTTGGATATTTTTAGAAGCTTAACTATCTAAAATTCTGTTCAGTTTCTAAATCTGTCTCTAGGCTTAGAACTGGTGGAATCTTTAGGAACTCGCATAATGCTACTTAGAGCTTGGCTTAGGTCTATTTCCGACGGCTTAAACGTTGATGGCGCTAAATTAGAAAAAGAAAATAGACGATCTGATCTTTACTACCTATCAAAGCGTCAACTAAAGCTGGAGCTTGAAGACAGATTCGCTGGAGTAGCACACGTTGGTGTCCATTGGGATAACAATATTCCAAAGGTTGCTATTAGGTGGCCACCTAAGAATCAAGCTAACCTAGATTTCTTAATTGACAGGGTTCTCGAATCTGTCTGCATTGTCTTGGGTATGCCTTGGGCTAAATATCAGAAAATGGAGTTCCGGATGGGACAGGAGTTTCATCCGTCGCAAGGTTATTCGCCAGTTGTTGCAATTTTGGTCGGGAAACATACTGTGTATTTAGAGGCCAGGAAACGACGGAGTAACACTTCTGAGTTTGACGGGGAACAGTTTCGCAATAATGTCAGGTCTTCGTTAAATCAGCCAACTAGTGGTAGATATCGTTCGCTTTGAGGCACGAGTAAAACGTTGTGGCTGGCTATAGTTGAGCTGTGGAACACATCCCAAGTTCGTATCGTCGAAAAGACACTAAGCAAATCATGGTTGGCTCAGTTCCTGTTGGAGGTGGCGCCCCTGTAACGGTCCAATCGATGACGACCACCAAGACTGCTGACGTCGAAGGTACCTTGAGTCAGATCTATGCTCTAGCCGGCGCCGGTGCTGATATCGTCCGTTGCACTTGCAATCAGCCAGAGGCTTCTGAGGCACTAGCTCGAATCGTACCCCGCAGCCCAGTGCCGATTGTTGCTGACATTCACCATCAGTACAAGAGGGCTCTTGAAGCCCTTGAGGCTGGTGTTCATTGTCTTAGGCTCAACCCTGGCAATATTCGTAAGCCGGAACACATTAAGGCTGTTGCTAGCGAAGCTAAGGATAGAAACATTCCTATTCGTATAGGAGTCAATGGTGGAAGCCTTGATCCAGAGCTCTATGAGCGCTACGGCGGCAAAGTCACGCCCGAAGCTATGGTCGAGTCAGCGCTTAGAGAGATCGACTACTTCAATCAGGTCGACTTCGACTTGATCAAGATAAGTGTCAAGGCTTCATCGGTTCCATTGATGATAGAGGCTTACCGTCAGCTGTCAGAAAAAGTTGACTACCCGCTCCACCTTGGTGTGACCGAGGCGGGCCCACCACCGATTGGGATTGTTAAATCTACTGCCGGTATTGGAACTTTGTTGTCCGAAGGTATCGGTGACACCATCAGGTATTCGCTAACCACCGACCCAGTTGAAGAGGCACGTATGGGTCGAGCTCTGCTAGAGAACCTTGGTTTGCGTGAACGTAAGAACGTAGATCTGATTGCTTGTCCATCTTGTGGTCGCGCTGAGATTGACGTATACGAGGTTGCACAAAAGGCACAAGAGGTTTTCCAGGATAAGAAGCTTCCTCTTCAAGTAGCGGTAATGGGTTGTGTTGTTAATGGTCCAGGTGAAGCCAAAGACGCGGACATTGGTATTGCCGCAGGTAATAAGCGTGGGCACTTGTTCATTAAGGGTGTGAATGTTGCGGTTGTTCCCGAAGACGAAATGGTTGATTCTCTACTCGAGTGGGCGCTGTACATAGACGAGCACGGCTTTGAGGCAGCACTAGAGCGTGCTACTGAAACAAGAGACGAAGCTCGCCAAGCCGCTGAGGCAGATAGACTGAGAAATCTTGAGTCAAAGGGCGAAGATGCCAATGATTCTGAACAAGTGGTGAACTTCATTAAGAGTTCGAGGTCAGGCGATGATATTTAGACAGAACCCAACAGAAGAAAGAGTCTCAGAGGCATTGGTGCCAGTGATTCAAGCTATGGGCGCCCAGCTATATGAGGTGGAGTGGAACGGTGGGCTGTTGAAGTTGACCGTAGATGTCGAGGGTGGTGCGTCAACCGACAAGTTGGCTGAAGTGCACCGACTTGTGTATCCGCTGGTGGAACAGCAGAACCTTGTTGGGTCGAACTTTTCGCTAGAAGTCACAAGTCCAGGTTTGGAAAGACAGCTGACTACCTTGGTCCAGTTTGAGATGTCGGTTGGTAAAAATGTATCAATACGCAAGTCGACTAAACCACATCACATCATGGGAGAGCTAGTTAGCGTCGACAACATATCGGCCTCTTTCAACCTGCTCGAGGTGAACGATAAGCCCGTTGATGAAGAGCTAATAGAGATCCCAATCGAAGATATTTCTAAGGCAAAGACAGTATTTGACTGGAAATCAGCTCTTTCAGAGGATAAATAGCCCTAGCAGGTGTGGCCCTGGGGCTGTTCGCAGCTATCTTTAATAAGGGGGCGAAAGGCGGACTGATGAAACCGATATCTAATATGGCTCGGCGTTTGTATCGAAATCTCAGATCTTTTGCTTTTGGGATCACTAACATCATGGCAATAGGCAGGGCTATCGCTATTCTCTCGGTCGCATCCCCGCTTGCATTTAGACACAACAGGAATAAAAAGCCGAAGTCGCTGGCTGAAAGAGTTGAAGTCGCAATTAAAAATTCGTTGCTAAGGGATGACACCGGGCCGTGGGCTTTGCCTAACCCGGAGATCGAATTGCTAGAAGACGAAAGAACCTGGGTCGTCACCTATGCTTCGAAGGACTTGGAGACGCCATACACCTATAGAGTCGCCTTCGAGAGTTTTTTTAGCAAATTCGAAGGGAGTGAACTAGAGGAGTTCACGTTCATAATCAAGGCTGAAAATAGCCAAATGGAGCTTGAACCAAATAATCTAGATGTTTTATTCAATGAACTCCTTAAGCAGTTAAAAGCCTCCGAAGAGACTGGCAGTACCTTGGCGGCCGAGACCTCGAAGTCTGGCGATAGTTCCCCAAAACCACCTAGGCGTTGGGGATTTGGAGCTGGCAACAGGTCTCCAGAGGTCACCAAGGACTGTAATTCCGTGTTAATTGCGATTAGTGCCGACGAGAGCAAATCTAGAAGTCCGCTATCCAGACATATTTAGATCTTAGTATTTGGGTCTATGACCGATAAATTTGCATTAGTTGTAGCTAACGGTGAAGTGTCCACCGAGTTCTGGCTACAACAAGTATTAGGGTCGGCTGACTTCGTTGTTGCTTGTGATGGAGGAGCAAATCATTTGCATTCGCTTGGCATTATTCCGGATCTATTTGTTGGCGATAGCGATTCTGTAAGCGAAGAATCACGGGAATGGTTGAGGTCAAACCAAGTAAAGCTTGAGCTCTCATCAGTTGAGAAAGACGAAACAGATTTAGAACTAGCTTTACTGAGTTTGGTTGGCAAAGGTCACAGCAGAATTGACGTTGTTGCCGCATTAGGTCAACGCGTTGACCACGAGCTAGCAAATCTTATGTTGCTGACCGATTCGCGATTTGATGGGTTAGATATTCGAGTTGTTTCTGAGTCTCAGCAGATCCGTGTGGTTAGACAATCAGCAGGTTTTGACCGAATCGATGGCGAGATACTCTCTCTTATCCCAGTACACGGCGAAGCTATCTTCAAATCCACCCAAGGACTTAAGTGGGAGCTGAACAATGATTCGCTACTGCCTGGTCCTGCCAGGGGAGTCAGTAACGAGTTGGTCGCAGATGCAGCAACGATTGAGCTCGAATCTGGAATAGTGCTAGCTATTCAGACCAGCAGCTTATAAATTCGGTGCTCTTCTAGCAGAATCGACCCTTGTTGTTATTGTCGGAAGCGCAGAACTCATTGCAATAGTTCCACTGTTACCTTGCTTGCCAAGTTTGGCTGCCTTGCGGAGCTCGGCTATTACTTCTTTAAAGCTTTGATAGCCACCTGGTTTTCCAAGTTGGGACATTCGTTCTGTAACAGTAGTGAAGGTGGGCGGAGCTGAATCGGTGTACAGCTCTTGAAGCTCGATGCCGAGGTCTCTTATTGTCTCACCAAGTTCCTGTTCAATGCTGTGTTTGTCTTCCCAGACGAGCAAGTCGATGATCTTGCAACGACCATTGTCTGTAACAACGATGTTGCTTCTGCTGTTAATGTCATCGGTATATAGCCCAGCGGCTTGTATGTCTGTAAAACCCTCGAAAATATCAGCTAGTGCTGAAAACACCTGCTGCCAAGCCAGCATTTGTTTTGAATCGAGTAGCGATTCGAGAGTTTGGCCTTCTAACATTTCCATATCGATAGTCGGAAAGCCGTCTATAACGGCTGTGTTATGAACTTTTACTAAGTATTCGGAATTGACTTTTTGCAACTGGTTCAACAGATCATTGAACTTCGGGGCAAAATCCGTGACTAATTCAGATCCCTGCTCGAGTAGATGTTTGTATACCTTTAAGCAAATCGTCTGATCTTGATTGTTCGTAGCTTTATAAACAACGGCTTCAGCACCTTCCCCGATCTTCTCTAGCAGTGTATATTCGCGAAATTGCCTGGGTAGAGCAAGGCTGTGAGTGCCTTCTTCAAATTCCGCCATTGTCTAATGGTATCAGCAGCTTTAGAAAGCTTAGTCAGCTAAAAATGCCAGTTTCTGTCCTATCCCGCTAGAGTAGAGAGGCGCTAAGCGCTCTATTTGTGCGTTTTGCAAAGGTAAAAAGTTCATACACAATCAAATATAAAGACCACAGGAGTGGCAAATGACAAACGAAATGACAATGGCCCTACAAGCACTAGCTGCTGACAAGGGCATCGAGATGGACAAGCTGTTCGGAATCATAGCTAATGGCCTCGAGTCTGCATACAAGCGCATGCCAGACGCATACGAGTACTCATGGGTAACCATCGACCCAGCAACATTTGATATACGTGTCTTCGCTCAAGAACTAGACGAAGAAGGCGAACCAGTCGGCGACGAAATGGACGTAACTCCAGACGAGTTCGGTCGCATTGCTGCAACCACTACAAAGCAGATCTTGGCTCAGGGTATTCGCGAAGAAGAACGCGAAATGAAGTACACCGAGTATGCAGGTCGAGAAGGCGACATCGTTACCGGTATTGTTCAACACACAGACGCTCGTTACACGTTGTTAGATCTTGGTCGAGTCGAAGCCCTTATGCCACAATCAGAGCAGGTCTCTGTTGGTCGTAGCGAAAATGGCGCACGCATCAAGGCTTATATTGTCGAGGTTCGTAGAACAGCCAAAGGCCCACAGATTGTGGTCTCAAGAACACACCCAGGTCTCATTAAGCGTCTGTTCGAATTAGAAGTTCCAGAAATCGCTGACGGTATTGTCGAGATCAAGGCTTGTTCTCGTGAGCCAGGCCACAGAACAAAGATTTCTGTTAACTCAAACGACCAAAACATCGACCCAGTTGGCGCATGTGTAGGAGCCCGTGGTTCTCGTGTTCGTATGGTAGTAAACGAACTGAACGGCGAGAAAGTAGACATCATTCCTTTCTCTGAAGATGCTCGAGAGTTTGTAGCTAGAGCGCTTTCACCTGCCAAAGTTAAGGCAGTCAACTTGGATGAAGAAACTGGCACAGCCGAAGTAATCGTTCCTGACTTCCAGCTTTCGCTTGCTATTGGTAAAGAAGGCCAGAATGCTCGCTTAGCTCACCGACTAACCGGTTGGCGTATCGATATTAAGTCAGAGACTCAAAAAGCTGACGAAGCTAAGTATGCGGGTGACGACTGGGCTCAGGGCGAATGGATCATGGACAAAGAGTCTGGCGAGCAGATGTGGCAACCGGCTGACGGTTCTCCAGCTATCACCATGGCAGAGTGGGAAAGACTTACCTCTGAAGCTGACGGCGACGTAACCGATAAGCCAGAGCTAAAAGAAGAGGCGAAAGAAGAAGCTAGCGACGCAGAAGAGTCCGCAGAAACTACCGATGAGCCGGCTGAAGAAGCAGCGGCCGAAGAAGAATCTGACGAAGCGCAAGCAGAAGACGAAACTACAGAAGATGAAGCAGACGACAAAGAATCTGAGTCTGACGAATCAGAAGAAACAGAAGAGACCCCAGAAGCGGAGACTGCTGTGGAAGAAGAAGACAAACCAATAGAAGAAAGCGCCGAGTAGCGCCCAAATCACTCGTCAGCACTAATTGCACTAATTCGCAGTTAACCTGACACAGAACCCGACGCCAAGGGGTTCACAGCCGCTGCGTCAAAGCGAAGAAGAATCACACACCGAGAAGCAACCATTAGGAATTAATGTCAGGAAAGATAAGAGTCTACGAACTAGCGAGGGAGCTAGGGATATCTAATAAAGAGGTCATTGGGTTATGCAATGATCTTGGTATTGGTGTCAAGAGTCACTCGAACTCTGTCGTGCCTGCACAAGCTGACCGTGTCCGTAAAAAGGCTGTTGACGATGGCGTTGTTAAAGAAGGAGCGGCTGAGCAACCTAGCGAAAAGCCAGCTAAACCTGCTGCTCCCAAGGGTGAGGCCATCTCAACTAAGAAGCCACCTCCAAAGAAGATCTCTACAAAGCCTGACGGACCCCTAAAGCCGGTCGAAAAAGCAAAACCTGCTCCAGTTGGCAGCGTCGTTTCTTCAGGTGGACGTCGCGGTACTGGGCCAAGTCGTATCACGACTCCACCGCCAAGTGCTATCCCTCAACCTCGAACAGCTCCTCAGCCAGCACCAAAGGCTAAGAAGCCTGCACCACAACCTATTCGTAAACCTAAGCCAGTCGAAAAGCCAGCTGAGCCTAAAGCTAAGACCAGTCCAGCAGGCCCGGGTGGAGGTTCAAAACCAATTCCGCCTCCTCCGCAACGCAAGATCCCACCTCCACCACAAAACCGTGGAGGCTCGATCCGTCCTAACAACACCGTTGGTGGAGGCGGTTATCGAGGTAACTCTTCTCCCGGTGGTAGCCCGGGCGGAGGATTCAATCGTGGACCTGGTGGTGGTCCCGGAGGACCTGGTGGGTTTAACCGTGGACCCGGTGGTGGTCCCGGTGGTCGAGGACGCCCTGGTGGTGGCCGACGCAAGAAAAAGGGTCGTCGTAAGAGATCAGAACCGCAGTTGCGCCCAATGGATGCGCCAGCCTTTACATCTGAGGACGCTCCAGTTCCAGAAGGCGTAGTAGTTGTTGAGCGTGCATCAAGCCCGCAAGACTTGGGTCCTAAGCTAAACCGTACCGCAGCAGACGTTGTTCGTTTCCTTCTAACGAACGGCGACATGGTAACTGCAACTCAATCATTGTCTGATGAGATGATCGAGATGTTCGCAGTTGACGTGGGCGCAGAAGTCCGCCTCGTAGACCCAGGAGAAGAACAAGAAGAAGAACTAGCCAAGATGCTAGACGTTGGTGGCGAACAGATTGAGTATGACGCGGTTTCTAGACCACCTGTTATTACTGTTATGGGTCACGTTGACCACGGTAAGACAAAACTGTTGGACGTTATTCGCTCGGCAAACGTTGTTGACGGTGAAGCTGGTGGAATCACACAGCACATTGGTGCTTATCAGATCGATCATAACGGAGAGAAGATAACTTTCCTTGATACTCCCGGTCACGAGGCCTTTACAGCTATGCGTGCACGTGGAGCAACCGCTACTGACGTAGTTATTCTTGTTGTCGCAGCCGACGACGGTGTTATGCCTCAGACGCTTGAAGCTCTCGATCACGCTAAAGCAGCAGAAGTTCCAATTATCGTAGCGATTAACAAGATTGACCGAGAAGGTGCAGATCCACAAAGAGTCATGGCTCAACTGGCTGAACGTGACCTTGTCCCAGAAGAATGGGGTGGTGAAACCATCATGGTTGAAGTCTCTGCTCTGCAAGGCTTAGGTATCGACAAGTTGATGGACTCAATCATTCTTGTTTCAGAAGTCGAAGACTTAGAGGCTCCAGTAGAAGGCAGTGCCACCGGTATTGTTCTGGAATCACACCTTGATGTTGGTCGTGGGCCTGTCGCAACCGTGTTAGTCCAAAGTGGAACGCTTAATGTTAGCGAGCCTATGGTGACTGGTTCATCATGGGGTCGTATTCGTGCTCTTGTAACTGACAGAGGCGAAAACATCGATTCTGCCGGGCCTTCAACACCTGTTCAGGTGCTAGGCCTTTCTGAGGTTGCAACAGCTGGAGATAAGTTCTCTGTAGCTCCAAGTGAGAAGTTGGCTTCTAAGGTGGCGGATACTAGGTCTCACTATCAGCGCCTCTCATCTCTTGGCCGTGACGCATCGTCTTCGGGTGGTGGCGCAAAGCTCGAAGATATCTTCAACCAGATTCAATCTGGTGAAGCAGCCACACTTAACCTCGTCGTAAAAGCTGACGTAAATGGTTCTCTAGAGGCGGTCTGCGACAGCTTGAAGAAACTCGAAACTTCAGAAGTGAAACTATCTTTCGTCCTACGAGGTGTTGGTGGAATCACCGAAAACGACGTCGCCCTTGCTGCAGCATCTAACGCAACAATCCTTGGGTTTAATGTCAGACCTGACCGCAAAGCCCGTGACTTAGCTGCGATTGAAAGCGTAGAGATCAGAAACTACGAAATCATCTACAAGCTAATCGAAGACATTCAGGCTGCTATGACAGGTATGTTGTCTCCTGAGTTCGAAGAAGTAGTTACAGGTGAAGCTGACGTTCGTGAGATCTTCCGTGTTCCAAAGATTGGAGCAATTGCGGGTTGTATGGTTCAGAACGGAGTTATCACTAGAGGCAGCAAGGTTCGCTTCTTGCGTGAAGGTAAGATCATCTGGAAGGGCGACATCAACTCGCTCAAGCGCTTCAAAGAAGACGCAACAGAAGTCAAAGCTGGCTTCGAGTGCGGTATTGGTCTGTCAGACTTCCAAGACCTCAAAGAAGGCGACACAATTGAGACTTACAAAGTCGAAGAAATCGCAAGAACATTGGAAGAATCTAACTAGTCGGCCTTAGCTCGATTCCTTAGCCAATAGACAAATTTCAGATGTGGGCCTAAGGTAGTGACGTGTCCAAGATCCAAAGTATTAATCCAGCTACAGATGAAATTGTTGGTGCAGTGTCTTGTAGCTCGACCGACGAGGTCAATGCAAGCTATAAGAGCGCTCGTCGTGCGTTGACTGATTGGAGATATCGACCTGTAAGTGAACGGGTGGTTGGTGTTGAAAGTCTACTTCAGAGAATCAAAGCCAATGAGCAAGAACTTGTTAATCTCGTTACCTTAGAAACAGGTAAGACCGTTACCCAAAGCCAAAGCGAGTTTGATGGAACAATCGCTAAGGTCCAGTGGTTGTTAGACGTAGCTTCTGAATCTCTTGCGCCAGAGACTTTGGATATCTCCGATACTCAAATAACCAAGATGTACAAGGAGCCTTACGGGGTTATTGCGGCGATTGCTCCTTGGAATTTTCCGATATCACAGTTCATGCATAATACGGTCCAAAATGTTCTGTGTGGGAACACAGTCGTGTTTAAACATTCTGAAGAGTGTGCATTGGTCGGCGAACTTTTAGAAAAAATAGTCGCCGAATCAGACCTACCGTCTGGTGTCATCACATTTGTTCACGGTGATGGTCACGTTGGTCAAATTTTGATCGGTCAAAACATTGACAAACTTTGCTTCACGGGGAGCTCTAAGGTTGGAATGGAGTTGTATAAACAGGCGAGCGAACGCTTCATCCCGGTTACCTTCGAACTTGGTGGTTCGTCTCCGGGCATTATTTTCGAAGATGCTGATCTGAATATTGTTTTGAATGATGCTTGTAAAGAGAGGTTTAATGCATGTGGCCAAGTGTGTTGTGCTCTCAAGCGTCTAATCGTTCACGAATCGATATTTGAAGAAGTTGCATCCCGTCTTGCTGAAAAAATTGAATCTTTGGTTGTTGGGGATCCAACAAAACCGTCGACAGAGATTGGCCCGCTTGTAGCGAAGCGCCAACAGGAAGCCTTATCAGATCAGGTTGAGAATGCTTTGGAATCTGGAGCGAAGGCATTAGTTGGTGGAGAACCAGTGCAGGGAATGTCTGGGGCCTTCTTCTCGCCAACGCTTTTGACTAATGTGACCACCGACATGGCGGTCTGGCAAGAAGAAGTTTTTGGACCAGTCTTGCCAATGATCTCGTTTTCCACTGAAGAAGAGGCTGTGGAACTTGCAAACGATACGGCCTATGGCCTCAGTGCTTTTGTGTATAGCTCTGATCAAGAACGAGCACTACGAGTTGCGAGGCGCATTGATGCTGGTCAAGTTGCAACCAATGCAACCAGTTATTTTTCGGCGAATGCTTCTTTCGGAGGGTTTAAGAAATCTGGAATCGGTAGACATAGAGGTCGATATGGATTTTATGAAGCTACTCAGCCCAAGGTTATTAGTGAGCCAGTCTGACTAATCGCTGCCTAGAATAAGACGATGGCTAAACGTAAAGGACGCAGCAATAAAGGCGGTAAGAGGACAAGGCCTCCTACGAAGCGTCAGTACCCTCGGACAGCAAGACTCAACTCTTTACTTCAGCAAATCGTCGCTGATTACTTTGAAAGGGTAAATGACGAAGAACTCGAATTCTTTACAGTCACCGACATAAGCGTTGACAACGACTTAAACCGTGCCAGAGTGTTTGTTTCTAGCCTCGGCGACGAAGATGAAGAGCTCTTGGAGCAGCTAGCTGAGCATCGAATTGAAATTCAGCGTGAAATTAACGCACAGTCGCGTTTACGCAAAACTCCCACTGTTACGTTCGAGTTTGACCCAGCTATTGCTGAGGGCGCACGCATCGACGAAATCCTTTCAGATATGAGTCGATCGAGTGAACAAGAATCTGATGGCTAAGCAAACTCCTAATATTCATGGAGCACTGCTAGTGGACAAACCAGCGGGCTTTACCAGTCACGACTTAGTCAACGTGGTTCGCCAAAAGCTGGGAACTAAGAAAGTCGGGCATGCCGGCACGCTAGACCCGGATGCAACTGGTCTAATGCTCGTTGGGGTTGGCTTTGGAACCAAGTTGTTGGAGTATTCGGTTGGATGCGACAAGACCTATGAAGCCAAGATCACCTTCGGTACTGCGACCTCGACCCTCGATGCGTCAGGTGAGGTAACCGAGACCGTAGATATGTCAGACCTGGCGCCCGAAACTGTCAAAGAAGCAGCAACAAAGTTTGTTGGAGACATCAAACAAGTTCCTCCCATGGTCTCGGCTCTCAAGGTAGACGGTAAGCGACTTCACGAACTTGCGAGAGAAGGCAAGACTGTCGAGCGCAAAGCCAGGCCAGTAACCGTTAGTGAGTTCGCAATATCGGAAACCGATGATCCGCTTGTCTATAAAGCAACAGTTACTTGTAGCTCAGGGACATACATCAGAACTCTGGCCGACGATCTTGGTCGAGCACTTGGTGGGGTAGCCCATTTGTCGGGCCTACGAAGAACTAGAATTGGTCGGTTCAACATTGATCAGGCGGTGGCGCTAGATGATGTCAGTCTTGAAGGGTTGATGGGAGTGGAGGCCCTTCTAGGTGAGGCACCTCTAGTTCCACTTCCGCAAGAACTTGTTTCTAAGGTTTGGAATGGACAGGCACTCGACCTTGCAGTTGGGGACGGCATCGTAGGGCTTACTGACAATGGTCAGCTGATAGCTGTTTATCGGGCCGATGGCGATCAACTAAAGGCTGAAAAAGTAGCCCCACACTAAAGGGTTGTTTAGGTACGAGCTTCTACCGATAGGCTAGTTAGATGGCGGAGACAGTTTCAAACGGGATTGAGCATCAGCTTGTCTTTTCTGAAGACGCACCAAATGTTCGCTCGAAGACATACAAGTGGTTAACAAAACAGTTTAAGTTGCTTACGCAGGATCTTGAGCTGCTTGATCTCCTAATGTTGGGTAAATTTAATGCTTCAGAGTTTTACGCGGAAGCACAAGCAAGTTATAGGGTGCGTCGAAATGCTGCAGGTCGGGTTGTGTGGGACTATGACGGTTCTAACACGCGTGAAGTTGTCACTGGCCTTAGATCTTCAATTGGAAAAATTGTCAACGGGATGGCGAGTCGAGGCGACTACGCCGCAGTTAACTTATATCTAGATATTCCCAAGAGTGCGATACCAATGGAGTCACGAATAGATGATTTTTTCATGTGGTTGGGAACAGCGATTAGTCGATAATCGTTTCACTTAGGCGTTTTCTCGGGCAGTTGAGTCTTCGGCACTAGGGAGGCTTGGACAAGACTAGATTGGGTTACGGTTTTTTTCAAAGGCCTGTAGCTTATATGGGGTGAAGAAGTTCCGTGACCCAAGCCCAGGCGATGTTGCTCCAGTATGTGAAACCGGTGTTGTGACTGCTATCGGATTTTTCGATGGCGCCCACCTAGGGCATCAACAGGTCTTTAACCAAGTAAAGGAACTCGCTAAGACCTCAGACTGTTGTAGCGCTGTAGTTACCTTTGATCCGCATCCAGCCCAAATTCTGCGCCCTGAGAATGCTCCAGGTCTGCTAACTTCGCATGAGCACAAGCTTGAGCTCTTCGAAGAAGCTGGCTTTGATATCTCCGTTACATACTCATTCGATAGAGAACTAGCCGAGCTTTCACCGAGAGATTTTGTGCAGCGACTCTTAGTTGAAGGCTTGCAAGTAAAGACCATTGTTGTTGGCGAAGACTTCCACTTTGGTGCTGGTAGGGTCGGTGATGTCGATACGCTGCGAGAATTGGGTGAAGAATTCGGGTTTACGGTCGCTCCAGTAGTTCTACTCAGCCAAGAACAATCAGAGTCTCTATTAGTTTCTTCAACAGCTATTCGGCGTGCCTTAGCCGGTGGCGACATAGAAAAAGTTAACGACATGCTTGGGCGCCCCCATGAAATTAGGGGAGTGGTCATCCATGGAGACAAACGTGGCCGCACTATCGGCTTTCCAACAGCCAATGTCCAGATGTACGATATGGTCGTACCAGCTGATGGAGTTTATACTGGCTCAGTCAAGCTAGCAGACGGTACTGAATATAGGTCGGCCGTTAATATTGGTAAGCGTCCAACATTTCATCAGAACCAGTCAGAGTCACTGTTAGAGGCCCACCTGCTTGACTTCGATGAAGACATCTACGATCAAGAAATCACAGTTCGTTTACTCAAATATTTGCGTAGCGAGCGCAGGTTCGCTGGAGCAGACAAACTAGCTGCTCAGCTACAAAGAGATATAGAGACTGTACGTTCCTCGTAGTATTTACTCGTAGGAAGCGCCGAATCCCGCCGCTAGGCTATTACGGCTGCCAATTGGGATATACCCTCACGGTGGCTGGACACAAGGACCAACCCGCCAAGTGCGGTAGGAGAATATTATGGGAAAACTCGCAGCTAACTTGCCTCCAAAGGCAGACACAATTGCTAAGTTCGCAAAGTCAGACACTGACACTGGCTCGGTAGAAGTTCAAATAGCTTTGCTAACCGACCGTGTTAAGCATCTAACAGATCACCTGCAAACCCATAAGAAAGACCACCACTCTCGAGTGGGTCTCCTGAAGCTTGTTGGTAAGCGTCGCCGTATGCTCGACTACCTAAAAAACCTTGATGTAGAGCGTTACAGGAACCTAATCAAAGAACTTGGGCTAAGAAACTAGCTGCTACATGTAGCTCTGTTTTTAGGACTACAATTAAGTTATGGCGGAACACAACTGGCGTGTCAAAACTAATCATGAAGTAAATTTTAGGTGGACTCAGTTGCCGACAACTTTGTCGCTTTATGGTGAGTTCCCAGATTCTCACGACTCAGATCGACGCATCTGCAGTCTAAAAATCTCCCGTGATAGAGAGATTACTTTTTTAGACTCCACTGGAGTCAAAGTCGATATAGATCAAAGTCTTAGTATCAAAGACTTGTTTAATTCTGAAGGTAAGTTCCCAGACGAAATTCAAGAAATGATGTCCCCAAGCTTGAATGTAAGAATTCGGGAACACGATGGCCAGGTTTACATTGCTAATATGGGCTCGCATATATATGTTTCTGGATTAAGAAATGCGACCAGGAAAGGCTTACCGCTAGGAGGCGTTCCAGCTCGTGTAAGGTCTCAATCTGACAGTATTGATAGTGTTTTCTCCGAAAAAAAAGCATCTGAGTGCGTATATCGGGCCGTATACGGGGGCCGCCAAACTATGTATTGCAAACATCCTCGCCCCCTAAAGCCCTAAACCTAAAACTCTTGCTAGCCTGTAGGGGTGCGAAAGGTTCGTACGATTTTGGTTAGCTACCAGTTTTATCTAACTCGTTGTGAAGACTGTCACTATGGGAGAGCTAAATCTGGGATCTAACCAGACCCACGTCGTGGGTGGTAGCCAGTCGTTGGCTACGAAATAATTACATAAAGGAGATCCAGTTATGGATTCTTACTCAGCTTCGGGCTCTATCACCAATGGTGATGGACCAGAAATGCACCTAGAAGCAGGCAAAATTGCGCTTCAAGCCGGTGGTTCTGTTATTGCGACAGTTGGTGAAACTTCAGTATTAGCTACGGCTACTGCAGCTAACTCTGTGCGTGACGGAATTGACTTTTTCCCACTAACGGTAGATGTCGAAGAACGAGCATACGCTGCCGGGAAAATCCCGGGCGGTTTCTTGCGTCGAGAGGGACGTGCTTCAGACAAAGCAACTCTTACCGCTCGACTAATTGACCGTCCACTGCGTCCATCGTTCGCAGACGGTTACCGAAACGAAACACAGGTTGTTATTACTGTTCTTTCAACAGACGTAACAAACCCACACGATGTTCTAGCAATCAACGCCGCATCTGCTGCGCTAATGGTTTCTGACATCCCATTTAAGGACGCAATCGGCGCTGTCCGTCTTGCATATACAACAGACGGAGAATGGCTACCACATCCAACTTACGAAGAAGGCCAAGAGTCATCATTTGAGATTGTGGTTGCTGGCCGACAGCTAGAAAACGGCGAAGTTGCCGTAATGATGGTTGAAGCTGGCGGAACAGAAGCTCAATGGGGCAACGTAGAAGGCGGCGCTCCTAAGGTAGACGAAGCTACTTTGGCTAAAGCTCTAGACGAAGCAGCTATCTACATCAAAGAAGCTATTGCTATCCAGATGAAGCTAGTCGAAGCTATGGGTGGGCGTAAGCCAACTATGGACTTCGAATTCCAGGCTGACTACTCAGACGAGCAGTACGCGCAAGTTGCAGCAGAGTCTGAAGCAAAGCTGGTTGAAATGATGCAAATCTCTGACAAGGTTGAAAGAGAAAACGCAGAAGCAGCTAACCGTGAAGTCGTAATGGACAAACTAGTTGGTGCCGTTCCAGAAGCTGATCGAGATCTTGCTAAGAAGCAGTACAGTTCAGCTCTACGTTCACTAACAAAGAATGTTGTTCGTTCACGAATTGTTGAAGGCTTCCGTATCGACGGTCGTGGTTCAGCAGACATTCGTCCACTATCCGCAGAAGTAAGCGTTCTTCCAAGAGTGCATGGTTCTGGTTTGTTCAAGCGTGGAGAAACTCAGGTTCTTAACGTTCTTACATTAGGCATGAAGAAGATGGACCAGCTTCTTGACGGTATCGATCCAGTCGACCGCAAGCGCTACATCCACCACTACAACTTCCCACCATTCTCTACAGGCGAGACTGGGTTCATGCGTGGACCTAAGCGTCGAGAGATCGGCCACGGACTGCTCGCAGAGCGTGCACTTGTCCCAGTTATCCCAACACTTGAAGAGTGGCCATACACATTGCGTTTGGTTTCTGAAGTTATGGCCTCAAACGGTTCGTCATCTATGGCATCAGTTTGTGGTTCTACTTTGTCTCTAATGGACGCTGGTGTGCCAATCAAGGCGCCAGTTGCCGGTATTGCGATGGGTCTTGTATTCGCTGATGGAAAGTACACAACCTTGACTGACATCTTAGGAACTGAAGACGCTTTCGGTGACATGGACTTTAAAGTCGCCGGTACTTCAGAGTTTGTTACAGCACTTCAGCTCGACACTAAGATTGACGGTATCCCAGCTGACGTTCTAGCTCAGGCTCTAAGCCAAGCTAAGGAAGCTCGTCTGAAGATTCTCGACACAATGCAAGCTGCTATTGCGGCTCCACGTGACGACGTTAAAGAAGGCGCTCCAAAGATTGTTAGCTTCGAGATTCCAATCGACAAGATTGGTGAGGTTATCGGGCCAAAGGGCAAGGTAATCAACCAGATTTCTGCTGACACTGGCGCTGACATCTCTGTAGACGATGACGGAGCTGTTGGTATTGTGTCTGTTGCATCTTCTGACTCAGTCGAGGTAGAAGAAGCTAAGCGTCAGATCGAGTTGATTCTTGATCCTCCAACTGCAGAAGTTGGCGCTGACTATGACGGTACTGTTGTTAACATCACCAAGTTTGGTGCTTTCGTATCGATCCTTCCAGGACGAGATGGGCTACTGCACATTTCCAAGATTGGTAAGGGCGAGCGAATCAACAAGGTTGAAGACGTTCTAGAACTAGGACAAGCAGTTCAGGTAACTGTTGAAGACGTTGACCCTAAGGGTAAGATCTCGTTGAAGATGGCCGGTGACACCACTGACTACGCATCTAAAGACGATGGTCCAAAGCGTGACCGTGGCGGAGACCGCAACGGTGGGGGTGGACGTGGACGAGGAAACCGTGACGGTGGGGGACGTAACGAGTCTCGCTCTAACGACGGTGACTCTGGCTCTGGTTCAGACTCTAAGGATTCAAAGGGAGATTCTGCAAGAATGTCATTTGATGATGGCTTTCTAGAAGACTTCGGAGACCTTGGTCCAGAACCTCAGCGTCGTAACCGCAACAAAGGTTAAATTTGGCTAGCTGAGGTAATTCAGCTGGTTTGTATATTACTTAGAAGCTTGGGTTGGCCTAATGGTCAGCTCAAGCTTCTTTTTTAACTAGGGTAGAACAATGATTAAAGTTGGAGTAATTGGAGCAGGTGGCCGTATGGGTTCTATCACCTGCGAAACGATAATTGGTGAAGATGGCATGGAGTTGGCGGCTGCCATTGACCCATCAACCGCCGGTGAAAGTATTGAAGGCTCAGATGTAGTGGTTTCTGGTGAGTTGTCAGCTTTAACCGACGCCGAGTGCGACGTAGTTGTTGACTTTACACACCTTGAAATTGCTTTAGCTAATGCCGAGTTTTGCGCTGCAAACGCCATTCATATGGTTATTGGAACCTCTGGGTTTACTGAGGCCGAACTAGCCCAGCTTGAGTCACAGTTCACTTCTTCTAACTGTGTCGTCGTGCCTAACTTCTCAATCAGCGCTGTGTTGTTAAAGCATTTGTCTAAGATCTCGGCACCGTTCTTTGAAACATGTGAGGTAATCGAACTCCACCACAATGGCAAGAAAGACACACCAAGCGGTACCGCTATGGATTTGGCAACTGCTATTGGCGAAGCGAGTGATGATTGGGCGCCAGACCCAACAGAAGTTGAGAACGTGCCATCCTCTCGCGGTTCAAACATCAATGGGGTGCCAGTGCACTCAGTACGAATGGCAGGCATGGTTGGGCACCAAGAAGTAATTATGGGAACACTCGGGCAAACGCTAACGCTTCGCCAGGACTCTTATGATCGGTCAAGCTTTATGCCAGGCGTTGTTCTCGCAGTGCGCGGCATTGACGACAACGGTGGAGTAACTCTAGGTCTAGAGAAGTTCTTGGGGCTATCTTGAGGCTTGCCGAGAAGGTCCACTATCAGGCCCGGGTGGTTTAGGGATAAGAGGGGTGTTTCCATAGCTCCGGTTGGCTTCTATAACGATCCACTTGAGCAGTTGGTTGATTGACATGCGAGCAATTTCATCTCCATCAGAGTTAGGGTTAACCCTCGTAGAAACTGAAGCTGCCAAAGATTTTCAAACAAACTCTGAAAGTTAACTCCAAGACTGTTGCTAAAACGCTCAAGCGAAATGAATTTCTGCTCTAGAAGCGAAGTGACAAGCTCAGTTGCTGGAGTGTTGGCTTGTTGACTGCTGCCTACAAAGTAAGTTTGCCCAAGCCCTTTTGTGATGAAAGTAATGAAGTCGCAAAAGTCATCTGCAGCGATTTCCCAGGTTTTGTTATCCTCAATGAGCTTTACGCTTGGCTTATAGCCATTGTCTCTAAAAACTGACAGCCATTTCTCTAAAGTCTTGGTTGAAACAGACAACATGTTTTCGATATCGGGGCTCCAACAAACTCGGAGCCGTCACGGTAGTACACAAAGAACTCAATGACTGCTGCACGTTGCAGTTCAAGGTCAAGTCTAGTTTCCGCCGAATCCACTAACTAAAAGCGTACCAAAGGCACACAATTTTTGCTGCAACCTCGCCATTCTGGGCCCCTATAGTACCTACGCCTGGGAGTTCCCTTGTGCCTCAGTAGCAATGAGCTCTAGCAAGCGTTCATCTGCCAGGCTCTCAGCCAAGAAGTGGACGTCTTCGAATTCTTGGTCGGCTACTTCCAGACTAGGTATGCCCACAACTACAGCTCCCGCGGCAACTCCGGCTGCCATACCGGCTGGGCTGTCTTCGAGCACTAACATGTTAGCTGGGTCGACCCCAAAGTTGTCAGCCGCTTTCAGGTAGATCTCTGGATCTGGTTTACCGTTAGTCACATTCTCGGCAGTTAGCTTAAAGTTGAAGCGTGAATGCAGCTCGAACTTGTCGAAACCATAGCCAACGTGCTCCAGATTAGAACTAGTAGTTAAAGCCTTAGGTAGGCCAGCCGATTCCACAGCGGATAAGCACTCATCTAAGCCTGGCATTTTTTGGATGTTGGCAGGGAAGTAGTCCTTGATTAGTTCATGTTGCTCGGCAATCGCTTCGTCTACATCCATTTCGAGGCCGTGGTGCTCTAACGTTAGCGCAACAGCTTTGTGAGCTTGCATGCCCATAACCTTGTTTTTAATTGCTGGATCGTAGGTAGCCCCTTTGCTGGAAATAAACCGTTTTATTATTACTGTGTAGAGGTCTTCTGTGTCGAACATGAGCCCGTCCATATCGAATGCAACAGCTTTAATTACAGGATTATCGTTCATTAAGCTAGAGAATACCCGTGTAACGAACTTAGCCAGTACTAATCTCGTTTTTACTTATTTCTGGTGTCCCGTCAGTCTCTTTAGAGCCCTGATCCGGGTGCTTATTTGATACTCCCAGATAGTCTTAACTTATGGCGGACGACTCTACATTCTTGCGGCTTGTAAAAGAAATCGAATTCACTGGTAGTGGGGCACGGTACTCGCCCGATGGATACGCCAGCTACGCTGAAAGTGTCATAGCGCTATGGAATCTTCTTGACCCTGAACTGGGTGACCTCTCCATTGTTGTTGAATTTGCCAACACGAGCCCTGACCTGCGCAGAGCTACTAGGGCACTTAATAACGTTGAGATTTGGTCTCAAAATATGAGATTGAAAAAAGCCGATGATCAACTACGTTCACAGATCGATACCCTGTTTGATGAGTTAGAGTCTGCATCAACGATGGTCGAACGTCGAGAGTTCGCTGCAAGCCTAAACAGTTTGTTCTCTAGCAAGATGTTGATGGCTGATATCGTTACCAGAACAAGAGTGAGGAATCTTGGCTTTACTCCTGATGGCAGAGAGTTCTTTGACAAACAAATCGAACGCCTACAATATGCAGTGAGATTGCGTGGCCAGGAATTTCCTGAGCATGCAGCTCAGTTTATAATTTCTCTATTGACAAGCTACCTAATTGTGAATGGGCAGTTCCCTAACAAGATGGATAGAGCAAAACTTGTCGCACTTGAAAAAATGTATCGCCTCAAGAGGGTGGCCAGTGGGGCGGGACCTGTCAAAGAAGTATTTACAGGCGCAGAACGGCCAGGCGAAAAAAGCAAGCTATCGACTACAAGTAGACGGGCTGTTAGTTTTGCCGACGCTATGCCACACTCACTAAAGCTGCCCACAGCTAGGGTGCTAAATTTTGTCGTACGCGAAAGAGCTGAGTTTGCCGAAACGATCGGTGGAGCTTGGGAGAGCTACCGGAAGCAATCCCGCTAGGCCATCTTCGTTTGTAGGTTAGCAACCAAAGTGTCCATGAACTCTTCTGTTGTTTGCCATGGCGCATCTTTACTAATTAGTAGGGCCAGGTCTTTGGTCATCTTGCCTGACTCGACAGTCTCGATGATTACATCTTCTAAGTTCTGGGCGAACTCTTGTACTTCTGGAGTTTCATCCATGCGGCCACGGTGGCTTAGGCTACGAGTCCACGCAAAGATAGAAGCGATCGGGTTTGTTGATGTAGCTTCGCCAGCTTGGTGTCTTCGGTAGTGGCGGGTCACTGTTCCGTGGGCAGCTTCAGCTTCAACAGTGTTTCCGTCTGGAGTAAGTAGTACCGAAGTCATTAGCCCTAATGAGCCGAAACCTTGAGCAACGGTATCTGACTGAACGTCACCATCGTAGTTCTTGCAGGCCCAAACATAGCCGCCTTCCCACTTCAGAGCTGCCGCAACCATGTCATCAATTAGGCGGTGTTCGTAAGTTAGTCCAGCTTTGTCAAAGTCAGCCTTGAACTCGGACTGATAGATCTCTTCAAAGATGTCTTTGAAAGCTCCATCGTAAGCTTTCAGAATTGTGTTCTTGGTAGATAGATATACAGGCAATCCACGCTGTAAGCCGTAGTTTAAGCTGGCACGAGCGAAGTCTTTGATCGACTCATTAAAGTTGTACATGGCCATACCCACGCCACCACCTTCAGGTAGCGTAACAACTTCCATTTCTATTGGCTCATCACCATTATCCGGCGTATAGGTCATCGTTATAGTTCCAGCACCAGGAGCTTTAAAGTCTGTTGCTTTGTACTGGTCACCGAAAGCGTGTCGACCAACAATTATTGGCTGATTCCAGTGGGAGACAAGACGAGGAACATTAGAAATAGTTATTGGCTCTCGAAAGATTACTCCGCCCAAAATGTTGCGAATAGTCCCGTTAGGGGAGCGCCACATCTCTTTTAGCCCAAACTCTTCGACACGAGCCTCGTCAGGGGTGATTGTTGCACACTTAACGCCGACGCCGTATTCCTTGATTGCGTTAGCTGAATCAACAGTTACCTGGTCATCTGTTTCGTCTCGAGACTCTATGCCCAGATCAAAGTATTTAAGGTCAACGTCTAGGTAGGGGAGGATTAGCTGTTCTCTGATTCGCTCCCAGATAATGCGAGTCATCTCATCGCCATCTAGTTCAACAATTGGATTCTTTACTTTAATCTTTGCCATAAGTAACAAACTTTAGTCTCTCCGTAGCTGGGTTGAGTGGGTATTGAAGATGAATCACACAACGGCCCAAAAGCGACTAATTACGTCTAACTGCATCTCTGTAAAACTATGTCATCGAGAGTGCTGCGGGATTGGTTAGGGTAATTATGACTTTCTTAGATAAATATGAGTGTATAAGTGTCAACAAGCATCAATTACCTTCTACCCTTGGGAGGGCGATGCTCTAGGTTCTGGCGGGATCCTCAGAGCTCGATCATGAATAGGTGCCGTTGGTTTGCAGTCGCTCCAACGGCACCTTTCTTTTTGTCTGGAAGAATTTATTCTTCTGCGCTGTGGTTAGATAAGATCGTCCAGTAGTTGAATAGATTTCAGAGGAACTTTAAATGTCAAAATCGCCAGTAAGAGTCGCAGTAACCGGAGCCGCAGGACAGATCGGCTACAGCCTATTGTTCAGAATTGCATCAGGTGCAATGCTCGGCCCCGACCAGCCAGTGATCTTGCAGATGCTAGAAATCACGCCAGCACTTGGCGCTCTAGACGGTGTTGGTATGGAGCTTGACGATTGCGCATTCCCACTTCTGGCTGGAATGGTTAAGTCCGACGATGCAAACGTAGCTTTCGGCGACGCAGACTATGCACTGCTAGTTGGCGCCATGCCCCGTAAGGATGGAATGGAGCGAGCAGACCTCCTAGAAGCAAACGGAGGAATCTTTGGACCACAAGGTAAGGCACTCAACGACTCGGCAAGTAAAGACGTCAAGGTTTTAGTTGTCGGTAACCCGGCAAACACGAACGCTTTAATCGCTCAAAGTGCAGCCCCAGACTTGGACATCTCACAGTTCAATGCAATGACACGACTAGACCACAACAGAGCCAAGGGTCAGCTTGCTACAAAGCTAGATGTCAGCGTTAACGATATTACCAAGATGACTATCTGGGGTAACCACTCAACAACACAGTACCCAGACTTGTTTAACTGTGAAGTTAATGGTGAGAACGCTGCCGAGAAAGTTGGCGACCAAGCCTGGCTAGAAAACGATTTCATCCCGACGGTTGCTAAACGTGGTGCCGCAATCATTAAAGCACGAGGCGCATCGTCTGCAGCATCGGCTGCATCGGCTGCGATAGACCACATGCATGACTGGGCATTAGGTACACCAGACGGTGACTGGGTTTCAATGTCAGTTCCATCAGATGGTTCTTACGATGTTCCAGAAGGAATCATCTCCAGCTTCCCTTGTACGGTCAAGGGTGGCAAGTATGAGATTGTTCAAGGTCTCGAAATCGGAGACTTCAGCCGTGAACGGATAGATGCAAGTGCTGCCGAGCTAGTTCAGGAACGAGACACTGTTTCAGAGCTCGGGTTGATCTAGAGCCCAAAAGTAGTACGTGTCGGGTCGATTGGGTTAAGCCTTTGTGATGTCGGAGGAGCCGTCTTGGTCTTCTTGCCCATCTTTGCCTGTTTCATCCTTGGTCCGATTCGTACATTGGTCCAAAACTCAGCTAGCTCTTCGACAACGTCGGGGTGTCCAATAACTAGGTCTTGAGCGGGTTCATCCTCGCGTGACTGCCAGTCATTTGTAAATGGTGTTGTGGTTGCAGCCCCTGCTTCTTGAGCTATCAACATTCCGGCAGCCACATCCCATTTCTTTAGACCTCGTTGGGCGTATCCATTGCAGTAGCCTTCGGCTACATAAGTAAAGTTGACAACAGCTGCACCTGATACCCGCACACCCATAGTTCGCTTAGCTAACTCGAGATGAACTCGGTCTTCTACTTTGCTCTTGGCATATGGTTGACCAGTCACCACAATTGACTTACTCAAGCTGACAGACCCTTGCTTGACCGAAATTTGTTTGCCGTTTCTAGTGGCGCCCAAACCGAGAGCAGCGCTATAGAGGCGATCTTCGGCAGGGAGGTAAATGGCTGCCGCTAGTAATTGGTCTCCGCTCGCGACAGCGATAGAAACACCGAAGGGGCCACCTTCGATAAAGTTCATGGTTCCATCAATCGGGTCTACATACCAAGTTAGATCACTAGAGCCCTTAATGTTTGCGCCTTCTTCGCCAACAATACTGTCGTCGCCACTCAGCTCTTGGATCATGCCAACAACCATTGCTTCGGCTTCTGTGTCAGCTTGGGTTACAAAGTCGTTCTCGCCCTTGGAATCGATTGAGAATCCCTCGTCTCGAAGCTTTAACACATGTGCGCCTGCAGCTTTGCTGATTGTAGTTGCAATCTCGCGTAGGTAAGTTAGGAATTTGGTATCAAAGTTTTCCGCCATATATGTCAGGGTACATCTTTTCTACACTTATCGGTGCTGGGTTCGGTGAGAATCACCGCTAGAGCAGCTCTGCAGAAACTTGATTGTCGAGCTTAATCTAAGCCTGGGCCTTCGCCCACAAGTTCGGCAAATGCAGTAGCGATTCCTGGTGCGGCAGCAATAATCTGCGTTGCAGGATCCCAATCGGCTTCAAACGGAGTGACCACGGTAGCGCCAGCTTCTGCAGCGATTAGAAAACCTGCGGCTACGTCCCAGGAGTTTGGCCCGGGTTCGAAGTAGGCGTCGACTCGGCCTGCAGCTAGATAACAGAGGTCAAGGGCTGCGGCCCCACCTCGTCTGATATCTCTAACTTGGCCAATCACACCTTTAAGGAGTTCGGCCTGTTTGATTCTAGTTTCAGCCCCATAGTAGAAGCCGGTTGCAACGAGAGATAGATCGAGTCGATCAATGTCGTTAACTCTAAGCAGCTTGCCGTTTAGGGTAGCGCCACCAGCTTTGTGGGCTGCAAACAATTCATCTGCGAGTGGTGCAAAGACGACGCCTGCAACTGGGTCATCATCAATAGCGGCCCCCATTGAAACACAAAACGGCAGCCCGTAAAGATAGTTAGTTGTGCCATCGATTGGATCAATGTGCCAAGTGATACCGGTTTCGGTTGGCTTGTTGGCGCCTTCTTCGCCTTTGAGGCCATCCTGCGGGCGAGCTTTGGTTAATCGCTCTACGATGAGTTTTTCGCAGGCTTTGTCGGCTTCGGTCACCATGTCAACATCAGATGATTTAGTATCGACCTGAGTCAAACCTTTCGCTTTGTACTCTAGGGCTAGCTGCCCGGCTTCCCGTGCGATGTCTTGGGCTAGCTCGGAAAGTGCTTTGTAATCGTTCTCTGTCATTGTCTCAACCCTAGCCGGATTACTTTAAGAACTTGGAAGTTGTGTTGTCGGCTAAGACTTTGCCATCGGTCTGGCAGCTGGCACAGTAAGCAACTGTATATGCATTGTATTCAACAGATCTCACTTCGTCTGAGTCACAGCTTGCACAGGTTTCGCCGATTCTGTTGTGCACTTTGCTAGGTCTGTCTTTGGCGGACCCGATTTCGTCAAGGGTTCGCTCGTGCTCAGTTGCCTGGGCAACGGTTTCTTGCATGGCTTTGTAGAGACTGGAGACTTGTTTGCTAGATAGTTTCTTTACATTAGCGAATGGGGAGAGGCCCGCTCTGTGCAAGATTTCATTGGTTAACATGCGGCCCAGGCCGGTAATAGCTTGCTGAGTTCTAAGAACGCCATGAATGCGTCCTTTTTGTTCTGCAAGAATTGAGCTGAAAGTTTCCAAGTCCACTGTGTCAGCATCAGGTCCTAGCTTTACCAGCGGAGCTAGTTCTTCAACAGGTTCCGATGTTAACCAAATGCCGGCCTTGCGTTCGCTGCCGGCCTCAGTGAATAGTAGGCCGGGGTCTTCTTGGTCCCCGAATTTAAAGTGAGCTAAGACAGGGCGGCTTTTCTTGGCTTTGTCGCTTTCTACAATTTTGAGCCGGCCCCCTTGCATCAAGTGGATAACTAAGTGAGCTTTGTCGAAATCAAAGACTAGGAGCTTGCCTCTAGAGGCAACGGCTTTGCAAGTTGACCCGACTAGCTCGTCAGGGGTCGGGCTATAGGTTTTGAGCGTAGGGAATTTATGAACTTTGAATTCATTTAGTGTCAGCCCTCCGACAGCAGAATCGAGACGCTCTGCATGCGCTCGTATTTCTGGGATTTCTGGCATTAGTCTCAATTCTATAGTTCTATACTTGGCACTCATGAGCTCAAGTGCAATCAATTCTTTAGTATTCGATGTCGGTGGAGTCCTCCTTGACTGGGACCCAGAGTATTTATACGAAGAACTAATAACTGACGACGTAGAGCGTGATGCCTTCCTATTTAATGTCTGCAGTATGGACTGGCATTCCCAAACAGACGCAGGGGTTCCTTTCGCTCAAATAATCGAAGAAAAGAAGGCCGAACACCCCGGCAAGTACGACCAGCTGATTGAGGCTTGGTGGACGGACTGGGATGAGATGTGTGGCGGTATCTTCGAGGGGACCTTTGACATAGCCAACATGGTCAGGGCGCAGAACCCAGAGATCAAGGTTTACGGGATTACTAACTTCTCTGCTGAGACCTGGCCAAGACTACTAAACCTCTATCCAATCTTTGGGCACTTCTTCAGTGATGTGATTGTTTCAGGTGAAGAAAAAGTAGTTAAACCAGAAGCTGAAATTTACAGGAAAGCAATTAGTCGATTCGGTATTGACCCCAAGCGATCAATTTTTGTTGACGATCGATCTGCCAACGTTAAAGCAGCAGAAGCTCAAGGGTTTGTAGGGCACACTTTCGACTCAGCTCAAGAACTAGGAACCTTCTTGGTGGAGAAGGGCTTGCTGGCTGCACCCTAGTTGGTGCTGGACTCGTTGATAACTTTCACGAAGTTTGTTCTCTGCAGCATCTAGAGCGATAAGTTTAGGTCCGTTGTCTTTGTGTCTGGCTCTAATGTCAGCCAGTCGCTCATCTATAGTGAGAAACTCACCGCTGGGTCCGGTTGACATATCGCAGAAGCAAAGCTCATCATGTGGTAGTTCTGCGTTAAAGGGAAACTCTGACTCGAGGTCATCCAATAGTCCGAATTGGTCTGCTTCAATTCTTGAGTAGGAATGGTGTGCAACAAGATTGGTAATGTCTTCACCCCAGCCTTGCGAGCGTAAGAACCTTGCCCCGTCTAGTGGATGAAAGCGGGCGTCGGCGATTTCCGGTGAGTACCCAACGTCATGAAGTGTGGCTGATATGCAAACAAGTTCTCGTCTGCCTGGTGAGAGGTGAGTCAGAACTTGCGCCCGTTCGCCGCTCGCAATTACGTGCTTAAGACGTATTGGAAGACATGCTTGCAGCAGTTCGTTTGAGGTCGTGACTGCCTCATGGAGCGACTTCACCTTTAGCAACTTATCAGATATAGCTTTGCTAGGGTAGTGGCTGTAGAGGGAGTAATAATGACTGATACTCAAGCCAACGATGCTAATTCAGGTGCAACTATGACTAAGTTTGCAGCTCAAGCCATTAATGCAACAAAGATATATGGAAAGGGTGAGACGAAAGTCACGGCCTTGGATAATGTATCTGTTGACTTTGAGCGTGGACGCTTCACAGCTGTGATGGGGCCATCTGGTTCCGGTAAGTCAACGCTAATGCACACTCTCGCAGGGCTAGACAGCCTCACAAGCGGGACTATCAAGATCGGTGACTCCGACTTGAGTAGCTTGAGTGAAAAAGAACTAACACTGATGCGTCGAGGCAAAGTTGGTTTCATCTTTCAAGCCTTTAACCTTCTTCCAACACTGACCGCTAGAGAAAACATTGACCTTCCAACAAAGCTTGGTGGAAACGTGCTGGACTCGACTTGGGTTGACCGAGTTATAACTGCAGTAGATCTTGGTGATCGTCTGGACCACAAGCCATCGGAGCTTTCAGGTGGCCAGCAACAGCGCGTTGCAGTAGCGAGGGCACTTGCGGCACAGCCGGACATTATCTTTGCTGACGAGCCAACAGGAAACTTGGATTCTGTAACAGGCGACGAGATTCTTAACTTTATGAAGACAGCTGTTGATGAGCTAAACCAAACAATCGTTATGGTTACTCACGATGCAGCTGCAGCTAGCTATGCAGACGAAGTGCTGTTCTTGGCTGATGGGCGCATCGTGGATAGAATTCAGAATCCAACAGCCGACACAGTGCTCGACAAAATTCGTGCACTCGGCAGATAGGCGGCATCGTGTTAGCTCGTCTCGCTTATAAGAATCTGATATCTCGCCCAATCCGCTACATATTGACTGGCATAGCTGTCATGGTTGGCGTAGCAGCAGTAGTAGCAGTGTTCACTTTCTCTGCTGGTCTGGTTGAAACCTTTGACCGTTTATCTGGTGATATAGAGAGCGGCTTCGATGTCGAAGTGCGAAGTGTCTCGCCACTCGGACCAAATGTTGATGCCCCACCTGTTGATGTCTCAGTCGTGGACGAACTTGAAGCGCTGGACTTCGTGGAAGCTGTGCAGCCAAACATTGTTGGTTTCGGGATTGTTGCGATAGACGACGAAGGCGAAGAGCTGCTAACCCAGGGTGGTGGTCCTCCGAATATTGGTGGTAACTGGGAAGCCCAGCTACCAGAACCAAGGAACTTTATTGTTGACGGCCGTGCCCCAGAAGCTGATGATGAGTTTGTCATCGACGTTGATGGTTTTGAAGCTGGAGTCTTTGAAATTGGACAAGAGTACGACGTTGTAAGTCAGCGCGGAGTTAGAGAATTTACTCTTGTTGGAACGTTCAATTTCGGAGATGAGGAAGAGAACCGTGCCGTAGGAGCGATACTGTTGCAGTTTACCGATGATGCAGCCTTGGATTTCGTGAATGATTCTGAAGGCTTTGACTCGGTGCAGATCGTAGGCGATGGGATTGAGTCAAATGAAGAATTAGCTGAGCTCGTTTCCGAAGCCATTGACGCTGACCGTAGCAACCTCGAAGTTCTAACTCAGGAAGAAAAGGTAGAAGAAACTCAAGGTGCTTTTGGGGAGATCACAACGATATTTTCAACAGTACTGATTGTGTTTGCATTCATAATCTTGTTTGTAAGTTCTTTCGTTATTTACAATGTGTTTAGTATCACTCTGGCTCAGAGAATCAAAGAACTCAGCCTGCTGCGCTCTATAGGCGCTAGCGGCAAGCAGATCACAAGGATGATGCTGGGTGAAGCGTTGGTCATGGGCCTTGTGGCAACAGTCATCGGTCTGCCTGCAGGCCTTGGACTAGCTTGGCTTCTACGTTCCGGCTTGGCTCAAGCCAACTTCCCAAGCGATATTCCTCTCGAGTTAACAGTTCAAACTGTTGTTGTTGCTTTGTTCGTGGGTGTGTTGGTAACTGTACTTGCTGCGTTAATCCCGTCTTATAAGGCACGGCAAGTGACACCGATTGATGGCTTGAGCGATAACCCAACTGCCGAAAAAGAGCACTCCTCGAATTTCGCGCTCGCAGCTGCGGGACTTGCGGTTGCGATTCTGTCCCTAGGTGGCGCGATTATTGCGAACACCTGGCCGGTTTATCTAGGGGGTTCTTTAGTCTCGGCTGTCGGCTTGGCAGTTTTCTTGATTAAGAATACGGCTACGACCAAAAAGTACTTTGGGCTTGGATTAGTTCTCTTTGCAATCGGCCTGTTTGTTGGGGCACTTATTGTCGATCTTGGAACAGCTTCTACGTTTGCTCTAATAGGAGCAGGGGCTCTCATAGTACTAATTGGTGCTAGCCAGGCGAGTGCAGCGCTTGCGAGCCCTATCGCTCATGGTGTGGGAAGTCGTGTCGGAGCGGTGGTTTTACTCCTGCTAGGTATTCCATTGCTAATAATTCCGCCAATTGGGTATCTAGTTATACGAACTGCATTGGCTTCATTCGGTATTTCAGGCAAGCTCGGCAAACTCAATGCGGCTAGAAACCCTCAACGAACAGCCACAACAGCCACAGCTTTGATGATTGGTGTTGCTCTCATTACAACAGTTAGTGTTGTTGGTGAATCTATTAGGGAGTCAGTTAATGAGGCTCTAGGTTCAGCGATTAGGGCTGATCTATTTATCAGCCCAGACACAATGGATATCTCGGCTGCTGGGTTCTCTCAGGATCTGATTCCACAGATTGCCGAGTTGGATGGTGTTGCTTCTGCTCAGCCTTGGCGTGGTGCAACCATATTTAACGTTCACCCTCTTGGTGACATGGATGTGGGAGAACAATTATCTTCAGTGGACGGGCTACAGGATTTAGTACTTGCAGCTGGCACTGATCCCGAAGCTCTACTAGAGCTAGAAGAAGAATTTGGAGTCGATGTTCAACTAAGCGCAATAACAGCGCTGGCAAGTGAAACTCTAGATACTCACGTGGACTTCGGGTTTATCGAACGAGATGCTGGATTGGAAGATGATCTAGGCCTAGAACCTGTGTTCATCACTGAGGACGTGGCAACTGAATTTGGCTACGAAGTTGGTGACAGCTATTTTGCGGTAGCTGTACCTGACTCATTAATCGAATTCACTGTTGCCGGTATTTTCACTGATGAATTTCTTGGAGGTGGGCAGCCATTTATGTTGCTCCGATCTTGGGATTTAGAAGTTGATGGTGCTGCTAGATTCCCAGCAATCGACCAATTTGGCTCTGTTGTGCTGGAGGCAGACACAAGCTTCACTACTGATGACCTTGAGTCTCGCCTAAGTGCTGAGGCGTTTGCAGAATTCTCGGAGCAGAATTCAGAACCAACACAGCTTGAGATAGCTACTGAGGTTGTCCAAGCTGATGTTTCAGCTCTGCTAGATGATCAAGCCCCAACTAACCGTGTCCAAGACAAAGAAGAAATAGCACAAGAAGCCTCAGATCAAATCAATCAGGTCCTTTTGATTATCAATATGTTGCTTCTACTAGCTGGCGGTATCGCATTCTTATCTATTGCGATTGCATTGTCGCTATCGGTGTTTGAGCGAACCAGAGAAATAGGACTCATGAGGGCTGTAGGAACAACACGCCCGAGATTACGTCGCACCATCCGTTGGGAAGGCGCAATCATTGCCGTGTTCGGGGCTCTGGTTGGCGTAGCTCTCGGGCTAGGTGTTGGCGTAGTTGTTGCATCAGAGTTGCCTGAAGAAATCGTTCAAATTATCGCTATACCTTGGCCTGGAATTATTGCCCTGGTTGTACAGGCGATGATTGCTGGTTTGATATCGGCTGTATTCCCTGCGTGGCGTGCTGGTCGAATGAATGTTCTTGAGGCGATATCTCACGACTAATTGATCCATGGCTTCCGTGGTAAGAAACCATGGGGGCTAGTTGTCCGTTGCTGATAGCGACTGGGTCGATTTGCGGCTCTGATAACGGGCTTGTATCTACAACTGATTGGGTTTCGGAACTAGCAAGCGCTTCATTGAGCTGGGCTACTAGTTCGGCTTCGGTTGCTCTATCAGGGTGAACCTGTGGCCCAACCTTTTGGTAGTGCTCTTGGATCTGGCCTAGTCGAGTAAGTGTTGTCGCTATCTCGTTGACCTTGAGTCGCTCATCCTTATGTAATGTTCCTTGGAGTATCTTGAAGTTCGCCCAGCTACTAAATGAAGGCGCAAGAGCTGTTGGTATTCGGTAGTTGTTAGTCAGCCAGCTAAGTCCTCGATTTAAGTTGCTCAAAGCAATACTGCGACTAGAAACAGTAATAGTTATGTATGTAATCAGTGCAGCGGCAAATCCTAGAAGAACAGTTCCTAGAATGGTCGCTACAGCATCAGTTGGTTCGAGCGTTGTAGCCGTATTTGTCTGATACCAGATAGCCCCATTCCAGCTGGCGTGTATTGCAATAGCTAGAAGCCAGCCCCACCATGAGCTAATAAGCGGCTTGTTTGTTGATATAGCTTTACCTATGGCATAGCCAATCGGGGCGGTCGCCACGGTATGAACAAAGAATGTAAGGTTCCTTATAACGGCGATTCCTAGAGCAGATTCAGTCGCATTACCCGTGGCGAATCCGGCATCAAAGATGTCGAATGGAAGACTAATAAATACAATGTTTTCGATTACGGTGAAACCTGCAGCTGCCCAGCCGGCAGCAATCATTGCATCGAGCGGCGCATCGATTGAGCGGAACCGTTTCACAGCGTAGACAACGGCAAGGCCTTTCATTATCTCTTCACTTATCGGTGCGCTAAGAACTAGCGGAACAAATTCACCGGCAATGTCGCCGAAAAGAAAACTTAAAGAAGTGTTAATAGTTCCTGCCACGACTATAGCTACAGCGGCTCCCCAGGCAAAGCTATGTAAATAGTACGGTTTATGATCGGGTTTAAGCGAGCCAAGCCAAAGCAGGAATGGTGCAAGCAATATCAGTGGTAAGAACCCAAGAACTGCAA
>CAZYMB010000012.1:0-1926 GCA_964648795.1 uncultured Acidimicrobiaceae bacterium
TATGACGCTTGGAAGACCGAGTTCGAACGCTACGAAGTGACGCCAGACACTCTGTTAGTTGGCCACAGCTGTGGTGGAGGATTCCTGACCCGTTGGTTGAGTGAGAACAAAGTCTCAGCCGCCAAATGTGTTTTGGTAGCTCCATGGATTAACCCTCCGGACATTAATGATGTCTACGCTGATGTAGATGACTTCTTTGATTTCGAAATAGACTCAGAACTCGCCCAGCGAACACCTACAACAATATTTGCATCAAGCAATGATCATGCTTCTGTTCAGGAGTCTGGGCTTATCATTCGAGATAAAGTTCCTCTGGCAAACTACAAAGAGTTTGCCGACCACGGCCACTTCTGCGTTAGCGACATTGGGCCACAGTTCCCAGCTTTGCTAGAAGAGTGTCTTAGCTAGCTTGAAAGCCGAAGTCATAGCCTTCCGGGCAGTATTTCTTTGCTCCGCCGTTCCCCAAGTCCACCCGCTAAACTGGACAACTGCTTGGGGGAGTAGCTCAGTTGGTTAGAGCAATCGACTCATAATCGATCGGTCGTGGGTTCAAGTCCCGCCTCCCCCACTAAAAAACACTTAACCATTTTCCATATAGTGTCGAAGCCCCTTATATGGATCTGCGTCTACATTTACAGACTCTTGCTGCTGCCGTAATGCTGGGCATTGGCGCGGGTCTAGTAATCTTTAGCGGTTGGGGTGCAGCATCTTTCGATGCGCTTCTGGTTAGCCTCCAAGACTCAGTACTTGGCGATGGTGTGAGCATTGGGTTAATCTCGGCCGGAGTAGCAATCTTAAACTTTGTTGTTGCCTATTTCCTTGGGTTCAAATTTACGCTTCACGTACCAATAGCCATCCTTGGCACAACCCTTGGCCTAGAGGTCGTCTTTGCTCTTGGCGTCGAAAACCCAAGCTTTATTGAAGCCAGCGTCCTTTTTATCAGCTCATATATATTCAAGGTGCTATCACTGGCCGTACTGCAGCACAGTCGAGTAGGCGGTGGCCCAGTAGAAGCAGTGATACTAGGCGTAGTAAACAAGTTTGGGCAGACAGAACTCAAGACTCGCCTGATGTACGAGGCCACTGTACTAGTCATCGTCTTTGCCCTCAGTGGGCCAATTGGATGGGGCACGTTTGTGGCGACCTTCATTATGCCATTCTCAATCGCTCACACCCAAAAAGCATTGGTTGGGAGCCGGGTACTGGTTTTTGGGGTAAGGCCGCAAAGACGAATAAGGCCAGTTCGGGCTAGCTAGCCGGGTTGGCTGTTTCAAACTTGTGAAAGTTCGGAGAATGAGCTAAATGTTTTTCAGGTTCTTGTCGATGCCATCAGATGTGCTGGCGTCTTAGTTCTCAAACCTTTCTTGCCGGCATAGTTCTGGGCTTCGGCATAGGCTTAGTTCTCGGTATTGGTTGGGGAGCAAGCCCACACGACGCAATGATTGCCGCAATCAGTGACCTGATCGGGACAGCTTGGATCACACCTGGTGTAGTTACACTGTCGGTCGCAGCAATCTACCTACTCATTGCTCACAGCGTAGGTTTCCACCTTTCGTTTCAGATTCCGATAGCAATTCTCGGCATATCACTCGGGGTAGATCTAGGCGCCTTCGTCGTACCAACCTCCGATACGTTCTTTGTTATCGCATCAGTATTTACTGGCGCATTGGTCTTAAAGACGCTGTCAATTTCGTGGCTTGTGGAATCACACGTAGGCGGGTCAAGTCTAGAGTCGCTTATCATTGCGCTTTCAGAGAAGTTGGGCGTGACAACACTAAGAACTCGTTTGGCAGGCGAGTTCCTCTTCCTTCTAGTAGCGCTAGTGTTAGCGGGTCCAGTCGATTTAGGGACCTACCTAGCAGCGATACTATTGCCAACAGCGATAACGCTATTTCGGAAGTGGGCTTTCTACTCAGGAGTGGATCG
>CAZYMB010000012.1:2026-53050 GCA_964648795.1 uncultured Acidimicrobiaceae bacterium
TGCCAACAGCGATAACGCTATTTCGGAAGTGGGCTTTCTACTCAGGAGTGGATCGACTCTCGATTACCAGGAATGATTCCTGTGTGCCTAAGTCACGCTTCGAAGGCGTGCGAACATACTTGCGTTGAGGTTGGGTAGCAGTCCGTGTGGGCAAGCTAGACTGTTGCGATGTCTAAAAGTGATCAGTTAGCGACGACCTATGTCCCCTCCGAGGCTGAACCTCAGATAGCAGCGCTTTGGAAGTCCTCTGGAGTCTTTGCAGCGCCAAGTGAAGCTGATCCAGATACGTCGTTCTCGATCGTAATTCCGCCGCCGAACGTGACAGCGGCCCTTCACCTCGGTCACGCCTTAAACAACAGCCTCCAAGACGTAGTGGTTCGCTATAACCGAATGCTCGGCAACCCGACATTGTGGATGCCCGGAACAGACCATGCTGGTATTGCAACACAGACAGTCGTCGAGAAACGTTTGCTAGCTGAGGGAATCAAACGCCTAGAAATGGGGAGGGAAGCTTTCGTTGAACGTACCCAGGCTTGGAAAGACGAGTACGAACAAGTTATTGTCGACCAGCTGCTAGCAATGGGTGCGTCATGTGATTGGGATCGCATTCGTTTCACAATGGACGAGATGTGTTCGGTTTCAGTACGTCACGCTTTCTACACGTTGTTCAAAGACGGCCTTATCTATCGAGGTAAGCGTCTAGTTAACTGGGACCCGGCAACTCAGACAGCTTTAGCCGATGACGAAGTTGAGATGGAAGAAGTCGCTGGCCACATGTGGTACTTGAAGTACCCGCTTGAGAATCCGCTAGACGATGGCACAACACACGTAACGGTTGCAACTACTCGACCCGAGACAATGTTTGGCGATACTGCAGTTGCCATTAACCCGCAAGACCCAAGAGCTGAAAAGCTGCGAGGCCAAAACGTAGTGCTCCCAATAGTCGATCGCTTAATCCCAATTATTGAAGACGACTATGTTGTACTTCCTGACCCAGAGTCATCTGACAACAAAGCCAAGATGGCTAGTGGGTTCTTGAAGGTCACTCCTGCTCACGATCAGAACGACTGGGAAATTGGTGAACGCCATGGCCTAGACGTCGTCAATGTATTGGCAGCAGATGGAACAGTAAGTGACGCCTATGGCTGGGCTGAAACACGCAATGATGTAACCGATGTTGCTCGCCAATTCTTAGGGATGGACCGAGAAGTTGCTCGCCAGGCTGTTGCGGACTGGTTTGAAGCCCAAGGCTTGTTAGAGCAAGCCAAGCCGTACTCGCACTCGGTTGGCCACTCATATCGCTCGCACGTGCCAATTGAGCCATGGCTCAGCGACCAGTGGTACGTAAAGGTAACCGATGACCGATTATCAGGCTCAGCCAATAGGGCCCTACAAGCTGACCAACAAAGCGACCCAGCCCCAGAGCACAAGACAACGGATGCCTCAGGCGACGGCGACCTAGCCTTCACTCCGCAGCGTTACGCCAAGACTTTCCAAACCTGGCACGAGAACATTCGTGACTGGTGTATTTCTCGTCAGCTATGGTGGGGCCACCAGATACCTGTTTGGTCTAAGGCCACAGACATCACGGACGAAAGCGCCCAGGTAGCCGAGGCCCCAGTTGTCAAAGAAGACGGAACCGTGCATGTATCAGCAGTTGTTGGGGATCAGCTCGTACAGTCGGTTTGTATTCCGCCACAAGAAACTCTGGACGCTGACTTAGGCGGCGGCAGCGAAGCAGAACTAATCAAACAGCTAGAAGTCGATGGCTTTGTTCGTGACCCAGATGTCCTAGACACATGGTTCTCGGCAGCTCTGTGGCCGATGTCGACAATGGGTTGGCCACACCCAGAGAACTATCCAGAAACTGTTGGTCTTCTAGAAAGCTACAATCCAACTTCAGTTCTTATGACCGCACGAGAAATTATCACCTTATGGGTTTCTCGTATGACTATGTTCAACCGCTACTTCCGTGCTGACGATGGTGCGCCAGTTCCATTTACCGATGTCTTTATCCACGCAATGGTTCAAGACGGGCACGGCCAGAAGATGTCTAAGAGTCTGGGTAACGGCGTTGACCCGAGAGACATTATTCACTCTCATGGGGCGGACGCTATGCGCTATGCGCTAGTGGCGATGACCACTGAAACTCAAGACGTACGTATGCCCGTAGATGTCATCTGCCCACATACTGGAGAATCGTTCGATCCCGAGTACATTACGACGTCTGCTGGTTACGAGGTAGCGGCCCCAGTACAGAAGAGCCCAAGCGACCCCAGCAAAGAAATGGTGACGCTCTATGGTGTAGCCTCCGGTGAAGTTGAAGCAACAGATGAGCGACCGCTGGCTCGCAACTCGTCACCTAAGTTCGACGCTGGTAGAGCCTTCGTTAACAAAGTCTGGAATGCCACTCGTTTCTCCATGACAAGAATTGATGGATCAGGCGAGCCTGTCTCAGTTGCTGAATCTGATTTAGTGTTTGTAGATAAGTGGATACTGTCACGTCTTAGCTTGACGCTGGATGAGCTAGCCAAAGCCTATGAAGGTTTCCAGTTTGCTCGAATAGCAGAACTGACATATGACTTCATATGGCGTGACTTGGCAGATGTGTATTTAGAAGCAATCAAGCCAACCGTTGATGACAGTAAAGCTCAGCAGGCTGTGTTGGCATCCGTGATTAACGCAGTGATGCGTATGTTGCATCCGATCTGCCCATTTGTAACCGAAGAGCTTTGGTCACATGTGCGAGACATCCAGTGCGGAACAGTTGCTGGCCTTGAACTAGTGGACAATGAGATTTTGGCAGGCGCAGCTTGGCCTAAGGTAACCACTGACTTTGGTGGCGGCGAGCTAGTAAAGACCTTCGACCAGGCATTCGGATTAGTTCAACAAGTTCGTAACGTAAGAGCTCAACGAGGCGTCAAGCCAAAAGATAAAGTAGACCTGTTCGTATCGGGTGGCCCACAGTCAGCGAGTTATATAGAAGGTTCTGCTGGAATGGTTCAGACCTTGGCTGGAGTAGCAGAAGTAGCTTCAGCCGATGACGTGGGCCCTGGTGCAAGCGCTTTCGTTTACGAAGGCGTCGAGTTCTTTGTTGCGACCAATGCCGCCGATATCGACCCCGAGGCAGAAGCGAAGCGCTTACAGGAGTCACTAGAGGAGCTCGAATCTAAAATAGCTAATTTAGAGAAGCGTCTAGCTAATGAAAACTATGTGAATAAGGCAAAGCCCGAACTTGTTCAAGAAACTAGAGACCAGCTGGCATCGGCTATCAAAGAGCGCGACGTGGTGACGAAGGCCCTGGAGTCTTTATAAAGCTGAACCTTGTTATGACGAAGTTTGAAACAATTATCTTTGATATGGACGGCACTCTTATCGATGGGGTAGACCCCGAGACAGGTCAGAGTGTAGATGTACATCGAGAGGCGTGGAAGCGAGCGTTTAAAGAATCCGGTCTTGAGTTTAATTCGGAACTTCACAGAACCAAGATTCGTGGTCGAACGTACCCTGAGATTGACGCAACACTTCAAGAGGTTTACGGATTGTCTAGCGGCGTCTCTGTGGCAGAGGCTAAAAGACAGTTGTATATTACGGAGGGAATCGACACCTATGTGGCGCTATTGCCAGGGGTCGAGGAAACGTTAACACGGCTCCAAGCAGAGGGCTATAAGTTAGCCTTGCTAACGAATGCTAAACGTGAAGAGACAGATCGCGTCATTAACAAATTGGAACTCGATCGGTTCTTTGGTTCGGACACGCTGACTCTGACTGAGGTGCTTGCTGATGGACAAGACGGTAAGCCTGACCCCTACGGGCTAAACCGAATGATCCAAATTCTCGGGGCTACCACCGAGAAAACTGTATTTGTGGGGGACACTACAACAGACATGAAAACCGCTAAGAATGCTGGAATATCAGTAATCGGCTACTCTCACGCCGTGCCAGCCGAAGAGCTGGAAGCAGCGGGCGCAACAATGGTAATTAAATCCTTTCAAGGGGTATTAACGCTGGTTTAACAGTCTCATCTGGTAGTGACATGCAAATTCAGGGCTTGTAGTTCAAATCAAGAACTGTCGAGGCTATAATTGTCTATGTCTTAGCAGCTGAGGTCATATTGGTCCGCTGTTCTCGATGCCCTGGGCGGCTAATCGAGGTTCGAGACAATTCAACCTGACTTCTACTAGCGAGGTGCTAGCCATGGGTAAGCAACGTTCAACATTTGCAAAGCTGCAGCGTGATAAAGCCAAAAAAGAGAAAGCTCAAGAAAGAGCTGCTGCAAAGTCAGCCAAGAATCAACCAGATCCATTTGAAGAGGCTGCTACTCAGCGAGAGAAGTCAACCGAACAACTTGTTGGGGGAGCGGGAGAACCGTCGCCAGATGAGCTGCTGCAAATTGTTGAGGAATTAACGCGAAGGCATCAGTCAGGTGATCTAACTGATGAGGAATTTGAAGAAGCCAAAGTGGAGCTCTTCGCCCGACTCGGCTAGCTAGGTCTTTAAGAGTCGACCGCTAGGATGTCTGGTTCTTGAGGAACGGCGTTCTCGCCGGACATCATGAACAACCCACCTAGTACCATTACTGCAACTAACATTGCTGCTGAAACTCTGTACAGAATTTGATCTGGTGTGAGTATGAGATTCTCTTTTTCCGCCATGTTTCCTCCAAGCTTGTACCTGCTTGTTGAATTACCCTCACACTCATAGTAACCCCTTCTATGAGTCTTGCCACATCACCCTGGCTTGGAACTCGGAAGAAACTCCCTGATAGTAAAAATATCGACTCCTGGAGCGGTCAATTTAGACCTAGGTCATGCTCTCCATAGAAATGAGCCGGATGTATCATTACGGTTGGTCATCGAGCTATACTCATCCATTCCGGGCGTTTAGCTCAGCTGGCTAGAGCACCTCCCTTACAAGGAGGGGGTCGGGGGTTCAAGTCCCTCAACGCCCACTCCGGAGGGGCTTTTCGCTAAGCCGCCAACAGGAAATCTTACTCTTAATTTGGTGAGATTTCGCCCTAGTTCCAAAGCAAGGTTAGGGGCTGGCTTAGGCCGAGATCCTTGGGCTGTGCCGGCCGCTCAGTAGTAAGACATTGTTACATAATCGCAACATAGCTACTGTCTAAATGCGAGGCTCTCTATGGCTATTCAACCTAACGTTGTGAGATTCGGTCAGAAAAAAAGCGGACTAGTTGCGCCAAGCTGCGATCTTCTTTGACCGTACCGTTGAGCATGGCCTCTATAAATTCGGGAATCGGCATCCATTTTGCTTGAATAGCCTCTCCTTCACCTAAGTCTTGTTCTGCTGCTTCAGATCGTGAGGCCTCGGCTACGAAGTAGTGGAGATCCCACTGGATTGTTGCCCCGCATTTGGCTACAGCTAGAGGCTTGAGGCTAATCGCTGTGTAGCCGGTCTCTTCTTTGAGTTCTCGGGCAGCACCCTCTAGTGCGAATTTTGCTATGTCCTCACCACTGTTCAGGGCTGCTCTGTATTCTTCGAGCGTATCGAACACCTTGCCACCAGGTATGCGAAGATCAATTTCGTCAATTTCCATTCGGTACTCAGACATCGCAAGAATATGGTCGCCGTCAAGGCAGATGACTCTTGTCCCTGGCGGGCGTCTGGCATTCTCAAATTCAGTTATCGTGTCGCCAATAGAAACCTTCTGCGAAATAATTTCGAGTAGCTTTCCTGAGAACTTAACAACTGGATCGCCAATTGGTTTGGGCACATTATTCATGACTCTGATTTTAGCGGTCTCAGAATTGGTTAAGGCCTCACCACAGGGTTCTTGAATGAATCGAAGATGTCTTGGTTGATTGCGCCAGTATCCAGGAAGTCCCAGTAAGCCACAGAGTGGTCATTATTTGGTCGTTCAATCCAGCGACGTCCGTCGCGGGTATAGCTTGGCGCCGGAATCTCAATACGATCGCCAACCGATGGGTCAATAAGTGCCGCCACTGGAGCAGTGTCATAGATTGGCTTTCCATTTGCTCCGTTGAACAGCAGCGCAATATAGTCGCCGATGTTAGTGAAACTCGGTCCTCGTGGGCTTGGGATCGCCGGAACGGTTGGGCCTTGGCCACCTAAGTTGGATGCAATCTCTCCGGCGCTGACGGTGATAGAGGCCGAACCTTGACCGGAAGCTGGTAGCGCTGGGAACATTTCGAACTCGGCTGGCGAGTCGAGAATGGCGTTAAACCCTGAAGCTCCTTGGAACAAGTTGCTTTCGCAGTCTTGACCTAGCGGACATCCTGCGCCTGAGTTTGTGTAATTGCCGGCAATCGCCAGAATCTTTATGTTGGGCGCAATCGACGGGTCCTTTTCTAGTGCCAAGGCAATGTTCGTGATCTTGCCAACTGGAGCGAGTACTAGCTTGTTGTCTGGAGAGTACTTTTTGGCTTCTTCTACTATGAAGTCAACTGCGGCTTGGCCTTGGTATCCACCGGCAGCGACCTGGCCTCGGCGGTTGTCGAATGTCCCGCCAGCATCTACACCTTCAACGACTGGGATGGAGTCGGTCAGTCCGACCAGATCGACTACATATTGAGCTTCTTGAGTATGGCGGGCAATTGGTCCGCCACGTCCAGTGTCATTGGTAGTGACACCAATAACTTCGAAAGTGTCACCATTGAGTAGCAGATATGCAAGGGCAATCTGGTCGTCAATCTCGTTGTTGGCGTCGGTGTCAAAGATGATAGGGATTCGCCCATCGGTGTCCGCCGCTGAAGTTGGGGCAGCTTCGCCGGTTTCAGGGTCATCAGAGGCCGCTGGCTGTTGCGCAGGCACATCTGGTTGCAAGAGGTTGGGTGCAAGCGTTGTGCTTGTATCTTCCGTTGACTCAACCTCAGAAGTGCTTTGCGTTTGTGTCTTGGAAGCACCCTCATCTTCGGATTCTGAAGAGACAGTTGGTTCTCCAGATACTGTTACGTCACCGCTGTCGCCAGACAGCACGAAAGCGATCACGCTAAGGGTGACTACCCCAACTATGGCTCCTAGAAGTACAACTAATTTCTTTTCTTGGTCCATTGGACTATCCCCACCTCAGTAATTATGCCTATACCAGTTTGTCACTAATTTGGCGTCGTGCCAAGTCGGGTTCGCCAGCTATGCAGTGTACATAAAGTAAGGTCATAAATATGTCGATGACTAGACCTATGCGGGTAACGGCAAAATATATAGGCCAAATTGGCTTCGGAGCCAAAGCTGCCATTGGCGTAATTATCGCAGCCAAGTTCTTGGTGCCATTCACACTGATTCGTTTTCCATTCTTTGGTGGCTGGGCCAATTTTGTTCTCGACACAGTAGACGGCGACCTCCTGGTCCCGCTTGGATTAGATGACCCCACATACCAGCCAATAGACAAAGTCGCTGATTGGGTGACCTATGTATTTATGGTCATTGCGGCCAAAAAAGGAAACTGGCCAATCTTTAAGTGGATTGTGGGACTATTTGTTCTAAGAAGTATTGGTCAAACGATTTTCTTGATTACCGCAGATGAGTTTGTGTTCTTCTTGTTCCCGAACTTCTTAGAGCCACTGTTCTTGGTTTATGCAACAATTCTATTCTTTAAGAAAGTCGACGCTCCTGCAGTGTTTATGAAGTGGCGGATTCCAATAGCGATTCTTATCTTTATATATAAGATGCAAGACGAATACATCACCCATGTCGGTAATATCGACCGTAGTGACCTTATCTCAGAGACTTTCGGCCGCTTCTTCTAGGGTCGTCTAAGCTCTTGGCATGCCACAATTCACAGCAGGTGTTTATCGACACTACAAAGGCTACACCTATGATGCCTTCGAGGTAGCTATCGATGAAGCAACAGAAGAAGCGGTAGTTCTTTACCGGCCACAATATGACTGCCCAGATCTAGAAGCAGAATTCAGTCTGCGACCAATGTTTGTGCGCTCGCTAGAAGTCTTCAACGAAAACGTAGAGCACGAGGGCAAGTCTGTACCAAGGTTTGAGCTCGTCAAAGAACAGTCACCGTCTGGCGACTGTTGTGCACCAACTTGTTGTTCCTGACAGCTAAGACTTAGCTAAGCCCAATATCGGCGACAGGGGTGCAGGTAACCATCTCTGGTGGGCCTGCCATTAGCTGCATAGCTTCGCCCATTACTTCTTCCATGCCTGGAACGTTGGCGTGGTTTTGAGCAGCTTCAGCGCTTTCCATTAGCGCAAAGAACCAGAACTTGTCATTGTCATCTCGATGATATGAGTAGACATGGATACCTGGCTGGTCTCGGACAACGTCAGTCATCTTGACTAAGACGGCTTCCATTTCGTCGGCCTTGCCAGCTTGGGACTCCATTGATCCAATAACACTTACTTTGCTCACGCAAAAACCTCACTAGCGCCAGACCGAGAGGGGTGGTCTGACGCCAGTAATCCTAACAAGGTTTCGTTAGATCTATGTTTTAAGTGAAAGCTCCAAGTTGCTGAACAACTTCGTTCTCACGGAAGCCACCCAAATTTGGACTGAATCGCTGTGTGAGATCTGGGGAAACTACTAAGTTTTCTGTTCGTCCGCTAAAGCCAAGTTCGCCCCACAGGGTGGCATTGTCGTCAGCGAAAACCATGACCGAGTTTTGGACGCCAGTGCCACGAATAAACCCGACAGAGTTCTCTACAGAATCTAGAGACCCAACACCAATAACTTGGACATCTGGGTTGGCGGCAGCGAATGCGTCAATGAATGGTGCCTCTCGTGCGCAGTTAGGGCACCAAGCAGCAAATGACCAAAGAAGAACTGGCTTGTCGCCATCGATAAGTTCATTAAGTGTTGTCACACCATCGTTAACGGAGTTAGCTGTAATGACTGTCACTGGAAGATCGAAAGCGGAAGTATCTTCAATTAAAATTCCGCCAGATCCGTCAGGCGAAGCAGTCTCAGCGGCTGCGCAAGATGCAGCAAAGACTGCCAAGACTAAAGCGAATGCCACCATCTTTAGCTTTGATTTGGCGGCTGCTTTCGAGCCTGTTCTGATTGTATTTGTATTCATAATGCCCTCATATGATTTCTAGATACTGATAGTAACTTTGTACCCATGTGCGACATTCCATTTAGCTCCAGATTTATTGTTAAGTTTTGTTAATAATGGGTGAGAGATCCTCGTTGAGTCTTCACGAGTGCTGCTCAAAGCTGCGATAGCGGTAGAAATGGCCTAGATTGGTGATGCTGGAGATCTCAAACAGTTAGTGGGTAAACATGTCCGGACATTCAAAATGGGCAACAATCAAGCACAAAAAGGGCGCTGCCGACGCCAAGCGGGGCAAGCTCTTCGCAAAGTTGATTAAACAAGTAGAAGTAGCGGCTCGCCAAGGCGGTGGTGACCCAGAAGCCAATCCGACGCTTCGAACCATGTTTCAGAAGGCTCGAGATAATTCGGTACCACTAGACACAATTGAACGGGCAGTTAAACGAGGCACCGGCGAGCTTGAAGGTGTCAACTACGAGCCAATCACTTACGAAGGCTATGGGCCTGGGGGAGTTGCACTACTAATAGAGTCACTCACCGATAACAAGAACCGAACTAGCTCAGATGTTCGCTCACTGCTTTCTAAGAACGGCGGATCTATGGCCGAGCCTGGTGCAGTCGGCTGGCAGTTCGAACGCAAAGGTCTGCTCAAAGTAGATCGTAGTGCCGAAGAAGACGAAGTAATGATGGTCGGCATGGACAACGGTGCCGAAGATTTAGAAGACCTCGAAGAAGTATGGCAAGTAACTTGTGCACCAACAGATGTAAACGATCTTCGTGCAGCACTCGAAGCAGCCGAGATTAAAGTTGTCGAGTCAGATACAGCAATGGTTCCCAAGAACTTGGTGCCAGTAGAAGACGCAGGCAACGCCAAAACCCTTTTGAACCTTATGGAACTGTTAGACGACAACGAAGACGTCCAAGACGTGCAATCAAATGCCGATATTTCAGATGAAATAGCCGAGACACTGGCTTAACTGCCAATCACAGCAGATGTCTGTCATAGCAACTAGTGTCTAGATGTGCTTGTTTTAGGCGTTGATCCAGGTTTATCTCGTTGTGGCTACGCCCTTATGCGTTCAGCTAAACGTGGCAAAGGCCAAGTTGTCTCTATGGGACTCATCAAGACAGAGAAAACCCATAGTACGCCTAGCCGTTTGGCGACCTTGCACGACGATTTCGAAGACTTGTTGAAGGAGTTTCAGCCAGACGCCTTGGCTATAGAGCGCATCTTCTTCCAGAAAAATCTGAACACTGCTCTCGGCGTTGTTCAAGCCTGTGGAGTTATCCAAGCGCTCAGTTATCGAAGAGGTCTCCGAGTAGCTGAATACTCGCCAACGGAAATTAAGTCTGTTGTCGCTGGCGATGGCGCTGCAGACAAAGAACAAATCCAATTCATGGTGGCAAAGCTACTCAACTTAGCAGAAGCGCCAAAGCCGGCGGACGTTGCTGACGCCTGCGCCATAGCTCTGACATATCTGGCGCTTAACCCTAAAGAAGAAGCCATAGTAATTAACGATTTACCTAAACCTAAGAACGAAACAAAGGCCACCACATGATTGCAACACTCCGAGGAACCGTAACCTCAAGGGACCTTAACCTCGAAAAAAACTCTGCCACTGTAGTAGTTGAAGTAGTCGGAGTTGGTTACGAAGTCACAACCACAGCTACAGCCGCCGAGCAGTTACAGGTTGGGGTAGTAGATGCATCGGCGGAGTCTCTTCTGCATATTTATCATCACATCACTGAAGCTGACCAGCGGCTCTTTGGTTTTAGCACTCAGGAAGAAAAGGCTGCGTTCAAAGGTTTGATTAGCGCACATGGTGTCGGGCCATCACTAGGCCTGGCAGTGTTAGGAACGCACAATGTGTCACAGCTAGCAGCAATTCTAGAAACCGACGACATCGACGCGTTGTGTGAAGTTCCCGGAGTGGGTAAGAAAACTGCACAGCGCTTACTAGTAGAGCTCAAGTCATCTTTGGTCCTCCCAGTAATTGATGCTGGCTCTGGAGCCGTTGATATAGACCTTTCAGAAGGTGGTAGTTCCGAGACAGGCGTGGCTGCATCTTTGGCTGATGTTCGAGAAGCTCTAGCGAGCCTTGGTTATTCAGGTGCCGAAGTTAGAAACGTTATGGCAGATATTCGTAAGCAAGCTACAGAGCAACAAGATGGCCAAGACTCAGGGCGTCTACTAAAGTTGGCTTTGCAGCAATTGGGAGGTTGAGGCAATGGTAAGAGAAGAGATTCTAAGCCCTGACCCAATCGACCCAGCAGAACAAGCTGGGCTGAGTAACCAGCGAAGGGGACAAGAAAACTCGAGTCGCAACGAGAACAGCGATGATGTCGGTTCTGCTTCAGGATCAGATGATCCAAACTTGCGTCCGAAAACATTGGACGAGTTCGTTGGTCAACTTGAGTTGAAAGAACGCCTTGGTGTGATGCTCGACGCCGCTAAAGCTCGTAACCAGCCAGCAGACCACCTTTTATTTGCAGGCCCTCCTGGATTAGGTAAGACAACGCTCGCAGGAATTGTTGCTGCAGAATTAGGCTCGCATTTGCACATAACGTCTGGTCCTGCAATAGAGAGAGCCGGTGACCTGGCTTCAATTCTCACAAAACTAGAAGCCGGAGACGTTCTATTTATTGATGAGATACATCGTCTTCCAAGAACAGTCGAAGAAGTTCTGTACCCAGCAATGGAAGACCTGCAGTTAGATGTAATGCTTGGCAAAGGCCCAGCTGCACGGTCTATACGTTTCGATCTTGAGCCATTTACATTGGTTGGAGCAACAACTAGGACAGGTTTAATAACCGGTCCGCTACGTGACCGCTTTGGGTTTGCTTTCCGTCTTGAGTATTACTCGGCCGCTGACCTTGAAAGTATTGTGACAAGAGCTGCCGGAGTTCTAGACATTCTAATTAAGCAAGACGGCGCAGCAGAGATAGCTATGCGATCAAGGGGAACCCCACGCATAGCGAACAGGCTGCTCAAAAGAGTCAGAGACTATGTTGAAGTTAAAGCCGAAGGCGAAATTGATGCCAAGACTGCAGCCGCAGGTTTGGAAATGTTCGGTATCGACAACCTTGGGCTTGACCGAGTAGACAACCGTCTACTGCGCAACTTGTGTGAACGCTTTGGTGGCGGCCCAGCTGGGCTGTCAACATTGGCGATCAGTGTCGGCGAGCCAACCGAAACAGTCGAAGATGTACTCGAACCATATTTGATTCAGCAAGGGTTGCTAATGCGTACCCCCAGAGGACGAGTCGCAATGACTGCTGCTTGGGACCACCTAGGCTTGCGCCAACCAGCTGTTAGGGCAGACGGCAAACCTGTAAGCGACGCTGACATTGATTTATCAGACGAAGCGAAACTGTTCGAAAGCTAACAGAATTTGCCTCATTAAGGAGCGTGGGATGATGAAGTTTCGAATGCATCACGCAGCGATAAGCGTGAAATCAATGCAAGAGTCAATTGACTATTACGCGCAGTTTGGTTTTAAAGATAATGAGTATCGCTACAAAGATCCCGAAGGAGACTTTGAGATAGCCCAGCTAAAGCTAGCTGATAGTTTCTTAGAGCTCTTCTGGTTTAGGAATCAACAAGAAGCGCCAGAAACAGCATCTGCCCTTTCAACAGACTTACCACGTATTGGCGCAAAGCACTTCGCTCTGCAAGTCGAAGACATTGAAGACACCAAAACTTGGGTAGAAGAACGAGGGCTTGCCACGCAGGTTGAGGTAATGGAAGGTAAAACAGGAGTGCGCTACTTTTTTATCAAGGATATTAACGGAATCTTGTTCGAATTTATTGAGGACCATCGAGAGTTATGAGTGATTGGCAAAGCCTAGATTACTTCGACTATGAACTTCCTGAGAGTCGCATTTCGCAATACCCGAGAATGCCTCGAGACTCAGCCAGACTGCTGGTTGCTGCTGGGGATGAGCTCACCCACACGCGAGTCTCAGATCTCTGTGTGTATTTCAACGCAGGAGACGTGCTCGTACTCAATAACACAAAGGTGCGTCACGCCAGGCTATTTCTAGAGAAACCAACTGGCGGAAAGGTAGAGATATTATTGCTGAGTCCAGTTGGGAAAACTGGCGAGAACCAATGGCGTGCATTAGTGAAGCCTTCTAAACGTGTTGCGGACGGCACAGAACTAGTTGTCCCGGAAGAACCCGACAAGCCAGTAGTGAGAGTTCTCGGCGGTGATGACCAAAGCCGCTTTGTAGAAGTTCTTGACGCTGATGCTGCAGAAGAGCTTGGCCAAGTTCCACTACCGCCTTATATAACAGAGACTCTCGAAGACCCGAGCAGATATCAAACCGTTTATGCCCAGCAAATTGGTTCGGCAGCAGCTCCAACTGCAGGCCTGCACTTGACTGAGAAGTTGCTAACGGATCTACGAGAACTTGGGGTTGAGATACACGAAGTTGAATTAGAAGTCGGGATTGGAACGTTTAGGCCCATTGCCACCGAGGACATTGAAAGCCATGACATGCATTCTGAGAGCTACAATATCTCAGCTGTTGTGGGCGAGGCATTGCACCGAGCAAAATCCGAAGGTCGCCGAATCACCGCAGTTGGAACAACCGTAGTAAGAACGCTTGAATCCTACGGTTCAACAGGTGAGCTGAGCGGAGATACAGAGCTCTACATTAAGCGTGGTTTTGATTGGCAGTTTGTGGATCGGTTAATGACAAACTTTCATGTACCTAAATCGTCATTACTAGTTATGGTCGACGCTCTCATAGGTGAGCGTTGGAAAGATGTCTACCGAACCGCTTTGGACTACAAGTCAGATGACCCTTACCGACTGCTGTCACTGGGCGACGCAATGCTGCTTGAGCGTTTGTAACTACTAATGCTTAGGGCTCATTTAGCCAGCGGTTTTCTTGAAACGGAATCGACGGACGATCCAGATGGTTTATTAGGGAATCAATGATTTGTCGAACAGGTAATTTCGGCAATTAGTAAGAAATTTTGGCGTTGGGACGGATCCATGAGGAATCGGCTTTGGCCACCCTTACTCAGTGTGGCATTCATAGCATCGGCTTGCGGTGTAGCTTCGGCGACTGCCGCTCCGTCGGTCGCGTCTGAGTCCGTTGTTGCTGATCAGCCAGAACTAGTCACAACGACGACGGTGCCGCAGGGTCCCATCTGCTCGACTCCTCAGCGGATCACTCAGTCAACGTCTCCGGAGGCGACTGCTCTGTCTGATCGGATTGCAGAAGCCCTGGCACACCCTGGCTTCGCTGATGTTGAGGTTGGTTTGTCAGTTTGGGTAGAGGGTCTTGGTGAGGTCGCCGTACACCAGCCGGATTTGCAACTGGAGCCAGCATCGAATCAAAAAATCCTTGTTGCGATCGCAGCGAACAATACCTTCGATCTTGACGAGCGTCTTACAACCTCGTTCGAGCGGGTCGGCACAGACCTGGTGATTCGTGCAGCGGCTGACCCTTCGATCTCGCTTAGTCAAATCCGTGATGCCCTCGATGTGGTTGCTGTCACCAACACTTCTTTCGAACGGCTTATCCTCGACGTATCAGCGTTTCCTCAAGCGCCGCGCGCAGCTGGTTGGCAAGACTGGCAGATCCCTAGCTATGTAGGGCCGCTGTCGTCGTTCATGATCGACAATAACCAGTGGACCCAATCCAACGCAATGGTCACCAACCCCGACCAAGTAAACGGCGACCTCATCATCGAACTACTCGGTGACCGAGGGGTGCTCATCGATTCACTAGAGATCGCCTCAGATGCTCCCGCAGCTGGAGAGTCGATCACGGCTATTGAGTCTCCTCCAATCGGCGATCTTGTACAGACAATGTTGCTCTCTAGCGACAATCAGCACGCAGACCTGTTGTTGCTGGAGATAGGCCGCCGCCAAGCACAAGTTGGAACCTTGGCCAATGGCGCAGCCGCTATTAATAACGTGCTTGAAGCCAGTTGCGTAAGCGTCGATGGCGATATTGATGACGGATCGGGCTTGAGCCGCGACAACCGGCGATCGGCTCGAGCTTTCACTGATGCGCTTATTGCGTTGCACGATACCCCCGAAGGCGAGTTGCTTCGCTCACAACTGCCAGTCGGTGGCGTCTCAGGCACGTTGGCAAATCGGTTCGGTGGTAGCGCATCCGGTCGAGTGCAAGCCAAGACAGGCACGATTATAGGTGGGCGTTCCCTGACCGGTTGGGCCACAACAGCTGACGGAAGCGACGCCATCTTTTCATTAATCGTCAACGGTGAGCCCGGGGCAGCACACGCCTCTCTCACAGCCATGGACGAGCTTATTGCTGCCATCATAAGCAACTAGCTACAGCCTTCACTTAGACCTCGGCCAGGCTTGGGCTCACCTGGTCGCTGTTGCTTGATTGCGTCATTGAATGAGGAATCTATAGGCTTACCTAGTGAACAAGATATCGGTCAAGATAGAAGCCCAAGACGGTGATGCCCGGGCGACAACTATTACTAGTCCTCGTGGGGAGCTAACGACCCCTAGGTTTATGCCAGTTGGGACGAGAAGCTCGATCAAGACGATCGATACAGACGACATCGAGCGGCTTGAGCCACAGATCCTTTTGGGGAACACCTATCACCTGATGGAACGCCCAGGCTCAGAGTTAATCGCCAAACTCGGTGGTCTACACGAATTTATGGATTGGTCAGGCCACATTCTCACAGACTCTGGCGGTTACCAAGTGTTCTCGCTCAGTCCCAAGATCGGGCCCGACTCTGTTACGTTCAAGTCAGTTTACGACGGCTCTTATGTTGAGATGAGTCCAGAAATATCTATGGAGGTCCAACAGCAACTTGGTGCCGACATAGCAATGGCTTTCGATATCTGTTCTGCGTTGCCTGCAACACCAGAAAGTCTTTCAGCCGATGTCGACACAACGCTTCGTTGGGCACAACGTTGCCTTGATGCGCATAATCATGCGACACAAGCATTGTTTGGGATATGCCAAGGTGGCACAAACCTAGAGTTGCGGGCACGTTCTGCTGCCGCAACTGCACGACTTCCATTCGACGGTTATGCCGTCGGTGGGTTGTCCGTAGGGGAGTCAAGACCCGAAATGATCCCAGCCCTTAGAGCAGCTGTTGCAGAACTTCCGGCCGATAAACCACGCTACTTTATGGGACTCGGTGACCCCATTGGCCTAGTCGAAGCTGTGCGTAACGGCATAGATATGTTCGACTGTGTTTTGCCTACACGTCTTGCGAGACACGGAACAGCCTTAACATCAGCGGGTCGCATCAACCTAAAGAACGCCAAGTTCGCAACGGATGACACACCAATTGATCCTGACTTCGAACCGCTAAATGGTGTGGATTTGACCTCTAGGTATTCGAGGGCCTATATCCGGCACTTGCTAAGTGTTAATGAACCAACAGCTGGGCGCATAATTACGCTCCATAACCTGTCATGGCTCATTGATTTTGTTGCTCGAATGCGAGAAGCAATCTTTAATGGTGAATTCAATGAGTTCACCAAAGAAACCTACGCGATTTTCGACTAGTCAGGTCTCTAGTCTATACTGATGCATCTACACCTCGACCTGTGACGGGTCACAACTACTAAAGGTAAATATGTTTCTAGAACAAGTTTTCCCATTCATCTTCCTAGGCGGAATGTTAGCGCTGGTCTTCTTTTTCCAGGCTCGACGCACCAAACAAGCCAACCAGGTGCAAGGATCAGTAGAGGTCGGAGACGAAGTAGTCCTAAACTCTGGAATTCATGGCTTTGTGGCGTCAGTTGATCCAGATGTGTTGTGGCTTGAGGTCGCCGATGGCCTAGAAATTAAGGTGTCAAAGTCAGCAGTGCAGTCGGTGCTTAAAGAACCTGAGTCGTCGATCATCTCATAGCCTTTAGTTGATTACAGAATCGACGCCGTATCGCCGGTAACCGGCTAGTGTGGTCAGCGGTATGCAGCGTAAATATATCTATTCAGCCCTAACAGTCATCGCTGTAGCGCTATTTGGCATTATCTATACCTTTGTCCGAGGCAACGAGCCATTGCTAGGGCTCGACCTGCAGGGTGGCGTTTCAGTCGTCTTGGCCCCAACCGAAGAAGCATCGGACGAACAACTTGAGACAACAATCAATATTCTTAGAGGACGTATCGACCAAATCGGTGTCGCCGAACCTGAGATTCGAGCTCAGGGGCAAAATATTGTTGTTGAATTACCCGGTGTGGTGTCAGACCAGCAAGATGCCCTTGACCGGCTGAGTCAAACAGCAGAGTTAGTGTTCAGGCCAGTCTTTTTTGATCCAACTTTTGGAACCTTCGGCCAAAACGCCGCAGGTGGTGCCGGTGGTAGTCACTCTGACGATGCTGATGTTATAGGTCCGCAGCCAGACAGCGGAGAAGGCGAAGACACCGAAGACGCTGTGGGGGAAGACGCAGAGGACGAAGGCGACGACATTACTTCCGATGAAAACCTAGCTGACGAAGATTCTGTCGATGACGCTGAAGAGGCAGTTGAGGTAGAGCCAGCTGACGATGAATCAGATGACACCGAGCTTTCTCTGGGGGCTGGCCCAACAAACGTTGCATTTAGACTCCAGGACACAGACGTCCTCGATGACGAAGACTTAGTTCTGGACCCCGATGACTTAGACTTTGACAGCCTTGACTTAGATGATTTAGATCTTGACAGTCTCGATCTCGACGACTTGGATGCCGGCATCTTGAACCCTGAAGATTTAATCCAGGGCGACGTCTTGTTTGGCGGCCCAGCGCAATGTCCAACAGAGCTTTCAACAACAGCCGAAGTTGGGGACGACGAGTTCGTTACCTTGTTTGACTCACTTGGCCCAGTTTGTCTTGGTCCGGTCCTTTTTAAAGGGGACGCCCTCGAGAGTGCAAGTGCCAACATAGCTAATGCGAACAATTGGTTGGTCGCACCAGTATTCAAAGCCGGACCTGAAGGAATAGATCTATTCAACAATGCTGCGTCACTTTGCTTTGCTGCAGACGCAACAGTTTGCCCAGCATCTGGCATCGACCCCCAAACTCAAGAAGCTCGAGGTCGGCTAGCTGCAGTTCTCGACAACGAGATTATCTCGGCACCGACAATTAACTCTCCAAACTTTGGCCGCAATCAAATTACGATCACTGGTGGATTCACCGAAGAAGATGCCCGCCGAACAGCAGAAGCCCTTAACTTCGGTGCGCTTCCAATTGAACTTGTAGCCCAAGAGACACGCACAGTTTCAGCCTCTATCGGTGGCGACGTATTAACCGCCGGTTTGATTTCTGGGTTGATAGGTCTTGGTCTAGTGGCCCTCTACTTGCTCTTCTATTATCGCCTTGCCGGCCTTGTAGCCATTGGTGGACTCATTCTCTCGGCATTATTGCTATGGACGATAATTGCGTTCCTTGGTGAGAGCGCAGGGTTAGCACTTAGCCTCGCTGGTGTGGTTGGTCTCATTGTCTCTATTGGTGTCTCGACTGACTCCAACATCGTTTATTTCGAAAATGTTAAAGAGGCATATCGTACAGGAACGAAGGTAGAGACCTCTGTAGAGCGAGCGTATAAGACATCTATCTCGACCATTATTAAAGCTGACGTAGTCAGTTTGGTCGCAGCCGTCGTTTTGTATTTCTTGGCAGTAGGAGCGGTTAGAGGCTTTGCCCTTTACCTTGGGCTCGCTACCATTCTGGACCTGGTGATCTCGTTGTACTTTATGAGACCGGCTTTAATTTGGCTCGCAAGCAGAGAGTTCGCTAAGAACAATCCGAAGCTAGTTGGGATGTCACGGCCCGCTCGTGGCGACAGTGAAGGAGTGATCTTGTGAGTGTGGTTAGAAGCATAGGTCGAGTCTTTTCAGGTACTGCAAATATTGACTTCGAAGCGAAATGGAAAAAGTCGCTTGCTGTTTCTCTTGCCTTGGTTCTCGTTTCAGTAATCTTGGTCTCGACTAGAGGGCTAAATCTCAGCATCGATTTTGAAGGTGGCACAATCTGGCGTGTTCCTGCAGAGTCGTCGCTGAGTGTCGCTGACGTTCGTGCAGCAGCCCCTGAGCTAGACACAGCAAGAATTCAAGAAGTTGGGGGAAGCGGTGGAGGTGTCGACGAGTTCAACGTTCAGGTTTCCACCGATGTCACAAATTTGGGAGAAATCCGGGAAGCCTTGGCAGAGGTTGCAGGAATCGATGGTGACCTGATTGGGCAAGACTCAATTGGGCCAACCTGGGGTAATGAGATTACTAACAGTGCCATTCGAGCACTAGTCTTCTTCGGTATTGTCGTTGCCGGTTACTTAGCTTGGACACTAGAAGCAAAGATGGCACTAGCTGCGTTGTCAGCCGTTATCCACGACTTAATAATCACAGCTGGCGTTTACTCATTGACTGGACTTGAAGTCAGCCCGTCGACAGTTATTGCTCTGTTAACGATTCTCGGTTACTCGTTGTATGACACCGTAGTTGTGTTCGACAAGATCAAAGAGAACGAATCTAGCCCGCTTGTCAGTTTCGACGAGTACGGAAAACTGGTAAGTCACTCTATGAACCAAGTGGTAGCCAGATCTATTAATACGACCATCACTACCGTGCTGCCAGTTGCTTCGATGTTGGTTGTCGGCAGTCTGGTACTTCGAGCGACAAGTCTTGCAGGCTTTTCACTCGCCTTATTTATTGGCTTGATCCTCGGCACGTATTCATCAATCTTCTTCGCTAGTCCCATTCTCGTTTGGCTTCGAAAAGTTCTGCCATCAGAAAAAGCTCAGGATGAAGTTGAACGGAAGAGAGCTGAACGAAGAAAAGCCACTAGGAAGAGCTCCTCACAAGGTGGGGTTGGGATGATTGCTCCAAAAGGCCGCAAGACCAAGGGTCGTTGAGTGCACGAAGGTGCGACTAGAAATCTCTTTAGCACAGACACAATTAAAGCGATAATCTATTAGTAGATGGTTACCGTTGAAAGAACAGTTCCTTGGCGCAGAAAGCGTCGCTTCGATGCTGGAGCCGTCGAGCCATTACTGAAACGCTTCCAAGGTGAAGAACACAAAGAAAAAGCAGACTGCATTGTAAAGGCCTACGCCGTAGCCGCCGAAGCTCACGAGGGTCAACGACGCCGTTCAGGTGAACCATACATAACTCACCCGTTGGCTGTAGCCAAGGTAGTGGCCAAGCTAGGGTTGGATTACCAAAGTATTGCGGCAGCTTTGCTGCATGACGCAGTCGAAGACACTGCAGTGACACTCGAGAAAATCGAGAGGGACTTTGGGTCAGAAGTGGCTGCTATCGTCGACGGAGTTACAAAGCTTGATCGAATTAACTTTGATTCCAGAGAAGCCCAACAATCCGCTACGTTCCGCAAGATGATTGTTGCCATGGCGCAGGACTTGCGGGTCTTGATAGTGAAGCTCTCTGATCGGCTGCATAACCTTAGAACCATTGCGGCGTTACCAGAAGAGAAGCGGCACCGAATAGCTCATGAGTCGCTGGAGCTGTACGCTCCACTTGCCAATCGCCTAGGAATGCAACGAGTTAAGCAACAGATCGAAGATCTTTCTTTCGCTGCACTCCACCCTCGGTGGTTTGCTGAGATTGAGGACATGGTGGCCCAGCGTGCACCTGAGAGAGACTTTTTCTTAACCCAAGTCTTAGAGCTGATTGACAGCCGCCTTAAAGAGATGGACATTTCAGCTGAAGTCGTCGGTCGTGAAAAACACCTCTACTCGATTTATGCGAAGATGCTTTCAAAGGACAAAGAGTTCAACGACATCTACGACTTAGTAGGCATTCGCATAGTTGTTGATTCAGTTCACGACTGCTACGCAGCCTTAGGTTCGCTTCACTCAACTTGGAAGCCAATTCAGGGGCGTTTCAAAGACTATATTGCGATGCCCAAATTTAACCTTTACCAGTCGCTGCATACGACAGTTATTGGACCGCAGGGTAAACCTCTGGAAGTGCAGATACGAACCCATGAGATGCACGAAATGGCGGAGTCGGGTGCCGCAGCGCACTATCTCTATAAGGGCACGTCAGACATCGACACAATGAATTTGCCCTGGTTGAACCGCCTCGTTGACTGGGAAAAAGAAGTTGAAGATCCAACCGAGTTTCTAGAGAGTCTAAAGATCGACCTCGACACCGAAGAAGTATTTGTGTTTACCCCTGCTGGTGAGGTTAAGGCACTGCCAGCAGGAGCGACTCCAATCGACTTTGCATATTCGATTCATACCGAAGTTGGGCACAGATGTGTCGGCGCAAAGGTAGACGGAAAGCTAGTGCCACTGTCGGTTGTTTTGTCGAGCGGCGAGACCATAGAAATTTTGACATCCAAAGTGCAAGATGCTGGACCTTCTCAGGATTGGCTGGGTGTCGTTAGGTCGCATAGAGCAGCGTCAAAGATTCGGCAATGGTTCTCGCGTGAGCACAGGCAGGATGCTATTACTGCCGGAGAAGTCCAGGTTCGAGCCGAAATTAAACGAGAAGGAGCGACTAACAGAGTCGGTGCACTTAAAGCAGCGATTGCTGAACTTGCTTCAGTCATGGATTACGAAGATGCGGATGCACTTTATGCCGCTGTCGGTAGTCGTCAAATTTCGGCCGAAGCTGTTGTAGCGCGACTGTTGCGTGGGTCCGACCCGCTACCAGAGTCTGACACGCCGACTAAAACAAAACGAAAGATATTCGACGCAAATACATCGGTCGTCTCGGTCGATGGATTGGATGATGTCCTCGTAAGGCTGTCGCGTTGTTGTAATCCTGTCCCGGACGACAAGATTATGGGCTTTGTGACCAGAGGACGAGGAGTTAGCGTTCATAGAACTGACTGCGCCAACGCTGACTCGCTGAGATCAAGTCAGAATGATCGCTTAATCGACGTTAAGTGGCTCTCGGCAGCGACAGAAGAAGGGTTTGTAGCCTCTATATCGATAAGGGCGTATTCGAGCTCGGACCTGTTGGCCGATGTGTCTAGGACCTTGGCAGACTTAAAGGTAGAGATAGTCTCAAGTTCGCTTTCAAAGATGGACGACCGTATAACCACATTGGCATTCGAGTTTTCGGTCGCCGACGTATCTCATCTAGAGTCTGTGGTGAAGAATGTCCGCATGGTAGATGGCGTTTATGACGTTTCTAGGATCATGCCCGGACATTAGTTTCACCCTCTGATTCGGGGTGCTAGGTTAGATGGCTATGCTTCGAACGAACCTTTGTGGTGAAATAACAAAATCTGACCTAGGGTCGACCGTTACAGTGTGTGGCTGGGTGAACAGGCGCAGAGAACACGGTGAACATCTAGCTTTCGTAGATCTAAGAGACCACTCGGGTCTAGTGCAGTGCGTAGTGGACAATAGCGTTGACGTTCGAAGCGAATATGTACTCTGTATCACCGGGACTGTGTCTGCAAGGCCAGAAGGCACAATAAACTCCGAGTTATCAACCGGTGAAATCGAAATCACTGACACCAGTGTTGAAGTCCTATCTATTGCGGAGCCGCCGGTCTTTCCGTTAGGGGACAATGCTGCAGAGGTAGATGAAACAGTTCGGTTAAAGCACCGTTACCTGGATTTACGACGTAGTCGTATGCAGAAGAACTTACGTATCCGTTCGCAAGTCAATACAGCTATTCGTTCATCAATGGTTGACCAGGGGTTTGTCGAAGTAGAAACACCAATGTTGATGCCATCGACGCCAGAAGGTGCAAGAGAGTTCTTAGTGCCATCGAGACAAAAGCCTGGCAACTTCTATGCGTTGCCACAGTCGCCGCAGTTGTATAAGCAGCTACTAATGGTTTCCGGAGTCGACCGGTACTTCCAGATTGCACGCTGTTTGCGAGACGAAGATTTGCGAGCTGACCGCCAGTATGAATTCAGCCAGCTAGACATGGAAATGAGCTTCGCTGAAGTAGATGATGTTCTTTCAGCTGTCGAAAAAACTGTGCTTGACGCAGCCGAGGTAGTTCTCGGTGAACGACCAGGCGAGATCGAGCGTTTAACTTGGCACGAAGCAATGAACCGCTTCGGTATCGATAAGCCTGACCTCCGCTTCGGCTTTGAATTAACCGACCTGACTGAAATCTTTGGTTCAACCGAATTTAAAGCTTTCGCCGGCGAAGGTGTCGACAAATTTAGCATCAAGGGTATAAACGCCAAAGGAAAAGCAGCCGATTACGGCCGCAACAAGCTAGACGGTCTAACTGACGAAGCAAAATCCTTTGGAGCCAAGGGACTTGTTTGGATTAAGATTGCCGAAGACGGCTCGTTGGATTCCCCGGTGGCTAAGTTCTTCTCCGAAAAAGAGACAGCCGATCTAAAGAGTGCCCTTGACGCAGCACCAGGTGACCTCATCCTCATAGTGGCCGATACCTGGCTGACGACATGTACTGTTCTTGGTGAAGTGCGCAACAGGGTAGGGAGGCCACCTGTTCACGAGGGGCCATACAAATACCTTTGGGTGACGGACTTCCCAATGTTTGTCGGAACCGATGATAAGGGTAACCCAACGCCCGGCCACCACCCATTCTGTCACCCTCATCCAGAAGATCTAGACAAGATGGAAACCGACCCACTTGAAGTTCGGGCACTCGCCTATGACCTAGTCCTAAATGGTTGGGAACTTGGCTCAGGCAGTATCAGAATTCATGACCCGGGGCTGCAAAAACGAGTATTTGGTCTTCTAGGAATCTCGGATGAGGAAGCAGAATCTAAATTTGGGTTCTTCCTAAATCCATTCAAATATGGAGCGCCCCCGCACGGTGGTTTTGCTTACGGAATCGATCGCCTCACCGCAATCTTGGCTGGTGAAGATAACATCCGCGAAGTAATTGCATTCCCTAAGCCATCTTCTGGTGCTGATCCAATGACCGGGTCTCCTGGTGAGATCGAAGCATCGGTACTCGAAGAAGTCGGCATCAAAGTTCTGCCGCCGGCAACTTAGCCAATCCAGGTGCCAACAAAATAGGTAACGGCACAAGCTGCGGTGGCCACAAGAACTTGTCTAGCCGCAGTTGGTAATGCTGGGCGCTCTGTGAAATGGGCTAGTGCAGTTCCAACTATGGCCGCGGTAGCTATAGCCAGTAGCAAAGAGATGATAATTGTTATGTTGCCCGACGCGAAAAACCAAGGCACGAGGGGAATCACTGCGCCGACTGTGAACGCTATGAAACTTGTTATAGCCGTAGCACCCGGGTCGCCTATTGAATCTGGATCGACTCCGAGCTCTTCTCTGGCGTGAACCTCTAAAGCAATTTCTGGATCCCGGTGAATTGCAGTGGCCAACACCTGTGCCTCAGACTTGGTGAGCCCACGTTTCTCATATATTGCGGTTAACTCAGCCAGCTCGGATTTAGGATTCTCCTCCAGCGACTTGCGCTCGATTTCTAGTTCTCGTGTTACCAGCTCGGATTCGGCTTTAACAGAAACATACTCACCGGCCGCCATCGAGAATGCGCCAGCGATTAATCCGGCAACCCCGGCTGCAACAACCGTTGAGCCATCATTGGCAGCACCCGCAACACCAATGATAAGAGCTGCGTTGGAAACAAGCCCGTCAGAAACTCCAAAGACTGCGGCCCGAGCCGACCCACCTGACACGTCACGGTGAGAATGCACCATGTGGTCGCCGTGGACATGTTTGCTAAGCATATTTTTACCTTAGCACGGAACTGTGTCTACTCTTCAAGCCAAATCTGGACGACTACGTCATCCTCGTCGATTGCTGGATAGATCAGGTCATCGCCGTCAGTTAGCTCTGAGTTCTCAGGAGTAATCGTCATCTTTAATGCGATATCGCCCTTTACAGCTTTAGCTTCAGAGTGTCCGTTTGGAATGATCTCATAACCCAGTCGCTCTAGCTCGTCAGCAAACCTAGAACCAACATCTACTGCCTCATATTCACTCGAAGAGTAGGCCTTTGCTTTCGTTGCTCTGGCGTCGTCTGCAAGCTTAACTTTTGATGGCAGGTTCATCTCTGACATGATCGAGTCGAGAGAGAAGACTTGCGAATCTTCTAAGTCATCATCGCTTGAATCGTCACTGTCATTGTCATCTGAAGAGTCTTGATTATCGGTGTCGTCATCAGTGTTATCATCGGTGTCGCCGGATGCAACGTCTCCGTCCTCTGAGTCTTCAACTGGGAACCATTGCGCAAGCTCAGGGTCCACTTCGTTGATTTCGGTATCAGAAACTTCATCGTTAAAGTCAGTGTCGTCAACCAGTTTCGTTTCAACAGATTCTTCGGCAGCTTGTTCGTCGTTGTCGAACTCAGCCACGTCAAGTTGTTCGATAGTGTCTGTCTCATTCAGGACGGCTGCCTTGGGTGCTGTCTCATCAAGTTGGACAACAGCAAACTCATCTTGGTCTGTATCGTCGTCGTTCAGTGCTTCACGCGTAACTTGACTATCGATAGAGTCTTGATCCTGGTCAATGCCAATCACACTTGGGAAGTAACGGTTGAGGACAACGATTAGTGACAAAGGTATCCAAAGGATTAAAGCAAATGTAAATAACTGGCGAGAATTTATGGCGACCAGATCTAAGGTCGTAAGCGCATCTAGCATTTTAGGATTCCACCGCCTTTTCCACCTTTAAGCATTTTAGCCCACCAAGTTGTAGTCGCAATGGGGGCCAAGGGCTTTTGAGTAACTCGTTAGTAAGGTCCAAATCGGCCGGTGTGCCGAAAATTTGAGTAATCATCCTGCAAAGTCGCGACTTTAGTGGAGACTCTTCGCAACATCAGGTAGTTTAAAGGAATGCTAGTTCGACTCTTTAAGCGCTTAATTAGATGGGGTCTTGTTACCTTTGTGCTAAAGAAAATCCTTAAAACCAAGGCCTCGAAACAGGCACAACAAGCGGCTGCAGAGTTCCAAGAGACACTTCCGCCAAGTATTGCTAGCTCTGTCGACTCACTTCCCCCTAAGGTAAAGGCAGCAGCCGGGTCTGCAATTATTGCTGGAAGGTCTGCCAAAAAAGTAATCGATGCAGCAACTGGCAGACGAGAGTCTGTGTTTAAGTCCTTCTCTCAGTACCAAAAGTCTGTAAAGAAAAACACGGCAGAGGCACCAAGTTCTGATCCGAGCGTCGTCGATCTTGACCAAGTTCGTCAGGCTCAGCAGCAACAGCAGCAGTAGCCCCACAATCTTGGCCTAAGGTTGTAGTCTGTACGCTATGCCTAGCCCACTTACAGCTCAGCAAGTCCGTGAACTATTTGTCGAATTTTTCGAGCAAAGTGATCACACACAGATTGCTTCAGCCAGCCTTATTCCTCACGACGACACACTGCTGTTCGTCAACTCCGGAATGGTTCCGTTCAAGCCGTACTTTTTAGGCGAGTCTAAACCCGAACACAATAGGGCAGTCACAGTACAAAAATGTGTAAGAGCCGGCGGAAAACATAACGATCTAGATGAGGTCGGGAGAACTAGCCGTCATCTGACTTTCTTTGAAATGATGGGCAACTTCAGCTTTGGTGACTATTTCAAGGAGCAAGCTATTGAGTTTGCTTGGGAGTTTGTGACGCAAAAGCTCGGACTTGATCCTGAGAGACTTTGGGTCACCGTTCACTTGAGTGACGATGAAGCAGCCGCAATCTGGGCAGAGAAGGTTGGGATTCCCCCGGAGCGAATACAGCGTCTTGATGAAGACAACTGGTGGCGCATGGCTGACACAGGGCCAAACGGGCCTTGCTCAGAGATTTTTTGGGATAAAGGACCAGAATACGGTGAAGGTGGAGGGCCGGCATATGGAGCAGAAGACAGATTCATTGAGATCTGGAACTTAGTCTTTATGCAGTTCGAGACAGATGAGGCTGGAGAGTCAACGCCATTGCCTAGCCCGTCAATCGATACAGGTGCAGGACTCGAACGCATAGTGTCAGTTCTACAAGGCAAAGACTCAGTCTTTGAAATCGACGAGATGGCAGACTTGATAGCTAGCGCTGAAGAAGTAACCGGCTATAAACTGGGGACCTCCGATGACTCAGATCTAGCGCTACGCGTTCTGGCCGAACACGCCAGGACAATGGTATTTCTCATTAGCGATGGCGTCTTACCTTCAAACGAAGACCGAGGCTACGTCCTGCGTCGTATTATGCGAAGAGCAATACGCTTTGCTTACCTGTTGGGTGTTGAGGACGTAGTGACCCCGAGTTTGGTTGACGCTGCAGTTCGGATCATGAGCCCCAGCTACCCAGAGTTGAACGACTCACACGAGCTCGTTCGCTCTGTTGTTGAGCGCGAAGAAGTACAGTTCCGAAAGACTCTTGCATCTGGTTCAAAGATCCTGGCCGAGAAGATGGATGAAATGGGTGAGTCGAAGGTTCTAAGCGGTGACGTAGCATTTATGTTGCACGATACTTATGGCTTCCCAGTCGAGGTTACCGCAGAGGTTTTGGCCGAGAACGATAAGACTGTCGATATGGACGGCTTTGCTGCAGCGATGACGCAACAACGTGAAAAGTCTAAGAGCGCCCGCAAAGTAGCGCAAGCAGCTGATGACGCAGCATTGGTTGCCGAGTTGGTAGAAGCTGGCGTACAAACTGACTTTGTGGGTCGAGAAACATTCGTTGATGTGCAAGGTGAAGTTCAACTCGTAAGCGGTCCAGATTCGCAAGGTCGCTTTTCAGTAGTTGTTGATATGACGCCTTTCTATGCCGAGTCGGGTGGTCAGGTTGGTGATACCGGAACAATCGATGCAGCTAACGCAAGCCTGCAAGTTGTCGATACTGTTTACGCAGCTCCTGGAATTGTTCGACACCTAGTTAGCCACGATGGTGATTCCTTAGGTATCTCAGTAGGCGATAAAGTCACGCTTTCTATCGATGTCGAAAGACGAGATTCGATAAGACGTAATCACACAGGAACTCATATTCTTCACTGGGCTTTACGTAAAGTCGTCGGTGACCATGTGCAGCAGCAAGGCTCATGGGTTGGTCCAGACCGCCTTCGTTTTGACTTTAGCCACTTCGAAGCATTAACTCCGGACCAAATAGTCGAAATAGAAAACTTGGTCAACTCTACTGTTCTTGAAAATGTTGGAACATCTCACGTTGAAGTCTCAAAGTCTGAAGCTGAAGAAATGGGAGCCATAGCGTTCTTCGGAGACAAATATGGTGACAGGGTGAAAGTTCTAACAGCTGGTCCATCTCTAGAGTTCTGTGGAGGAACTCACGTGAATGCGCTAGGCGACATTGGCTGTATGAAGGTGACATCTGAAGGTTCTATTGGTTCAAACCTGCGACGCATAGAGGCTGTTACTGGAACTGGAACAATTGAACTGATTAGAAGTTCTAATGCCAGGGTCGAGACGCTGGCCGAAAAACTTAAAGTAGCCCCAGCGAACTTAGAAACAGGTTTAGACAAACAAGTTGGAGAGATGGCGCAACTTAAAGCTGAGTTAAAGCAGCTCAACTCGAAGTTGATCTCAGGGTTAGCCAACGAACTAGTTGCCGAGGCACAAAACTCGAAACTCGTTAAGCGTCTTGATGGCTATGAACGCAACGACCTCGGTGACCTTGCCAAAGAGCTAGTTGGCTCAAAGGGGCTAAATGCGGTGGTGATTGCGGGAGAGCCATCGGGAGGCGGAGCATGTTTAATTGCTGCAGTTTCGCCCGATAGTGACTTGAATGCAGGTGAGCTAATAGCCGATGGTTCAAAGGCAATTTCGGGAGGCGGCGGAAAGGGCAAAGACTTTGCGATGGCCGGCGGTAAGAATCCAGATGGTGTCCCTGAAGCTCTAGATTTGGCCGCCAAACTTTTGTCATGAATGAGATCCCAAACTCGGGAAGACTTCTAGGGCTAGATTTAGGTGATGCCCGAATTGGTGTGGCCATTAGTGACGACGCTCAAGTTCTCGCAACACCGTATTCAAAGATCAAGCGCGTCGGAGACCGGAGAAAAGAATTTGAGGAGATCCAGTACCTCATTGAAGAAAACACGATTGCCGGGATTGTGGTGGGCGAGCCATTGAATCTAGATGGCTCAGCTTCGGTGCAAACAGAAAAGGTTCGTTCAGAAACTAATGCTCTCGCCAAGGTAGTAGCTGTACCGGTAGAACTGGTTGATGAGCGTTTAAGTAGTGCTCAAGGGCACAAAAGCCTGACGGAAAGCGGTCTCGAAGCTCGAGATCACAAAGAAGTAATCGACTCGGTCGCCGCAGCGATCATTCTCCAAGCCTTTATCGATTGTTGATTATTAAGAGTTATTTACATTGCTCAGCTTCAGAGGCGCCTAGGGCTTAAACTGGAGAAGTGAAAGAGACCGAAGAGCGACCTGTAGATGAACATGGCTATTCGACGGTCACCGAGTTTGATGGCTCCGAAGTTGACCTAGACGTCGAGCTGAATGATGATGAGTTCGTAACGTTGCGCCCAGACTCAGTTCGCCGTCGTAGAATCTGGATTACTCTTGGCATACTCGTTGTGCTTCTCGCTATCGTTGCATTTGCTGCATGGAGCTGGGGGCAAAGTCAAATAAACTCTGACGGCCCTCCTGGTGAAGTCGTCGAAATTGTTGTTCCCGAAGGAGCTATCCCTGGAGAAATTGCTAACCAGTTGGCTGATGCCGGAGTGGTTCCAAATGGTCAAGCATTTCAGCTTTGGGCAACAGTGTTTAGATCATTCGATAATTTCCAAGCGGGAACATATCAGTTCAATACGAATATCAGTGCAGATGACGCATTAGAGGTCTTTCGAGCGGGGCCAGCTCTTGAAGAAACCGCCACTATTCAGATCATCGAGGGGGAGACTATAGAGGATTTCATTCCCAAGATTGCAGCACAGCTTCCTGACGTTAGTGAGGCAGACTTTTTTGAAGCTCTAGAAGATCCAGAACTTATTGCAGAATTTAGACCTGAAGGAAACACGAGCTGGGAAGGCTTGCTGGATCCGGACACTCACGAAGTGTTTTTAGACTCGAGCGCAACTGATATTATCCAATTCCTACACCGAGAGTTTGTGGAAAGTTCTCTTGAAAACAATCTAGGAGCAGCCAACACAGAAGCCGAGTTCGGCCTCAGTAAGTACGAGATTATCGTCATTGCTTCGATGATCGAGGCTGAAGCCCAAGTTGATGAGGACTTTGGCATGGTTTCAAGAGTTATTCACAATCGATTAAGAGATCAAGCTTGGCTCGACATCGATGCGACCCTTGTATATTCAACGGGCAGGTCAGTGATTACTAACGTGGATCTTCAGAATGAGGATGACCCCTATAACACGAGTAGTCAAGCCGGTGAGGTAACCCGTGGGCGTATCCCACCAACCCCAATCGGAGCTCCTAGTAGTCGAGCTATTAACGCTGCACTGAACCCAACAGAAGGTGACTGGCAGTTCTATGTTCTTGATGAATCACTAGATGGCAGCCACTTCTTTAGTCTGACTCTGGAAGAGCATAATAGGGCTGTAGCTCGGTTTAGAAGTGCTCTAGCAACTCAACAAGCCGAGTAGGGCGAGCCATTGTCGCTCTCGGCTGCAGTAATAGGTTCACCAGTTAGTCATTCACTTTCGCCAGCGATGCATAATGCTGCCTACCAGGAGCTTGGGTTAGATGTTAAGTACACAGCGATTGACTTAACTGCTGCTGAGGTACCGAACTTTTTAGAAGAGGTCAGAGTCGGCGCCTGGCTAGGAGTGAACGTCACCACACCTCACAAACAGCTTGTGTCGAAACTAGTCGATAAACTGACACCATCAGCACAAGCCTTAGACGGGGTTAACTCAGTTCACGTTGTCGATGGTCAATTGGTTGGCGACTCAACCGATGGACGTGGACTTATACGAGGTATCGAAGAAAGCTTCGGTGGTGTGGTTGGTAAAAGAGTTGTGGTCTTGGGAAGTGGCGCCGCAGCTAGGTCAATTATTTTTGCTTTCGGGCTTAGCCAGGTGAGCGAGATTGGGATCCTCAACCGAACCGTGGAATCTGCACGCAAAGCGGCTGAGCTTACACCGCTGGCGAGAATAATCTCTGATGGCGACGTGAGTGAAGCAGATATTGTCGTTAATGCAACCTCGGTGGGAATGCAATGTGGGCCGAGCGAAGCAGAACTGCCAGTAGCGGCCAGCAAATTGGTGCCGTCTCAGCTGGTCGTCGATATTGTCTACAAGCCCATTGAGACGCCGCTACTAGAAGCGGCTAGAAGACTGGGTTGTAAGACAATAGACGGTCGCTCGATGTTACTGCACCAGGCATGCCTATCTATTGAGGCTTGGACCAATAAACCAGCTCCAATAGCGGTAATGCGCTCTGCGCTAGAGCTATAAGTTCACCACAGCTAGCGGCCAGAAATGCTGCAATTAATTTAAAGTCGGGCTAATAGCTACCGATTCTATGAACTAAGAGTATTTCTGAAAGGTACCTCAATGTTGCAAGGTTCACTTGAAAATTTTTCACTTGATGAAGTCCTAGGTCTTCTATCAGGCAGCGAAAAGACTGGTCGACTCGAAGTTAACGGCGAACGTGGCGCTGGAGCATTGTTGTTCAATGACGGCATGTTAGTCGGAGCCTCATCAGACAAGGCTGCAGGAGAGCAGACAAGTATCGACCACATGTTTGAACTGTTGCGTTTCGAAAGTGGTAACTTCTCATTCATCGCAGAACCAACTTCTGGAACAGAAGCTCCTCAAGACCTAAACAAGGTCCTGGGCGAAGCAAAAACTAGACTTGAGGACTGGAGAGAGATAGAAGCAGTAGTTCCCAGCCTCAGTCACATCGTTACACCTTCAGCAGATCTCCCAGAAGACCAAGTAACAATTAATCGTGAAGAGTGGGCGACTCTAAACATAATCGGTACAGGCTGTAACGTCTCTCGAGTGTGTGATGAACTATCTCTGGATGAGATTGGCGGCTCGCGTCGAGTTAAAAATCTAGCCGAAAGATCTCTTGTCCTAATCGGAGCGCCAATCAATCTTGGTACCCCAGAGCCTTCAGTTGGCGAGAATGCCGACTTCGGAATTTTAGAGGACTCAGAAGCTCCTGTCGAAGAAGTAGATGACAAGACAAGTGAACAAGACTTACTTGACCAGTTGCAACCTCCAGTAGCAGATCAGGTTGTTGAAGCCCCAGAACCTGCTTTCGAATTCAATTTGGAAGCAGGCCTAGAGGATGAGTTGGAACCTATTGGGGCAGAATCAAACGAGACGATTCTAGATGCTGGCGGCCAGTTCCCAGGTTTCCCAGCTGAAGGTGACGAACCTTCTGCGTTTACGAATCTGCAAGAAGAAACTGGCGACGAAGAAGAAGCTGGAGGTGGCCTACTCAAGCGCTACCTCGGCGGCGATAGCTAACACAAACATGGAGGCGCTGAGGCAGTTATGGCGTCATTAGGTCTGATAATTGTTGTAGTGGCAGCGTCTGCGTTCGTAGCCCCCTTGGCTCGAATCTTTGTAGATCGAACAGTTAACCGTGAAGGTGTTGCTAAAGCTGCTCGTTGCAACGACTGTGGTACTCAACTAACGCAGCCCCAGATGGTTCCATTCTTTAGTTGGTTTAGTAGCTGCAATCATTGTGGCGCACGTTTTGATTTTCGTTATCGTGCTTCTGATATCTGGGTGATAGCTCTACCTGTCTCGATGATTTTGGGTGTCGCAGCTCCAGAGCTTGGAGTTTATGTAGCAGCTTCATGGATACTGGCAATTCTTGTCGTAATCGATTTTGAACATCACCTTCTTCCCAATGTTCTTGTTTGGCCACTAAATTTTGCAACCGCAATTGCCATTGGTATCTTCACTCTTACGATCAGTGATTTCGGTTGGGTCGCTGCTGCAACTGGGGCTGGCGTATTTTCGGGCTTCCTATTTCTGATGTTCGTTGTATATCCAAAAGGCCTAGGCTTTGGCGATGTAAAGCTTGGTATTGCGTTAGGAGCCTTAGTTGGTTGGGTTCAGCCAACATGGTTTGATGCGCTCCGAGTTACCTTGTGGGCAATTTTTGGCGCACTCATATTAGGGGCGGTTGGTGGGATGTTGTGGAATCTAGTTATGAAAAGAGGAAGGGCCGAGGTTCCTTTTGGGCCTGCCCTAGTCGTGGGTAGTGCTGTGACTATAATCTTGTCGTGAAGTCGTTAGTACTAATTGGACAATCCGGCTCTGGAAAGACTACTTTGGGTCGCTCCATTGCAGCCAAGCTTGGCATCTCGTTTTGTGACCTAGATGTACAACTAACTGAAGCCTCCGGTAAATCAATAGATGAGTTGCTGTCACAAGGTGAAGACAAGTTCCGGTCGCTAGAAACTGCTCAACTTGAATCTGCGCTGTTAGCAGGATACGAGATGATCTCTACTGGCGGTGGCGCAGTATTGTCTTCGAAGAATCGTGACATATTGGATGCCGACGCTTCGGTAATTTGGTTGGAATGCGGCGTCGACGATTTGGCCAACCGACTAGAGGGTGCCACCGATAGACCACTCCTAGATACTAGTTCCCTGACCGAGAGTCTGGCTGAGCAACGCCGTCAGAGATTAAAGTACTATTTCCTAGCAGCGGACGCCAGAGTCGATGTAGGCGGGAGATCAGTTGAAGAAGCGTGTGACCTGGTTGTAGCCAAGGCACAAGAACTAGCTGAGGCCGACAAACTTGGAACGAGACCAAAGATGATCGAGCGAGTTGACCTCGGCAGTGATGAAGGTTACGACATAGTCATCGGGCACGGAGTTATGGCTTCGATTAGCGACTACATCCCAGAAGATGCCAAGAAGGCTGTAATAATCTCTCAAGAAGGAATTGACTTCGACCTCGATCTGAATATTGAATCCACTCGAATTAATATCGAGAACGGTGAATCTGCCAAGGAAATGAAGACCATCGAGATGTTGGGCTCTGAATTTTCGGAACTAGGACTAACCAGACAAGATGTCGTTATTTCACTTGGCGGTGGTGTCGTTACCGATGTCGCCGGGTTTGCAGCTGCAACGTACCACCGAGGTATTGAAGTAATACACGTACCTACCACTCTGCTAGGTCAAGTCGACGCTGCAATTGGTGGTAAATGTGGCGTAAATCTTCCGGAAGGCAAGAACCTAGTTGGAGCTTTCTGGCAGCCACTCGCAGTGATCTGCGATACATCTACGCTAGCTACTCTGCCTGCAGACCAATTCCGAAACGGTGTTGGGGAAGTTGCAAAGTACGAGTTACTTAAGCCAACACTGGTAAAAGCGGGTTGTGATTTTACGGGCTTGGACGCTCCATTTAATGAACTAACTCTCACTGAGTTAGTAACGGTAAGTGCTCGCATGAAAGCATTTGTTGTTTCAAATGACGAACGCGAGGCTGGACTCCGGGCTGTACTTAACTATGGACATACTTTGGCCCATGCTATTGAGACATACGGCGGCTTCGAAGGTAACCACGGAACTGCAGTCATCAAGGGGTTGATCTTTGCTGCTGAGTTGGCGCGGTCTATGGAGCGAATCGGCACGGATCGAGTAACCGAGCACTATGAAGTTGCCGAAAAGTACGGATTTGATAAGCGTCTGCGAGGCGACTTTGATTCTGATGCAATGCTTAAGATCATGGAACGAGACAAGAAGGCTTTAGAAGGATTAACATTCGTTCTAGACGGCGAAAACGGGATAGAGCCGGTGGTTGTGGAAGATAAGAGCAAGGTCCGAGACATTCTCGAAACGATGATTTCTGGTCCGGTGACACAAGAGGCAACCGCAGAGGTCTAGAGACTTTATGTTGTCTATTTGGTAGACTCGCCCCTGGCCATTGTTAGCACTTTGGCGTAGGGAGTCTCATGGGAACAATCAGTACCGCCGATTTTAAGAACGGTGTCGCCATAGAAATGTCAGAAGGTCTCTTCCAGATCACCGAGTTTCAACATGTTAAGCCAGGGAAAGGCCCAGCTTTTGTTCGCACGACTCTAAAGAATCTTAGATCTGGGGCTGTCTTGGACAAGACCTTCAGGGCTGGAGAAAAAGTCGAGCATGCCTTCATTGAGAAAAAGGATATGCAATTTCTCTACGCTGACACTACTGGGTTGACATTCATGGATAACGAGACTTTTGAGCAGCTAACTGTACCTTCTGACTCGATCGGTGAAGCCAGCAAATACCTCTTGGACGGAATGAGTGCCAAGCTAATGATGTATGGCGAAGAATTAATTGGTGTCGACCTTCCTGCTTCGGTTGAGTTGACTGTCACCGAGACCGAACCAGGTCTCCAAGGAGACCGAGTTTCCGGGGCAAGAAAGCCTGCAACTTTAGAAACCGGACTAGTACTGCAAGTACCACTATTTATCGATGTTGGCACAAAGATTAAAGTCGACACTCGCACCGGTGAATATCAGACCCGTGTTTAAAGTTCTAGTCCTAAGACGGGTTTCATTATGAGTAACGAAAATTCTCGATCTGAGAGTAGAGCTACAGCGCTAGAGTTTCTGTACCAAGCAGGTATAAGAGATGCATCTCCAATCGAGATGTTTGAAGAAATCGAAAGCGAAGACGAATTCGTCCGATCTTTGCTCAAGTCACTGGAATCGAAGTCGGACCAAGTTGAATCACTAATCGAAGCCAACCTGAGCGATGGCTGGGCGCTGTCACGTATCCCGGCAGTCGATCTTGGCATTCTTTCGCTTGGCATAGTAGAGCTACAGATGGGTGAGACCCCGCACGCAGTTGTTCTCTCAGAAGCTACCAAATTGGCTTTCTCGTATTCAACAGAGGAATCAGCAAAGTTCGTAAACGGCCTGTTGGCTTCTATTACAGCGGAGCTAGAAGCCTAGATACGCCCTTGAGGGGACTTTAAGAATCTTATAATCTGCCGATCTTACTTTAGTGAGGTTGGTTTTACGTTTGGCATTTTCGGGCATTGCTCTTAGCTTGACCAGTTTCGCCCTGCCCCCAACAGCCTTAGAAGAGCCAACTCTGGTACAACCCGATCCAGCGCCAGCACAGTTAGCATTCTCAGACTCAAACCTTTGGGTTGATACCCAAGACAGAGATGCAGTAATTTCTTTGGTTGAGAGCGCCGAAGATTTAGAACAAGCAGATCTCGATTGGACAGGCAGCCATGATCAATGCGAAGCCGGACAAAGCTCGGAGGAGCTGCGTGAACAAACAATTGGTCGAGTTAACTTTTACCGAGCGCTTGCCGGCGTACCTGCCATTGTCATAGAGAACCCTGAATTCTCCGAAAGGGCGCAAGCAGGGGCTTTAACCATGAGTGCGGAAGGCGAGTTAAGCCACGAGCCAACCCCAGACTTTGCCTGTCTTAGCGAGTTTGGAGCTGAAGCTGCGGCCAACTCAAATCTGTATTTGGGACGTACTGGCCCAGCGGCAATCGATGGATACATAGAAGACCCTGGCGAAACGAACAATGTTGTTGGACATCGCTTGACAGTATTGCACCCTCCGACACGGGAAATGGGAGTTGGCCACACTGCTGCAGTCGGTGATCGCTTTGCTTCTAACGTGCTCTGGGTTTTTGATGATCTTGTGTTCGATGACTGGGGAACTATTCGCGAAGAACAAGACTTCGTTGCCTGGCCTGCCCGAGGCTACATCACTGAAGAACTCGTCTATCCGAGGTGGTCGTTTAGCTTGAACGACTCTGGGTTCGCAAATGCAGATGTTTCTGTCACCGTTAATGGGGAACCAGTAGAGTTAGAAGTTGTAGCCCGAACAGCCGATATTAGTCAGGTGCCGCCGCCTGTCATTGTTTGGGAACCCCAAATCGACTTTGACACTCTTAGTGGAGTCGATACTGAGTTTGAGGTGACTGTTTCAGGAGTGGATACTCCGACAGGTTTTGAGAGCTACAGCTACACAGTAACTGTAATCAGCTAACTGATTACAGTTTTACCAGCCTCTATCGACCCAAGCTTGAAAGTCTTTCTGTTCCGCCCCAATAGTTGTCACGTCACCATGACCAGGGAAGCAGATCGTGTCATCGTCAAACTTAAACAGTCGCTCCGAGATAGAAGTCAGAATTGTCTTGAAGTCACCGCCTGGCATATCTGTTCTTCCAGGTCCACCTTCGAACAGAGTGTCGCCGGTAAATAGGAAAGGCTTGTCGACAACCTTGAAACAAATGGAACCTTCAGTATGTCCAGGTGTAGAAATTAGATCGATCTTGAGTTTGCCAACTTCTATCTGAGTCTCGTGCTCAAGAATAAAGTCGTAGCCTGGGAGCCGGTAAGTATCTCCGGCGCCAACGCCGACATCGTAGCCGGCATCACGAACTTGGGTCAACGCTCCAATGTGATCCCAATGACCATGGGTTTCTAGGACAAGACGGGTTTGGGTCTGCTCACAGAGTTGTAGCAATAGTTCGTGCTCATCTGCAGCGTCCAACATAACTGATTCGCCAGTTTGCCCGCAGGTTACGAAGAATACGTTGTTATCAATTGGGCCGACGACCACTTTGGACAAAGTGATATCAGAGTCTTTGTGTAACACTTGTAGTGAGAAGTTCTCTAATGTATCTCCCATGCCTATTCTTTCTGGTTGCTTTAGTTAAGCCTAGGCTAGCTCGCTTGTACAAGCCAAATGCTGGTGAGAATTGCTTTTGTTTAAGACTTTAAGTACGATCTATCGAGGTCGTAAATTGAGTCCAGAGAGGCTCGAACGAACGGAGAAGCCTATGGCTAAACGCGAACGCTCTGGTAAGCCCCCCTATGGGGGCTTTTTTAATGTCCATTCACAAGTTATGGACCAAGCAGCGGTTGAGAGAGCAATCAAAAGAATCGCTCATGAGATTATCGAGCACAACGAAGGCCTGGATGATGTCTGTGTTGTTGGATTACAGACCGGTGGGGTCGAATTTGCCGAAGCCATTGCATCAGCACTCGCTCGGATAGATGAGAAGATTGTCCCAACAGGCAAGCTCGATGTCGCCCTTTATCGTGACGACATTAACATTCGACCGATTCTGCCTGAAGCAGTCACAGAGATAACATTTGACATTGGACACAGACACGTCGTGTTAGTAGATGATGTGCTCTTTACGGGCAGAACAATTCGTTCGGCAATGGACGCACTCATAGACGCAGGGCGACCAAAGACGATTCAACTCGCAGTCATGATCGATAGAGGGCACCGAGAGCTACCAATTCGCCCAGACTATGTTGGCAAGAATTTACCGACCCGCTTAGGTGAGGCTGTCAATGCATCACTTGCGGGCGTCGAACTGGGGGAGACACTTCGATGAAGCACCTACTATCAATTGACGACCTGAGTCGGCTAGAACTAGAAGAGTTAATGCGCTTGACTGCGATCTTTGATGAGGTTCTGGATCGAGATGTCCCAGTAGTCTCTGCACTTCGAGGCAAGAATGTTGTTCTCGGTTTCTTCGAGAACTCGACCAGAACCAAAATGAGTTTTGAACTTGCTGCTAAGTCTCTCTCTGCTGGAACCATGAATTTCGCGGCGAGCTCTTCAAGTACTAATAAGGGCGAGTCGCTCAAAGATACTGTCGAAACAATCTCAGCGATGGAGCCAGACCTATTCATCGTGCGCCACGCTTCTTCGGGTGTCCCAGCACAGGTATCAAGATGGACCGATGCCGGTGTCATCTCCGCTGGAGATGGCACTCACTCGCACCCCACTCAAGGGCTCTTAGACGTTTACACAGCCGGCAAGGAACTCGCTGAGCGAAACCTTGGGTCGCTTGAGGGTAAGCGTGTTGCATTCTGCGGTGACTTAGATCAGCGTGTCGCAAGATCATCAATCGCAGCGTTTGCCAAACTCGGTGCTGAGGTTCTAGCAACTGGGCCTGCGACAATGATCCCACCGCATTTTGAGAAGATGCCGATCAAACTAGTGCCGGATATCGACAGTGTCCTTGGTGAGATTGATGTTTTGTATCTGCTGCGAATCCAAAAAGAACGCAAAGGTAAGATTCTGTTACCGTCACTCCGAGAATACCGACAACGCTTTGGCATATCGGTTGAACGTCAGGCAAAACTACGAGACGATTGCCTGATTATGCATCCAGGCCCAATTAACCGCGGTGTCGAACTGGACGAAGACGTAACCAATGATGGCCGGTCCGTCATAACTAATCAGGTACGCAACGGCATTCCAACAAGGATGGCCGTGATATTCAAACTTCTAGCATCAGCGTCACAGGTCGAGAAGCTGGTAACTGAACAAGGGCAGGGTTAGCCGTGGGAACAATAGTAATCAAAGGTGGAAAGATCGTCGATGGGAGATCAAGTCATATGGCTGACATCCTTGTTGACTCCAGTACTGGCGAAATTGTGGAAGTTGGCGATGATCTGTCTGGTGATCAGACCTTAGATGCTCAAGGTTGCTGTGTTTCTCCAGGCTTCGTTGATATGCACGCTCATCTTCGTGAGCCGGGCGGCGAAGCAGCCGAGACAATCGAGACCGGTTCACGAACGGCTGCACTTGGGGGCTACACAGCAGTTGTGGCTATGCCTAATACAAACCCAACGATAGATTCTGCGAGTGTTGTCGCGGATGTGTTGGCGCTGGCGAAAGATGGGCTGTGCCACATTTCGCCTTCAGCCGCCATAACAGTTGGACGAGATGGAAATGAACTTACCGGTATTGGCGAACTCTATGATGTCGGAGTCCGCCTATTCACCGATGGCGGTACCGCAGTTCAAGATGCTTCAATCATGAGAACGGCGCTTGAGTATGCCAAGGGGATCGCAGCAGCTGGCGACTCCGACATACTCTTTGCACAGCACTGTGAAGTATCAGGACTTTCAGCAGGCGGAGTAATGAACGAAGGTGAATGGTCAACCAAACTCGGCCTAGGGGGACAACCCGCCGAAGCTGAAGAGCTAATGGTGGCCCGAGACATCGCTCTGTCTCGCTTAACCGGAATGCCAATACACATGATGAACGTTTCAACTGCTGGCAGTGTAGAGCTCGTACGGCAAGCAAAAGCACAAGAGATCAAAGTAACGGCCGATGCTTGCCCGCATCACTTCACTCTGACCGACGAAGCATGCAAAGATTACGACGCTACTTTCAAGGTGCACCCGCCACTGCGAACAGATGCTGATGTTGCTGCAATAATTGAAGGCCTAGCAGATGGCACTATTGACGTGATAGCAACAGATCACGCTCCGCATGAGTCTCATACTAAACAGATGCCATTCGACCAGGCACCTCCTGGAATGATAGGACTAGAAACAGCCTTTGGTCTTGCAAACACTCAACTCGGTTTAGACCCAGTTGAAATAGTCGATCTTATGTCGATTCGTCCGGCCGAGCTCGCTGGCTTATCTGAGCGCCACGGCCGCCCAGTGGTTGCTGGAGAGCCAGCTAACCTAACAGTATTTGATCCAACAAAGAAATGGACAGTTGATGGAGCGAACACAGCTTCTCGGTCGAGTAACTGTCCGTTTGATCAGATGGAGTTAACAGGAAAAGTTAGACACACCATATTCGAAGGCGAAGCAGTTGTAATAGAAGGAGAGGCTCAAAGATGAGTTCACGAAGACAAGGTTTACTTGTGCTTGCAGATGGCACCCGTTTCGAAGGGGAGTATCTGGGGGCTGATATTGCCGAACCTATTTCGGGCGAGGTGGTTTTTCACACGGCAATGTCGGGCTATCAGGAAGTGTTGACAGACCCAAGCTACGCAGGTCAAATTGTTTCTTTCACATATCCGCATATTGGGAACTACGGCATTTCAACCGACGCTAGTGAATCGAAGATGACGGCTGTGCGTGGAATGATTGCCCGTGATGTTAGTCAGACTGCATCAAACTGGTCCAGCGAACAAACTCTGCCTGAGTTTCTAGCAGAACGTAATCTTGGGTGCCTCAGCGGTGTCGATACAAGAAAGCTAACAAAGCAGATTCGTGACACTGGAGCCATGCCAGGAGCCTTTGGACCCCTCGATGCCTTTGACGAGCAAACTCTTGTTGGGGCAGCTGAAACTGAACTAGGAACCGACGGCGTAGATTTAGTCGCCCAGGTAACGACTAAAGAACCATATGTGGTTGGTTCTGGTGAACGTAACATTGTGGCTCTTGACTTCGGAATAAAGCAATCGATCCTAGACCAGTTAGCCGAGCTTGGAACCGTCACTGTCTTGCCAGCAAGCACTACCGCTGCAGAAGTATTGGCTCACAACCCAAATGGCGTGTTCTTGTCAAACGGCCCCGGCGATCCAACAGTGGTAACTTACGCGATCCACACAGTGAGAGATCTGGTTGGCAAAGTACCAATATTTGGAATTTGTCTAGGTCATCAGTTGCTCTCACTAGCGATCGGAGCCGAGGTCATAAAACTAGGTTTCGGGCATCACGGGGCGAACCACCCAGTCATGAACATGGGTAACAGCGAAGTAGAAATCACTTCACAAAATCATAACTTTGCTGTTGATCCTGCAACACTTGGCGAAGGAGTCGAAGTGACTCACATCAACCTGAATGATCAGGTATGTCAGGGAATCGCTATTCCTGCCAAGTACGCCTTTAGCGTGCAACACCACCCTGAGGCCAATCCAGGGCCGAACGACAGTACCTACCTATTCACCGAATTTAGAGAATTGATGGATAACTATGCCAAAAAGAACTGATATAGAGACAATCCTAGTGATCGGCTCAGGTCCGATCGTTATCGGTCAAGCTTGCGAGTTCGACTATTCGGGCACCCAGGCATGCCAGGTCTTGCAACAAGAGGGTTACCGCGTTGTTCTAGCTAACTCAAACCCAGCAACAATAATGACCGACCCAGCGTTCGCTGACGCCACCTATGTTGAGCCTCTGACTCTTGAGATTCTTACTAAAATTATCGAAACTGAACGCCCAGATGCACTGCTACCTACATTGGGTGGTCAGACTGCACTGAATTTGAGCATGGAGCTAGTTGAGGCAGGTGTGCTCGACAAATATGACGTTGAACTAATCGGTGCGAACGCTGAAGCAATCGAGACAGCCGAAGATCGCTCAAAGTTTAAAGAGGCAATGATTGAGATCGGTCTAGACGTTCCACGCAGTGGCGTTGCCCATACAACAGAAGAAGCCGACCAAGTTATCGCCGAAATAGGTCTTCCAGTAGTCGTGCGACCTGCTTACATCCTTGGCGGTAAAGGAACGGGCATTGCCACAACCTCCGAAGAGTTCGTCAAGATAGCGAAGAACGGGCTGGCCGCAAGTCCTATCTCGGAGATCTTGATTGAGGAATCAATCGCTGGTTGGAAAGAGTACGAATTAGAAGTCATGCGTGACTCAGCGGATAACCAAGTCATCATCTGTGGAATCGAAAACGTAGATCCAATGGGCGTCCACACCGGTGATTCAATTACGGTCGCTCCGATTCAGACGTTAACTGATACCGAGTATCAGCAGTTGCGTGACGCTTCGTTCGCATGTTTGCGCCGAGTCGGTGTCGAGACAGGTGGCTCAAATGTGCAGTTCGCAGTCGATCCCGAGTCAGGTCGTTGGGTTGTAATCGAGATGAACCCAAGAGTCTCTAGGTCAAGTGCGTTGGCATCTAAGGCAACGGGCTTTCCTATTGCCAAAATTGCAGCGAAGTTGGCAGTCGGTTACACCTTGGACGAAATTCCAAATGACATAACTAAGAAGACTCCAGCGAGTTTCGAACCAGTTATCGACTATGTGGTCACAAAGATACCGAAGTGGGCGTTTGAGAAATTGCCTGGCACTCCAGCGGTCCTTGGAACAGCAATGCAATCGGTTGGCGAAGTTATGGCAATCGGAAGAACATTTTCTGAGTCGCTTCAAAAAGCGTGTCGCTCTCTTGAGGCTGGCCATACCGGCCTTAACTGTTCTACGAGCGAATCAAGATTCGATTCCGTCACAGACGAACAGCTCTTAGCTGATATTTCAATCGGGACACCAGATCGTATCTTTGCAACAGCTGAAGCTTTGCGACGGGGCATCGACATTGAGACGGTATTTGAATCAACTAAGATAGACCCATGGTTCTTGACTCAAATGCAATCAATCGTCGATAAACGAAACGAGATTGAGTCGTGGGACTTAGGGGCTGCTACAAAGCTTGACTGGAAGCTTGCAAAGCAGGCTGGTTTCTCTGATGCACAAATTGGGTATTTACATGATGTTTCAGAAGATGAGATTCGAAAAATGCGCCTCGGTATGGGTGTGAAACCCACCTACAAGACCGTCGATACATGTGGTGGTGAGTTCGAAGCTAACACCCCTTACTACTACTCGACCTATGAAGACGAGGACGAAGTAGCGGTGAGTGACAAGCCTAAGGTCATTATCTTAGGATCAGGTCCGAACCGTATTGGGCAAGGCATCGAGTTTGACTATTGTTGTGTGCACGCAAGCTATGCGCTTTCGGAAGCTGGATATGAAACAATTATGGTCAACTGCAACCCAGAGACCGTGTCTACAGACTATGACACTTCAGATCGACTCTATTTCGAGCCAATTACTCTTGAGGATGTAACCAACATTATCGAAGCCGAACAGCCCAAGGGAGTTATTGTCTCGCTCGGGGGTCAGACACCGCTGAAGCTTGCTGGCTTATTGCCCGAAGAACTTGTTCTCGGTACTACGGCAGCATCGATTGATTTGGCCGAAGACCGAGATGAGTGGAATCAACTATGCGAACGCCTTGGTATCCCACAACCAGCTGGAAGCACGGCGGCTTCTCCGGAAGAAGCAGTTGAGGTAGCCAATAGCGTTGGCTACCCAGCCTTAGTGAGACCCAGTTATGTACTTGGTGGTAGAGCTATGGAGATTGTCTATTCAGAAAAGGGACTTCGCAGCGCATTGGAAGCAATGGAAGTAGAAGGAAGCCTGGGCAGAGAGGGCGGCTTGTCAGCTGATCGTCCTGTCTTGGTAGATAAGTTTGCTGAAGGGGCAATAGAAGTTGACTTTGACGCAATCAGAGATTCATCTGGTGAGTTCATTGTGGGCGGAATCATGGAACACGTTGAGGAAGCCGGCATTCATTCCGGCGACTCTGCTTGTATGTTGCCACCGCAAAATCTTAGTGCGCAGACTCAAGAGCAGCTAAAGGTTTACGCTCAGCAAATTGCTGACGCCTTAGATGTAGTTGGGCTCATTAATATCCAGTTCGCTATTACTCATAGTGATGACAAAGATGAGATCTTCGTAATTGAAGCCAACCCAAGAGCATCTCGTACGGTTCCGTTTGTGTCCAAGGCAACATCAGTTCCATTGGCCAAAGTTGCATCAAGGGTAATGGCTGGCGAAATGCTAGTTGATCTTAGAAAAGAAGGAATTCTGGAAATTGCGGATCATTCATACGTTGCTATTAAAGAAGCTGTATTGCCCTTTAACCGGTTCCCGCTAACAGACTCTCTGCTTGGACCTGAAATGAAATCAACCGGTGAGGTGATGGGTATCGATGAGAATCCTGGCTTGGCGTTCATCAAGTCACAGCTAGCTGCAGGAATGGCTAGCCCCGGTGATAGTGCCGGCAAGGTCTTCCTTTCGTTGGCAGATCGAGATAAAATTAGAGGTGTTGAGGTAGCGAAACAATTGATTTCGCTTGGCTACACGATGGTGGCGACTGCTGGTACTGCAAAAGCACTCAAAGATGCGGGCCTATCTGTAGAGACGATTGTTAACAGACTCAGTGATTCAGACTCGGGAACAATTCTGGAGCTTATTGAAGCTGGCGAAATTGCAATTGTTATTAACACACCACGCGGTCGTGGGGCCCGCGCTGACGGGGCGTATATTCGCCTCGCTGCTGGAGACGCTTCGATACCACTACTAACAGCTATCTCTGGTGCAGAATCGCTTGCTAAGGGCCTAATCGAGTCAAAGGTCACGCCGTTTAGCGTCCGTCCGCTGCAATCAATTCACGTTGGCGGATAGGCCTAGATTATTTCGATGTGCCCCACATAGCTTCGGCGAGGCGACTATTCTCTTTTACGGGTTGGAAGAAAAGGAAATTGTAAATGAGTTCTGAAACAGCAGCAGGTTTATCACCAGAATTACGTTCGAAAATGGTACTTGCACTTGACGTAGATGACCTTGTAGAGGCAATGCGCTTAGCTAAGCAGCTTTCTCCTTGGTTTGGGGTCGTCAAAGTCGGTTTGGAGCTGTTCTCGGCTGCAGGGCCAGATGCCGTTGGCGCACTAGTCGATAAAGACTTCGACGTGTTCTTAGATCTCAAGCTTCATGACATTCCAACAACTGTTGGCAAAGCGGCTCGTGTTGCCGGTGCTTTAGGAGCCAAGTACTTAACTATGCACGCTCATGGTGGCGAAGCAATGCTTCGTGCGGGAGTCGAAGGTTTGGTCGAAGGTGCGACCCGTGCAGACTTGGAGCTGCCAAAGGCTATTGCTATCACAGTACTAACCTCGGACTCAGATGCTCCTGAGCATATTGTTCCTAACCGACTGCGTGTAGCAGTCGAATCTGGATGCGCTGGCATTGTTTGTTCTGCTAGAGACTTAAAAGACATACGAGAGCTTGCTCCTCGCACTCTCAGAGTTACTCCCGGCATTCGAGCCGAAGGGTCAGAACAGCACGATCAACCAAAGGCTGTTACTCCTCGCATGGCGCTTGATGAAGGCGCAGATCTTATGGTGATCGGTCGTGCTGTAACTTTGGCCGATGATCCGGCGGCGGCTGCTGCGAAACTATTCGCAGACCTATAGATCGTAGAACAGGCCGATGGCTCAAAGTACTGACGAAATCTTTGGTCAGATAGGCCAACTTCTTCGTGTCTGGGATGAACTTTTCGATGAGCTTGGCAAAGGTTTGCCGCTGTCCCAGGTTTTTGAGACTGCGCAAACAGATAACTCCATAGCAAGCTGCAAACTACTCAAATGTTTAGACGCTCTCCCCGAGGCACGTAAAGTCGACAACCGTCGCTTTATGGCTAGCAATGGGTTGGATGAGCGTATTAAACTCTTAGACATGTCTGATCAGCAGAGAGCTTTAGTTCTGGAGAAATACAATGGCTGAGGATGGGCTAGTCATTGTAATCTCGGGCCCCGGTGGTGTAGGGAAGTCAACCGTAGTGTCACGTCTAGTCGAGACTCACCCCAACTTATTGTTGAGTCGATCTTGGACCACTCGTGATCGGAGAGAGGGCGAGAGTCATGACGCCTACCATTTCGTGAGCGAGGCCGAATTTGAAACCCATATTGCCGAGGGCGGATTCTTGGAACACACTAACTTTTTGGGTAACTACTACGGGACACCTTTGCCTGACCCGGAACAATCTGCAGATCTAATTCTTGAGATCGAGGTTGATGGAGCTCGCCAAGTGACCGCCAAGATCCCCGGTGCCTTATTTCTGTTCTTGCAAGCACCGTCTGTTGAAGAGCAAACCATGAGACTTACGAAGAGGGGTGACGCTCCTGAAAAGATAGAAGCGCGGCTAGCTAAATCTGCCGAGGAAATTAGTGCAGGCGTAGAACTAGGGGCCACAGTAGTAATAAACAATGAGCTTGAGGACACGGTGGCCCAGTTGTGGCAGGCAATCCAAGAAGCCAAGGCCCAAAAGTCGTAACAGGGCTAAATAAGCGCTAGGATTGCGCAAGCACCGGAGGCATATAATGGCAGATCAGCACGATTCAATGATTCACCCTGAAATTGAGGGGCTAGTAGACAAACTCAATTCTAAATTCAGTCTTTGTACAGTAGCTGCAGGTCGAGCTAGAGAGATCAATGCGTATTACGGTCTTTTGGGAGACGGGGTAGGGACAATGGTTCCTCCGCAGGTCAACACAGTTGCTCGCAAGCCTCTCTCTATTGCTTTCGAAGAGATCGCGGCTGAGAAAATCATTCCGGTACAGAAGTCAGAAGAACCAGTTGCTGACGCAGACGGCGAAGATGCGCAAGATGCAGGTGAAGCCGAAAAATAAATCTTTGATAGTTCTTGGGGTCAGCGGTGGTATCGCTGCCTACAAGTCGGTAGGGGTTTGTCGCGGACTCATTAAAGCGGGCTACGAAGTTGCCACAGTACTAACGCCATCGGCAACAGAGATGGTTGGGGTGAAAACGTTTGCAGCGCTGTCTTCGCGGGCGCCTGTTGTTGACATGTGGAATCATGATCTAGTTTCGCCACACACCGAGCTAGGTCAAGCCGCAGACCTGATCATGATCTATCCGGCGACGGCACGAGTTATTTCAGATTTGGCAGTCGGACGAAGCGCCGATCCATTGACCGCAACTTGGTTGGCAAGCGAAGCTCCCAAAGTTATCTGCCCTGCCATGCATACCGAAATGTGGAATGCATCAGCGACCCAGCAGAATGTTTTGACGTTAGAACAAAGAGGCGTAACTGTTGTTGGTCCCGCTGTTGGAGAACTGGCTGGTGGCGACGTAGGGATTGGCAGAGTAGTCGAGCCGCAAGACGCCGTTGCGGAGGCGCAGTCAGTGATTGAACATTCAACGGAACTTTCAGGGCTGAGAGTTTTGGTTAGCGCTGGAGCAACCAGAGAACCAATAGACCCAGTTCGCTATATCACAAACCGCTCCACTGGCCTGCAAGGACATGCGATAGCCAAAGCAGCATATGCCCGAGGAGCAGATGTTACGGTCGTGACTACATCAGAGCTGCCATTGCCTTTGGGTTTGAAGCGAATTGATGTTGAGACTGCAGCCGAGATGCATCAAGAATTAGACAGTCATATCGAATCAGCTGATGTATTTTTCTCAGTCGCTGCAGTTGCGGACTTTGTCCCAGTTGTTTCGGAACATAAGCTGAGAAAGTCTGTTGGTATTGATGGACTTGAGTGGAGGCGTTCAATCGATATTCTCGCTGAGTTCGGCAAGAACAAGCGAGACGACCAGGTGTTTGTCGGTTTTAGTGCGCAAGATTCTGATGACGCAAGCGTTGCCATCGAAAAGTTAGAGTCGAAGAACGTTGACATGATAGCGGTGAACAATATCTTGAAAGTAGATGCTGGTTTTGCTGTTGATACAAACACTCTGATTGTCTACTACAGAGATGGAAAGACGCTAGAGTTAGGTCCAACCAAAAAGACGGTTGCCGCTGCGAAGCTAGTCGATCTAGCGGTACGGGAGCGTTAAGAGGGGCATATGAATAGCTACAAGTTCACATCAGAGTCGGTAACCGAAGGTCATCCAGACAAACTCGCCGACCAAATCTCTGATGCAGTGCTTGATGCGCTCCTCGAACAAGATCCACAGAGTCGGGTTGCATGCGAGACGCTGCTGACAACTGGTCTTGCGGTCGTGTCGGGCGAAGTTTCCACCGCTGCTTATGTCGATATAGCAAAAGTTGTTCGTCAGACGATTAGTAAGGTTGGCTATAACGATCCAGTACTGGGGTTTGACGGGTCAACCTGTGGAGTGATGGTGACCTTAGACGAGCAGTCACCTGATATTGCTCAAGGTGTGGATAAAGCCATCGAGATTCGAGATGGCGGCGGAACCGGTGACCCATATGATGAATTAGGGGCCGGCGACCAAGGAATTATGTTTGGTTATGCCTGCACTGATACCGAAGAGCTAATGCCGCTGCCGATACATCTAGCCCATCGCTTGGCCGAGAAACTTGCTGAGGTTCGTAAAAGCGGCGAAATCGATTATTTAAGACCAGATGGCAAGACACAGGTTACGTTTGAGTACGAAGACGACAAGCCAGTTCGTGTGGATACTGTTCTAGTCTCTTCCCAACACGACGACTCGCCAGAAGCTTTAGAAATTGCGACAGACCTTACAGAACTAGTCATCAAACCGACTCTCGGTGAAGACTGGTTCAGTGAAGACATTAGGCTACTCATCAACCCCACAGGGCGTTTCGTTATTGGAGGACCAGTCGGTGATGCCGGACTTACTGGTCGAAAAGTCATTGTCGACACTTATGGTGGGTCAGCACGCCATGGTGGCGGTGCATTCTCTGGGAAAGATCCGTCTAAGGTCGACCGCTCAGCAACCTATGCTGCTCGGTGGGTTGCTAAAAATGTTGTCGCAGCAGGTGCAGCGCAGCGCTGTGAAATTCAGCTTGCTTATGCAATAGGTGTGGCTAAACCTGTCTCGGTGATGGTTGATGCATTCGGAACCGAAACTGTCGACCCTTCTAAGATTAATGAAGCAGTTAGCCAAGTATTCGATTTACGCCCAGGTGCAATTATCGATCAGCTTGATTTACTCAGGCCAATCTATTCTGAAACAGCTGCCTATGGCCATTTTGGAAGGCCTGCCGGTAACTCCTTCACTTGGGAGCAAACAACTAAAGCATCTGAACTCGCAGCTGTTCTAGACTTATAGGCGTGACCCAAGGACAACTGTTCGAGCCACCATCATCAGGCTCAAAACTAGACAGGACCATCAGCGGAGTGGCGTGCCGAGTTCTGATTGATGTCTCTGGATATGCAAGAGAGCTTGACTACCTGATGCCGGATCAGTTAGTCGAGTCAGCCCGTGTTGGTTCAATTGTTCGGGTACGGCTACGAAACAGAGTCGTCAAGGGGTGGCTCACTTCGATCAACCTAGTCGATTCACAGGTAGCGCCCGTCGATCTAAAGCCGATCTTGAATATTTACTCGGTTGGCCCATCTGCTGAGATTGTAGAATTGGCTCGTTGGATTTCGAGTCGTTTCGTTGGGCCAATGAGAACCGTACTTTCGTCGGCTTCGCCGAATCGCATAATAAAGTCGGATCCTAGGTTTAGGGCGAGGGCAACGTTTCCAGTCAGTTCAGCAGAGCTTTCACGAGCGGTGAGGACGAACACTAGCGTTCAGCTGATTACCGAACCATCAGACACAGGGGTGGACCTGGCGATAGAGCTAGGTAGGGCCGGTCAGACACTCATCATTGTTAAGTCGCCTTCGGAGGTTGATTGGCTTGTTGGCGTCTTGCGACGAAACGGTGTCTCTGCTTCTAACTATGAAACAGATTGGGCAGCAGGTTTGCGGGGCGACACAATCGTTGGGACAGCTAAGGCAGCGCTAGCTAGCCTGGTAAGACCTAGCGCATTCTTAGTGCTTGATTCTCACTCTGGCCACTACAAGATGAGACGTTCTCCGCATTGGGATGTTTCGACAGTTCTGCAACAGCGAGCTGATAATCTCGACTTGCCACTAGTTTTTGCGAGTCCTTTCCCTGCTGTGGCGACTATCGATCGAGTTGACTCCGTTGCTCGCGTATCTGCAATCAATGCTAAAAGTATTGGGCCCAAAGTTGAAGTTCTTGATCTTTGCGTCCAAGAAGAACGAGGCTCAAAACTACTATCTATCAAACTTGTCGAAGCTCTGCGCAAGCGTGGCAATGGGCTGATCGTGATAAACCGCAAAGGTTCATCTAATCTTTTGTACTGTGGATCATGCTCTGCTGCTATAACCTCAGAGGATGGCTCGAGTCTGATGATAGAACTGGACGGGCAGCTTGTGGTGCCGGGTGGCACTGAGGTAAGGCCACCACTTTGTCAACAATGTGGCTCTAGGAAACTCAAGCGTTACCGCCTCGGAGTCAAAGGCTTAGCTTCTCAATTGGAGTCATTGGTTGAGGGTGATGTAGTGACCATCGATGCATCGACTAAACAGATTCCTTCGGCCTCGTTTTATGTGGGTACCAGCGCCGCTATATATCGTAATTTGCCGGTATCAATGATTGCCTTTGTTGATATAGATTCAGATCTTTCCACGCCCGGTTTTCGAACTAGATATAAAGTGGCCAGCCAGGTGATTGCGGCTAAGCGGATTCTTGGTTCAGATGATGTGTTGTTGGCTCAGACTAGGCAAGTTGAGCATCCGTTCATTCGCTGGTTGGTTACGCAAGACCCAACGGAGCTAGTATCCCAGGAGCGCCAGGCCAGGAGGATGTTTTCCTTGCCGCCGTTCGGTCATGTGGCGGCTCTCAAAGGTCCATTTGCTGACAAGGCAGCATCTCGACTGGTTGAAGCTGGGTTGGCTGTGTTGGGGCCCAATGATGGAAGCTATCTTGCTAAATCGCAGACAGTATCTAAACTCTGTGAAGAGTTAGCCAAGGTTCGGTCCGAGTTTGGGTCTGGCATAAAGATTGAGGTTGATCCCTTCGATATGTAGTTTGTTTGACAGATGTGTTACAACGCCGTTACGCCTCTATGCAGGGTCGAGATTTCAACGTAGTGTGGCATCTCAAACAACTATTGAAGGAAACCCCGAATGAAACTATGGAAACCACTAGCGTTCCTACTCGCTTTCTCGCTCGTAGCTGCTGCATGTGCAACAGATGATGCAGA
>CAZYMB010000012.1:53150-62329 GCA_964648795.1 uncultured Acidimicrobiaceae bacterium
CGTTCCTACTCGCTTTCTCGCTCGTAGCTGCTGCATGTGCAACAGATGATGCAGATGTCACTACTGACGAAGAAGAGACTGACGAAACAACTGAGACTGATGAGTCTGAAACAGAAACAGACGAATCTGACGAAGACGATGCTGAAACAGGCGAGTCTGATGAAGACGGTGCTGAAGAAGGCGAAGAAGACTCAGAAGAAGCTGCTGGTACGTCAATTGTTGACGTAGCTGTTGGGGACGAAGCGTTCTCTACTTTGGTAGCTGCAGTGATGCAAGCTGAACTAGTCGAGACACTAGACAACCTAGACGGCGAGTACACAGTGTTTGCTCCAACTAACGAAGCATTCGAAGCAGCAATCGCTGATCTAGAACTAGCAGACGCTGATGAGCTTCTAGCTCGTGAAGACCTTGGTGCTATTCTAATGAACCACGTTGTAGGCAGCGTAATCGACTCTGAAGCAGCAGTTGCTGCAGCAGAAGCTGGTGAGACAGTTCCTACAGTTGGTGGTGGAGAGCTTTCACTAGAAATCGCTGAAGACGGTTCACTAGTTGTAGGCGGAGCAACAGTTGTTGAAGCTGACGTAGAAGCAGACAACGGACTAATTCACGCTATCGACTCTGTAATCCTGCCGTAACAAGCAATACATGACGATATTTGAATTGGGGGGTCCAGCCTAGCTGGGTCCCCAATTTGCTTTTTGTAATGGTGTTCGGCTTTCCGAGATTACAGCTACGCTTTATGGTGTGGAGAAGTCCTACAAAGTGCGCATTATCGGCGACCCGGTATTGCGTCGCCGCGCCAAAGATGTAACAGATATAGATGGAGCACTAGCTGACGTCGCAGATGACATGCTAGATGCAATGTATGCAGAACCGGGTATTGGTCTTGCTGCACCGCAGGTTGGGATTGAAGAGCGCTTCTTTGTTTACGACGTGGGTGAGGGCCCCGAGACGCTTATAAACCCAGTGATTTTGGAATCAGATGGTGAATGGACATACTCGGAAGGTTGTTTAAGCGTGCCTGGTCTGTTCTGGGACTTGGTAAGGCCTAAGAAGATACTCATTGAAGGCTACGACCTAACCGGTGAAGAGGTTAGATTCGAGGCAGATGAGCTTTTGGCCAGGTTATTCCAACATGAGATGGATCACCTCAATGGAACTCTGCTTGTCGATCACCTAGATGAAGAGCAGCGTAAAGAAGCCATGAAGACTTTGCGGCAATGGCAGGACAAATCCGGAGACGATCCTGACGACGTTGGTTCAAGTCTCGGACTAAGCCTGCCCTAGAGATGGCCAGTGCAGAGCTAGCGTCTCCGACGTCAGATATTTCAAAGATCGTTTACCTGGGTACCCCGGAGATCGCAGTCAAACCACTACAGGAACTCGTTAGGGCGGGCTTCGAAGTGCCTTTGGTCATCACACGAAAAGATGCCAGACGAGGCCGAGGAAAACAGACTTCTCCAAACCCAGTCAAGCTGGCTGCGCAAGACTTGGGGATCAAGGTAAGTCATGACCTAGAAGATATCACAACTGTCGAGGCCGACATTGGGGTTGTTGTTGCCTATGGACGAATTATCCCTGTGGATATTCTGCGCCAGATCGCTCTAGTAAATCTTCACTTCTCGTTACTGCCCAAGTGGAGAGGCGCTGCGCCATTAGAGCGAGCGTTGATAGAGGGCGATGTAGAAACGGGTGTATGTCTCATGGCAATAGAAGAAGGTCTAGACACTGGTGGAGTGTATGAGGTGGCTAACCTTGTAATTAAATCCGACTGGAACTTAGCTGACCTTGCAGCATCTTGTGTTGAAGTAGGTAGCGACATGTTAGTGAAGAATCTCAAGGCCGGCTTAGGCGAACCTAAGGCACAGGTGGGGGAGCCAACTTATGCTTCAATGCTTACTTCTGATGAATTCGAGATCACCCCGGATAGTTCTGCTCTTGAAGTGGTTAGAAAGCTCAAGGTGCGCCCATGTTGGATGATGGTTGAAGGCAAGCGAGTCAAGGTTTGGGCTGCCACAGTTAGCGACCAAGGTGAAGACTTAGAATCTGGCCAACTATTGGGTGAGCTACTAGGCCTTTCCGGTGGCACTCTGTTATTGGAACAAGTTCAGCCCGAAGGCAAGAAACCTATGTCAGCAGATGTTTGGACTCAAGGTCGTCAAAATAAGTCTGGATACTTGGATCTAGTAGGCAGATGACCACGGAAAGTCGATCCATTTTGTGGCCTTTTTCCATACGAAGTCTGGTTTAACAATAGACGAAGGTTTTTCGTACAGGACAGCGGTTTGTGATGATGCAACTACACCATCGCAGAACTGGTTGACCGACTCTAAGGTCTCGCCAGAGTCAGCAATATCGTCGCAAACCAGAACGTTCATATCCTTGATGTTTGCCTTGTCTAGGAAAGGTGGGAGCATGACAGGGACTTCTAGTTTCTTGTGAACCCCGGTGTATAACTCGACATTGATCACGGAGATGTTCTTTACCCCAAGTTCGTAACCAATTGAGCCAGCAAGGAAGAGTCCGCCTCGAGCGATGGCTAGGATAATATCTGGCTTGAAGTCACTTGCTGCGACTTCTTCAGCTAGCTGGACTGAAGCTTTGCCATAGTCTTCCCAAGTTAGTACTTCCATTTCTGGCTTTTCTTCGTTCATTTAAGCGCTCTTTCTGTAGTCATTCATGAACTCCGCTAGTCGTTGTGCTGAAGAAACTTTCAGCCCGTTGTAAAGGCTAGCTCGGATACCGCCGATCGATCGGTGGCCCTTTAGATTCATTAGATTTTGTTCAACGCACTTGGCTAGAAAGTCTTGTTCTTGGTTTTCATCTGCGAGGTTGAAGACCACGTTTGTTCTAGATCGGTAGTCTGGGTCCACTCTTGGAATGTAGAAGCCTTCAGAAGAGTCTATGGCAGAGTAAACGGCACTCGCTTTGGTTTTGGTTCGGTTCTTCATTTCTTCCAGGCCACCTTCGGCTTTCATCCACTTCAGCATCTTATTGGCTCCCCAGATAGAGAAGACAGGGGGAGTGTTGGCAACACTCTTGCCCTTGGCATGTTTAGCGTAGGACAGGTAGGTTGGCAGCTCTGGCGCTTCGTCTATGACAGAACTATGGACGATTGCAACACACAGTCCAGCAGGCCCGAGACTCTTTTGTGCTCCGGCGTAGGCAATTGCGATTGTGTCCCAGTCGATGTTGCGGGTGAGGAAGTCACTCGACATATCGGCAACAACGCGGTGAGCTGTTTGGGGCAGGGTGGGAAGGCTCACTCCGTGGATGGTCTCATTTGTTGTTAGGTGGATAAAGTCTGGTGAGTCAGAGATATCTAATTCTTCAGGTGTGGGACCGCGTCTATTTTCGGTTGTCGCTCCGTCCCAGATGACCGAAGCCTGACCTAGTTGGTTGGCATCTGCAAAAGCTTTTTGTCCCCAAGCTCCAGTCACGATGTAGCCAATTGATCTATTCGCTACATCTAGGTTTTGAGCTGCCATAGCAAATTGAAGTGTGGCACCCCCTTGCAACAGTAAGACTTCAAAGTCATCTGGGACATTGGCAAGACTTACTATGAGTTCTTTGGTCTCTTCATGGACCTCGCTGTAGTCAGCGCTTCTATGTGAGATCTCGATGATGGACATGCCACTGGAGTTGATCTCCGGTAGTTCCTCAGCGAGTTCTTGGAGTACAGCATCTGGAAGAGTGCAGGGGCCAGCGGAGAAGTTGTCGACACGTAACATATCAATAAACTATCGAGGATGACGCCCTGTTCGTTCGTTTTAAGTTATTCCGAGACAGGAACAAAGTTGAGCAGGCCTTCAAGCATGACGGTTGTGGATGTAAGCTCCAAAGCCTCAGTATCCAAACCAAAGTTCTCGATATCAATTTCAGCGCTAACCGCTACTTGGACTAGCTTGTCAGCATCGGTGAAGTCAGCGAGAACGCCTGTATCAGTTAGTAGTTGTGCTCTATAGGAAATTTCGGTTGGTTGTGACTCGGTTGCAATAGTGAGCTCGCCGAGGGCGGTGCCTTCTAAGCTTGTTGTTCCAGGATCAAGAAAGATCGGCTCGTTCAAAGAAAATGTGATTTCTGAGTTGCCAGATGTCTCTAGTGTCTCGGAGATAAGGCTGTCGGTTTGTTCATCGCCAGAATTGAACGTAGCCGCATCGATCTGTAGTTGTAGATCAGCTGCTCCATTTGATACTTGTAGTTCGCCGCTAACTTCTGTTGTCCGACCTACTACTACTGGAAGATCACCAAGAAGTGAGATTCTGTAGCCAGCAAACGACTGATTAAATCCATCAGCTCGGACCTCATCGGAACCTGGGTCAACGGAGCTACGCTCGACTGTCCAGCTACCCACAATCTCGCTGCTTGTTGTTTGCGCTGTTGTTGATGGCGCCTCGGATTCGCCACCGTTAGCAACAAAAAAGAAGAAGAACAGCACGAGGCCGAGCAACACGATTGTGGCGATAGCTATTCTTGCGAAATTTCTTCGCACGGTCCCCTCCTGCACTGATACCCAGTTTGCCATGGCAGATTGTAGGTGCGGTGTCACCTAGGTAGGGTTACCTTATTCGCCATGGCTAATTCATCTCAAACTCACATAATTGTAGTATCAGACTCAGTAGCGGCGGGGTCTGCGCAGGATCGCTCGGGTCAGGCTTTGAAAGACGCCCTAGATCTCCAGGGTTTTGGATCAGCAACTTTAAGTGTCGTGCCAGATGGAGTGGAATCAGTTTCACTAGCAATAAATGATGCTGCAGAGGTCAATGACTTAGTGGTCACAACTGGAGGGACTGGCTTTGGACCGAGAGATTTAACTCCCGAAGCAACTCGAAGTGTAATCGAGCGTGAAGCTCCAGGTTTAAGCGAGGCTATGAGATCGGCTAGCCCCAGAGGGCTGGGACGACTAAGTAGAGGCGTTTGTGGAACTATTGGATCAACGTTAGTAATCAATGTGCCGGGCTCACCTAAAGGCGCAGTTGAGTCTTTAGAAGCAGTAGCTGATGTTATTGGCCATATTCTTGAGCTTTTGCGGGGCGAGAAGCCCCATTAAGTAGGCCCTATGGCCTAGGGGATATTTGCCTAATATATATGGCAGGTTTGCCGCCGATTGTATAGGTATGTTAACCGCCCTCGGAATCGTCGTAGTTTGTCAGGCTGTGATTATTGTTGGGCTCATACTGCACAGAAGAGGTTCTTCGCAAAAGCCTGTTGAGCGTAGAAAGAATCCTGAAAAATCTGAAAAGATTGTTGTGCGGTCTGCAACAGTCTCTGTTGATTCTGAAATTAGTCGACGTCACGGCGATCTAGATAGCCGGGCTTTGTTGGGCGCGCTAGTCATTGAAATCGATCACCTTGCTTTGGTTCGTGATGCTTTGGGTGACGGAGCAGGCTATGAGCTTCTCGGTTCTGTTGCCTCTCAAGTTCAGACTCAGTTGAGAGACACAGATTACCTAGATCTAATAAGTGATCGAGAAATCGTAGTTGTGACTGATGAGCTTCCAACTCAGGCTGATTTGGAAAGATTCTCTGATCGCATCGTTTCTATGTTCGCTAAGCCAATTGAGTTTGGTTCAAGGTCACAACTGGTTACTGCCAGCATAGGAATGGCCTTTGTTTCATCTGATGGGGAAGCTTCAGACTTGGTGCAGAACGCTCAAGCGGCAAAGAACCGTGCACGTTCTAAACCTGGCACGTCAACGCAGATATTCGAAGAGTCACTCAAAGCCGAGGCGCTGGATTCTCTTGAACTCGAGCGAGAATTAAACCTTGCTCTCGAAGACAACGAACTTTCTGTTTACTATCAGGCCATAGTCAAACCCGGTAACTCTCAGGTTGACCGCTTCGAGTGCTTTGTACGTTGGTTCCATGAGACACGTGGGATGATGAAGCCAAACAAGTTCTTAGCTGTTGCTAACCGCAGCGAGCTAATTGTGCATATTGGACATTTTGTTCTGCTTGATGCGTGTTCTCAGGCTGCTGAATGGAGCTCTAAGCAATCAAAACCTGTAACTGTGGCTGTTAACGTTTCTAACACCCAGCTTCTTGGCGAAGACTTTGTTGGATCAGTCGTAGACACGTTGAATCGAACTGGTCTTCCTGCAGAACAGCTAGAGCTTGAGTTCAGCGAGCGACTTGTGTTCTCTGACTTAGACTTTGTTTCTAACATTGTGAAGTCGCTGCAACGGATTGGTGTTCGGGTAGCGATTGATAACTTCGGAGCAACTAATGCTTCGCTTGGATTACTAAGACGACTTCCAACGATCAATACCTTAAAGCTTGACCGCACTTTCATCGAGAACGTTCACGTTTCTGAAACAGAGAAGAATCTCGTTGCTTCAGTTAACGACTTTGCTTCTCAACTTGGTATCGACGTAGTTGCCGAAGGCGTCGAGTTAGCGGAAACTGCCCGAACCCTGGAATTAATGGGCATCGAATATCAGCAAGGTTTCTTGTATCAGCGTCCAAGCCCTGCAAGTAACGCCTTCGAGCTTGATCTAGTCGAAGCTTTGTAGATTACTCTTCGCTTGGAGTGGTCTCAGCCTCTTGGCTGCGCTGCACGAACCCAAGGCGTATGTTGTGGAGCGACTCTTTTAGAGTTGGTTCGGCCTGGCCAAGTTGGCCTTCCATGCCCTCAACAAGAGTAGTAAGAGCGTCCACAGCGACCTTGGTTGACGCTAGGTCAGGCTTTTCGGCCGTTAAATGGATTGCAGCTAGTTCATAGAGGCCAATAGCATGGTTGGCTATAACGTCTCGTACGTCAGCTCCCAAGATCTGTTCTCTAGCCTCAGATAGCTGCTTAGCCATTTCTTGCGCTTGTTGTTGCTGCTCTGGGGTTAATTCTGGTTGTTCAGCGCCAGCTGGAGCCTGTGCTCCACCGTTTGCGTCTTCCGGTACGTTGTGTTCTCCACCTGGGGTCCAAATACTCATTCGTTTACCCTAGGGGTTTGATGCCTGATTCGTCGCAAACCAGACAAAAGCAGCTAGAGTAATGGGGCTTAAGAAGTGAGCTTTGCTCCACCCGGCCACACAGTGAGTTAGGGTTTAGGATCAACATTTGTTGGTTTAAGGTGCGAATCTCACTCTGAGGCATTGTTCAATTGTTAGGAGTTAGTCATAGCTGGTTCATCTGAGCCCCGAATCAATTCACAGATTCGTGCGCGTGAAGTTCGTTTAATTGGTCCCCAAGGGGAACAGGTCGGTATCAAGTCTCTGCAAGAAGCTTTGTCAATGGCAGAAGCTCACGATCTAGACCTAGTTGAGGTAGCAGACAAGGCTGATCCGCCTGTGTGCAAAATCTTGGATTACGGAAAGCACAAGTACGAGAACGCTCAGAAAGCAAAAGAGTCAAAGCGTAAAACCAAGCAAACTCAAGTCAAAGAGATGAAGTACCGTCCAAAGATTGGTATCGGCGACTTCGAGACCAAGACCAAAAAGGTCGAGGCATTTCTTGAAGAGGGCAACAAGGTCAAAGTCACAGTTATGTTCCGTGGTCGTGAGGTAACGCACCCAGAGCTTGGTCGCAAGATCTTGGACGACATCATCGAACGAGTTGAACACTTCGCTCAGGTCGAAACCGCTCCATCTCGTGAGGGCCGCAACATGACAATGGTGCTAGCTCCGCTAGGTAAGAAGAACCGCAAGAAGAAGCGTAAGAATATCGAAGCAGAAGAGGCTGCAGCAGCAGCCGTAGAAGAGGCGCAGGCAGCGTCATCCGAAGCAGCAACCGAAACACCTGCAGAGCCAGTACAAGCTGGCACAACCGAGAGTTAATACAAGTCAACAATCAAGTGAGGTAAGCAAATGCCAAAAATGAAAACAAACAAAGCAGCCAAGAAGCGCTTCAAAAAGACGGGATCAGGAAAGCTTGTAAGAGGGCGTCGTAACCTGAATCACTTGTTGGAAAAGAAGTCGAGCACTCGTAAGCGCCGTTTAAAAGGCCAGCACGATGTTTCACCAGCTGATGCGAAGAACGTATCAGAAATGTTGTCGAGTTAGAAAGTTAGTGGGAGGTAATTAGAAATGGCAAGAGCACCAAGATCAGTAGCAAGACGTAAAGGTCACAAAAGTGTCCTGAAAAAAGCTAAGGGCTATTACGGTAATAAGAGCCGTACGTTCAAATCCGCTAACGAAGCGGTCATGCATGCAGGTAACTATGCATTCCGTGACCGTAGAGCTAAGAAGGGCGAGTTCAGAAAGCTTTGGATTCAGCGCATTAACGCAGCATGTCGCATCAACGGGACATCGTACTCAAAGTTTATTGCAGGGCTTAAGGCCGCCGAGATCGAAGTCGATCGTAAGCACCTAGCTGACCTAGCAATCAACGACGAGAATGCGTTCGCTGCACTAGTGGAGGCCGCTAAGCAAGCTCAGGCTAGCTAGTGATAACAAGCGGTTCGAACTCTTCAGTTAGTAGCGTTCGAAAGCTAATAAAATCTGCGAAGGCTCGCGCCAAGGCGCGTGCCTTTTGCGTTGAGGGCGAAAAGCTTATTGCAGAGGCTCTTGAAGCTGGGTTTAGTTTGCAGCAACTGTTTTACGTGGGGGCGACTCCGGCAATTGCATCCGATGGCGAGCTAGTGGAAGTTTCAGAAGACATTATGGCTTCAATGGCTTCAACAGTTTCTGCTCAGCCGCAGCTAGCGGTATTCGCCATGCCAGACGAAACACAGGCCAGCTTAGGAAGCTTTGTTCCAGTTTTAGTTGGTGTTAACGACCCAGGAAATCTGGGTGCGATTGCTAGAAGTTCTGAGGGTGCTGGCGTTTCAACGATTATGACCGTGGGCGACACCGTCGACCGCTTCAACCCAAAAGTAATTAGGGCCTCAGCTGGGTCCATATTTCGAGTCAGCTTTATGGCATTCGACGAACTCTCAGTAGCAGTTGATGAGCTTAAGGCAAGAGGATACAAAACTTATGCGACGGCGGTTACCGCTGATGCTGGGGTTAGCCACACAGAGGCCGACCTCGCCAACTGTGCTGTGGTATTCGGGTCAGAAGCACACGGGCTCTCTGAGTCAGAAGTTCAGCTTTGCGATGAAGTCGTGGCGATAGAAACCGAAGGCAAGCTCGAGTCGCTTAACTTGGCTGCCTCAGTCGCCGTAATTGGGTTTGAATCTAAGCGCCAGAGAGCCAAATCTAGCTAGATTTACAATCTAAGACCAAACGATTTTTGCGTAACCGGG
>CAZYMB010000013.1:0-37335 GCA_964648795.1 uncultured Acidimicrobiaceae bacterium
TCTAGCTTTTGTTGAGCTACCGGGTGCTCTGCTAGTAGTTGCGTCATTAAGTCTTGGTTGTTGTAGGTTTCTGGTGCGGCAAGTTGAGCCTCTAGATCTCTTAACTTTTCTTCAGCCTTGACCGTGTGTTTCTCGAGCTTTCGAACTGATGCTTTCAGGTCTTTGGTTGCAGCGTTGCGGGTTTTGCGTTCCTGGGCTGAAAGCTGGCGTTTAACTTTGGCAGAAGGCTCACTATTAGGCTTAGTTTCCTGAGTGGATAGTTTTTTACTCTTCTTCTTTTTGGCTGGCGCAATACCGCCCGAGGTTCCTATTTCATCCAGAGAGTTAACTGTTCTAGTTGTCCCATTAACCACATCGACTATTACTTCGGCAGTGTTTCTAATCAAATACCTATCGTGTGACACCAACAACACTGTCCCTGGGTAGCTACGCAAAGCGTCCTCTAACAGATCACAACTGGCTAGATCTAAATGGTTTGTCGGCTCATCCAGAACTAGCAAATTCACCGGGTTACACATCACTTCTGCCAAGGCCAGCCTGGTGCGCTCCCCACCCGAAAGTTTTGCTACTTGGGTTTCTGCTCCTTCTCCGGAAAAGCCAAATGATCCCAGTATGGTTCGCAGGTTTCTGTCGCCAGCTTTTTCTTTAACTTTCGATGAGAACTCGTCAATTACTGACATGTCGAGATTGAGCGCATCAACATGGTGTTGAGCAAAGTATGCGATATCTACATTGTTGCCAATCTCAACCTTGCCACCAATTTTATCTATCTCTCCAATCAATGTCTTAATAACCGTTGACTTGCCTGCACCATTAGCCCCAACAAGAGCAACTTTCTGGCCACGCTCAACCACGAGGTCAACTCCGGTTAACACAGGTTCACCGTCGTACCCAAGGCTTGCATCTTCAATTTCCAAAACGATCCGAGAAGACCTTGGCGGGTCGGGATACCCGAACTTTAGTTTTAAGTCTTCAATCTTCGGCAACTCAATAATGTCGATCTTTTCTAGAGCCTTCACACGGGACTGAACTTGCTTTGCTTTTGTTGCCTTGTAGCGGAACCGCTCGATAAAGCGCTCTTGTTGAGCTACTTTGCGAGCCTGATTAGCTGCAGCTGCTTCGATTATGGCTAAGCGTTCTTCACGCTCGACAACAAAGTCTGAGAAAGTGCCCACGTATTCTTGCGCTTCGCCGCCCGCTAGTTCGATAACTCTTTCTGCTACTGCGTCCATAAAGTCACGATCGTGCGACACAAACAATATGGCGCCTGACCATTGCGCTAGATAGTTCTCGAGCCAGGCAACAGATTCGATATCTAAATGGTTTGTCGGCTCATCGAGAACTAGCAAGTCAGGCTTTTGGAGCAACAAGCTGGCAAGGGCGGTGCGCATGCGCCAACCACCAGAAAGCTCAGACACTAGAGAGTTCATTTGTTCGGCACTAAACCCGAGCGCTCCTAATATACGCTGTGCTTCAGACTCAAGCTGATAGCCGCCCACTGCCTCAAACTGCGACTGCAAAGTGCCATAGTTGTCGATCACATCGGCGTCGGTTGGGTTATCAGCCAAAGCTTGTTCAGCTTTGCGAAGCTTCTCGGCCACAGCGTTTACCTCGGTAGCGCCTGACATTGTCTGAGCTATCACCGTCCCAGAGGCATGTTCGGTTAGTTCTTGTGGCAGATAGCCAATCAAATAGTCACTGGGTCTCGAAACCGAACCTGCCTCAGGCTCGGTCAGGCCAACAACCATCTCCAAAATGGTTGTCTTGCCTGCACCATTAGCACCAACAAGAGCAACCCGACGACCTGGAGACAGCCGAAAAGTAACCCCAGAGAAGAGTTTTCTAGCACCATGAGATTTAGCCAGCTCAGAGACAGTTAACACAGGGCTCTAGTGTAGGTGGTATGTGCTGCAGGTAAACTGAACATATGGCGGAAAATGAGAATAACAAGAAGCATCCAGAGACTTTTCTTGAACATTTAGATCGCTGGCTAAAGAAAAAATCTGAAGACTTTCTAGATTCCGACAACGGCTGTGATGAAGCAGAAGATATAGCCGATCTAAATGATGACGATCTTGCATCTGTTAGGCATAACAATGTTTGTGATTGAATTAGCGCTCGAGTTCGTACTCGATGGATTAAACTGGCTTCGTAAAAAAATGTTTGGAAAGTCTAAAGATGATCCGTCAGGTTCGCCAACTAGCTAAAACCACACTACTGGTTAGTGTCGCCGCCCTTACTATTGCTAGCTGCTCTTCTGAATCAGAAGAATCTACCGGCGAGTCTGTTATTACCGAGGACGATTTGGGTTCTGAAACCAGTGATTCCACTGAAAGTACTGCGGTCGTGATCGACCCTGAGCCAGTGATCGGCAATATTGATTCAGGTCAACTGGTTGAATCAACCAACTCTATTGGACGAACCTTTATGGACTCTGAACGAGTTGAACTTAGCTGGACAGAAGTAGACGACGCTATTAACTACCAGATCTACAGAACACCAACTGACGAAGCCAACTTCAATACTTTGCCAGATGGCGACCTAGGTACTGCTGAAATAATTTATGAGGGCACTGATTTAGACTTCACCGATACTTCTGCAACGCCAGATACGTTCATAACTTACTTTGTAATTGCAGAAACTCAAGACGGTTCGTTTACAACACCTCGCTGGACTCAAGCTCTAACAACAGCCGATACAGAGCCGCCGTCTGACATTACCGGGCTTAGCGCAGAGATAACAGACCAAGGGGTGCTCCTCAATTGGGATCCATCAAGTGATAACTTAGAGTTCTCTAACTACAATGTGACCTACATCTCCCCTGAAGGGGTATCTGATTATCTAGGTGGTGGAGGCGACATTGGCCAAACATCGTTTATTGATGCAAACCCACGAACCGGCGAGAACTTATACCGAGTTACTGCCAGCGATTTTCATGAGAATGTCTCTGACGCAACCGAAATCATAGTTACCTGGCCTGGGTAGATTAGCTACTTAACGACTAGCACCTATTTGACCCTGCGGTCCACATGCCGGCTTACATAGACCAAAACAGAAAAGGCCGGCGCCTTTGCTGAGTTAACAGCACCGACACCGGCCAATTGATTAGTTCAAAGTGAACTGGGCTTACATCATGCCGCCCATGCCACCCATATCTGGCATAGCAGGAGCTGCACCAGCTTCTTCTGGCTTATCAGCTACAAGTGACTCGGTTGTTAACACTAGAGACGCAATTGAAGCTGCGTTCTGCAACGCTGCTCTAGTTACCTTCGCAGGGTCAGTAACACCAGCATCCATTAGGTCTACAACTTCACCAGTAGCGGCGTTGAGTCCCATGTTTCCTGTTGCTTCTTCTACCTTTTGAACCCAGATAGCGCCTTCAAGACCAGCGTTGTCTGCAATTAGTCTTGCTGGAGCTTCAAGAGCTGACCATACAGAACGAGCACCAGTCTCTTCATCACCAGTTAGGTTCTTTAGAGAAGCCTCAACAACTGGACGTGAACGTAGAAGCGCTGTACCACCACCGGCAACAACACCTTCTTCTAGAGCTGCACGAGTTGCTGACAAAGCGTCTTCAATTCTGTGCTTCTTCTCTTTAAGTTCAACTTCAGTAGCTGCGCCAACTTTAACAACGGCAACGCCACCAGCGAGTTTCGCTAGTCGTTCCTGTAGTTTTTCACGATCCCAATCAGAATCGGTGTTGTCAATTTCAGCCTTGATCTGGTTAACTCGACCCTCAACATCATTCTTGTCACCGGCACCCTCAATAATTGTTGTGGTGTCCTTTGTGATGATGACTTTGCGGGCAGTTCCCAACATGTCAGTTGTTACTGCATCTAGCTTTAGGCCAACTTCTTCGGCGATAACTTGGCCACCGGTTAGAACAGCCATGTCTTCTAGCATTGCTTTGCGACGCTCACCGAAACCAGGAGCCTTAACAGCTGCAGTTACGAAAGTTCCACGGATCTTGTTAACTACCAAAGTAGCAAGAGCTTCGCCCTCGATATCTTCGGCAATAATTACAAGCTGCTTACCAGACTGCATAACGGCTTCAAGAACAGGAAGCATTTCCTGAACAGAAGTGATCTTGCCCTGGTTGAACAGGATGTACGGATCGTCGATAACTGCTTCTTGACGCTCAGCGTCAGTCACGAAGTATGGAGAGATGTAGCCCTTATCGAACTGCATACCTTCGGTGAACTCAAGTTCTAGACCGAAAGTGTTTGACTCTTCAATAGTTACAACACCGTCTTTACCTACCTTGTCGATAGCGTCAGCCAGAACCTGACCTACGCTTTCGTCGGCAGCAGAGATAGCAGCAACTTGTGCGATCTCTTCTTTAGTGTCGATTTCTTTGGCTGACTTAGCGATCTCGGCAACAGCAGCTTGTACTGCAGCTTCGATACCCTTCTTAAGGCTCATTGGGTTAGCTCCAGCAGCTACGTTACGTAGGCCTTCACGGATAAGCGCCTGAGCAAGAACAGTCGCTGTTGTTGTTCCGTCACCGGCAACATCGTTTGTCTTGGTAGCTACCTCTTTAACAAGCTGAGCACCCATGTTTTCAAATGGGTCTTCTAGCTCGATTTCTCGTGCAATTGATACACCGTCATTTGTAATGGTTGGCGCACCAAACTTCTTTTCGAGAACAACGTTACGTCCCTTGGGCCCAAGTGTTACCTTCACTGCATCTGCTAGCTGGTTAACACCCGCCTCAAGACTACGACGTGCCTCTTCGTCAAACTTCAATAGTTTTGGCATTGATCATTCTTCCTTTACTCTAAATCTCTTACTTAACTACCGCTAGGACGTCACGTGCTGAAAGAATCAACAGGTCGTCACCTTCGATTGTTATTTCTGTGCCGCCATACTTTGAGTAGACGACAACGTCACCAGTAGCTACATCCATTGGGATAAGTTCACCGTTCTCAGAACGACGACCCTCTCCAACAGCCATAACGTCACCTTGTTGTGGCTTCTCTTTGGCAGTGTCTGGGATCACTAGACCAGAAGCCGTTGTAGCCTCTGCATCTTGTGGCTTAACGACGATACGATCGTCGAGTGGTTTTAGGTTCATTAGAACTCCATTTGTTTCTATGTTTAATAAATGAACTGATAGTTATTACTTGCCTGAATAGGTAGTTACCATTAATAAACAACTACCAGTCCAGCCCCAGAGCCCAATTAGCACTCAAACCCTGAGAGTGCTAAGACTATCTGGATGGTCTGACAATACAACTAGAAAGGGTGCAATCAGTCCAAGATTAATCCACCGATCAAAATGACTAGTCCAGCTGACGATGTGCCAAATTCCGAGGCTAAAACTAGCCGCCTGCGAGCTGTCTAATAGCGATAGGCCCCAGGATGATTACAAACAGAGCTGGAAGCATGCAAAAAACCATTGGGAAGGTCATCTTTACAGGTAGCTTTAACGCTGCTTCTTCGGCCTCAAGCTTTTGGAGCTTACGCATATGTTCACTCTGAGTACGTAAAACCTTAGCAATAGGAACACCCAAAGTGTCTGCTTGACGCATTGCGGCGACAAACTGGCGTACTTCAGGAACCTCTGTACGTTCCCCAATTTGTTCCAACGCGTCGCCTCGCTGAAGACCTAATCTCATAGCCCTGATAGACCTAGCAAACTCATCAACCAAAGGACCTTCAGAACTTGAAACAAGCTTACGCAACGCGCTATCAAAGCCAAGACCCGCTTCGACTACAACTGTCAGCTGGTCAAGAGTCTCAGGAAGACTCGAACGGATAGCATCCTGTCGTTCTTCAGCTTTCCTGTTAATTACAGCGTCGGGTGCGACAAAACCAATAGCTCCAACACCAACAGATAGCAAGAGACGGTTTGTCAATGTCTCTATCGGGAGAAAGAGCAGGGCAAATACGAATAGAAAAATCGCTCCAACAAATTTAGCCACCAGGATGGCTTCAATTCGCCAACTTTCAGACAACCCAGCTATTACAAGCTTCTTAGAGAACTTCTGAGAAAGACCTTCCGGAGTAGCCCTAAACGCACGCTGATAGAGCCCTTCCCAAACTGGTCTGAGTAGTCGCTCTATACTCGATCCACTCAGTTGATTCTGACGAAAATCGCCGACCCCAGCCTGTCTCGGTTGGATCGAAAAACTGATGTCTCTACGTGGCCAAACCGCGTAAAATAAAAGCCCGAGAGCTGCGATAACAATGGAACTACCAATCCAGATCATTATGGGGTAACCGCCTTAACCATTTTCCATAGCCAAGCGCCACCGACACCCAGAAGGACCAGTTCAACACCAATCACCACAAACGTTAATGGTTCTCCACCTAGTCCTTCAAAGTATGTTGGGTTAACGATAGCTATCGCAACCAAAAGCAGGGGGGGTAACGCAAACAGAACACTGGCGGACATCTTTCCTTCTGCAGCCAGCGCACCAACCTGGGCGCGCAGTGTAATTCTCTCACGAATAGTAGTTCCAACTGACTCCAAAACTTCGACTAGGTCACCACCAACTGATTGATTGATCTCAATAGCGTCTATAACCCACGTCATATCGTCACTATTAATTCGGCCGGCCATCTCACGCAGAGACTTAACCAGGTTGCCACCTATACGGGACTCAACCAGTACTCGATGAAGCTCAATCCCAAGAGGATCTTCTACTTCTGCTGAGGTTGCCACTAGAGCCTGCTGAAGCGAGAAGCCTGCTTTAAGCGTATTGGCCAAAATACTTATGAAATCAGGAAGTTGAGCTGAAATAGCTTTTTCTCTCTGCCAAGCCTTAAAGGCAACAAACACCCGAGGTAACATTGCAAACACAACCGCCAGTACAATCCCAACAATAATGTTGACCTGAGTTAAACCAACAAGGAAACCAACAACCCCGGCGCCACCCATCATCAGAATGAGTTCACCAACTCGAATACCAATTGAAGCTCTCTCAAGTAAATCAGCTAGACCACCAGCAGAGTCACTGTCTCCAATGGCCTCTTCTAGTTTCTTAGCTGCACCAATCCGTAAATCGGTGAAGGCATCAATCTTAGATTCTGCACTAGCGTTTCCAAAGGTTCTAACTGCAGCCGATGCAGCCTTGGACTCACGACCTGCCATTAAAGCAATGACTACTCCAAGAATAGAAAGAACTACGAGTGCTGCACCTACGTACAACGCCCATGCTCCACCAAATACTGAGTTAGCCTCACCACCATCAAAAACGACCGGGTCAGGCTGAGGACGTAAGGCTGCTCTGGCTTCAGAAATCACAGCAACATCTCGAGTAAAACTAAACACTCCACCCTCGTTAGTTTCAACCCTGATAGCCAAATTCCCAGATGTTCCAATACCGGGAGGAAGTGTAACTACAAACTGCTCACTCAAGTTTGCAGCTAAGCCATCAAGAATAGAACTAAGATCATCAATGCTGGAGGCTTGGAAAACGCTTCCATTGTTTCCAACTAAAGTACTCAGATTTCCAACACTGGACTCATCGGTGTCAATTGAAATCGCATTTAAACTGGCCGACGAACCTTCGAGAGTACTTGTTACTCCTTGAAGAGTCGCTTGCGAAACAGTATCGCCGCCATCGGTTATGACCAAAACTATAGAAGACCCAGCCCCCCCATTTTCTACGGTAGCGAAGTTAGCGTCTTGTGAGTTTAATGCCTCTACGATTCCGTCATAGAGAGCTGTCTCTCCATTTGCTTGAAGAGAATCTATCGCTGCTACTACTGAATTTTTATCAGTTGTAGCTTCCTGGACCAGGTTCGCTTGACTTCCAAAAGATACGAGCGAAATTGGAGTACCATCTGGGACCGAATTCACTAAGGAAATTGCAGATTCCTTTGCTACCTGGAGCGGTTCACCTTCCATAGATCCCGAAACATCAAACGCAATTGAAACAGTAAGGTCTTGAGAAGTTTCCTGAGCGAGCTCAAATTCTTCAACCGAAGCACCATCGAACTGAACCGTCAGGCCATCGCGGACTTCATCGACACCAAGTTGACCACCAGCATCAGGTGACCGAAACCTAAATTGAAGGCCTCCTTCTTCAGAATTAGAAACTCCAGCAACCTCTAAAGAACCAGAGATAGATTGCAAACGAATCATTAGTACGCTTCGTCTCCTTCAAACCAAGAACCATCAACATGTCCACCGTGCTTTTCGATTTTCTCAATCAACTTAGGGAGCACGCCAGAAGGTCGAAGAATCGGATCTCCACCTGATTTCTCTGGTGAGTGATCTAGTGAGAATATTTCGTTGGTCGAAACCTTGTCTCCCTCCATGCCGGTTATCTCAGTGATGTGAGAAACAACACGCTTACCGGAACGCAAACGGGTTAATTGACACACTAAATCAACAGCCGAGGCTACCTGTTCTTTGATTGCTCTGGTCGGCAGGTCAAAACCAGTTAGAAGAACCAATGTCTCCAGACGAGCAATCGCGTCACGTGGCGTATTTGCGTGAACAGTGGTCAGCGAGCCCTCGTGACCAGTATTCATAGCTTGCAACATATCAAGAGCTTCACCGCCACGACACTCACCCACAATTATGCGATCAGGTCGCATACGCAGACTGTTCTTAACAAGCTCCCGAATTGTGATTTCACCCTTGCCTTCAATATTTGGCGGGCGAGTTTCAAGACGAATAACGTGATGCTGCTTTAACTGAAGCTCTACTGCGTCTTCAATAGTAACTACTCGGTCGGAGTCTTGAATAAACGAAGACAAGCAGTTTAAAAACGTTGTTTTACCAGTACCAGTACCACCAGATACCAATATGTTGAGTCGGCCTTCGATAGATGCCTTCAGAAAGTTCAGCGCCTCTACTGTGTACGCTCCTTTCTCGAGCAGATCGGCAGCATTAAGACCTTCTTTCGCAAACTTACGAATAGTCAAGGTAGAGCCATCAACAGCAAGTGGAGGAATCACAGCATTTACACGTGATCCATCTGCTAGACGAGCGTCGACCAGAGGTGAGGTTTCATCGATGCGACGACCGATAGAGGATACAATCTTGTCGATAATGTGTCTTAGTTGATCCTCATTGCGAAGTTTTATCTCTGTTAGTACAAGTTGGCCGGAACGTTCAACATAAATTATGTCGGGCCCGTTGACCATGATTTCACTTACAGTTGGATCATCCAGTAAAATCTCTAGAGGACCGTACCCAAGAACGTCGTTGGCAACCTCATTGATGATCTTTTGACGTTCTTGCTCATCAAGTGGTATTGCTTCAGAACTAATCAAGGTATGGAGTTCTGTTGCCACTCTCCGGCGAAGATCAGCTTGACTCGCTTCTGAGTCATCCAATGCAGTATCACCAAATGACTGGGATACTTTCTCAACCAGGGCCAAGCGAATCTTGTCGCTGAAGGACTCTATTGCGCTTGATGCTGGCTTAGTAGGCGTCCCAGCTTGTGGAGCGTCACTTTTGCGTCGCCCCTTATCCTTCTTTGAAGGGGGTACATCTTGACCATTTGATTGTGCAACTAACTTGGACAAACTCATTTAAAACCTCGGTAACTGAATACACGTTTCCCATCGGCAAATATGTTGCCAAGGTTAGAGAAAATACTGGGTCCTATGAATCAGATTGATGCTATTTGTTGAACCAACCAGATTTAGCCGGCTTAGAGGCTTCGACTACTTGCTCACGCCCAGATAGTGCCATCGCCAACCCTCTGATTGCTTCGGAAGCGCCACCCTTAACCTTGGTCTCGAGGTAGGGAACACCTTGATTACCAGAAATAGGGATAGCTCTATCGACTGGCACGGTTAAAGAAACTGGTCGTGCAAGAGCTACTTCGACATTTTCGACACCGAGCCCAGACTTAGGATCATCCTTATTGAGGACAAAGTGGCGTCGATGATCAACTAGACCGACCTGGTCAAAACCTTCAATATGGCGTTGAAGAACTCTCAGTCCGCCAATTTCAGGAGTTATCACGCTGACAAGTTCAGAACATGCCTGAATCGCTGCGATTGTCGCGTCACTAGACCCAGGCCCAGTATCAATGACAACGTATGTAAATGAGTCTGCCAATGTTTCAAGCATCAATTCAATAGCTTCATCGTCAACTCTGTTGATTTCCTCAAAGCTGTTGGGTGCAGGTAGCACATTGAAGCCGGCTGGATGTGTGCTTAGACTCAACTTTAGTGCTGTTGGGTCCTGCATCCCTTGTTGAGTAGCAACAGTTCCAACGGTGGCGGAAGATTCAACTTGTAGAAGGTGAGCTACTTCGCCACCGACTAAATCTAGATCTACTAACACAACTTCATTTGGAGCAATCTGTGCGAGCTGGTACGCAACGTTGACAGCCAAAGTTGTCTTGCCAGTGCCGCCCTTTGGACTAAAGAAACAGATAACACCGGTATCTGATTCTTCGATTAGTGCACCACCAACTCGAAGGTTAGCCTCTAACAGTCGATGTGCGTCTGCAAGAAGTGATAGTGAACGATCAAGTCCTTCTAGACCCTCTTCTTCTGAGACCACGTCTCTAAAGCCAGCCTTCATTGCCTGCGGAAGAAACTCAGAGTCATAGTCACCGTATGCAACAGTCTCGATTTCTGGATTAGAAGATCTCAATTTGGAACTAACAGCGATCGCTGCTTCGATAGAGATGTCAGGACCAATCACCAGAATTGCTGGGTGGTCTTTGGCGATAGTGTTGACGATGTCAGTTATCTCATCAAGGTCATAGTCAATGTCAGCTTTCTCGACTTCAAAACGTTTGTTCGGCACAAATTCATTGACGAATTCATCTTGCGATAATACTGATACTTTCATAATTGATCCCATCACTATCCTGCTTCCACATCAGCAGGAGCATCTGTTGCTGATTCGTTAACATCTTCTGTATCTACTGCCGCAAGCTGATCAACTGCTTCTTGATCAAGCACACCTTCACCAAATAGGTTAGTGAATGAAATCGCTTCATCTGGAGTATCTGGTGGAAGAGTAGGCTCTCGAACTAACCATAGCGAAGCTTGCTCATTAGCGAAAATCAAACGCTGAGCGTTATCTGGACTTAGTCCAACAGTTACAAAAAGGTTTCCAGCAGTTAGATCTTGAGAACGACTTGGGTCTTCTATCCCTTCCTCTGTCACAGTTGGCGTTTGTCCACCTTGAACATTAATTACAAACACGTCACGAAGAATAAATCTGGTAAACGTCTCTTCCGCAGTGCCAGCACCACCAGTAGCTGTTGCTGCAATAGCGATCCTCTCTTGGGGTTGGATTACACCACCTACAGCTCGTTCTGCTGATATTGAGAAAGTAACTTCGAATAAGTCGGGTGGGACCTCTACACCTTGAGCACCACCTGTTAGGCGAACGTCGGAATCAGTGAATCTGCTTTCCAGAATTTGTTCTCCAGCTACAATTCTTTCAAAGGTTTCCAAGGTTCCGAGTGCAGCTATATCCACAACTGCTGTAGATACCCGATTTGCTAGTGGCACCTGTCTTAGTTCTACGAAATTCTGCAACTCACCAGCAGGTGTTCCTATCGGAATATCTTGGGTGGCTACAAATACTTCTGTCAGTTCCAATCCGGCCGTTGCTTGTTCGGCCGAGTTGCGAACAAAACTGGAAAGAACAAACACTCCAGCCCCTGCAAGCACAAGCCCCAACACACTTGCAATAATTCGTTTCTGCTTTGTATCCATCGGTACCTCTAACAACGAGAATGATCATTCACCAAATCTGGTGGACTCAGTTCTTTACGGCACCTAGCGGCTAATTGTTAGGAAAATAGGACAATCAATGACTATTTGTGATCGAACTTGGCCAGGTTCTCTCCCCCGATTAGTTATTCGGCACTTTGTGAGCTCGACCTGATAGCAATAACCCAAATAACCCAATTCTCGGCAATTTTTACAGATTTTTCAATTTGGGAACTAGTCCGGGTATGGGCCCGGGAACCACCAAAGGAAGCTGTTTGAGAGTGTTTAACTATGTTCAAAGAAATAACACAACAAATGCAACTACAAACATCTAACTTCCAAGGACGCCGAGTCCACAGGACGTGGACCCAGAAGGAGCCGATCTTAATGACCTGGTCAGTGGCCGAATTGTCACAACCGGCATTCGATAAATCCGGGACTGACGAAATGCAGGCTGCACTAGTCAGACTCGCTCAAGCGGGGTGTGAAACAGCCGCTCTCTGCTTGACCTGTCAACTGCTCCCTGGCCTTAAGCGATTAGCAAAAACAACTGCAGTAGGATTTTCAGATCCAGCAGCCGAAGTAATCTCAGCTTTCTATGAAGTACTAGGTTCAAGAGATCTTAATCGAAGACCGACTAAGGTAGCCGCAAACTTGATCCTCGATACTAAACAAAAGCTCTATCGTGGACTTCTAAAAGACTTGAAGCAAACCTCAATAGCTCAAGATCTAGCGGTTCAATTTTCTCAAGAGCTCAGCTCAGCAGTGAAAACTAATCATGATCCGATTGAGCGATACTCTTCGGTAGAACTAATTGCTGACGCACTTGAGAGTTATCCGGCTAAATCAAAACACCAAGTTGGTGAAATAGCATTCATGCATTGGGTCGAGGGCTACTCCACTCTTGAGATTGCTGAGAAACTAGGTATCTCTCAAACGGCCGTGACTACAAAGATCTGGCGGCTCAGACAGCGCATAAAGGATCAATCAAATGCTAGACAAAATTAGTTCTGGCTAGTTCCCAGTCAAACTAACCGAAGGTGTCGCTCCAACGTCATCTGGTGAAGGACCAAACTTTTGGTATCGCCAGGTGGCGGCAGCAGCTATCATCGCTGCATTGTCTGTACAGAATTCTGGGGAAGGCAAGTAACAGTTGATTCGGTTTTCTGAAGCCTTGCTGGCTAGTTCTTGACGCAAAAGTGAGTTTGCTGCAACACCGCCGCCCAGGCACACAGCAGTTGCTCCAATCGAGCTGGCAGCCTTAATTGTCTTAGTAACTAATACGTCTACAACAGCTGCTTGGAAACTGGCTGCTATATCGGCAACCGGCACATCAGGGTTCTTCCTGACGTAGTTGATTACTGCAGTCTTAAGTCCGCTAAATGAGAAATCGAAATTGTCGCCCGGCATAGCTCTTGGAAAACGAACAGCATTTGGATCGCCACTATCTGCAAGCGAATCAATAATAGGTCCGCCGGGATACCCAAGATCTAAGTATCGAGCCACCTTGTCGTATGCTTCGCCTGCTGCATCGTCAATTGTTGAGCCAAGGATTTCATAGTCCCCATAATTTTTGACGTTTACTATCTGAGTGTGTCCCCCTGCTACCAACAAAATCACGAATGGCGGCTCTACGTTGTGTTCTAAGCTGACAGCGAACATATGCCCCTCGACGTGATTGACCCCAACAAATGGTTTGCGCCAAGTGGCTGCCAGTGCCTTGCCGATTGAGACGCCAACTAACAACGGTCCGATCAGTCCTGGTCCATTTGTTGCTGCTACTACATCGATCTCATCGCGTGCAGTGCCTGCACGCTCTATTGCTGCATTAATAATCTGTGGGGCTTGTTGTAAATGGCTTCGAGAAGCTACTTCTGGTACTACTCCACCGAACTTCTCGTGCGACTCGATCTGAGAGTAAACAACGTTCGAACTAACTTTCTTGCCTCCAACTAGAACCGCTGCCGAAGTCTCATCACAACTAGTCTCAATAGCCAGCACAGTAAGCTCTTGTAATTGTTTTTCGCTAGTAGCGCTAGCCTCGTTCATCACATCAGCCTAGGCGGGGTTACACGACATCACTTGGGCGTCTCGGCCCTTGCCGTAGTAGTTATTTCTAATATTCGCTGGCTCGAACCCAAATTTTTCATAAAGCGAGATAGCACTTAGATTCGTCGTTTCTACTTCTAGCCATAGCTTTTCACAACCGCCAGAAGAGGCTATATCGAGCAGTCTTGTTACCAAAACTGAACCAAGCCCTTGTCTTTGATGTTGCTTTGCCACTCCAATATTGAGAATGTTAGCTTCACCTACCACATGAGATATTCCGGCAAAGCCCGCTATTACTCCACCGACCTCAGCGACGATCCAGGATCGCTGTGACGGATCCATTCCGAACTCGCCTCGGAACAGGTCTAACCCCCAACTAGTCGCTTCTAAGCTTTGTTCTAAAGCGACAACTTCCTCGCAGTCTTCAAGACGCATCTCTCGAATCACCGGCGAATTGGAGTCCTCCATTAGCTTTGGTCCAGGCTTTGGTTCATCTCATTGTTTTTCGTCTTAAACCCTATAACTGCGTCAGGGTCCCTCAGATACAACGGCTCTAAAGTGTCGGCGCTACTCGCTCTTGCCTGTTCGGTCATTCCAAACATCACTTCTGCTCTAACCCTAATACCAGGTAGGTGAAGGACTCCATCCCCAAAGTCTTGATCAAGAAAGTGCTCCGAAGCAAATAAGTCTGCGCCGTCCCCGATCAACAAGGGCCTCTGTGTTCTCGACCCTAAAACCTGGGCTCTTTGTTTAATTTGTTCGGCGACCACCTCTGGGCTGAAGATCTCGATGTTGCCAATAGGTTCTAGACCGGCAAACCACTGCCCGAAGAACTCCCCCCGTCTAGCATCGATCAAGCAAAGCACCGCAGCCTGATCTAGTCCTTCTCCAGTAAAATCTACGAGCGAGTCCTCGTTGGTGCCCGGGCCATGAGTGTGACTTGCCACGAGACTATGTCTTAAGATGTCAAGCGAAGACAGAGTCGCTATTTTAGTTTGGCTACCTATACCAATTCCTATAGCAGTAGCTATTCCTACCCGGAGCCCTGTGAAACGTCCCGGACCTATATCTATGTATAGGTTCTCAATAGTGTCCAGTTCAAACTCAAAGCCATCACTTAGTCTTCTTAACGCCGGAGTGATTTCTTCTGCGTGACGACGGGTTATATGCAGGGTTTCACCAGCTATTGCACCCTCGATTGCAATAGCAATACTTAGAACATCGGTGGAGGTACTTATTGCGAGGTCAGCCACTTGTGCCCCCTAATATTCGCCGGGCACGGTCTGACATAGCGGATCCATAGGTTGAAATAGTCACTAGTCTCGATGTGTCGGTCTCGCCGTACAAGATTTCTAGATGAATTAGCTTCTCTTTATAATTCGTGACGAGATAGTCAAGAATGCGCGACCCCCACTCGATGAACACAATGCCGACGTCTAGCATGTCATCTAGATCTAGTCGGGATTCAAGATCTGCAACAGTTTCGAGACGGTAAATATCCAAGTGGTGAATCTCAAGAGCTTTCTCACCGACCGTCGAATAGTTGTTGGCAATTGTAAAAGTCGGGCTGGTTATGTCGGCTGAAACACCTAATTCAGATCCAAGAGCTGAAACAAAAAAGGTCTTTCCAGCTCCAAGTTCGCCATCAAGAACTACTAGATCTCCTACATTCAGCTCCCCAGAAAACGTCTTAGCGAGCTTTTGCATCTCGGACGCAGAACTAATCTCTATATTCGAGGTATAAATCGGAGTAAAACTAGTATTCGACACGCACTAGAAGCCTAGAGCCAGTTGAACTCTCTATGCACTACCGACGGAGCGAAAATAGTGTTTCTGAGCTTGTGTTACAGTCCCTGCCACTCATACAAGGGCTCCCCTAAAAACAGGGTAGAATATAACGCATAACCCAAACTCAAGTTTGGGAGGGAGAAAACTCAGATGGGCATTTTAGTCACAATTTTAGTCTTAATCGCAATCGTGGTCTTAGTTGGCCTCTTCTTGATCAAGGTCTACAACCGACTCGTAGAACTAAGAGAGCGCGTTCGCAATGCATTCAGCCAGATTGACGTTCAGCTAGAACGCCGACACGACCTCATTCCTAACTTGGTTGAGGTTGCCAAGAAGTTCATGGCACATGAGCGAGAGACTTTGGAAGGCGTAGTCAATGCTCGAGCATCAGCTACCCAAGCTCGTATCGAAGTTAACGGTGACCCAACTGATCTAGCGGCGTTGAGCAAGATGCAAGGAGCTGAGACCGCCTTAGGTGGAGCTTTGGGCCGTCTTTTGGCAGTCTCTGAGCAGTACCCTGACCTAAAGTCAGACGCCACAATGATGCAGCTCTCAGAAGAGCTAACAACTACCGAGAACAAGATTGCATTTGCTCGACAGGCTTACAATGACTCTGTGACTGGATACCACACTTACAAGCAAAGCTTCCCACCAGTATTGCTTGCTGGGATGTTCGGCTTCAAAGATTCTGCTTATTTGGATCTTGATGATGAGCCTGAAAAGAGAGAAGTCGTCGAAGTTGACTTCGAGTAATCTCTCTTTTCACATAGCCTTTGAAACTTTTTGGGTTCTTTCATACCACAAAGTAAATGGCAAATAGCTTCGAGAACTATTTAGATGGACTTTTTTCAACAACAAGACCAAGCAAAGACAAATACTACGAAGCTTTATGTCTTACTTGGTGCAGCAGTGCTGGTTATTACTGCATTAGTCAGCTTGGTAGCTGTCGTTGCCTTCGGAGCAACCACTAATCCAGACAATCCTCTTCAGGCATTGTTCTACAGTGTTCCGTTAAGTTTCCTCGGAATTGGTGGCGCAAGTGCACTCAAGACTTCACAAATTCGTAGCGGTGGCGGTTCCTATGTTGCTCTGTCATTGGGCGGACGTCAGCTTGACTTCACAACCCGCGATGGTCATGAGAAGCAGCTAGCAAACATTGTTGAAGAAGTAGCCATTGCTGCCGGCATGCCCGTACCAAATGTGTACGTCATGGACAACGAACCCGGCATCAACGCATTTGCTGCTGGCTGGACCCCAGAAAATTCTGTGATTGGCGTTACCCGGGGAGCAATGACGCACCTAAGCCGAAGCGAACTTCAAGGCGTTATCGCTCACGAGTTCGCACACATCTACAACGGTGATACGAAAGTCAAGACCAAGATCATTGGCCTAATCTTCGGAATCTTAGTCCTAGCGTTCTTGGGTAGACTATTTCTCAACCAGGCACAATTTGCGAGATTCAGAAGTCGAAATCAAAACAACGGAGTCATCGTGTTGGTGGCGATCGGAGTCGCCCTTTTAATTATTGGATTTGCAGGCTCATGGTTCGCTAAACGAATTCAGGCTGCAGTTTCGCGGCAACGAGAATACTTAGCAGACGCTTCTGGTGTCCAATTCACCAGAGACCCAGAAAGCCTTGGACGAGCGCTCTCTAAGATCGGTGGACTAGGCGAACACAACGCCATGAAAACTGCCCATGCAGTCGAAACTAGCCACCTATTCTTCAGCCCTTCTGATTTACGCTCGACTAGTTCACACCCGCCACTTCAAGATCGAATCAAACGCCTGGTGCCGAGCTGGAATGGTAAGTTTATTGCTCCAGAAGCCAAGCGGCCTGCCGAAACTAGTGAACAAGTTGCTGCCCCAGCAAGCGATCCTTTTGGAGCTTTGGGCGGAATTCTAGGAGGGGCAGGGCTACCGGGATTGGGAGGAAACCTGCCTGGCGGTATTCCAAACGAAGTTCTAATACTGGGATCGCAAGCAGACCAGCAGGCAAGCAAAGCTGCTGCGCCCACCAAATACGCTGCTCCTACTCTTGAGGGACCCACAGAAGCTCACATGCTTCAAGCACAACGACTGATTGCACAAATCCCGGCCGATACAGCAGATCTTCTCCGCACTGGTTACGGGGCAGCTGCAGCAGTAGTAGGAATGCTGCTAAGTAGCGATGCAACCACTCAGGAACAACAGTTAGCCGAAGTCGCCAAGATTTCAGGCCTCGACACTCACTACCTTCTAGGGGCCAGACAATTAGTCAAAGATCTCGACGAACACCTACATCTGCCAGCCATCGACATAGCTCTTCATGGCATCCACCAGTTGCCGAGCGAAAATAAAGTTGCTCTTATTCATTCTGTGGAAGCGATAGAAGCTAACGACGAAGGTTTGGATTTGTTCCGCTGGGTGCTGCGCCGAGTGTTGATAAGGCACCTTAATTCCGAACAAGCTGATGGCTACAGAAGCGCTAAGGCCACCCCACTATCTCAGGCATCCGCTGACGTTGAGTTAGTTCTTGCGGTTATGGCTGGGTTTGCTGCGACAGCACCAGCCGAACAACAAAGCGCTTATGACACAGCCCTGAGTGCTTGCGGGTTAAGCCCCAAAAGCCTTCCCGTTCTTGAAGATATCTCTTTTGAGGATATTGATGCGTCACTATCTTCGTTGAGTCTCCTAGGAATGGCCGACAAACGAACTGTGGTTAGCGCAGCTGCAAATACAGTTTTGCGAGATGGACTAGTGCAGGCAGCAGAAGCACAGCTACTTCGCGTTGTAGCAGATGCAGTAGGACTACCAATCCCACCACTACTACCTCAAGAATAAGGTCCTTGGTTTATCGGCCTGGAATAGCCAGTTGAGTTATCTAGTAGCCAACTTATTATTGCACTCTGCTGTCCAGCTAAGACTCGACAGCTGCAACAAACGCCTGTGCTACCGAATCGCTATGGCTAAGTGAAACAAGCCATCGGCCGATACCCAGTTTGCCGGCTAGATCTTTGGCGCTACCGCTTAGGACAATAGCCGGTGCACCTGAATCTGTGGACACCGTCTCTATCTCGACAAACTTGGTTGCACCGAGACCAACTCCCATGGCTTTCATTACCGCTTCTTTGGCACTAAAGCGAGCAGCGAAGCGCTGAATCGATAGCTTACTGAGTTCTTCTGTTGTACCAAGACAGTATTGGATCTCAGATTCAGAGTAAACCCTGGCCATGAAGCCTGGGCGTTCTAGGGCTCTTTGTATCCTCGCTACTTCAATAACATCGGTGCCTACGCCAACCACGGCACTACCCGCCATGTCAGCTTCTATGCCCAATGCTCAGCAACTTCAGAAATCGGCGCTGTTAACAACTCAACTGTTGAAACATTACCAAGGATTGAATCATCAAAGTCGGCTGTAGATTCCGTGACCACATCTGTTAGCTGACGGTACCGGTTACGGTAGTTCTGCAATGTAGATCGAGCAGCCTCTGCTGGCATCTTGTCCAACAACGTCAGGTGACAAAGCGTTAGTCCAATTGTCTGAGAACCTTTAACTTCTGGGATTATCAGAACTGTTTTATCATCTGTACCGACAGTCACAATTGGTAGTCGCTCGACAGCAACTCGGCGCTTGGTTCCACGTAGTGTTGGGTCTGACTCGGCACGAGAGGTCATATTCTCGGCGATACCGCCCTTAGAAATAACAGCTATCTCAGGAGACTCATCTAAGTCACCTGAAACTTTGTAGCGAGTGAAGCCATCGACTGTGGCAACACCCGGTGCCACCGCAGCAAGGGTTCTAAGGCTCTTGTAGCTGAGCGAGTCACGATCAACTCCTGTTGCTAGAACTTGCATAGTCAACATTGACTGCAGCAGACTCTCATCCGCTCGTGAAATACCGACCGTAACAGTCTTAGCCTGATGCTTAATGGCATCGATAGGTCTCGTTAGCTCTTCTATTGCGGTTGTTAAACCAAGGGCCAGGTCTTCTACTACCACACCCGGTGTTCCGACTCGATCAAATTCGGCCTGATATAGGTCAAGAGGAATCTGCTGTGAAGCAAAGCGCAACAACGTAGACACCTGGATGGCAGTACTTGCCTCTAGGTGCCCGTTATAAGTGCCTTTACGAAGCTCGGTAAAGAACTTCGTTGCGAGTGGCCTGACCTGCTTACTGAAGTCTCCAAACCAACCTTCGGTCGACGTTTCAACAGCGTCTTCGATTGCTCCTCGGACTTCCCGAAGCGGTCTAGCAGATTCATCGATTGCAAGAGCTGCCTCATAGCCAAAGAGATGTCCGACCATAGTCGAGAGGATAAACGCCAAGCTGCCGTGTGTTTCTGGCACACCAATAACATTCAAGGCCGCGTTGAATCGCTCTTCGCCTTCGGTAGCGATCACAATAGGAGCGGCTTTATGAGCTGAGAAGATTGCTACTTCTTTAGCAACATCGTCGGCGTTAGAACCTGTCAGGCCTGCCGCACAAATCAGAATTAGAGGTTCTGAAGAAAGGTCAATATGCTTCTTGTCTTCAGTAACATCACAGGGGATTGCTTTATAGCAAAGCTCAGAAAGTTTGATTCGGATCTCTTCAGCTGCAACCTTGTTACTGCCATTACCAACAATTGCCCAATAGCGTCTTGGTGGAGCGTGCTTACTTGCAGCCTCGGCAATAACCTCACGCTTGCCTAGCGTTTCTGTCATCATCTTTGGCAGCTCACGCAACCCCGTTAAGAGTTCTTGGCGATTATAGGCTGGTGCAGCACCTGGCACAGATTGACTCAAGACATCAGCGAGCAAGAACCCAGACGCAATTTGAGCGTAGAAAGCTTTTGTAGAAGCAACACTCATCTCTACATCTCGTCCGTCAGAAGTGTAGATAATGCCATGAGCTTTGTCGCTAAGGTCACTACCTCTTCGGTTTACAATTCCGACTACAAGAGCACCTCTAGCTTTGACTACATCAACAGTGCGGTTTGTATCTGTTGTGGTCCCTGACTGACTAACAGCCACGATCAACGTGTCTGACATGTCGTCTCGTATTTGGAATCCTGATAACTCAGTGGCTGTAATAGCCCGAACATTAACTTCGGCTCCGGCCAACGCATCAGAGATTGCTACAGCAATAGCCTGGCCCGCAACTGCGGCTGTCCCCTGTCCGATGACTTCAACACGCTTCAAGTCCCTACTAGTGATGAGATCTTTAACCTGGGCTGGAATTGATTCTTCAGGTAGCTGGACGGTAAGTTTGTCACCATCAGAAACCAGACGTCCACGCAAAGTCTTCGCAAATGATACAGGTGACTCAGAGATCTCTTTTAACAAGAAGTGCGGCGCATCGCCACGGTCGATATCTCGTGTGGTGATTTCTGGTTTCTTCCATTCTTCACTCTTGATTTCTAGATCAGAACCGTCATAAGAGTAACGTTCAACTCCGCTCGGGTCGCCTGCTTTTTTTCCAACTAGTCGAACAATTTGACCCTGAGAACCAGGATTACCTGGTGTTAATTCAGTCTCTCCATCCATGCGGATGTATTCGAGCGCATCTTCTACGACACCGTAGGGCTCGGACGCAACAATAAAAGCATCCTTAGCAATTCCAATGTAACTACCCTGTCCACTTCCGCGAAGCGCTAGATGAAGGTCTTCCGGTGCCCCTGCAGTAGAGATACCAATAGCAACAGAACCCTCAAACTGGCAAACTGCAGAGCGAACTGCTTCGTCGAGTGTTAGTTCCGAAGCCAAGTTCCTCGAAATTAGTGTTGGAATGACTTTCGTATCGGTTGTTATCTCGCGAGCAATGTCGAGGCCTTCTGCAGTCTTTAGATCTGCGAAGTTATCTACGTCACCGTTAAGTACTGCCGTTAGATATGGTCCAGTCTGGTTTCCAACTTCTTCAGAGTTAACTGGATGAGCATTCGCTTCAGAAACAATACCAATCGAGGCCCAACGAGTATGCGCTAGGACCGTTGCAGTGGCATTGGGACCGGCTAACGCTTCGTGAAGTAGGTCGTCGTGGCGGATACCGTCACGAATCTCAGCCGTATTGTCACCAAGTTCACCTATTTCAGCTGCTGCCTTGTATACGAAGCCAATATTGCCCTCGACTAGGCGTACTGAGCCGCTTTTAAATAAAGGGTCAGCATTTCGTTCTTTAACTCTCGCCATTAGCTCAGGCGAATCTAAATCAAGGTCGTGACCTGAGACCAATATGTTAACTCCAGCCGAATCTCTGCCGCGGACCTCTAAACGGTCAATGTTACTAAGAGTCTGTTGCATACTAAGTAACCATGGAACACTTGGATATTGCAGTGGTCTGTCGCCAACTAGATCCAAGATTTCAACTGCGGAACGAAGCCTGTCTCGACTGATTGCCCAAGCAGCATCTTTTACTGCTATAAGACCAGAGTTAATGTTCTCCATGTCAGAACGCTTGTCGCCTTCGGCTTCAAGCATTGCCTCAACGTCGGCTATCTTGGTTTGAATTTCCGATTGTACAGAGACGATTGCTGCTGGTAGTTCGTCATTCTCAAGTAAACACCTAACTCCTGGCTCTCCAGAAAGCAGGCTGTTGGCTTCGCTGAGATGCTGTGCAACAGTTACCAGTGATTCTGCCAGAGTTGGGCTCATGGGAGTCTCAAACGCCGCGTGTCCACTCTTGAGTAAATCTAGGACCTGTTTCGGCTCCGGAGTATCCGTCTCGGTACGACGTCTAACTACAGCTACGATTCCACACATGTACTTGGTCCTCCGCTAGTTGCCCTGCTCAACCACCCGCAGAACCTTTGCTATATTTATGAAACTACAAAGGGGCTAAAATCCCTTTATCTACCCATGATACAGGCACTAAGGCGCCGTTTTATGCACACGAGTAGGCAATTTATGACTATTACCTCAGATTCCACGAAGTACCCTCACCTCAGACGATGCAAACCCTAGCTAATTACCCTTTTATGAGCGCCTAAACTGAGCGTTTAAAGAGTGGAGCTAGCAATCTCAGCAAGCTCTTTCGCTGCGGACTTAGCCTTGGCTTCGTCGACGTGTTCTACCATTATTCGTAGCAAGGCTTCTGTACCTGAAGGTCGCACAAGAATACGACCATTGGCTTCAAAGTCATTCTCAAATCGCTCTACTTCAACCATCAAAGACTGTGGAACCGAAGTGACACGCTCGCTCAACGTCACATTAAGGAGCACCTGCGGAACAGTTGTCATGACCTGGCTGGCAGCTTCTGCTAAAGATACGTCATTGTTCGTCAGCACATCCAAGAGTTGAACTGCCGCCAAAATACCGTCACCAGATGTAGACAAATTTCGACAGATTATGTGGCCGGCTTGTTCTCCGCCAAGTGAAAGGTTGTTGACTTCGAGCTCAGCTAACACGTGTCGATCTCCAACGGGCGTTGTTAAGACTTTGATTCCAGCTTCAGTCATGGCGTTATGGAAACCGAGATTAGACATGACTGTTACCACGACTGTCGATTCTGCCAACTCTCCTGCTTCAAACATATGTTTTGCTAGTAGTGCAATGATTCGATCCCCGTCTATTACGGCGCCCGTTGAATCGACGGCTATTAATCGGTCAGCGTCGCCATCAAAGGCAAAGCCAATATCTGATTTTGTTTCTACTACCGTGGAAGCAAGTTTTTCAGGATGAGTTGATCCAATGCCTGCGTTGATGTTTTTCCCATCAGGCTGGTTCGCTATTACCGCTATCTCGGCTCCAAGCTCGGCAAAGATTCTAGGCGCAGAGTCAGAGGCTGAACCGTTGGCACAATCAAGCGCAACTTTAATGCCTTCAAATGGTTTAGGACCACCGTCAGTCATAACAGATGCAATAACTGATGCTTCCCAACCAGCTTTCAATTCTGAGTCAGCTAAAGTATCTGCCACCATAAAGTCAGATGTCTCAGGGGCCTTTGCATAGTTATTGACCATACTGTTATGGATTTCGTCTTGAACTTCGTCCTCAATTTTCAGACCACCGGGAGCAAACACTTTGAGTCCGTTATCTTCATATGGGTTATGTGATGCAGAGATCATTACTCCGACACAGTTCTGGTCAGCACACGCCCAGGCCACCGCCGGTGTTGGTACTACCCCTAAAGACTCTACGACTCCCCCGACTGATGTTATCCCAGCTATCAGTGCAGCCTCTAGTTCAGAACCTGACTCTCTTGTATCGCGACCAATAACAATTAGGCCTGGACCGTAGGTGTCGACAAGCGAAAGTCCCAGCGCATAACTGAGTCGCTGAGAAATTTCTGTTCTTGCTTTGCCCCGCAGCCCGTCTGTGCCGAAACGAGGAATTGCCATTTAGCGCTTAGAGAATTGTGGCGCTTTACGTGCCTTCTTAAGACCGTACTTCTTAGATTCCTTCTTACGTGGATCACGACGAAGAAGTCCAACTTTTTTAACTTGACCACGAACTTCGTTAGAACCTGCGGCCTCATCATCAATGACTAACGCTCTAGCAATCCCAAGACGCATTGCCCCAGCCTGGCCAGATAAGCCTCCGCCATCTAGGGTTACGTCAATGTCGTAGACGTCAGTAGTGTTGGTTACTCGTAGTGGCTCGGTGATTAGCGTACGGTGTACCGCTGATGGGAAGTAGTCGTCGAACTCTCTGCCGTTCGCAGTGATCTTGCCGTCTCCAGCGCTAAGACGTACTCTTGCGATTGCTCTCTTGCGGCGACCGGTTGCTTGAATGATTGACATTGTTATTTCCTCAGGTCTCGATCTACTAGTTCTCTACTCGGGCTACTGCACCAGCAATCTCTAGAACCTGTGGGTTCTGAGCGCTATGCGGGTGAGTCTCCGATGCGTACACTTTTAGCTTTGATGCTTGGGCTGCACCCAAACGATTTTTTGGCAGCATGCCTTCGATTGATTTACGTACAGTTGCTTCCGGTTGTTTGATCAAAGCTTCTGCGTAAGTTTCAGACTTGATACCACCTGGGTAACCGGAGTGACGGTAACGCATCTTGCGGTCAGCCTTACCTGAAGTAAGAACTACCTTGTCAGCATTGACGATAATAACAAAGTCACCGGTGTCAATGTGTGGGGTGAATGTTGGTTTGTGCTTACCACGTAGAACGCGTGCAACCTCAGTTGCCATACGACCAAGTGTTAGACCCTTGGCATCAACAACAAACCACTCACGAGTAATCTCTGAAACTTTTGGAGAATATGTCTTCACGGTAAACCTCTTAAGAACTAAATAGGTGCGCCACAGGGCACAACCCACCGCCAGATAAGCCTAGAGCGAGTAGGTCCACTATCCAACCCAGAAGGGCTACTTAGCTGCAGACACTTCGTGACCTGCACTAGCAAGGCTTAAATCCGCGTAACAATGACAACTAGTAGCCACTGAAGCCATGTCTACTCGGTGACCTTAGCTATCTAATGCCCTACTACGAAATTTCGTAGACCCTGTCACCAAAGCTGAACTGGTCAGTCGAAACAAACCCGAGCCGAAGCGCTACCTTCCCAGACGTCTGGTTGTCATCATGGATACATACCCCAAGTCGCATATTTGGTAATTTATGTCGAAGGTCAGCAACGAATTCAGCTAATCGATGAATGATCTCTTTACCTCTGAACTTGACCAGTAAACCAACCCCAACTTCGACCAAGTCACTAAAGTTCGCATCTGGGCTAGGGAACACTCTAAAGAAGCCCGCAAACTCTCCCTTTACCTCAATGGCATATAAAACACCCTTTGTAGCAAAATCAGAATTAGCTCCCTGTATAACTTTGGATGGATCTTCATCAGACCAAGGAACGAATTTACGAACGTCTGGATCTCGTGCAAGTTCTAACAAACCATCATGGTGAGCTTCGTTCAAATAGGCTAGTTTCAGTCGTGACGAAAGCAGGACCTCTTTAGGAAAATGCTCTGCAGCAAGCACTGTACTCATGACATTAATTCTACTGCCCGATCAGTAGTCTACTCGGACCAGAGTCAGGCCATGTGGCGGAGCTATTGGGGCCACTTTGGCACGATCCTTGGCCTCTAGTATGTCAACCATTTCATCAGCCGAGCGCTTCCCTAGACCAACGGCCACGCAATGACCAGTGATAGCTCTAACCATCTGACGACAAAACGCCGAACCAGTAACCTCAAACTTAACTAGTTCATAACCAGATGACGGCTTCGACCATAAGATCTCTTTGATCTCTCGCATCATCACTGGCTCTGGTTGATCCTCTGCGTGTTTAGGTTTACGGCAAAATGAAGAAAAATCGTGGGTACCTAGCAACGCAGAAGCTGCCCTATTCATGGCACCTATATCTAAAGACTCTGGGACATGCCAATGGTTGATGGAACGAAAAGGGTCCGGAAATTCAGAAGCATCAATCAAATACTCGTAAGTTCTCCTAGTGGCATCGTAACGAGAGCTAAACTCGGCGTCGATTGCTTCGACAGACTGAACAACAACCTCTGGAGACAGCTTTGCGTTAACTACAGCTGCCAACTTCAGAGCATCAGCAGACTTCCAATCAAGAAAACAGTTAAGCACTTGATGAGTTGCGTGAACGCCTGCGTCAGTACGCCCAGACATAACGAAATCGGCAACAAGCCCCAGTCGGCCTTCGATGACTCGACTCATCTCCCCCACAACAGTACGAACCCCAGGATTAGGTGCAAGACCATGGAAGGAAGTTCCGTTATATGAAATAACGAACTTAAAATTTGTCAACGCTGAATTGGCCATCAATACGCCCTATCAGCTTTGAGAGTTAATCTACGAACTCGATCTTAGCCATCTTGGCGTTGTCGCCACGGCGAGGGTTCATCTTCATGATCCTGGTATAACCACCTGGTCGTGTCTGAAATCTTGGTGCAACATCTTCGAAAAGCTTGGTGGTCATCTCGACATCACCCAAGTAGCTGACTACTTGACGGAAATTGTGGAGACCACCCTTTTTAGCTTTGGTAACTAGCTTCTCTGCTACCGGGCGCATCGCCTTAGCTTTAGCCTCTGTAGTTACTATGCCCTCAGCAGCAATTAGAGATGCAACCAAGTTAGCCATCATCAACTTCTGATGGGATGCAGAACCGCCGAATCGACGACCCTTCTTAGGTGTACCGGGCATGATTAGATCCTACCGCCTCGAAGCGAAAGGCCTCGCTCAACCAATTTGTCTACAACTTCGTCAAGAGACTTCTGTCCAAAGTTAGTAATTGCAAGAAGATCGTCATAGCTACGAGTTAGCAGCTCACCAACTGTGTTGATCTGAGCTCGCTTCAGGCAGTTACGAGGACGCTCTGAAAGGTCTAGCTCTTCGATAGTTAGTTCCATGTCTGGAGAACCAGAAGCAGCTGATGGAGCTTCACCAAGGGTTAGACCCTCTGGCTCTTCTGCCATGTTCTCAACTAGTTCCATTAATGATCGAACAGTTGCACCAGCTGAAGCAAGAGCATCTGCAGGAGCAACAGAACCATCGGTCTCTACATCAAGGATTAGTTTGTCAAAGTCAGTTGACATTTCAACGCGAGTTGGTTCAACAGAGATTGCGACACGACGAACCGGGCTGAATATTGCATCTACTGGTATAACACCGATTGTTGGAGATTCATTAGTTCGCTTTAGTGATGACAACCAACCTCGACCACGGTCAATTGTTAGGTCACATGCGATGCGACCACTCTCTGCCAAGGTTGCGATATGAAGCTCAGGGTTAAGGACCTCAACGTCTGCTGGTAAAACTATATCTGCAGCTGTAACTTCTCCTGGACCCTTCTTGTCGATACGAACCACTACTGGCTCTTCGCTTTCACAAGTGAGAACAATGTCTTTAAGGTTCAGAATTATGTCAGTGACGTCTTCAACCACACCTGGCATAGTGTCAAACTCGTGAAGTGCGTCGTCATACTTGACTGAGACAATCGCAGCTCCAGGAATCGATGACAAAAGAGTCCGTCTTAGCGATGCGCCCAATGTGTGACCAAAGCCTGGCTCAAGTGGACCAATCGCAAAGCTTCCTTTGTTCGACTGTCCGTCGTCAATCTGCTCAACTGTTGGGCGTTGAATTACTAGCATTTGCTAATTTCCTTTTTTCTAGTGGCCCCGTGGACCGAAATTTGTTACTTACTGTAAAGTTCGACAATCAATTGCTCGCGCAATGGAATATCTATCTGTTCTCTGATTGGCTCCGCCGCAATGGTTACAGCAAGCCCGTCTTCACCCAAGTCCATCCAAGCTGGAGGGGTTCGATCAAGTACTTCTTTGTTCCACTCAATCAATGCATTTTTCTTGGTCGCAGGCTTGAGCTCAATCTTGTCTCCAGCACTGACTCTGTAAGAAGGAATGTTGACACGCTCTCCGTTGACCAGAAGGTGGCCGTGAGAGACAAACTGTCGTGCCTGAGGGCGTGTTGCAGCAAAACCTGCACGGTAAACAATGTTGTCTAGGCGAAGCTCTAGCGAGATCAACATGTTTTCGCCAGTTACACCTGGACGACGAGATGCGTTCTTGTAAACACGACGGAACTGACGTTCTGTTAGACCGTAAGCTAAACGAGCCTTCTGCTTCTCCTGAAGCTGAACTAGGTACTCAGAGTTACCATTGCCACGCATGCGTGTGCGGCCGTGCATCCCTGGAGGATACGGACGACGCTCAAGAGCTGTAGTTTCACCTTTAGTTCCGAATATGTTTTCACCGAGACGACGAGAAATTCGCGCTCTTGGGCCTGTATACCTGCTCACTATGCTCTCCTACGCTTCTTTTGTCGGCACCCGTTATGAGGGGTTGGTGTTACATCTTTAATGCCAACTACTTCAATGCCAGCATTCTGAACTGAACGAATAGCTGTCTCACGACCAGAACCTGGACCTGAAACGATGACATCGCACTTGCGCATACCATGGTCATTCATTGCTTTGCGAGCAACAAGGTCGGCTGCCTGTTGTGCAGCAAATGGTGTTGACTTACGAGAACCAGTGAATCCAACGTTGCCTGAAGAAGACCAGCAAAGAACATTGCCGTCTTGGTCGGTCATAGAAATAATAGTGTTGTTGAAGTTCGAGTTGATGCGACATACGCCATGCGATACTTGGCGTGCGCCTTTCTTGCGCTTTGTTGGTGCGGGATTGTCCATTACTTAAGTGCCACTTTCTTTCCTGCGACGGTCTTTTTAGGTCCTTTACGGGTGCGAGCGTTTGTTTGGGTGCGCTGACCTCTTACAGGCAGCCCCTTGCTGTGCCGGCTACCTTTGTAAGATTTGATCTCCATTGAGCGCTTGATGTTCTGTGTTACCTCACGCTTTAGGTCACCTTCGGTGACAAGTTCGTTGTCAGCAATCCAACTCTTAATTGCGTTCAGGTCTGAATCAACTAGGTCCTTGACTCGAGTCTGGGAATCTATGTTGCAAGCTTCACAAATCTTCTTGGCTGTTGAACGGCCAATACCTTTTACATACGACAGCGAAATCACTGTTCGTTTATCTCTTGGGATATCAACACCGGCTATGCGTGCCATCTAATTATCCTTGCCTTTGCTTATGTCGTGGGTTCTCACAGATAACGCGAACAACACCTGAGCGTTTAATCACTCTGCATTTGTCGCACATTTTCTTTGCGCTTGATCTAACTTTCACTTACTTATCTCTCAGGTATTTTAAAACTTATTTATATCTATAGGTGATGCGACCACGAGTTAAATCGTATGGGGTCATTTCAACCTGAACTTTGTCGCCGGGCAAAATTCGAATGTAGTGACGACGCATTTTTCCGGAAATATGGGCCAAGACTTCGTGACCATTCTCGAGCTCTACTTTGAACATAGCGTTCGGTAGAGACTCAATGATCTTGCCTTCCATTACGATGGCTTCTTCTTTGGCCAGGGCATTCTCCTTAAAACGGACCGTACCGAACCAGCTCATAGTTGCACGCGTTAACGACCGCTAAGAGTTAGATTCAGCGTCTCTATGCTAGGCCCGTAAAAAGCTTGCACCAACCTCGCTTTCCTGGTAAGCGCATGATTTTTTAACTATTTTGACCGAAACAGGGCGAGCTAGGAGCTTATCGCTGCCAAAACCCGTTCTGAGACCTCAGCCTCAGTGCCTAGGCCGTCCACGTCAACTGTCATATCCAGACTCTTATAGAACTCTATTGCCGGCACAGTTTCGGATTCGTATAGCTCGAGGCGTTGCTTTGCAGCCTCAATCTCGTCGTCGGCTCGCCCACGCGACATCATTCTTTCCATACACTCTTCAACAGACACTTCTAAGTTGATTGCCGAGTCAATACCATCGGGTCCTACGAACTCCAACAGCCCTTGAGCTTGGGCTAATGTGCGAGGAAAACCATCAAGGATAAAGCCAGAAGCTAGAACGTCAGGCTCACTTAGCTTTGCGTTAACCAGCTTGAGAATAGTCTCATCGTCCACTAGTTGACCCGATGCCAGAATTGGCTCAACGATCTTTCCTAGCTGCGTTCCCTGTTCGATATTGTCTCTGAGAATATCGCCTGTACTCAGGTGCTTTAAGCCAAACTTTTCTGTTAACAGAGCGCACTGGGTCCCCTTACCGGAACCCTGCCTGCCAAAGATAATAAGTTTAAGTGGGTCTTCCATTGAAACCTTCTCCGCCTTCTTCTGCTTATTTCAGCGTAGAGGCTACTTGAGGAATCCCTCATAGTTTCTGGCCAATAGCTGAGCGTTAATCTGCTTCATCATCTCTAAAGAGACGCCTACACCAATCAATATCGAAATACCACCGAAGCTGGCGAGCCCGATGTTTCCACCCTGACGTTGGTCTCCTAGAGCCAGAGTTATCAGAATGGTAGGTATCAATGCGACAGCTGCCAAGAAGATAGAACCTGGCAAGGTAATGCGATTCAATATTCTGCTTAGGTAACGATCAGTCTGAGGTCCTGGACGAACACCTGGGATAAAGCCACCAGATTTGTTCAACTCATCGGCTTTTCTGGCTGGATCAAACTGAATAGCGTTGTAGAAATAAGCAAAACCGATAATTAGTAACCCAAAGAATAGGTTGTACCAAACGTTGGTTGGCCCGAAATCGTTTACGAAGAAGTCTTGCATTGAATTAAAGAAGTTCGGATCGTTGATCGGACCAGCTGGCAATAAGTTAACTATGAAGGTTGGTGCGATGATCAATGAGCTAGCAAAGATCACTGGGATAACGCCTGCCTGGTTAACTTTGAGAGGGATGAAGTTGCGGTTACCTCGATATTCTTTACGTCCCACTACCCTCTTTGCATAATGAACGGGAATCTTCCTCAAACCGTTCTCAATAAATACAATTGCCACGATTAACGCAACAAGTAAGAAGATTGCCAAGATGAGTGGGAAACTTCCTTGCGCAGTAAGCAAAGTATCCCCGATCGAAGGTATGGAGGCTACAACAGACGCAAAGATGATTACCGACATACCGTTACCGATACCTCTTTGGGTGTTCAGCTCTGCAAGCCACATAATGATTGCAGTTCCGACAACCATGGCGAATACCCCAAGAATGATCGAACGGGTATCGTCGAAGATCCCGCCAAACTGAGGGCCAAACACGTTATTATTCATCCCAATAATTACAGCAATTCCCTGACCAAAAGCCAGACCGAGTGCAACATAGCGAGTCCATTGGTTAATCTTGCGCTGGCCAACTGCACCTTGTGCTTGCCATTCTTCTAACTTTGGAATCGCAATGGTTAAGATCTGCATCATAATTGAAGCAGTGATGTAAGGAATTACGCCGAGTGCAAATATGGAAGCGCCCGCACCAACACTGGACAATAGCGACAACGACGCTCCAAGGCCATTTGGTGAGGCCGGCGCATTGTTCAGACCTTCGAGAGCAATAAGGTCAGCTCCGGGCGTCGGTATTGCCACACCGAGACGGTACAGGACAATTATGAACAGGGTGAACCCTATCTTCTTAACCAACTCTGGTGTTCTGAGGATGTTCTTAATTGTTTTCACTTACGTGCTCCCGTTCCAAACCAATTGGGCGATTTCAGGCGTATCTGACAGACTAGTCTATTTAGCGATTCATGTGCTGGTTACCAGAAGCAGCTGGACGCACCTTGAAAGGTTTATCTAATACTTCCACAGAACCACCTGAAGATTCAATAGCTGATTTAGCTGATTCTGAAACAGCATGAGCAGACACTTTGACTGCGGTAGTGATTTCACCTCTACCAAGAACCTTAACTAAAGCCTTTTCTGATGAAATAAGACCGTTTTTAGCCAAGATCTGGGGGGTAACCTCACTTAGACCTAGCTCGGAAAGTGTGTCTAGATTGACTGCTTCGTATTCAACTCGGAAAGGGTTTTTAAAGCCTGGGAGTTTCGGAGTACGACGATAAAGCGGCACCTGACCACCCTCGAAACCAACTCGGACCTTACCTCGACCACGCGAGTGCTGGCCCTTTGTACCTCGGCCAGCGGTTTTACCGCCTTTACCGGCGATACCACGACCGAGGCGTTGACCGGCTCGTCGTGAACCTTCAGATGGTTTTAAATCATGTAGTTTGACCATGGGTTTCTCCTTAGGCTTCAGTTACTTCCACAAGATGTGAAACACTGTGTATCATGCCCTGTATTTCAGGTCGATCTTCTAAAATATTGCTAGATCCGATTTTTGTTAGTCCTAGAGCGCGTAGTGAGCCTCTGTGCTTAGGCTTTGAGCCAATTGCGGACTTTCTCAGAGTTACTTTTATCTGTGCCATTACGCCTTCACCTCTTCAGACTGATCCTGCTCAGCTTGGGCGGCTTCTTTCTTATTACGGATGGTCTCACGGTATGTTGCGAGCAATGGTGCTGGAACAAACTCTGTCTCATCTAGGCCACGAAGCTTAGCTACTTCGTCAGGGCGCTTTAGACCAGCCAAAGCGTCAATGGTTGCACGAGCCACGTTGATTTGGTTTGCTGATCCTAGGGACTTACAAATAACGTCTTTGATTCCAACTTCTTCGAGAATCTGACGGGCAGCTCCACCGGCAATTACACCTGTACCAGGCGCAGCTGGCTTTAGCATTACTCGACCTGCTCCGTTCGTTCCAATGATTTGGTGTGTCACGGTTCCAGCTGACATTGCTACGTCAAACATAAGCTTCTTAGCTTCTTCGGTCCCTTTCTGAATTGCTAGTGGGACTTCTTTAGCTTTACCATAGCCAAGACCTACTCGACCTTTACCGTCGCCAACCACTACAAGAGCGGTGAAACCGAAGCGGCGTCCACCCTTGACTACTTTTGCCACACGGTTGATGGCAATAACTTTTGATTCTCGTTCTGGACGTTGTTGTCTCTGATTATCTGACACTTATATCTCCTTAGAATTCCAAGCCTTGTTCGCGAGCTGCGTCAGCCAAAGCCGCCACACGCCCGTGATATTGATTACCACCTCGGTCGAACACAGCAGCTGTTACTCCAGCTCCCTTTGCTCGTTCACCGATTAACTTGCCGACTGAAGTTGCAGCAGTGGCGTTACCGGTTGCTCCAGCAGACTTAACGGCAGCTTCCAAAGAAGAAGCAGACGCTACTGTTACCCCTGTTACATCGTCGATTAGCTGTGCGCTAATGTGACTATTAGAACGAAAGACGCTAAGTCTTGGACGATCAGCTGTCCCAGAAATTCGCTTACGCAGACGTTGCTGACGTATTGTTCTCATTTTAGATCTTGATACTTTAGCCATTATGCAGCTCCTGCCTTTCCTGCCTTACGCAAGATACGCTCATCAACGTATTTAACACCCTTACCTTTGTAAGGTTCTGGTGGTCTAAACGAACGAATTTCTGCGGCCACTTGACCGACTACTTGTTTGTCGATTCCGGAGACCGTTATTTTTGTTGGTTCTGGAAGATCGAAACTAATTCCTTCTGGGGCTTCGTAGTGAACAGGGTGAGAGAAACCTAGGGCTAGTTCAAGCTTGTTTGAACCCTGAGCTTTAGCACGGTAACCAACTCCAACGATCTCTAGCTCTTTCTTGAAACCTTCGTTAACCCCAACAATTGCATTGTTAATAAGTGATCTACAAAGTCCGTGCAGAGCTTTAGTCTCACGTTCTTCGTTAGTACGAGAAACTACTGTTTCAGATTCTTCGTTAACTACTTTGATTCCTTCTGGGATCTTAACTGAGAGTTCACCTTTAGAACCTTTAACCATGACCTTCGAAGCCTCAATTTTTACTTCTACCCCATCTGGCACTGGGACCGGGGCGTTACCAATTCTTGACATTACTTACCTACCAGACGTAACAGACGACTTCGCCACCGACTTTTTCACGGCGTGCGACTCGATCTGTTAACAGACCTTTCGAAGTTGACAAAATTACTACTCCAAGACCACCTAGGACTTTAGGAATATCGCTGGTCTTTGAGTAAACCCGAAGACCAGGCTTAGAAACTCTCTTGATTCCACTGATTACTCTTTGGCGATCTTCTGAGTACTTCATATCGATCGTTAGAGTCTCACCTGGGGCCAGCTCAGCATTTTCTAATTTGAAATCTGTAATGTAACCCTCGGCCTTTAGAACCTTAGCAAGAGCGATTTTTTGTTTTGATGCCGGCATTGAAACCTCATCGTGCATCGCAATATTTGCGTTACGGATGCGAGTTAACATATCGGCGATTGGATCTGTCATTGACATATGTATTCTCCTCCTACCAGCTGGCCTTGGTCACGCCCGGGATTTCCCCTTTGTGTGCCATAGTACGTAGACATACTCGACAAAGATTAAATCGACGGTAAACCGCACGTGGTCGCCCACAAATTGCGCAGCGGGTGTAGCCACGGACCTTAAACTTTGGAGTCTTCTTCTGCTTGTTTATTAGCGCTTTTTTAGCCATTGGCGCCTACCTTTCGCCCTTGAACGGGAACTTGAATGCTTTGAGTAACTGTCTGCCACCTTCATTGTCTGTAGCAGTTGTGCAGATAGTGATGTCCATGCCACGAGTCTTATCAACATTGTCATAGTTGATCTCTGGGAACATCAACTGCTCATTAAGACCAAACGTGTAGTTACCGTTGCCATCAAACGAATTTGGGTTTAGGCCACGGAAGTCACGGATTCTTGGAATCGCAAGAGTTATCAACCGGTCGTAGAACTCCCACATTTGGTTGCCTCGAAGAGTGACCTTTGTTCCAACTGCGTTTCCTTCACGAAGCTTGAAACTAGCAATTGACTTTTTAGCCTTAGTTACGATTGGTTTCTGACCGGCAATCTGAGTAAGGTCCGCAACCGCTGACTCTAAGTTCTTAGAGTTAACGAGAGCTTCACCAACACCCATGTTGACCACAATCTTTGACAAGGTCGGGACCTGCATTACGTTTTCAAGCCCGAGATCAGTTTTTAGTTGATCACGAATCTCGTTTTGGTAAATCACCTTGAGACGAGGTTTAGTTACTGTCGTCATTAGCTTGCCTCCGGAATCTTGGCATCGGTTCGCTTACAAAAGCGTTCCTTGTTTCCATCAACCATTCGATAACCGACCTTTGTTGGCTTGCCATCGCTTGGCGAAATCATTGCAACGTTCGAGACGTGCATTGGCATCTCTTGATCGATGATGCCTCCTGGCTCTTCGTCAGAACGTGCTTTCGTGTGTCGCTTGGCAATGTTTGCACCAGTAACGACTACTTTGTTAGCTTTTGGAACTGTTGAAGCAACAATCCCTTCAAAGCCTTTATCTTTACCTGCGACAACTCTTACTGTGTCTCCTGTTTTAATTCTCATTACAGAACCTCCGGAGCTAGAGAAACAATTCGCATAAACTTAGAGTCACGTAGTTCTCGACCAACTGGGCCGAAGATACGAGTACCTCGAGGTTCGCGGTTTTCGTTAATTAGTACAGCTGCGTTCTCGTCGAAGCGGATGTAGCTGCCATCTGGACGTCGTCGTTCTTTAGCAGTACGCACAATCACGCACTTCACGACTTCACCCTTTTTAACTGCTGCGCCCGGTATAGCGTCTTTAACTGTTGCGACAATAATGTCACCAACACCAGCTACACGACGCTTAGAACCACCGAGAACTTTAATGCAAAGTATCTCCTTAGCTCCTGAGTTGTCTGCAACTTTAAGTCTTGATTCTTGTTGGATCACTTAGCACGCTCCAGAATTTCGAGAATTCGCCAACGCTTCTTAGCTGACATTGGTCGTGTTTCTACGATACGGACTCTGTCGCCTACGTTTAGGTCATTTTCTTCATCATGAGTGAAGTACTTCTTAGCTGACTGGACTGTCTTGTTGTAGCGAGGGTGGCGAGAACGTCGCACAACTTCAACTACAGCAGTCTTTTCCATCTTCGTTGAAACAACGAGTCCTTCACGCACTTTCCGGCTCTCTGAACGGTCTTTAGTAGTTGTAGCGTCCATTAGCTATCCCCTTTAGCGTCAGCAAGCCCTTCAGCTGCTGCGATTTCACGACTGCGAATCTCGGTCAAGATTCTCGCAATCTCTTTCTTCTGCACTTTCATCAGAGAAGAGTTTTCTAGCTGCCCAGTAGCAGACTGGAACCTAACCTTGAAAAGGTCTTTCTTAGCCTCGCCTAGGCGATCTAGTAACTCTGTGTCTGATAGTTCCTTAATAACTTTTTTAGCCATCGAAGCCGTCCTGACGTGAAACGAAACGAGCTTTGACTGGGAGCTTTTGAATTGCTCGGTCTGCAGCTAGTCGTGCCACTTTTTCATCTGGGTATGCGATCTCAAATACAACACGTCCTGGCTTAACTACAGCTACCCAAAACTCTGGGTTACCTTTACCAGAACCCATGCGGGTTTCAGCTGCACGCTGTGTCACTGGCTTGTCTGGGAAAATATTGATCCAGACTTTTCCGCCACGACGAACGTGACGTGTCATAGCAATACGTGCTGCTTCTATTTGGCGAGAGGTGATCCATCCTGGTTCTAGAACCTGGACACCGAAGTCACCATAACTTACAGTTGTTGCTCCCTTAGCCTTACCGCGGGTTCGTCCACGATGTTGCTTGCGGAACTTTGTTTTCTTTGGCATTAACATCTAATCATCTCCCGGGCGGAACTTGTCAGTTGAAGACTTGTCTTTTAGCGAAGCTTGAACAGCTTCTTCTTCATCTAGAAGTCTTTCGATTTCTGGATCTGCTTCTTTAACGAGCGGAGCTGGTTCGGCAGGAGTTTCTTCTCCATTGCGCTTAGAAGTAACTACTTCTGGCGTTACTGGCGCTACAGCTGGAGCTGCTTCAACAGTTTCTTCGACTGCTGGCTTGTAAGGAAGAATGTCACCCTTGTATAGCCAAACCTTTACACCGATTCGACCATATGTTGTGTGAGCTTCACGGAAGCCATAGTCAACGTCTGCTCGAAGTGTATGAAGAGGTACTCGACCCTCACGGTACCATTCGGTACGGCTCATTTCTGCGCCACCAAGGCGGCCAGAACTTTGAACCTTAACACCCTCAGCTCCGGCTTTCATTGCGTTCTGAAGTGCTCGTTTCATCGCACGACGGAATGCCATACGACCAACGAGCTGATCGGCAACACCTTGAGCTATAAGAGCTGCATCTAGTTCAGGCTGTTTGATTTCGACAATGTTCAGCTTGATGTTCAGGTTGCCAGTCATCTTGGTCAGACCGTTACGTAGACGATCTGCTTCGGCACCTTTACGACCAATAACAATTCCTGGTCTTGCTGTGTGAATGTCGATTTGCAGTTTGTCTCTAGTTCTTTCAACTTCGATTCGAGAAATAGCAGCGTTAGGAAGCTCGGCCATCAGGTACTTCCTGATCTCGTTATCTTCTGCTAAATAGTCTCTGTATTCTTGGCGATCGGCAATCCATCGTGACTTCCAGTCGGTAATTACTCCGAGACGGAACCCATATGGGTGTACTTTTTGACCCATTAGGCCTCTCCTTCTTTCTCGTCTTCTTCAACTTCTGG
>CAZYMB010000013.1:37435-42290 GCA_964648795.1 uncultured Acidimicrobiaceae bacterium
GTCTCAACCTCTTCATCAGTCGCTGCTTCAACAGCTTCTGCTTCTTCAGGAGTTGGCGGAGTCTCTTCAACATCAGCAGCAGCTGGAGTTTCTTTTGCTTTACTCTTAGCGACACGATCAGCACGAGATGACTTCTTCTTAGTCTTTGCTTTACCTTCGCTTGATTTAGCTTTGGCTGCAGCAGAGTCACGCATTGTCTTTAGTTCTTCGTCTGTGTAACGAGATACCTCGATAACGATGTGGCAAACCTGCTTGTGGATTGCACTTGCTCGTCCGCGGGCACGAGGACGAAAACGCTTAATGGTTGGCCCTTCGTCTGAGTAACATGCGGATACGTAGAGTTCGTCAGCAGAGATCTCTTCGTTGTGTTCAGCGTTCGCTATTGCTGAGTTAAGACATTTCTTAACTGGATCAGCGGCAAGACGATCACACAAGAACAGAATGCTCTGAGCTTCAATAACGTTTTTGCCTCGAATTAGGTTCAGGACAACTCGAGCCTTTGAGGCTGACATTCTGACAAACTTTGTCTCAGCTTTTGAGCCTGGACGCTCAGTAATAGTTGCAGTCATTTCTACTTCTCCTGCCCTGAGTGGAACCTAAAGGTACGAGTTGGAGAGAATTCGCCCAACTTGTGACCAACCATAGATTCTGAAACGAACACTGGTACGTGCTTGCGGCCATCATGTACTGCAAAAGTGTGTCCAACCATGTCTGGAATGATGGTTGATCGACGAGACCATGTCTTTATTACTTGCTTCTCGCCCTTGTCGTTTTGCTCATCTACTTTTTTGAGTAGATGCTCGTCGACAAATGGGCCTTTCTTCAGACTTCTAGCCATTATCTCTTAGATCCCTTCTTACGACGACGTCGTACGATGTCTTTGTCACTAGCTTTCGGCTTTCTAGTTCTCTTCTCTGGCTTACCCCAAGGTGATACTGGGTGACGACCACCAGAAGACTTACCTTCACCACCACCGTGTGGGTGATCTACCGGGTTCATAGCAACACCACGTGTCTGTGGACGCTTGCCCTTCCAACGGTTACGACCAGCTTTACCGATCTTGATAAGTTCGAACTCTGAGTTACCAACTTCGCCGACTGTCGCTCGACAGTCGATTGACACTTTGCGCATCTCTGAAGAAGGAAGACGAAGTGTTGCCTTTGTTCCTTCTTTCGCCATGAGCTGAACGCTTGAACCAGCCGAACGAGCCATCTTTGCTCCACCACCTGGGCGTAGCTCGATGTTGTGAATTACTGTACCGACTGGGATGTATCGCAGTGGTAAAGCATTTCCTGGCTTGATGTCTGCTTTTTGACCAGACTCAACTTTGTCTTTAACGTTTAGGTCTTTCGGCGCAATGATGTAGCGCTTCTCACCATCGTGATAGTGAAGAAGTGCAATACGACAGTTGCGGTTTGGATCGTATTCGATCGCTGCAACAGTTGCCGGTATAGCGTCTTTGGTACGCTTAAAATCTATGATTCGGTAACGCTGCTTGTGTCCGCCACCACGGTGACGAGAAGTCTTGCGACCCTTGTTGTTACGACCACCAGTTGAAGACTTCTTGGCTAGAAGTGATTTTTCTGGGGTTGTCTTTGTAACTTCTGAGAAGTCTGAGCTCGTCTGAAAGCGACGACCCGGGCTTGTAGGTTTTCTTGATCTAATTCCCATGGTTCCTAACTCTCAAACACGTCAATTGAGCCCTCAGCGAGGGTAACAATTGCTCTCTTGCGGTCTGCTCGCTTGTTAAAGCGGTTGGTGCGACGATTACGTGACCTTTTACCTTTACGATTCAGGGTGTTTACGCTCGACACTTTGACGTCTTCGAAGATTTCTTCGATTGCGTCACGAATCTCTGGCTTTGAAGCGCTTTTGTGAACTTCAAAGGTGTACTTGTTCTGGGTTTCCTGAGCGATCGCAGCTTTTTCTGTCACGATTGGGCGCAGGATTACATCTCTTGGATCTTTCATTATTCTGCTTCCTCAGTCTTGTTCGCTGCCGGAGGTGCACCTGGTGTGGTGTCAGCGCTTGGCAGTGAGTTTTGCGTGAACACGACATAGTCACTTAGGAGAACATCGTGAGTGTTTAGTTGATCCTTGGCTAGAACTTGAACCTTCGGAAGGTTACGCATGCTTAGCGCTGCGTTTGTTTCGTCACGGTCAAGAACAACTAGCGCTCTACCCTCGACACCTAGTGACTCGAGAGCCGATATTGCATCTTTAGTGCTTGGCTCTTCAAAGTTCCAAGCGTCTACAACGACAATCTTGTCGTCTTTAGCTCGGTCGCTTAGCGCTGACTTAAGAGCAGCTTTGATCATCTTCTTGTTTGTGCGTTCTGAGTAGTCACGTGGCTTTGGTCCGTGAGCGGCACCACCACCTACCCAGATAGGAGAACGTGATGAACCAGCACGGGCTCGACCAGTACCTTTTTGGCGCCATGGCTTTGCTCCACCACCAGAAACTTCTGCACGAGTCTTAGCTTTGTGCGTTCCTTGGCGTTTAGCTGCAAGCTGAGCGTTAACTACTTGGTGCATGAGACTCATGTTTGGCTCTACACCGAAGTATGTTTCGTCTAGTTCTACAGATCCAGCCGATGAGCCTGATTGAGACTTAATATCTACTTTCATTAGCCCTCATCTTTCTTTACTGCGTTCCGAATTAAGACTGAACCGCCCTTAGGGCCTGGAACTGAGCCTTTAACAAGAACTACGTTTTTCTCTGCGTCTGTTCGAACCACTTTGAGATTCTGAGTGGTTACTTTTTCGCCACCCATACGACCTGGCATCTTCTTACCTTTGAAGATACGAGATGGGGTTGCGCACTGACCTACAGAACCTGGCATACGGTGAACAAGGTGGGCACCGTGTGATGCACGCTGACCGGCAAAGTTGTGGCGCTTCATTACACCAGCAAAGCCTTTACCTTTACTTGTTGCTGTTACGTCGATCCATTCGCCAGCTTCGAACGAGTCGCAGGCTATTTCTTGGCCTACTTCGTACTCGGATACGTCTTCTAGGCGAAGTTCGACGAGTTCAGAGCCTGGAGCTACTCCAGCTTTTTCGAAATGGCCTGCTTGTGGCTTTGGCAACTTGGCAGCGTCTTTCTCGCCGTGAGTTACCTGAATTGCGGTGTAGCCGTTTGCATCTTCGGTCTTTACGTCTACTACACGGCACGGTGTAACTTCAAGCACTGTTACGGGTACGACTTTATTATCGTCATCCCATACTTGAGTCATACCGACCTTGCGGCCGACGATTGCTTTCTTAGTCATGTTTTTCTTTCGTCAGAGGGCCCTAAGGCCGTTCACGTAACCGCTCTCCCGCTATTGGAAGAGCAAATTAACTTGTGATGCGCTGGATGGTTCCCATAAAGGGCCTTCCCAGACAAAATTGGGGGTAGCGCACAGGGCACTACAAAACCTCGTTTAGCCTAGCGGCCTAATATTGGGGTTCCACCCTGTTTAGGCGTCAAATAGTTATCGCCCGTTTCGCTGCCCCGGTGGGTAACGCCGGGATCCAATTTGAGGTAAGCGCGTTTGCTGGCTTCTGATTTCAGCTGAAAAGAGGCTAGCCCCAAGCTCAATTCGAGAAAGATACTTCGGTTCAAGCAAGCCCCTTCCACCTCTGTATATAGCCTCATAGACCACCGGTGTTTTGGACGACAGCGTATCGACAACAAACTCCCAACCACGCGGCAGCTGGATCCCTTGTTTCAGGCCAGTGAGTAGATTGATTTTTGTTCAGCGAACGTAGAGCAAGCTTTGTTCTGAACGACGGATCCACCAGCGCAATTTGTTCACCTAACTCATGGGCTTCGACAGGACCAATTTCAACACCGGGGAGGATAAAGCCAAAGGAACCACCAAAAGTGGCATCTAGATCGCCGTATTCAATGTTCCAACCAAAGGAATGACCATCGGAGCCAATATGGTCAGGACCATCATGAAATAGGTCATACCTGTCTAAGACGGCTCGCAGCGAAGGGTGTTCTTCCACCGCCTTTTCAAACAATTCCCGATTTGATTCCGCCATACATTTTTCCGCATTTGGTGTGATCTGAGACTACCGGAAATACTTAAATACGGCTAGCTGAGCGACCTTATCTTGTCTTGAACCATTCCTTAACTAGCTCTGCAACAGCTTGATGGTCCTTCGGGCTGTGGTTGCCGGGGATAAATTCAAGCTCCGTATTATTGATGACAGCAAATTCTCGCTTGATCTCATCTGGCGTGCCAAACGGGTCCTTCTCCCCCTGAACAACCAATACTGGACAGGTTATATCTCCGAAATGGTCGGTTCTTAGCTTGTCTGGCTTTCCTGGTGGATGTAGCGGATAGCTGAGAAGCACTAGGCCAGCTACATCTAAGCCTTGGGCATGTGCGACCGAAGCTGCTCGACCCCCAAGTGATCTACCCCCTACCCCAACCTGCGAACTCTCGACTCCAAGCTCATCGGCCAACTCGGTGACTTTGGTTACAACAGCCTCGACCAAAACTTTCATCGAGTTCGGCCCCGACGGACCGACCGGCTTCTTATCTCTATATGGAAAGTTGCAGCGTTTGACTGGGATTTCCAAAGTTTGTTCTATCGCAACGAGAGTCTCTTGGTCTTTATTGGCTCCAGCGCCATGAAATAGAACTAAACCCTTCATGATCTGACTGTAGTGTTACACCTCTGTGAACCGGTTGAAAAGCTGAGGAATATAAGCGAGCATCAAGGGATGAGAAAAATAATCGCAACCCTCCTAACACTCACGCTTCTTGCAGCAGCCTGTACCTCGGAGGAAGAAACAGCCACCACAGCTGTCGACGAAGCTTCAGAGACAACGACCGCAGATGAAGACGCCTCCCACGATGA
>CAZYMB010000014.1:0-40630 GCA_964648795.1 uncultured Acidimicrobiaceae bacterium
CTGGCTGGTTAGGGAACACCAATGGATCATCATAAGCAAAGTGAGAGAACTCACATGAAACACGGAACTGGCCACCAGCGGCAATCGGGAAGTGCCCGTCAAAGTTACCAAGTGCCGAGCTAATGTAGTCGAATCTAGATCTCGCAAGCAGCGGCGAGTTGTCCCCTATTGGTAGCTGAGCCTGAGGTGTGTTGGTAAACGGAGAATTATCCAGAAGCCTGTTACGAACACTCTGTGACTTTATTAGATCTAGGTTCTGCTGATAGTTAACTGGGGCGAAATTGGTATTGACTGGGCCAGTTCCGCCATTGTGAGACGAGCTGTCTCCATCATCGTGTGAGCTATCGTTGTCGTGATGTGAATCATCACCGTCGTCATCATGATGCCCATCAGAGTTATCGTGGCTATCAGGCGATGGCACAGCAGCCGCTGACCCCGATTTAGATGAAGACGAGCTATTTCCAGTTGATGTAGAACCTGTGTTCGATGAAGATGTAGTACTACCACTTGTTGAACCTGAGCCACTGTTCGAAGACGAAGATGTACTGCCGCCTGTTGATGTAGACCCACTATTTGAAGAAGACGAGTTACTGCTGGTCGTAGAAGAACCACTGTCTGAAGAAGGTGGTGCTGAAGACGAGTGACTAAAACCGTTGTCGACTGCTCCGCTGTCATCGCCCTGATCGTCCTGATCGGTTTCGTTGTCTTCATCGTCCTCGTCATCAACGAAGGCTAGTCGTGAAGGTATTTCATCTGCTGAATCGTCGTCATCGTTCGACTCATCGTCATCTGAATCATTCCCTTCATCTTCGTCTTCATCTGACTCATCACTATCGTCGTCATCTTCGCTATCGTCAGAACCGTTATCTAGATCTTCATCATCGTCAGAGCCTGATTCGTCTTCATCTACTTCATCGAGTTCTGGTTGAGCGTCTTGAACTTCTTCTTCAGCAACATCTGAACCAACAGCTCTTCCTTCGCTAGCTCCAGACTCGCTTCGATCCGAGTCAGCAGCCTGCTCGCTAAGCGCTTCGCTAGTAGTAAAACCACTGACTGATACGGGATCTGTTTGTAGTGCCGCCGCTATTACTAGCACCGTAGCTATAACAAAACCAATCTTTGCTCTCGCCCCAATAGATAACATGTGTTTTGTAACGGGGCATTAAAACTAACTCTTAAGGGAAAGGAGCTAAATAGTCCAGAAAGCCTAAAGGGCTAGGAAATCTTATATGGACGTGCTCCACCAGCTAGATCTTCGACTGCCCAACCTAGCGTTAGAAGCTCATCTCGAAGCTGATCGGCTCGATCGTAGTTGCCCTCGCTTCTAGCGTCGGTTCTTTGTTCGCACAAAGCCTGTACTTCCGCTGGAACATCATCAACCAAATCGACCTCTAGGCCTATTACTTCGACGAAGAACTTAACTGATGCCACGTGGGTAGCTGCCTTTGCATCGTCGCTGGCGTCGAACGCTGCATTGGCGTCACGGACAGAATCAAATAGAAGCTGCATTACTTTGGGCGTATCCATGTCGTCTTCCATAGCCGCTGTAAATTCGGCTTCTACAGTGGCTGGAACAACACCTACGTCTGTGCCCTCAGCTCTTCTAAACAGGGCTTTGATTCGCTCTAGGCTCTGTTTGGCAGCAACGAGGGTGTCTTGCGTTACCTCAATCGGTGATCGATAATGAGTTTGCAGGATCAGCAGCCGATATACAGCCCCACCATAGTCGTTCACCAGGTCAATTAGGTTGTAGGTGTTACCGAGAGACTTCGACATTTTTTCTCCACCAGATTCAACAAATCCATTGTGCATCCAATGCCGGCAGAACTCTTTTCCTGCTGCCTTCGCTTGGGCTAGCTCGTTTTCATGGTGTGGAAATTTTAAGTCCAACCCTCCTGTGTGTAAGTCAAAGCCCTCCCCAAGAATATCCAGGCTCATTACAACGCACTCTGTATGCCATCCTGGTCGCCCATCACCCCAAGGTGAAGGCCAAGAGGGCTCACCTGGTTTCGATAACTTCCAAAGAACAAAGTCTTGCGGGTGTGCTTTATCTACGCCCACGACCTCACGGTCTGAGGCGCCTGTCCTCAAAGATTCTAGAGTTTGGTTGGAAAGCTCACCGTAACCCTCGATGTCGGAAACACTCAAGTAGACGCCATCTGAAGTCTTATAAGCCGCTCCTGATTCGAGCAATTCTTCTACGAGTGCCACCATTTGAGTGACGTAATCTGTGGCATGTGGAGTTTCCGTCGGCCGCAAGACATTAAGCTGGTCCATTGTTTCCCACCAAACTTGTTCCCAATGCTTAGTGACAGTGAAGATATCAGTGCCTTCTTCGTTAGCTCTATCGATGATTTTGTCTTCTATATCCGTAATATTCGAGACGAAGTTAACCTCTAAGCCTTGCCAAGTAAGAAAACGTCGCAGCACGTCATAGACCAAAGTGAAACGGCCGTGCCCAATGTGAGGTGCATCGTAGACGGTAGGGCCACATACGTAGAGCGAGACCTTACCGGGATCCCTAAGTTCTAAAGGGCGGGCAGACTGCGTCATTGAGTCGTAAAGGCTAATCATAAGTACTCGATAATAGCTCGAATCTTGCAGTAGGCGGCTAACCCAAGAGCTTTGGCGGAAGCGGGATCGGCTTCCCATCAGTGCCAACTGAAGCAATTCTGACCTCAGCTGTTGCTGCAAGAACACCATCATAGGTCAGCGACTGTGACCAAACCATTGAAGCCTTCCGGGTTTGTACGATTTTGGACTCTACTTCTACTTCGCCTTGGCGAATTGGTGCTTTATAGCTAACAGCGGCGGACACCACGACTAGCTGAACCCCTTCATCGAGCAATTCGGTTAGGCTCAGCCCAGCATCGTGCAAATACTGGGCACGCCCCAGCTCAAAGTAGGTCAAATAGACACTGTGGTTAACGTGTCCGTATGGGTCTAAATCGCTGAAGCGAACTTTTACAGCTGCCACGCTTACTCGTCGCGAATTACCTGGACATCGTGAGGGTGGCTTTCCCTAATGCCAGAGTTAGTAATACGAGTGAGCTTTGTGTTGGTACGAAGGTCTTCGATGTTGGCTGCACCCGCATAGCCCATTCCAGACTTAAGGCCCCCAACTAGCTGGCCAGCTAGGTCTGAGATGCTACCTGCGTAACGAACGCGAGCTTCGACTCCCTCAGGCACATGCTTTGATACTGCGTTGCCACCTGCTGCTGTTTGGTAGCGGTCTGCAGCTCTGCCTCTCATTGCACCTCGTGAGCCCATGCCACGGTAAGTCTTCCACATTGCACCATCGATAAGTTCAAGTTCTCCTGGTGCCTCATCAGATCCGGCCAAAGTATTGCCAAGCATTACTGCGTTGGCTCCAGCAGCAAAGGCCTTAACGATGTCGCCAGAAGTAACGATTCCGCCATCGGCGATAATAGGAACACCACTAGTTGCAGCAGCTTCCGCAGATTCATGAATAGCACTCAACTGAGGCATTCCAGCACCCGCAACAATGCGCGTCGTGCAGATGGAACCTGCGCCAACTCCAACTTTGATTGCATCAGACCCAGAATCTAACAACGCCTTCACGCCATCAGCTGTGACTACATTGCCACCAACGACTGTGACCTTAGGCCACTTCTGCTTTATGTGAGCAACCGTGTCGACCACACCTCTTGAATGTCCATGTGCTGTATCCACTACCAACATGTCGACGCCAGCATCTACTAACTGTTCCGCTCGTTCTAGATAGTCAGTCACACCAATTGCCGCTGCTACGCGTAGCCGGCCTTCGCTATCGATAGTTGAATTCGGCTTTTCAATCTTCTTAGAGATGTCTTTAACTGTGATTAACCCCTGCAAGCAAAAATTCGAGTCGACGAGTGGCAGCTTTTCAATCCGGTGCTTATGTAGGATTTCAACCGCATCTTCTACTGAGGTGCCGACTGGAGCTGTAACCAAGTTCTCAGAAGTCATAAACTCGCTGACTAGGCGGGTGTTCTCTTGAGTTGAACAGAACCTCACATCTCGATTAGTTAAGATTCCGACGAGTTTGCCATCTGGATTGGTGATTGGAACTCCAGAAATTTTGTGGTGCCCCATTAGTTCTTCGGCGTCTGCCAGAGTTGCGTCAGGGCCTAGCGAGATTGGAGACTGGATCATCCCGGCTTGAGCTCGTTTAACTCTGTCTATTTCGTCCGCCTGATCCTCAATAGATAGATTCCGGTGCAAGACTCCAATGCCACCCTCTCGGGCTAGTGCGATTGCCAAGTTTGCTTCAGTGACTGTATCCATTGCCGCAGAAAGAAATGGGATGTGAAGGGCAATGCCTCCGATTTTGGTGGCCGTGGCTGCCTGGCCTGGCAGAACCTCGCTCCATCCGGGAACGACGAGAACATCGTCAAATGTTAGAGACTCGTTGGCTTCGAAGAGCCTATGATTGATATGCGACATATGTTTATCCCCTAAACATCTATCACTTAAGCGTACCAGTCAAATGATGAGATCAAAGGCCATTTTCTAGACACCTAACTCAGAAAGGGCTTGAGTAACGCCCTCTACGAGGGCTATATGTTCAGCATCATGCATTCGTTTGGTAAACATCTCTAAGGAATCGCCCTCGACGAAGGGAACCTCTTTAGTAGTTATCGTCGGCCCAGTATCTACGCCTTCATCGGGAACCCAGTGGACCATGACGCCACTATGGCCTATCTCTTTCGCCTGCCATGCATCAAACGCTTTCTCGATACAGCCCAATCCGACGAAAGTGCCTGGCAGAGCGGGGTGCAGATTAATCACGAGCTGAGACGATAAGAATACCGAACTAAGAATCCGATTCCAGCCAGCCAATATGACCAAGTCAGGATCAGCTGAAGCAACTAGGTCACTGAGCTTTGCATCGTAATGACCTCGTTCTAACTCTCCAGCTTCCAACACGGTTGCTTCTATGCCTGCTTGAGATGCTCGACTAAGCGCTTTCACATCTGGTTTGTTAGAAACTACCAAGTTAATGTTGGCATCTAGTGTGCCTGTCTCGATAGCGTCTATAAGAGCTTGAAGGTTTGTACCTGAGCCTGAAACTAGAACAGCTAGGTCAGCGGTCCTATCCATGGTTGCAGATAACACCCTCACCGGCAGTTACGCTACCAATGACTTTGACTGTCTCATCTACAGCATCTTCAAACTTGCTGAAGTTAACTGGGTCGATAATTGCTACCATTCCGACACCCATATTAAAGACTCGGTAAGCTTCGTCAGCTGAAACACCGCTGGTTGAAACTAGGAACTCAAATAGTGCGGGCACTGTCCAAGAAGTTGTATCGATAACGGCTCCACAATTTTCTGGCAGAACTCTAGGAACATTTTCGTAAAAGCCGCCACCTGTAATGTGTGCCATACCGTCAATAAGGCCAGCGTTCATGGCTCTGCTTAGAGCCGGCAGATAACTTCGATGAGGAGCCAGAAGCGCCTCACCTAAAGAGACATCTGTCTTTGCTCCAGGTAGAGACATTTCAAGGTCTACTCCTGAAACAGTCTTTCTGGCCAAAGTGTACCCATTGGTATGAAGTCCCGACGATGCCAAACCAACAAGTAGGTGACCGGGTTGAATGTTATTTGTTGGTAACAAGTCTTTACGTTCTAGAACACCAACTAGCGTGCCCGAGACGTCAACGCCTCCTGTTGTCAGAAGGTCGCCCATTTCTGCTGTTTCGCCGCCAAGCAGAACACAGCCCGAAGCTCTACAAGATTGAGCCATACCATCTACAATTTGTCCAACCACTTCAGGCTCTAGGACTTGTGAAGCAACTGTGTCCATAAAGAACAAAGGTTTAGCACCCTGGACTAGCACGTCATTGATGCAGTGGTTAACTAAGTCTTGGCCGATGCCTTCCCAGATCCCTACCTCGGCAGCCAACATTGTCTTCGTTCCAACGCCATCGGTGCTGGATACTAACAATGGAGATTCGTAGTCCTTTAACTCAGACACATCGAGTACTCCCCCGAAGGCACCAAGGCCGCTAACTACGGCGTCGGTATGAGTCGACTTAACCGAAGCGGCAATCCGCTCTGTGGTTTCAGCCCCAGCATCTATCGAGACACCTGCTCGTTCATAAGCGCTAGCTGGCCGCTCGTAATGATTATGTCCAATATCTTGTCTCATAAATAATCCGTTACCTACTATCATGTCTGCTAATTCGTATGCGGTTTCTACTGCACCTGGCAGGTCATTGGCCGTTCCTACGACACTGAGCACCCGACCACCAGCTGTTACAAGTCCTTGCTCGGATTGGCTAACCCCAGCAAAGTAAATACTGGTATCTACGGGGAGAACCTCAGGAATTTTTACATCCAAGCCCTTAATTGGCGATGCCGGATAACCTTCGGCTGCAACTGTCACTGAAACTGCATAGCTTCTGTCAGCAAGCTCTAGATCATATGATGCCAGCTCGCCATTCGTAGCTGCCCACAACAACTCAAGGAAGTCAGACTTTACTTTAGGGATAACAATCTGAGCCTCAGGATCACCGAAGCGACAATTGTATTCGATCAATTTAGGGCCATCTTCTGTCAACATGACGCCGGCATAAATAGTCCCAACATAAGGGGTTCCGGCCTCAGCCATGCCGGCAACAACAGGCTTTAGGAATCTGTCAACAAATACTTTCTCGAGTTTTTTAGTCCCTGGCACTGGCGAGATGCAGCCCATGCCTCCAGTGTTGGGACCTTTGTCACCATCAAATACTCGTTTATGGTCTTGAGCCGTACTCAGCATGACAACGTCTTTACCGTCAGAAATGCCAAAGACACTGACTTCTTCGCCAACTAAACGCTCTTCCAGAAGGATAGTTTTTGATGCTTCGCCAAACTCGGAAAGATCAAGCATCGAAGTAATGGCATTGACTGTTTCGTCGACCGTGTCACATACAGTGACACCCTTTCCAGCTGCTAGGCCGTCGGCCTTAACTACAAATGGTTTGTCTAGACGTTTAACCCAGGCAATGGCCTCGGCCGAGTTAGTAAATGCCTGCCACTGTGGCCCGGGGATATTGTGCTTAACAGCAAAGTCCCGAGTAAACGATTTTGAACCTTCTAACTTTGCAACCTCAGCAGTTGGACCAAAGCACTTAACTCCAGCTGAGCTAAGAGAGTCAACCAAACCATCAACAAGTGGAGTTTCTGGACCAACTACTACTAGATCAATTTCCTCAGAGCTACAAAAATCAGCCACCTGGATGTGATTGTTAACATCGAGATCGCTGCGTTCAAAGTCCATTCCGTCATTACCCGGAGCTACAACAAGCCGCCCAAGCAAAGGTGAAGCAGCAATAGCAGTCGCCATTGTGTGTTCTCGCGCCCCAGAACCGATTAGCAAAACATTTAACTTGTTCATTCGAGTACCCCGTCAAAGCGCTTCTTTGTTGTTAGCAAATTTAATTGAACTGGCACAGGGTAACTACCCGTGAAACAGGCGTTACAGTAGCCATCATCACGCCCAAGAGCCTTCATCATTCGCTCGACTGATAAGAAGCCAAGGCTGTCAGTACCAATGTGCTCACATATCTCAGGAACACCCATTTTGTTGGCAATCAGCTCTTCATAGCTACCCATATCGACACCAAAGAAACAAGGGTGCGCAATTGGTGGACAGGTAACTCTCATATGGACTTCAGCAGCACCAGCAGCTCTAACAAGATCGACCAGCTGACCAGAAGTGGTACCCCGAACAATGGAGTCGTCAACCATAACAACCCGTTTGCCTTTAAGGTTCGAAGATAAAGCATTGAACTTTAAAGCAACGCCTTGTTGGCGAAGTTCTGTAGTGGGTTCAATAAAGGTTCGACCGATATAGCGGTTCTTTACAAACCCCTCGTTGTAGGGAACACCTAGAACTCTTGCATAGCCAATGGCTGCTGGGGTTGAGGAATCAGGAACTGGGATCACGACGTCGGCGTCGGCTGGATGTTCCTTAGCTAGTTCTTCGCCCAAACTCTGGCGAGCGGTGTGAACTGAAAGATCGTCCCAAATGGCGTCAGGTCGAGAGAAGTAAATGTGTTCGAAGGTACATCTGGCTTGTGGTTCCGCAGCATCCATAACCTGGAAGCTAGATAGCTTGCCACCTGTAATCATGACGATCTCGCCTGGCTTGATTTCTCTGTAAGAAGTGCAACCAACAGTCTCTAGCGCTCCTGTTTCGGAAGCGATGGCATGACCGCCTCCCGGTAGCTCTCCAACAGAAAGCGGCCTAAAGCCCCAACGGTCGCGGACAGCCAAGATTTTCTCTCCCGTTAGGACTACAAGACTAAAAGCTCCAATCCACTTGGGCATTACATTTGCCAAGCGATCTTCCCAACTTGATCCTTCGGTAGCTGCAAGCATTAGTGCCAAGACCTCAGAGTCAGATGAAGACTGCAAGCCTGCTCCACTGTTCAATAACTCTTTTCTGAGCTGGTCTGCATTGACCAGATTGCCGTTGTGTGCCAAGCCGAGTGGACCATACATGGTCTCGACTACGTAAGGCTGGACGTTTCGTTCGCTATTCGAACCTGTGGTTGAGTACCTGGTGTGCGCAATCGCTAAGTCACCAACAAGTGAGTCGAGTTTCTTTCCCTTGAAGACCTGATTAACGAGCCCTTGCCCTTTATGTACGCGGATAGCTTGACCATCCGAAACCGCGATACCGGCAGCTTCTTGTCCTCGGTGTTGCAAAGCATACACGGAGAAAAATGCCGTCTTGTTGGCTTCTTTACCCGGGACCGAAATGGCTACTACACCACATTCTTCTTTTGGTCTATCCATATCCAGCTGTTTGCTCATTTAAAGATCAATTCCTAGGTAGGTAGATAAAGATGACTTAATTCGATCTTCGATTGGAGCCTCACCGGGAACAAACTCTTGGCCGGTTAGCTCGCTAAATATTGTCTGATATCGAGCACTTAATTGGTTCCAAACTTCATCAGGCAATTCTGGGGTGTCGCCACCCGTGTAACCTGCAGCCTTGAGTGCCAACCTGAACGGTTCTTTGTCGAAGCCTTCTGGATGTTCTCCATCTGCCAAGCGTTCTTCGAGTGAATCGATCTTCCAGTATCGAGAAGAATCAGGTGTATGAATTTCGTCGATCAGAACAAGATTGTTCGAATTGTCTAAACCAAACTCGTATTTAGTGTCCGCTAACAAGAAACCTTTAGCCTCAGCGACTGCATAGCCGTATTCAAATAAAGCCATTGCGACTTTTTGAGTCTCTGCCCAAACATCGGGTTCAACGATTCCAGAATCAGAAACTTCAGCAACTGTGATAGGAGCATCATGATCGCCATGATCAGCTTTTGTAGTTGGAGTAATCATGAACTCCGGAAGCGGCCCATGCGGTTTTAGACCGTCGGGCATCTGGTATCCGTAAAGGTCGCGCTCTCCTGCTAGGTAGCGTGGCAGCATCGAAGTACTAGTTGAACCAGTTAGTCGTGAACGAACAACGACTTCAACTTTAAGCGGATCAACTGATTGAGCGACCGTCACGTTTGGATCAGGTATGTCAATCAGGTGATTAGCAACTATATTTTCGGTCGCTTGAAACCACCAAGCTGCCAACTGATTTAGAACTTGACCTTTACCAGGAACGAATCCATGAATTTTATCTAAAGCGCTTAGACGGTCTGTTGCGATCATGACTCTACGACCGTCGTCTAGAACCCAGTTCTCTCTAACTTTCCCCGAATAGTGGCGGGGTAGGTTGAGTTCCAAGCTGGCGAGCGTCGGGGTTTTAGAAGCCACTACATAAATGGTAGCGCAAAGATCTCCATTAGGCTCAAAAAAAGAGCCGGCAGCCCCCAAAAGAAGCCACCGGCTCGCCCAACCACGTCTCATCACGAATCAAAACCATGAAAGGGGTGAACCTTTAGACGGATCTGGGCTTAAATTAAAGATCGGTAGAATCTATTCAAACCTTTAGGAGCAATTTTGAGCGAATTTATACTTGGCGTCGACCTCGATAACGTCTGCGCTGACTACACGGCAGGATTTCGCAAGTTTGTATCCGCAGAACTAGACATCGACCCAACTGAGCTCGGACCAATAACCTCTTGGGGTCACAAAGAATGGGGCATCGACGACGAACAATTTAAGGAGCTACATTCCAAGGCAGTATCAAATGGTCTACACCGAGATCTACCTTTAGTAGAAGGTGCAGCTGATGCTCTATGGCGCCTATCAGATGCTGGAATTTGGATTCGTGTAATCACCCACCGCCTCTACACAAATTGGTCGCACGAAAAAGCAGTCTCCGATACCGTTGCTTGGCTAGACAAACACCGCATCCCTTACCGAGACCTATGTTTTCTTGGTGCCAAACCCCAAGTTGAAGCAGACATCTATATTGATGACGCCCCACATAACGTTGCCGGTCTTCGTGAAGCCGGCAACCTAGTTATAACTTTTGACCAGCCATATAACAGAGACCTTGAGGGCCTTCGAGCAAAAAACTGGACTGAGGCAGAAGAAATCATTTTGGCAGAGGCTGCAAAGAAACAGGGAGTGCAAGCTCAATTGCCCGGAATTGATCCAGGTGCAGACAGGTTAGACCGGAAGAAATCCTCTAGTTAGGTCTCGACCTAAGTACGCTGGCTAAACAAGCTCCGCAAACTGCGAAAGTTCGTCAAGGCTCTCCAAGGTTTCTATCCACCAATCAATCGCTGCGACGTTCTTGCCTGGCACCTCGCCAAGTTTAGAATCGATACGAGCCACCAGCGCTGGATTAGCTGATGCTGCGCTTCGCAGGTCGAGCAGGCTGTCAGTTACAACTGCTTTGTCTATCACCTGTGCTTCAGGATCTATTTGAGATTTGAATTCTGTTACCACCGAATTGAACATAACTACAGTGTGACAGACGATTGCGACAAGGTCCAGTAAACGGGAAACCTAGCCCAGTTGAATAGATCACTTGGACCCCTAAAACTGCAGCCAAATTGGATCGACTGGGCCAGTTGACCTAGTAGACCTACAGCTAGCTAAGGCAGGAATTCGTTAGGCCCGAATAGAACTCTTCGAAACCAATCAGGAATGTTGCTATATTGTCAACAGCTTCTGGGTCGCCAGAATTCTGGGCTATCTCAAGCTCGGCCGCTTGAGCGCTTTCGATCTCTAGAAGCTCATCGAAAGACTCACTGGAAATGAAACTAATCGCTTGGTCGTTTCCGCCATATTCTTCAAAAACGCCACTTGAAACGCATTCTGCCTGCTCAGTTGTAAAACCGTCAGACAGTTCCAAGATTTCCTGCAGATCTCTCTCGTCTCCTGGACCTGCTGAACAGGCACTTACAAAAACCAAGATTGAGCAAATAAGTAACTTCTTCACTACCTTTTTCTATCAGCTAAAGCAGCTAAATCCGCCAACAACGAACTAACATCGTTGCGGGAATTACTGACGCCCAAATACGCAATTTCTTCCCAAGAATAGGAACCACTAGTGACTGAACCAACTCCATGGAACCCAAAGGGAAGCCAAGCCAGCCTGAACTCATCGGGAAGCACCCTAGTTTACGGAAGGGCCTTGTGCCTTTCGGCAGAGAATGGAGACATAAACGGAGACTACGGAGCTCAGGGTTACTTCTATCTAGATTCCCGACTGCTCTCACAATTCGAACTAGAAGTCAACGGACGTCGCGTTGAGGGATTGGGTTCGTCCAAGCAACTTAGTTTTGAAGCCTCTTTTGTTGGAAGACACATCGACAACCGCAAGAAAGCCGACCACCCACTAACAATCGTACGTAACCGTTCGGTCGGAGACATTCTTACCGAGACGATAGAGATTCGCAACTACGATACAACACCACATGGTTGCAAGATCTCACTCATGGTAGATGCCGACTTCGCTCATCTATTTGCAGTCAAAGGCGGACATGCTACCGACATTGACGGGGCAAAAGCCTCATCTACATCTGACACGATCACTCTCGAATCGCCAGATGAACGTGACCTTGCGATCGTGATTGACGTTAGTCCTACTCCAGACCAGATTGAAGACAAACAGTTTGTTTGGACTAAGGACGTTCAGCCCGGCGAAACTCTGAGCTTTGAGATAAGTTGCAAGCCAAAGATCAGCGGAGTGGTTAACGAGCAGAAACCAGCAGACTCCGAGGACAATCCTGTTAAGCGACACTTCGAGTGGTTTGAACAAGTCCCAAGAGTATCGAGTGACAACACACACATTTGTAATGCAACTGCCCAGTCACTCACTGATCTTGAGTCATTGCGAATCTTCAGCCCTACTGAACCTGATGCGCCGGTAATTGCTGCGGGAGCACCATGGTTTATGACATTGTTCGGCAGAGACTCTTTGCTGACAGCGTGGATGTCAATGATCGTTGATCCAAACCTTGCATCCGGTGTCCTTAAAACACTTGCGAAGTTCCAGGGCACAAAGGACAATCCAGACCGCGAAGAACAACCTGGGAAGATTATGCACGAAGTCCGCTTCGCTGACGCAAAAACCGCTTCGTTAGAAGAGGGTGACTTCTACTACGGCTCAGCTGATGCTACTCCCCTATTCGTTATGACTCTTGGCGAGCTTGACCGTTGGGGTGAAGCACCAGAAGTTGTCGAAGAACTAATGCCAGCTGCAGACGCTGCAATTAACTGGCTTATTAACTACGGCGACTTGGACGGTGATGGCTATATCGAATACGACCGATCTTTCGCAAACAGTTTGTTCAACCAGGGTTGGAAGGATTCTGGAGACGGTATCAGGTTTGCCAACGGTGATATTCCAGAGACACCAATAGCTCTCTGTGAAATTCAGGCCTACGCTTTTGCCGCCTACAGAGCTCGTGCTCGTTTAGCTAAGCAACAAGGCAACGAAGATCTTTGGTATGACTTAGAGAAACGTGCCGAAACCTTAAGGGTCAACTTCAACCGAGACTTCTGGTTAGAAGACAAAGGCTACTTTGCAGTCGGGCTAGACAAGGACAAGAAACCAATCGACTCGATGACATCCAACTTGGGTCACTGTTTATGGACTGGCATCGTTGAAATCGACAAAGCACGCAAAGTTGCCCAAAAACTTATGAGTGACGAAATGTATACGGGCTGGGGTATCCGCACAATGTCTTCTGACACAGTCGGCTACAACCCTACGGGTTATCACACAGGATCTGTTTGGCCACACGACACCGCAATCGCTGCTGCAGGGCTGATGCGATACGGCTTTGTAGACGAATCACTTAAAGTAATGAACTCTCTACTAGATCTAGCTGCCGAATTTGACTATCGCCTGCCTGAGCTACTGGGTGGCTTTGATAGAGAAGAATTCAGTAACCCAATCCCATACCCAACTTCTTGTTCACCTCAGGCTTGGTCGGCAGCTTCGACACTTATGATTCTGCGTTGGATACTACGAATGGACCCTTGGTGTCCCGAAGGGCGTATCTGGCTTGACCCAGTTCTACCTGAAGGCGTAACAAGGCTTCGAGTCGAGAACATCAGGATCGCTGGACATCAAGTCACGGTACACATCCAGGACGATCAGGTAGATGTAGTCGGACTGCCAGAACACATCACTTGGAAACGTGGTTTGCGAACAATCGAACCACGCGAGAAATGGTCAATACTCAAACCAGAAGGCTACAAAGCAACCTCAAGTGCCTAGTTTGACGTTTCTGGAAACGGGTGCATTCCGCCTGGCAATTGACTAGCAAGGTCCCAGTAGTCGTCGGCTAGTTCTGGCACCTCGGGAACGGTCGGCACTTCCCAGGGTTCTCGGTAAAACACGGCTGAGACTCCGGACGCAACGATCAGTTTTAGACAGGTCATGCAGGGTTGATAAGTGGAGTATAGGTCACAGCCATCAATCGCTATTCCTTCTCGGGCCGCTGTGACTATCGTAGATTGTTCTGCGTGGACGCAGCTACAAATATCGTGACCACGGCCATGATCGAACAGGTCGGTTGCAACACATCGCGGACAGCCACCGTCTGAACATTTATTCTTGCCAGGACGCCCGTTGAAACCTCGAACCAGAACTTCGCCATCTTTGACAATCACACTACCAACGGTCTTCTTCGCGCAGGATCCGCTAGCTGCAGCTTCGTCGACGGCATCAATTACAGCTCGGTTCACTTGTCTCGTCTCTCAGTTCTTAAATCCAGTGTCGTCGGAAAGTCCACGCTTTCTGAACGGGCGAAAATGGCTGGACTAAGCGTGACAGGCTCTACTAGTTGGAGAACACCTGCTCTACCTTCTGCCAGAACCTTTAAAGCACTACCGGATAAATCTTCGCTCTCTGAAGCTGATTTAACACTCCCAGATTGGTGCTGTGGCATAACTAAAGACGAGTCAAACCTAGAACTACGTCTAGATTCAGCTTCAGACTCATTCTGAGGACGCTCATCAAAGTTTCTTCCACCCGGATGGATCACATGGTAGCTTGCAGCAGCGACCACCGTGTTCGTTTCGATATCGAATAGCTCAACTGTAATTGGCGAATGAACCCCTATCGTCGGGTGCAGGGTACTCCATGGGTGCCAGGCGCGGTAGCGAACCCCAGCAACATATTCATCCTTGACCCCAGTTGAGTTCATACCTAAGCGCACACCGTTCACTAAGACGTGATACCGGGCAGAGTCTGTACCTACCAGTTTTACCTGCAACCTCTCAGTGGAAGAATCTACGTAGCGAGCCGTTTGCCCTTCGTTGGCTTCTTCACCCAGCACCGGCCAAGGCTCTAAAGCTGTAGTTAGCTGAAGCTCACATGAATCGACTTTAATAGATCCGATTCGAGGAAACTTGAAGTTGAATTGAGGTTCAAACCATGTTGGATCTAGATCGAAACCAACCTTTGATAACTCTGTGCAAACTTCTACCAGGTCTTTGGCGAGGTAATGTGGAAGCATAAAGCGGTCGTGTAACTCTGTCCCAAATCGTTTGAGAGGGGCCGTATAGGGTTTTATAGCAAACATAGCTACACAGGCCCGAACCAGGAGATGATTTAGCGAGGCCATCTCATGATGTGGTGGCATTTCAAAAGCACGGAGCTCAACTATACCTAGGCGGCCTGTGGCTGAATCAGGATTGAAAAGCTTGTCAATACAAATCTCAGCCCTGTGAGTATTGCCAGTAACATCTGTCATCAAGTGACGCAATGCTCGATCTGCTAACCATGGCGGCACAACTTGCGCTTGTTCTATTTCACGAAGTGCTATCTCGAGTTCGTGGAAGCAATCAAAACGTGCCTCATCAGCCCGTGGAGCCTGGGAAGTAGGGCCAACAAACAACCCTGAGAATGCGTACGAGAGGCTCGGGTGATTCTGCCAAAAGCGAATGAGGCTAGCCAACAACTTGGGGTCTTTCAGGAACGCGCTATCTGCTGGAGTTTTGCCCCCGACAGTAATATGGCTTCCTCCGCCTGTGCCGATATGACGCCCATCAGTCTGAAACTTTTCCGCCACTAGACCACATGCTTTGGCCTCGGCGTACACCACCCGGTTAATTGCATTGAGTTCAGTGAATGAGCTCGCTGGTTGAACATTTACTTCGATAACACCAGGATCTGGCGCGACTGAAAGCGACTCAATCTCAGGGTGGCGTTCAATCGGGTAACCCTCTAGGACTACTTTGACATTGGCTGTGCGAGCTGATCGTTCAACAACAGACAGTAGGTCTAAGGAGTGTTGCGCATTCTTGAGAGGTGGCATAAACACATGAAGATTGCCATCGCGAACCTCGACACATAGTGCTTTGCGAATAACTACCGGCTCAGCATCGATCACATTCTGAAGTTTCCGCGAGGTAAATAGCGATGGTTGCTCGGCGGATGGGTCTATCTCAGGCTCTGGAGAAAGCTTTGTTTCTGGGGCTTGCGGTAGAGCATCCAGTGGAAGTCTCATACCGGCTGGAGAGTCCCCCGGAATAAGAAAAGTCTTCCCTCTGCGGAAGGGCCACTGGCTTGTAAGCCAAGAATCAGAGTTAACTCCCCTATCAAGTGGGAGCAGGAAGCTCCTAGGTGTAGCGAGACTATCGATACGCTCAACGAACTTTCTTCTGCTCTCTACAGTATGAACATCTTCGTCTTTTAGCTCAGCAAAATCTTGTGGGAGTTTAGATTCCTCCCAAATGCTGTACAGCGGATCTTCATAAGCGGGCTGAATATAGTTGTGATCCAGGCCAAGTTCCTCGGCAACAGTAGCGATGAAGCGATCGGCAACTTCAGTTGTGTATGAACAGTTGCTCTCTGGGCTAGCCAATAGAGTTTTGTCCGACCAAATTGCAACACCATCTTTGCGCCAGGAGACTCTCTTTTCCCATCTGGGTAATGGTTCACCGGGATACCATTTTCCCTGAGAGTGAGTGACAACTGAACCCGCACCAAAGCGTTGGCCAAGCTTTTGTGCAAGCTGGCTGGCCAAGATTCGTTTCTCCTCTGAATCTGCTTGGGTGTTCCACTCTGCTGAGTCGCCAGATTCAGCGGCGACAAAAGTCGGTTCTCCTCCAGAAGTTAGTTCGATGTTATTTCTGGTCAAAGCGTTGTCTATGTTTTGGCCCAACTCTCGCATTGCCTCACGCTGACCTTCAGTAAACGGCTGATCCAGCTCTGGAACCTCGGCAACTCGGGCAACTTGTGCCTCGAAGCCAAACTCCGCTACTTCGCTGGCTGTCCCGACGATTGGAGCTGCGCTTTGGGGCTCAGGCGTGGCAGCTAATGGGATGTGCCCAACACTCGCAGCGAGTCCTGAGGTTGGGTCTAGGCCTACCCAGCCGGCTCCAGGCAAAAAGACTTCTACCCAGGCGTGCAAGTCGGCGAAATCTTCATCTACCCCATTTTTAACCTTTTGTTCTTCATCATCTGTTTTGAGTTGTATTAAATAACCGGAAACAAATCTGGATGCAAACCCAAGTTCTCGAAGTGCCTCAACCATGAACCAAGCAGAATCACGGCAAGAACCGATACCTTTTGAAAATGTCGCATCCGGCGAGTGCACACCTGGTTCTAAGCGGACTTCATACTCAACTAGTGTTGAAACTTGATACGCAAGACCAGTTAGGTATCCGACGGTAGCCTCATCCTGGGGTTTCTGTTCTCGAACCCAAGACGTCAACTCATCGGAGAATTTGGTGACCGGATCTAGATATGGCGCAAGCTCTCGAAGCTCAGTCGGTGAATACTTAAATGGCGCAGTCTCTACATGAGGTTCGAGAAAGAAATCAAATGGGTTGACCGGAGTCATTTCTGCCAACAAATCGACTTCAATCTGCAGCTCTTTGACAGATTCGGGAAAAACTATTCTCGCAATGTGATTACCGAAAGGGTCTTGCTGCCAGTTTATGAAGTGTTCCAATGGCGAGACTTTCAGCCGGTAGCTGCTGATTGGAGTTCTACCGTGAGAGGCTGGGCGAAGTCTGACTAGGTGAGGGGAAAGCTTCGCAGGCTTTTCGAAGCTGTAACTAGTCTTATGTGAAAGTGATACTTTTTGGCCCATGGACTGCTCAAATTGGTCAGCTTGCGCTACTTGCAAGCACCAAGACATTAGCTAAAATAGCGCCCTTACGGGCGGATGGCCAAGATTAGAATACGCTGAGTCCTGAACGCTTCACAAAAGAAGCAAGGGCAGCTCGGCCAGCTAGAGAGTTGCCTGTTTCATCTAAGCCTGGCGACCAAACACAAACAGATGTTACCTCAGGAACTACTCCAACTATGCCGCCTCCGACCCCTGATTTACAAGGAATCCCTATTTCGTAGGCAAAGGCGCCCGCAGCATCATAGGTCCCAGCCATAAGCATCAACGAATTCACTCGTCGTGCGTCTTGGGCACTTAGTATGTGTTTACCGCTAATTGGATCGACTCCATCATTGGCTAAGAAACGTGTTGCTGTCGCAAGCTCAGCTGTTGTCATCGCAATACCGCTCAAACGAAAATATACGTCCAGAGCAACTTCGACTTCGTTTGTCAGGTTCCCATAACTTTTTAAAAGATTCGCTAGTGATCGGTTTCTAAAGCCGGTTTCTGCTTCACTGTCGGCTACTTCGGAGTCAACTTCTACCTCTGAGCCACTTAGCTCGCTAAGCATCTCGCAAACAGTCGCAACAGGGTCTTCTCTTAGCAGCTCGATTAACAAATCTGCTACCACAATCGCTCCAGCATTAATCAATGGATTGCGAGGAACCCCATTCTCACGCTCAAGTAGCACAACTGAATTAAATGGATCACCGGAGGGTTCCCGCCATACTCTTTCCCAAAGGTCTGAGCCGGGTGATTGAGCGAGTGCAACAGTTAGAGAAAAGATTTTGTGAATCGACTGGATTGAGAATTTCTCTTCGTAGTTGCCTGACCCGTGGACTGAACCGCCGATGTCGGCTGTGCTGATAGCAAGCTTTCTACGAGGCACTCTAGCGAGAGCAGGTATGTACGTCGCTACCTGGCCACGGCCAGTAAGTCCGGCAACGTCGCCTAAAACTTGATCTAACATTTCAGTTGTTGAAGGCGAAGGAACGGTAGCTGTCATCGAAAGTCGATTTTACACATCGGCTCAGGTTTTTGGAACAACTTCCAGAGTTATTTGGAGCTTGAGGTTATTCCTTACGTAGCAGCGGGAAAATCTGACATTCGCGAAGGCTCTTGTCCATGAAGAAAGAGAAAACTCGCTCACTCATTCCGAAACCAACTGCCGGAGGCATCCCGTATTCGAGTGCTTCCACAAACTCGTAGTTAGCCTCTTGAGCTTCTTCGTCGCCAGCATCTCTCATCGATTGCTGCGCTTCAAACCTCTCGAGCTGGTCAACTGGGTCGTTTAACTCTGAATAGCCGTTACCTAGCTCACTGCCTGCAATTAAAACGTGGAAGCGTTCGACTATTGCAGGATTGTCTGGCGACTTCTTTGCTAGTGGCGATAGCTCATATAGTTCGTTTACTAAGAAACCTGGGCCAGTGATATTGCGACGACACTGTTTCCAAAGTCGATCTATTTGTTTGGCTCTGTTGGGCGCTTCTTCTTCGTGGCTGGCACCCATCTCGGCTAGGGCTTTTGCTATCTCTTCATCGGTTGCTGTGTGAACATTGATACCAGTCTGCGATTCAATTGTCTCAGCAAAGTCATAACGCTCCCAAGGTTGGGACAGATCGATTTGGTGCACTTTGCCGAAGCGATTCATTTCGAATTGCTGTGTTCCAAATGTTTCCTGAGCCATGTGTTTGAACATATCTTCGACCAAAGACATACCTAATTCGTAGTTTGCATAAGCCCAGTAGAACTCCATTTGTTCATAATCATTCGCATGCTCGCGACTCTGAGATTCATTTCTAAACTGACGGCCTATCTCAAAGGTTTTTTCTAGTCCCCCGACTAGAAGCATCTTCTGCCAAAGCTCACCAGTTGAGATACGAAGCTTTACATCGGTATCTAAGAAGTTGTGATGCGTTACAAACGGTGCTGCGTCTCCACCACCCGTAGTGTGTTCTAATACTGGGGTTGCTACCTCTACAAAGTTATTCTCTTCTAAGAAACCCCGAACTGACTTCCAGAATTTGGCCTTCTTGTAGATCATGTCTTGGACATCTGGATTTTGCAGAATATCCAGGTAACGCTTACGCAATAGCACATCTTCGTTTTTGAGCCCGGCATGTTTGTCAGGCAGTGCTCGCAGCGACTTTGTAATAATCTTGAATTTGTGCGCAAGAACCGATGGCTCCCCCGCTTTGGTAGTCATTCGTTCGCCTTCAATGTGAACAAAGTCTCCGATGTCTAGGTTCTTGGAGATGAACTTGTATCCATTCTCGGGCAAGCTATCGTCTTCTAGAGCCTTTTTTGAAAGCATGAACTGGATGTCACCCGATTCGTCATGCAAGTTTCCAAACATCACGTTACCCATGCCGCGGGAGCTCATGACTCGCCCGGCTATAGCGACAATTTCACCTTCTGGCTTAGCGAGCGCATCTGTCGCAGACATCTTCTCAAAAGGTCCAGTGTGATACGGATCAAGGCCAGCCGCTGCCAAAGCCTTAGCCTTTTCAATGCGGACCTGACGAATCGACTCAATCACCTGCGAGGGGTCTTGAGTTTCTGCGTTTTGTTCAGTTGAATCGCTCATGTTGGGGCTCCTAAGCTCATATAGCCTAGCGGAGAGCGCCTACCCAGGCCACAATAACCTCGCAGCTAGAACGAATACAGATTCTCTCTCGATCAGGCAGGTATAACAACCCTTGCTAGCGACCTCTGCTTGGTGGCTTCTTTCTATCCTCAGTTCGAATTGGAATTGACTCGACAACCACTGGAACCCCACGCCCATGGGAATACCGAACTTCCGGAGAACGTACAGGAATTGGACGCTGTACCTTCAGAGCTCGGCGAATCTGTGACTTAGTCTCGAATACGAATGACTCTGAAAGTACGTTCTTAAAGAACTTTGTATCTTGCTTTTTGTCTTCCAGCAAGAAACGCCTTTCTAAGTCTCCAAGTAACGTATCGACTTGAGCTCGGTAATCGAACTCCCACACGGTGAGTTCTATTGAAATTCGAAACGCTCTACGCCGCAAACCCGGGAGATTCTTCTCTACAGCTGTTATTGACGAAACTTCAAGAAGTTCGACTAGAGCTGTCTCCATCGAATTAACTAGTAGGTCAAACAAAGCGATTCGAAATTCTGGCTGGTTAGAGACCGTCGGCGAATTGTTCTTGAAATGGCTTTCGAGAGGCTCGCTAACAAGGAGCTCTTTTAGATCATCAAAATATCCGCTTTGACAGATCTCTTCAGAGAGATCATCGACGATAGACGAAAGCTTTCTAGTAAAATCTGTAGGTAAGTCCATTTTTGGTCCGCTCTTCATTGAGTGCCGCTCAGCGATTTAACCGCCTCACAGAGTGTAGAAAGTCCGCAAAGGATTTCCGATACCAGGACCCGGTTATTTTGATAATTTTCAGGCATCTACTCGAGAGGCCAGACGTAGGCCTCGCTCGAGTATGTCTCGGTCTCCTAGTCGCCAACGCATTTGCCGCTCTAGACCGGCGATTGGATACAAGTTTTGTGGGGCTCTGGCTTCTCTGTGTGGAGCCGATGCATATGTAGGAATGACGGCTGTCACATAGTTGGCTCGTTCGGCTATTTGGCCTAGATCTTCTGAGTATGTGGTTGGTAGCTCTATTCGAACGATGCCGCTGCGCTCTGGTCCCATTGGGTTCTGCAGTCTCATAAACCAGCTGAACCGCTCGAACCTATTTCCTACTCTAAACAGTGGGGTCCTCTCCCCTGGCTTCAGTTTCGATAGTGCAGTCAGAGCGTTACCTTCAAGGTATTGGACGTGTTGGGTCTTCACGTAGCCAACGGCTTCTGGCGTTTCCCTTTGGTTCAGTGGTCCGTCGTAGACCACTAAGTCCTCGTCGAGAAATTGTTCGGAGATAGCATCTTCAATTCTTGCCATGTGGTTATGAACGCTAAAGTTCAGCGACTCTGGCGTGTCATCTTTGGTTGGCTTAATTGTGTAGCGCTCTGACACGTTAGGCAGCAGAACTGGCTCGGTTACTTCTGCACTAGTGTGCAGCGCTCGTTCTATCTGAATAACTTCGATCTTTGCTTCTTCTGCTGTGCAGCGAACAGCACCAGCTGCCACAGTTGCACAAATACCCTGCTTAGCCTCAAGACCATCACCCACCCAAAGGTGTGCATCAAATCTACGAACCCCATCTATGAACACCACAGACTCGGGCTTGATGTTTTCTCCGACATCAATGGGTTCCCACTGGTCGACTTCGACCTCAACATCAAGATCGACTTGGTCAACAGATTCGGTTAGTTCGTTCAGTGCGCTCGGGGTGCCATAGCTTGGGTCCCATGATTCAACAAAGAATTGTGTGCTCATCGTTCTACCTTTTCTACCCAAGAACTTGCTGGCCCTTTGGTAACTTCAAATCGGGCTGGTAGGCGCTCTGCTAGCTCTCGTACGTGCGTTACGACGCCTATCATTCGCCCAGTGGCAGCTAGTTCTTCGATTGCCGAAGCTACAACATCTAGAGTTTCCGTGTCCAGCGTTCCGAAACCTTCGTCTAAGAACATAGAACCTAAAGTGACCGAATTGCTCGTAGTGAGTTCTGCTATCGAGTCAGCCAAGCCAAGAGCGAGGGCAAGAGAGGCAAGGAATGTTTCGCCACCAGACAAAGTCTTAACGTCTCGCCTCTCGCTTGCATTATTGTGGTCAACCACATAGAACTGACGGCCAACAAGTTCAAGGGAGAATTGCCCTCCAGTGAGTTCCATCAATCGTTCTGTTGCTGAGGCACAAATATCGCCTAGCGCTTCAGCTAGTAGCCAGCCTTCGAACCCAGTCGCATTTAGATGGCGACTTAAGGAGTAGTCTTTCGTGCGTTTTTCTGTCAGTGTTTCAATCTCAACCTTGAGGCGCTCAACTTCGTTGGCGACTGAATTGGCCGAGGCTGTCTGAGTTTCTATCTCATGTTGCGCTTGTGTCAACGCTGGGGCTATATCGCTGACTTGAGCTAGGTTCAGTTCTAGATCATTTGCTTGGGTAAGCAACTCGGATGAAATTGTGTTTCGTTGTTTCTTGATTTGGTCAGATTCAGCAGTCACCTCACCGAGCTTGGACTCTAAGGTCTGAGTCTCATTCGCTGCCCACTCGTTTAGTTGTTTCCAGTTAACCAATACTCCATCGTCTGTTACTGCCGGCGGGGAAAGCTCGACCACCGTATCTCTAACTTTGGTAAATGAACTCATCAAACCCCGCTCTGTTTGTCGGACTTTCTCCAACTCTGCCGAAGCCATGGTATGAGCTTTGACAGCTGTTGCTAGTGCTTTCTTTATTCCAACTAATTCTTGTTGTGCTTCTGTATTCTGCTGGAGGCGTTTTTCTAATACATCTATTGGCTCGAGCTTCTTAGTTTTGCTCTCGAGCTTCTTTAGCGAATTGGCCAATTCAGTCAGTTGCTGCTCAGCGCTTTCGGCACGTCCCGACATGGTTGCCAGCTCAGCCGATGTTTGGCGATAACTCTGTTCTGTCTCGGACTGCATTTGTTCAAGTTGAGCGAAGTTAATCTTTGATTTACCGCCAGTTAGATCGTCAACCGTATTTTCACATACAGGGCAGGCATCGCCGACATGTAAGTGTTGACGAATCCCCGCAGCTGCATCTTTAACTTTGGCTTCTTCGAGCTTAGATTTAGCGCTGGCGGCAGCCTTCTCAAGCTTTTTAGAGTCTTTCTCTTTAGTAACAATTTCTGCTGTTAGAGAGTTAAACGATTCGGATAGCTCTGACTGTGAATCTTTCAATTCGCCAATCTTGTTGTAGAGCTGTATCTGTTCGGACAGTGCCTCAGACTCTTCTAGCGACAAAACTGTCTTCTGCGCTTCTGCCTCTAGAATCGTTGTTTCCTCTAGCGTTGCCTGAGCATCAGCCAAAGCTGCTTCGACTGGGGCGACGTCTAGCTGAGCAATTAACGACGATACATCTTTGTGCTGACTAAGGTTTGCGAGCTTATCAATACTTGTAGAAATCTTGTTCTGGCTTTCTGCAAGTGGAGTTATCTGCGAGTCAATTTTTTCGAGTTCGGTTTGTCGAGCTGACACTTCTTTACCGAACTTTTCTAGCGCCTTCAATTGTTTGGCTAGCGATTTGACGTCGACACCGGCCAGGCCTTCTTGGTAGCGCTGCTTCTCAGCTTCTAGGACTTCTAGCTGAGCATCTGCCGCTTTTGCTCGTTCTCTTGCTCGGGTCCCCATTTGCGAATAGATCTCTAGGTCCAAGAGCCGACGGATTAGTTTCTGTCGGCTGGCTGGTTCGTCGGTTAGAAATTTGGCGAACGCACCTTGTGGTAGCACTATGGTCTTTGTGAACTGAGCGAACGACAAACCAAGCAACTCTTCAACGACAGCGTCAAGTTCTTTGACGTTGCCTGCCAGGACCTTAGTCGTCACCTCATCTTCGCTAGTATCACTAGTTGTGGGTTCAACAAGTTCAAGACGCGCCTCTTTAGTTGTAGCTCTGACTTTGGCTGGGTCCTTTGAGTTCTGGCGCCGGACTACACGGGTTGCTCTATATACATGGTTACCAAGACTGAACTCGAGAGAGACCTTGGCTTCATTTGAAAGTTGGTGAATTACAGGGCTTACAACATTGACTTTGTCATATCTGGGAACGGAACCATACAGGGCAAAGCCGATCGCATCAATTATGGTTGATTTGCCAGCGCCGGTTTGGCCTACGAAGGCAACAAGATCGAGGTCAGAAAAGTCAATATGAGTTACTGACTTGAAGGCTCCAAACCCTTCAATTGTCAGACTAGTAGGCCTCATTTACCTAGCGCCTCCAATTTGCTTGCTTGAATCTCTGCTTCTCGATTCTTTTCGAGTCGTATCTCTTCATGAAGCTCGTTGAAGTGTTCGAGCAGGACCGAGTCCTCTGGTGCATTCTCGTCTAGGTAGTTCTTGAATAGGTCTGAAGGCGTGGACCCATCCAACCGTCTAGTCACTGACGTTGCAGTGCTGTCTTGTCGCTGAGCTCTCACATCTACTAGTGGCTCTCCTACCGCTTCACGAATTTTGTCGGCTTCGCCTGGAGCTAACGGTTCGTCTAGCTCGATTCTTATCCATGCTGAGTCGTCTAGTTCTTTAGCAGCTTCTACCGCCCCGACTTTGGAGCCAACTACTTTAACCAGCTGGCGGCCACCGGTTAAAGTAACAGCTTCGACCTTGGCAGGTAGACCAGCTTTCATTTCCACAAGGTTGACTTGCTTGACTTGGGTGGTCTCACCAAAGTCCATTTGTAGTGGCGAACCACAATAGTGAATGGCTGTTGCTCCTGCGATTTGTTGAGCTCTATGCAAGTGACCAAGGGCGACATAGCTAGTGGTAGCTTCGAAAGCCTGAGCCGGGATCCCGTACTCATCGACGATATGAGCCTGACGTTCTCCCCCACCAAGTTCAGCCCCCGTAACAAAAGCATGAGCCAACACGATGTTGACCGAGTCAGCGTCGAAGTTAGAACTTAAGGCTCCGATGACTTGGCTTAGTCTTTGTGCATAGGTTTGCGAGTTCTGAAACGCCTGGTTACCAACAAGCTGTTCTGATTTAACAATCGAACGCTGCGAAACGAAAGGCAACATAGCGACCTTAGCTAGTTCTCCAGATTCTGTTTTAATATCTACTACCCCACCTTCGGCTGGTGAAGTTGGTTCGGTGACTAGATTGATTCGTGCATACGACATGACTGGTGCAATAGCTCGGAGCCTACGTGCATTGTCGTGATTTCCTGAGACTACACAAAGTGGTGACACTTCTGCCAAACTTAGTAACGTTTCGTAGACGAGTTTTTCTTGTTCTCCAGTTGGGGCAGCCGTCTCAAACAGGTCGCCGGCAACAAGTGTGAGGTCAACATTGTTGTCTTGCGCTGTTGAGACAATTTCGGCCAAGACCTGCCGATGCTCACCAAGGCGGGATCGGCCCCGCATTTGTTTTCCGACATGCCAGTCAGATGTGTGTAAAACTTTCAAAGCCAGCCCTTACAGCTTTAACTCTTCGAAAGGATCGACGCCTTCTTTGAGGACTATTTCTGCTTCTGCTGGTCTAGTTGCCCAAGATGGGAATGGGAACTCCACCAGTAGCGGAACTGGCAATCGCGGCTGAGCTACATACATAGAGCCTGGCTTTAGGATAGTTGCACGCTGGCGTTGCACTCCTGGCAAGAAACCATACTCATCCCGACGAGCTTCGGCAGGGTCTAGACGCCCCACTACTCTGATTGCGCTATTTGCTACAACTCGGCGCTCGACCTCACTGGCTGTCTGTTGTGCACCTATTAATATGATGCCTAGTGAACGGCCACGCTCTGCAACATCTAGCAAGATCTCTTTGATTGGGCTTGATGAATCTCGTGGCGCATATTTGTTGAGCTCGTCTAGAACCACTAACTGCAACGGCTTAGCCGAGCCACTACGTTCTTTGGCATCAAAGGCTTGACGGAGCACTACACCTACAACAAAGCGTTTCGCTCGATCGTGCAATGAGTGAATGTCTACGACTGTGACCTGGTGGCTGTTAAGGTCAACTGAATTTTCAGCAGCATTACCAATGTCGGAACGAATCAAATGTTCGACGTGACGTCGAGAGGCACTAAGCCTTCTAACAAAAGCACTTACTGTCCCAGAACCAACTGCTCGACCTGTCCAACGTGAATCTGGGCTTTCGTCTGGATTTTCTGGAATGAGCTTTGCCTCAATAGCGTCTACCAATTCACCGAAAGTTCTGATAGTCCAGTCATCTACCTTTACTGCACCGTCTGCAACTACTGGAAGCTGAGCTAGCGCAGCTGTGACAGCTTGGACAACAATTGTGTATTGCTGTCTTTCGTCTTCGGCGTCAGAGAATAGAAATGGCAGTAATCGTTGCTGACAAAACTCGGCAACAGTCCAGTAAAAAGGACTAACACCGACCGAGCGAGAACCAGTTGCGGGGGTCGCATTTGGGTCGCCTTTGCGTGGCGGGGCTAAGATGCCGACATCGGCAAATGGGCCGGGCTTTAACTTTAGGTTCTTGTAGCGAACTTCTTGGTCAGCGGTTAACTCTCGGTTGCCATGATCTAGAAATAAAAGGTCTTCACCCTTCACATTGAACACAAGTGCTTTTGTGTTTGCTGCCTCTGCCCCGAGTGCTCCCGAGTTGAACATCGAGTACAACAGAAACGTTGCGAAACTTGTCTTAGTTGCTACCCCAGAGATACCAGAGATATTTATATGCGCACCCTTGGTTCCATCAATAAAGTCGAGGTCCAAATACACTGGCTCTGAACTTCTCGACAACCCGGCAGGCAACTTACGCTCAACTGAGTCGAAACTGAGTGCCATGTCGCGCTCGGCGGCAAGGGCTACTCGGACTTCCGCACCGGGCACAGGTGGCACCAAGATTTCTGGCTCAAACCTCGTTGGCTGAATCAACGCAGCTTCAGAAACTTCGGCAGGTAGAACACCATCGGCGATCAAGAAAACATCGGACTGAAACTTTGCTCCCTCGTGACGAGCACGTAGCTGTGTAACCATGCCATATATCTTTACGATCTCACCATCGGGCATTATTCGGTCGACTACTACTACGTCATCTAGTTGGACTGCTTGTGTTGGATGGACCGCAACCCAGAACTCAAGGGGTGTTGCATCGTCGATACCGATTACTCGGCCAACTATAGGAGCTTTATCATTTGCCATAGCAACACCCTAATTGAAAGCACTGACAAATTCTAAAAGATAGCCAAAACAGCAGATCGCACTTACCTACCTAGCGAACCCAGCTAGTTTGGCTAACTTTGCCGCTCTCTGGGCCGACCGGACTATCGCAGGACGATTTTTAGGACCCTTTCGTGCGAAAAAATATTAAGTGGATCTTCTTTCTAGCCGTTGCAGCTATTGTCTTACCCGCAAGTGCAGCCTTAGCAGTCGGGTCACCTACCGCTAACCCTGATGACTACGACATTCTCCAAGACTCTGGAGTGAATGCTCTCAACTGGGCCGCAAACGATGACCTTCAAGACTTCTCAATTCTCGACAGCTTTGACACAACAAGTCTCGGTGGCGCAACGGTTACCGATGCTGGTAACGGTTTCTTCGACTACACGCCACCAACTGGATTCATTGGCAACGACGTTTTTACCTACACAGTCTGCGACAACGATCTTCCTAACCCAACATGTGACACGACAACTGTAAGTGTTCAGGTGGCCCCAGTAGATGTTTGTGTATCAGGCCTACACCAAGTAGTGAGCGGACAAGTGGTAGTACTCGATACAACTGTCAACCCAGCACAGTTCATTCCTATTGGTACAACGAACACCTTCACTAACGCTGCGGGCTTTAATCCAATCGACGGATTGGCCTATGGAACGAGTGGATCCGACATCTACTCCTTCGATCCTAATACTGGTATTTCAACTCTAGTCAACGTCGGTGGTGGGCTCGGCTTTGTCGGCGACTTCGACGACAACGGAATTCTTCTTTATGGTTCTGCGAACAACGCAACGTTCCGAAAGTATGACCCAGTAGCTAATACTTGGGCGCCGTTCCAACTTAGCGCAGCTCCTAGAGCTGCAGATTTCGCCTTCGTTCCTTCAACAGGTCTAATGTACGGTATACAGAGTGGCGAAATCTTGGCAATCGTAGACCCTGTAACTGGAAACGTTTCTACGTTGCCGTTGACCGGACCAATCGTTGCCGAAACCGGTGGCTACGGGGCAATGTGGACAGTCAGTGGAACTGATCTATTCGCATTTAACAATAACTCTGGTCGAATCTATGAGATTGACTACACCACAGGCATCTCAACACTCGCTACCCAAAGTACCCCAAGTGGCAACAACGACGGCTTTGGTTGTGCTTTAGGAAGTGACCCATTTGACCTTACAAACTCTCGCGACTTGGGCGACGCTCCAGACTCATACGGAACAACAGATGCCAACAATGGAGCTGCATCAGTTCAAAGTAACGCCTTCCGCATTGGTAACATCTCTGACATTGATTTAGATGGGCAACCAACTGCTAACGCTGACGGTGACGATAACGACGAGTTTGCAGACGATGACGGCGTATTTGCTTCTAACGCACCTCTTCAGGGTCAAGTCCTTACTACTGACACTGCTATCCAATTTGACGTCAGTGTACCGCTGGGCAACGGATTTGTTAATGGTTGGATCGACTGGAACGGAGACGGTGTATTTGACCCTAGCGAACAAATCATCACTGACTCGCCCGCCACAACAAGTGTCAGTGTAACCATCCCCGCTAACGCCACTTTGGGCAACACCTATGCACGATTCAGGTTGACCGGACGCTCAGGCGCACCCGCAACTGGCCTATACAGCTTCGGCGAAGTTGAGGATTATCTGGTTGTTATTGAGGAACCTAATCCGGAGATTTCTATTTCGAAGTCTTACGATGCATCTGCGCTTAGCTCTCCCCCACAGTCCGGGGAACTGATCACCTATGAGCTACGAGTTCAGAACAGCGGCAACCTTCCACTGAGCGATGTAGTGGTCACAGACCCCCTATTCACACCTTCAGATGTGACAAACACATGTAACTTTACGATCGACGCAGCAACAGGTATAGCTCCAGCCGAAGTAGTTATTTGTACTATTACTTACCCCATAACTCAGGCCGATATAGATGCTGGCGAAGTCGAAAACTCAGCAACTGTCGAAGCCAATGACCCGGACGGCACACCGATTGACGATGTGTCTGACTCAGCACACCCTGACGACGACACTGGTGGAGACGACGATCCAACAGTCGTACCACTTAACCAGTTGCCTGAGCTAGAACTCATTAAGTCCTCAGTGCCTAACTTTTCTACTCCTGTTGTTCCCGGCGACCTTGTCACTTACACATTCGATGTGACTAACACTGGTAACGTTACTGCCTCGGGTGTTACAGTTTCAGATCCGCTGTTTACTCCAGCCGACATAACATCATCTTGTACATTCCCGAATGCAACAGCAAACGATCTAACACCGGGACAAAGCGCGACCTGTGAACTAGATTACACAATCACTCAGACAGATATTGATGCAGGCGGAATCATAAACTCTGCATCAGTCGAAGGATTAGATCCGACTGGTGGAGATATCAGTACTGACTCAGACTCTGGCAGTGATACACCTCCAGGTAATGATGGAACTGGCGATGAAGACCCTACATATACTCCGATTGATACGACTTCGGAGCTAGAACTCATCAAGACTTCTGGGTCAATCACAGACACCAACAACAACGGGCTTACCGATGTTGGCGATGTAATCAACTACACCTTCAGCGTGACTAACTCTGGCAACGTGACAGTTTCAGGTATCACAATTACTGACTCCACGGCCACAGTGACAGGTGGGCCAATAACATTGGCACCAGGAGCAACAGATTCAACTACATTCACTGCTACTAGAACGCTAACTCAAGCTGATATCAACGCAGGCGGAGTTGAAAATACTGCAACAGCAGACGGAACAGACCCCAACGGCAACGACGTTAGCGACGACTCAGACTCTGGCTCAGGCACGCCACCAGGAAACGACGGAACCGGAAACGACGACCCAACCTTCACACCAATCGACTCAGAACCAGAACTAGAAGTCATAAAAAAGGCCGATCCTGATCTTTCTAGTCCAGCTGTGCCTGGTGACACAATCACCTACACAATCGACGTCACGAACACTGGAAATGTAACGGTATTCAGCATCACAGTCGATGATCCGTTATTTACGCCAAGCGACATAACAACAGACTGTACGTTCCCTAACGCAACAGCAAACGATCTTGCACCGGGACAAAGCGCTAATTGTGAACTTGAATACACCTTGACCCAGGCAGACATCGACGCAGGCGGCGTAATCAATACTGCAACAGCAGATGGAACAGAACCTAACGGCAACGACGTCAGCGACGACTCAGACTCTGGCAGCGACACGCCACCAGGAAACGACGGAACCGGAAACGACGACCCAACCTTTGTTGACGTTCCTGCTGATCCGGAGCTTGAAATCATTAAGACTGCAGATGCTTCTGCTTTGTCTACTCCAGCAACCCCTGGCGATGTAATCAATTACACCTTCAGCGTGACTAACTCTGGAAACGTGACAGTTTCTAGTATCGACGTAATCGACCCAACTGCGACCGTGACAGGTGGGCCAATAACATTGGCACCAGGAGCAACAGATTCAACTACATTCACTGCTACTAGAACGCTAACTCAAGCTGATATCAACGCAGGCGGAGTTGAAAATACTGCAACAGCAGACGGAACAGACCCCAACGGCAACGACGTTAGCGACGACTCAGACTCTGGCTCAGGCACGCCACCAGGAAACGACGGAACCGGAAACGACGACCCAACCTTCACCGACATTCCAACTAATCCAGAACTAGAGCTAGTTAAAGCCTCTACACCTAACTTCTCCAACCCAGTTGTTCCCGGTGACACGATTACCTACAGTTTCACAGTAACTAATACTGGAAACGTAACAATGTCTGGCGTCACAGTTACTGACCCTCTATTCACTCCAGCAGATATCACAGCTAACTGTGTATTCCCAACTACAACAGCAAACGATCTAACACCGGGTCAAAGTGCGACCTGTGAACTAGATTACACAATCACTCAGACAGATATTGATGCTGGCGGTGTTGAAAACACAGCTACTGCTGATGGAACAGACCCAAGCGGAGATGACGTCACAGATGACTCAGACTCAGACAATCCAGCAGATGACACCGGAGCTGGTGACGACCCAACTGTTACCCCAATCGACCCTAACCCTGAGCTAGAGCTAATCAAGACGTCAGGCTCGATTACAGATATTAACAACAATGGTTTAACTGACGTCGGAGACGTGATCAACTACACGTTCACGGTGTCAAACACAGGAAACGTCACACTTACCGGTGTCACGGTTATAGATCCAACAGCCAACGTTACTGGCGGACCAATTACCTTGGCTCCAGGAGCAACAGATTCAACAACTTTCACCGCCACGAGAACACTAACCCAAGCCGACGTTGACGCTGGAGGCGTAACTAACATTGCGACTACAGAAGGCACTGATCCAAGCGGTGACACGGTAGAGGACACATCAGACTCTGGCAGCGATACGCCACCAGGAAACGACGGAACTGGCGAGGACGACCCAACCTTCACACCAATCGACCCTGAACCAGAGCTAGAAGTCATCAAGGCTGCTGCTCCGTCCTTCTCTACTCCAGTAATTCTTGGTGACACAATCACCTACACAATCGACGTCACCAATACTGGAAATGTCACAGTCACTGGCATCACGGTTACTGACCCACTATTCACACCAAGCGACATAACAACGAATTGCGAATTCCCAGTGACTAATGGAACACTCGCTCCAACTCAAACTGCGACATGTGAAATCGAATATGTGCTAACTCAGGCTGATATCGACGCAGGCCAAGTAGAAAATACAGCAACAGCTGACGGAACCGGCCCTGATGGTGGCGATGTTAGTGACGACTCAGATTCAGACAACCCAGCAGACGACACCGGATCAGACGATGACCCAACAGTAGTCAGCATTGACCCAACCCCAGAACTAGAGCTCATCAAGACTGCAATACCATCATTGTCAAGCCCGGCAACTCCCGGAGATGTCATTAACTACACCTTCACGGTAACCAACACAGGAAATGTGACAGTCTCAGGCATCACAGTCACCGATTTGACTGCAACAGTAGCTGGCGGACCAATTACCTTGGCTCCAGGAGCAAGCGACTCAACAACATTCACAGCAACCTACCCCTTGACCCAGACTGATATCGATGCAGGTAGCGTGACCAATACAGCTACGGCTGACGGTACAGACCCTGATGGTGGCGATGTTAGTGACGACTCAGATTCAGACAACCCAGCAGACGACACCGGATCAGACGATGACCCAACCGTCACACCAATCGACCCTAACCCAGAGTTATCTGTTACTAAGTCTTCGACTCCAGTATTCTCTACTCCAGTTGTCCCAGGTGACACAATCACCTACACAATCGAGGTAGAAAACACTGGGAACGTGACTGTCACTGGAATCACAGTTGATGACCCACTATTCACACCAAGCGACATAACAACGAATTGCGAATTCCCAGTGACTAATGGAACACTCGCTCCAACTCAAACTGCGACATGTATTCTCGACTACACACTCACCCAAGCCAATATCGACGCAGGCAGCATCGAGAACACGGCAACAGCAGACGGAACCGACCCATCAGGCGACCTAGTCACAGATGACTCAGACTCTGGAAATCCAGCAGACGATTCTGGAGCTGATGACGACCCAACCGTTACTCTAATCGACAGTGCTCCAGAGCTAGAACTAGTCAAAACATCAGATGGAATCACGGACAACAACGGCAACGGACTAACCGACGTAGGTGACGTAATCAGCTACACGTTTACAGTAACCAACAGTGGAAATGTTACTGTGTCAGGAATTACGGTCACAGACCAAACTGCAAACGTTACTGGTGGACCGATTACCTTGGCTCCAGGCGTAAGCGACTCAACAACCTTCACTGCCACAAGAACACTAACCCAAGCAGATATCGATGCTGGCGGTGTAACCAATACTGCAACGGCTAACGGCACTGCGCCTAACGGCGATGACGTCAGCGACGATTCAGACTCTGGCAGCGACACACCAGAAGGAAATGACGCAACCGGCGACGACGACCCAACCTTCACTACTCTGCCGGCTCAGCCAGAGCTAGAAGTCTTCAAGACAGCGCTACCGAGAATTACAACTGTGCTGGCTCCCGGCGATGCACTCGCTTATGAGATCACAGTTACTAACGTCGGAAATGTGACTGTCTCTGGAGTAACAGTTACTGACCCGCTATTCACACCAAGTGATGTAACGTCAAAGTGTGTGTTCCCGAACACGACAGCCAACGATCTTGCACCTACCGAAACTGCTGTCTGTGAAGTTGAATACATTTTGACTCAAGCAGATATCGACGCAGGCCTGGTAGAAAATACAGCAACAGCAGATGGAACAGACCCAAGTGGCGACCCAGTGAGTGATGACTCAGACTCAACTAACCCAGCGGACGACACCGGATCAGACGATGATCCAACAGTAGTCAGCATTGACCCAACCCCAGAACTAGAACTCATTAAGAATTCTGATGGAATTACAGATGCCAACGGCAACGGACTAGTTGATCTTGGCGATGTGGTTAACTACACCTTTACCGTCAGCAATACAGGCAACGTGACTATCTCAGGCATCACTATTGATGACCCAACAGCGACTGTTGTCGGCGGCCCAATTACTTTGACGCCAAGTGCAAGCGACTCAACTACCTTTACTGCCACATACACACTGACCCAGGCAGATATTGATGCTGGCGGTGTAACCAATACTGCAACCGCTGGCGGAACTGACCCAAGCGGTAATCCAGTCGAAGATATCTCTGACTCGGGCGGCGACACACCTGACGGAAATGACGGAACCGGCGACGACGACCCAACCTTCACTGTGCTTGCTTCTGAGCCAGCTCTTGAAGTATTCAAGACTGCAGTTCCTAGCTTCTCTACCCCACCGACTCCAGGTGACACAATCACCTACACAGTCGAGGTAGTCAACACTGGAAATGCAACTGTTTCTGGTATCACGGTCACTGACCCACTGTTCACACCATCAGATATTACGGCTAACTGTACGTTCCCAACCACAGACGGAACTCTCGCTCCGACTGAGGCGGTTACTTGTGAAGCTACTTACACGCTAACTCAAGCAGACATTGATGCAGGCGGCGTAACAAATACAGCAACAGCAGACGGAACAGACCCATCAGGTAACCCAGTTAGCGATGACTCAGACTCAACTAACCCAGCTGATGATACTGGAGCTGACGATGATCCAACAGTAGTTAGCACTGAGCTAGCTCCGGCACTTAACTTGGTTAAGTTGGCTAGTCCACAATTCGAAGGACCTCCAAGTGTTAGCGATCTAATCACCTATACCTTTACTGTTACTAACACAGGAAACGTCACCGTTTCAGACATAACGGTAACTGATCCGCTATTTACCCCAGCAGACATAACAGTCGGCTGCGAGTTCCCAACGATAGACGGCACGCTCGCACCTACCGAAATCGCAACATGTGAAGCTGACTACACAATCACCGTGACAGATATTGATGCAGGTGGAGTCGAAAACACTGCAACCGCTGACGGAGCTGGGCCAACTGGCGAAGCTGTTAGCGATGTTTCTGACTCAGGCGACGAGCTGACCGAATCAGCTTCTCTAACTGGCGAGACCGATGGCGACTCTACTAACGACCCAACAGTCGTTGAATTCGAGAAACCAGTTCTCGCTCTCACTGATGAAACTTCAGATCCTGAGGCTGAGACTGATGAAACTATACAAGACTCAAACAGTGCAACAGGCACGCTAGCGTTTACCGGTGTTACATCTGGGTTGATCTTGGCAATTGGCGCAACTCTGTTGACCTCCGGCTACTTGATGGTAGCTAGAAGTCGCAGGCGCAGCGTCGTTTAAGGGCTAGCGCTGGGGACCTGAAAGTGGAGGCAAATAACGCAGCCGTTCTGCCTGTTCTTGCCCGGCCAAAGTTACTTCGAAGGCTGGCTCTTCTTCCCTTGGCAAAAAAGTGAGAAAATCTGCATCTTCTAGCTGTCTGCTGGCCTTGAAACCCGTCTTGTGATTAATATCTATGACTGCTCCCAGGTCTGCCCCTGTAAGGCGAGCCGAGCCTTTACTTTTTGCAAGGACAAACATCGTCACAAGTAGCCTTTGCGCTATTTCAACATCGCCAGCTCGAGCCAGTCCTCGTCGATGGTTAAATTGAGCTATCCAATTGAGTGGTTTATTAGATGGAACAACCATGTCCCACCCTTCCCAGTTCTCAATTTTGGTATACCCCTGTGATGAGAGAAGTCCATATCCATAGCGAGTAAGTTCTAGGTTCGATTCGACTGAGTCAGCTCTACCGTTAATCCTTGCAAGCCCCTTGTCAACCAAACGCTTAATCGCAGGGTCAGATGGGGCCCAAGACAAAGGGTTATTTGGAACAATCCCTGGATGCTGGTAGCCGCCAATCAAAGCCATTAGAGGAAGGTCATTGATCACATGCTTGCTTGCAGAGAGACCTAACGTACTCCCGTCCGCTTCTCTTTCGATTAGTTTTTTACCTCGCTCAGAGATTTGGTATACCTCTTCACCTTTGTCAGAAAGCTGGCGCGTCACCAAACGCTCTTCTAACAGCTCGCGAGCAAACCAGGCAAACCACTTAGGCGTAAAATTATGGTAGTGGTGGAAGAATCGTGCATTAATAAAAGAGCCTTCAAAGACCGAAAGCGAGATTAAAAATGGTAACTTCTTCGCCCGGTATTCGTCACCGAGCACATCGCCAGTTGCCCAATACCGATACAGCTTTGCTCCATCTACTATTTTCTGCCCTAAGCCCATGATCCTGCCTTTTTAAGCCACTCTTAATTGTACAGCAGAGCCAAGCCGCCGAAAGCTTGGCTATTGTCGAGGCTTTATTAGCGTTATGCGACCTCTTTGAATAGCCAAAGCTCGTCGACCGATCTCGGTTATTGCGAATTCTTCAACCATCTTCTGCTTGGTGCTCTCACGCCGACCCCCCTCTACAAAGCCGAGGGATTTTAGAGAGACAAAGTCATTATTTAGGCGTGACTTCCTTCGTCGATTTTCTCGGTTGAGTTCTACGACTGTTGAACCATGCTCGCCATAGCGGCCAATAAGTTCTAGTGTCTGCATAATCGCCCTCCAATAAAATCTGAGTTCTAATCCCATGGGCGCAGAATCACTGGCAAACGCTTCTTCTACCCATTCTTTACCTTTTTGGCTCAACCAAAAAACGTGTGGCTCACCTTGAACGTGAACCTCATTTTGATCTTGATCCACCTGCCTGACGTACCCAGAATGGGCTAGAGCAAGTGAAAGAGCCAGTAGGTTACCCGTCGACTTATACAATACAAACCAGTTTGGCGGCGCAATCTCCGCACTCTTTCTGGGCACATGGTAAACGCCTAAACCAGCCATATAAGCCTCTGCCTGCCCACTATTCTCAGCTATCCACGGGTCTACACCGTCAGCCCATTCGATCTTTGGAACCGCCATAATTTCCACCTTATTTTTTGCTCAGCTCGCCAGTGTATAGGTTAGAAGTCTAGTTCCTCAACCCGGAAATTTCTCTGCTGCAGAAACGGTATTTTGAAGCAACATTGCCACTGTTGTAGGGCCTACGCCTCCCAGGCGTGGAGTTATCCAGGAAGCTTTCTCTCCTACTGCTTCATCTACATCGGGTAGTAGTTTCTTACCTTCCCAACTGATACCACCAGACACAACAACAGCTCCGTCTGCCACCATGTCTGGAGTTATAGTGTTCGGTCTACCGACTGCAGACACAATTACATCTGCGTTCATTGTGTAGCTAGCGATGTCAGGAACCCGAGAGTGAACTACTGTGACAGCTGCATCTACCCCTTTGTTCGCAAGCATCAAGGCCATTGGGCGACCAAGGGTTGGGCCTCTACCTACTACTACGACGTTCTTACCTGCTAAGTCCACCTCGTAATGAGTCAACATTTCTAGAATCCCGGCCGGTGTTGCTGGGCGTGGGCCATCTTGTTGTAGAACTAGCCGACCCAGGTTCACAGGGTGCAGCCCATCACCATCTTTGTCTGGGCTCATCTGCATCAGAGCAGCGTTAAAGTCGAAACCATCTGGCGTCGGATGCTGAATAATATACGCGTCAACCTCTGGGTTCTGATTGAATTCGGCTACAGCGCTAGTGAGAGCTGTTGGATCAGCTAATGCGTCGATGCCGATATGGAATGACTTAACACCAACTGTTTCACAAGTCTCGTGCTTCTTCTTCACATAGCTAGCGCTGGGGCCGTCGTCGCCAACAAGGATTGTGCCAAGGCCAGGTGCTCGACCATTGGCTTTAACTTTGGCGCTGCGTTCGGCAACATCAGCTAGAACCGATTCTGCCACCTCGATACCCGAAAGAAACTTAGCCATAAGTCGAAGTCTAGCTCCATGAGTCCAGTCGTTGGTTCAACAGCGTCTAAGAAACAACAGCCAAATTATGATCGACAACATTAAGTGGATCCGCGGCTGTTTCACCAGCGACCACAATGTCTTCTATCCGAGCGCCGAACTTACCCGGAATGTAGATACCTGGCTCGATAGAGAATGCGTTTCCGGCAACGAGAGGGTCTGAATTGCCTTCAACAATGTATGGTTCTTCGTGTGCTTCGACGCCTATGCCATGTCCAGTACGGTGGATAAAGTACTCTCCATAGCCAGCAGCTTCAATAATTGAACGTCCCGCCCGGTCGACGTCTTCTGCTGCTGTGCCAGCTTTAGCAGCAGCCAATGAAGCCGTTTGGGCCTCTAGTAACACTGCATACATCTCGGCAAATTCAGCTGAGGGTTCGCCTGTGTAGACACAACGGGTTAGATCAGAACAGTAGCCAACACCATCATCACCAGCCATGGTGCCGCCAAAGTCACAAAGTACAACTTCGTTCTCCTTGATAACCCTGCTACCGGCATGATGATGCGGGCTTGCCGCATTTTCTCCGGCAGCTACAATCGCGAAATTAACTTTATAGTGGCCCTCAGCCTCAATTTGACGGCCTAGCTCTGCCGAAACTTGCGCTTCGGTCTGACCCACCAGTGGAATCTCACCCGATTGCAGCCGGCCAGCAATACGGTCAACAGCATGAGCTGCCGAGCGCAGAACAGCAATTTCTTCGGCGGATTTAACAGCACGAAGCGGAGTCATGACTACACCTGCATTGCAGAAATCTAAACTCGGAGCCCGCTCGATAAGCCCAACTAAAAAGCGTGCCCAAGTTGTCTCACCTATCGCCACTTTGTTGGCACCGCCGAGCATGCCCACTACTAAGTCCAGTGGATCAGCCGTCTCGCCCCATGGAACCAACTCGAAATCTGATGTCTCAGTGACCAAGGATGCTTCGAGTTCTGGGATTACAAGCCGTGCTTCGCCATCTTGTCTTAGAACTAACATCGTTAGTCGCTCTAGAGGCATGGCTGAATAGCCAGTCAAGTAAGGAAGGTCGGCACCAACGGAGAGACACAGTGCGTCAACATTCGTAGTTGCCATTTGTTGTCTTGCTTTTGCAATCCGATTTGAGAAAGTTGAGCCCATATTTTGAAACACTAGTTCAGACTCGAACCACTGGACTAAATTTGGCTTATTTTGTAGACCACGAGACCACTCTTGCTTAGGTGAAAGCTGGCCGTATGTATCTGCGCAATTACCTCATAGGCCAAGCCTTGAACGGAGACTTGAGGCCTCTAGTACGCGTTCTACCCGCGGATTATTGCACGATAAGGTGATATAAAATTGAACTATGGGCGGACGAAATCTAGTTCAACGGCAGGCTTCTAAATTAACGACTTCAGCCATTGAGACCTCACCTCCTAGACAGGGTGAACGCCATACCAAACAAATTGCTATGCGTTTAAGCGACAAATACAACACCAAGCTCGAAGCTAACACCATAGATCTAACGGTGAAAAGCCTAGAGATCGAAGGCACTGAGAGAACAGAATTGGCCGTGGCTGGAACATATTTCAGTCACGGCCAACAAGTTCTGATTGAAGAACATCTAGCGGCAGCTGGCCAGATCAAGATAGCAGCCTAGCTCCTTGCCTAAACCGTTAGTGTCTAAATTGGCGTTCGCCGGTAAAGACCATGGCCAGGCCAAGCTCGTTGGCTGCTGCAATTACTTCTTCGTCTTTGATGGAACCACCGGGTTGAATTACTGTAGATACACCGGCTGCTGCTGCTACTTCTAAACCGTCAGCAAATGGGAAGAATGCATCTGAGGCGCATGCCCCGCCCTTGGCTCGGTTGTTTGCTTTCTTGACTGCAAGTTCTCCGGCTTCGACCCGGTTTTGTTGACCTGCACCTATCCCCCAAGCAACGCCGTCTTTGGCTAGAACTATTGAGTTAGAGCTGACGTGGCCACATACTCGCCAAGCAAGCGCTGCGTCTTGTAGACCATCTGCTGTCGGTTTGGTTTCAGTGACTGTTTCCCAAGCCTCTGAGTCACTAGCAAAATGGTGGTTCTGTTGAACTAAGAAGCCCTCTCCAATTTGGCGAACCTGTAGCGAAACCTGTTCTGGTGGAGTGGCGACAAGAATTCTGGTATTCGCTCGCTTAGCGATTAACTTATCTACAACACCTTCTGCATAACCTGGTGCAATCACCACATCAGCTTGTGCTGCTTCAATCATGGCGATAACTGTGTCTTCGTCAACTTCATGGTTTAAGGCCACAATGCCACCAAAGGCAGAGCGACTGTCACATTCATAAGCTTGCGAATATGCAGAAGAAAGAGTGTCAGCCACGGCCACACCGCAAGGGTTAGCGTGTTTAATTATTGCTACAGCTGGGTTGTCACCAAGGTCATGGACTAGTGACCAGGCAGCTTCGGCATCGAAATAGTTGAGATAGCTAAGCTCTAGCCCGCTGAGTTGCTGAACAGAGTCAAGCCAAGACTCTGCACCATTAAGACGGTAACGTGCTCCTGCTTGGTGAGGGTTCTCGCCATAGCGAAGATCATTTGCCTTCTCTAGCGAAAGAACTATCTGTTCTGGCAAGTCAACCTCAGCCTTAGGTTGCCCAAGACTGTCAGTCAAAGAACTATCTGTCATCCAGTTAGCTATAGCTGCATCATAAGTTGTTGTGTGAGTAAATGCTTTAGCAGCCAGACTCTTACGTAAGCCAGAAGAAACGCTTCCGTTCTCTTTAATCTCGGCTAACACAACACCATAGTCAGCTGGATCAACAAGAACAGTTACGTGCTCATGATTCTTAGCAGCAGCTCTAACAAGAGTCGGTCCACCAATGTCAATCATCTCTATTGAAGGCTCGGTAGCGAACGGATAAAGATTAGTCACCACAATATCTATTAGGTCAATACTGTGAGTTTCTAGATCTTGCAGGTGTTCTGCATCTCTACGGTCAGCCAGAATTCCACCGTGCACTTTAGGGTGCAGAGTAACGACTCTGTGCCCGAGCATTGGCGGATAGCCAGTGAACTCGGCAACATCGACAACAGGAATCTCAGCTC
>CAZYMB010000015.1:0-38062 GCA_964648795.1 uncultured Acidimicrobiaceae bacterium
AGCCAAAGCAGGAATGGTGCAAGCAATATCAGTGGTAAGAACCCAAGAACTGCAATTGGTGCTGCCCACAAAAAGTATCCGACGCCTAAGGCAATTAGTGGCACGCATGCAGCAACTGGGATGCTCGTAGCTCGAGAAAGGAACGACTCTCGTTCTTGCACGACTGGAGTTGTGTGCATTGGTGTTGGCAAAAGAGGGTTGATGTCTTCGGTAGGGGGTGTGGCGAACCCTTCTGTAATCTGCGAAGGTGTGGCCATTGGAGGTGAAGCCGGAGGCTGTGCAGGTGGTGCGAACAGAGGACTAACGGGCGCCACATGACCATGAATAGGCCCCCCTCTAGATTCTTCCCCTGGATACACACCCAAGGTTTCGGCATTAAACCACCCGCCCTTTATTAAATGGCTATTCTCTTAGTAAGGAACCTTAAAAAGGATAACCAGTGCGTTGGCGTAGATTTACAAACGTAATATTTGACTGTGACTCAACCCTGGCGACCATAGAGGGCATCGACGAGCTAGCCAAGATGTGTGGCAAAACAGACGAAATTAGTGCCCTAACTGATGCGGCCATGAATGGTTCGATAGACCTAGTCGAAGTCTACGAAAAACGGATGCAGCTATTGGCTCCAACTCGAGAACAAATAGTGGCTCTAAAGCAGGACTACAAATCTTCGACTATCGCTGGTGCTGTCCCTCTGCTAGACATGCTCGACGAAGTTGATATCAACCGCTTCATAGTCTCTGGCGGACTAGCCGATGCAGTTGTTGAGTATGGTGTATGGCTCGGCTTTGACCCCAAGTCTGTTTTTGCCGTCAAGTCAACCTATGACCCATTGGCCGAGTCTTGGTGGAGCGGCAACACCGAAAAATATATGGCATCGACAACACCGGACCTAACGGCTACCGTTGGCAAGGGCTATGTTGTTGAATCTCAAATTTTGCCAAAGTCGCCAGGCAGGACCTGCCTGATTGGCGACGGCTCGAGTGATTTAGCGGCCAAAGACTCAGTAGATCTATTTATCTGTTATACGGGCGTGGTCGCTCGTCCAAATGTTGTGGCCTTAGCCGATGTTGTGGTCCCAAACTATGAGTGTTTAGCTGCAGTTACGCTCGGACCCGAGACTCTAGCTACTTTCACTACAGGGCCCCATCGAGACTTCGCAGTGGCTAGTATTTCTTCAGTAAGAGACCACTACGAAGACAAAACATTCTCGTTCGGGTCTTTGGAGCTAGAAGATAAGTTCTGCGCTGACTTTGAGCGCTTCTGCACTCAAAAAGTTTAAGGAAAATAATGTTCAAAATCTTGGTATCAGACAAGCTAGGTCAAGCAGGTCTTGACATTTTAGAGGCAGCTAAAGATGCCGAGGTTCAAGTTTCTACAGGGTTATCCGAGGACGAACTAATCAATATCGTAGGCGACTATGACGCTCTAATTGTTCGATCAGGAACCCAAGTCACAGCGAATGTCCTAGAAGCAGCCAAGAAACTCAAAGTCGTAGGTCGTGCCGGTGTTGGAGTAGACAACGTTGATGTGGCTGCCGCCACTCTTAATGGTGTAATCGTAATGAACACACCGTCTGCGAATACGATAGCAACTGCCGAGCTTGCATTAACTTTAATGCTGAGTGCAGCACGCAATGTTGTACAAGCTGACGCATCGCTTCGAGCCGGCGAATGGCGCAGGTCAGACTTCGGAGGAACAGAACTAAGAGGCAAGACTGTCGGCATAGTTGGCTTTGGTCGCATCGGTCGAGAAGTAGCGGCACGATGTCAGGCATTTGACATGGCAGTCCACGTCTATGACCCATATGTCTCTGAGTCTGTAGCTAGGGAGCTAGATGTTGAACTTATGGACTTAGAAGAAGTCTTATCAACATCAGACTATGTAACCCTTCACTCTGTACTTAACGATGAAACTCGTGAAATGATAAACGCCGAAAGGCTCGCCTTGATGAAGCAGGGGGCCACCCTAATTAACGTCGCTCGCGGAGGGCTTCTAGATGAGAATGCCGTGGCTGGCTCATTAGACGCAGGACATCTTGGACTTGCCGCTGTCGATGTGTTCAGTAGTGAACCGCCGACCGAAGATAATCCGCTGAGAGCTCACCCCAAGGTTATTCATACCCCTCACCTAGGAGCATCAACCAAAGAAGCCCAGCGTGATGTAGCAATTGACGTTGCCACTCAGGTGCTTGACGCTTTGCGAGGCGACAGAGTAGCCAACTCGGTAAATCTTGGTTTCAGCCAGTCAATGAGCTTTGATGCGATTGCACCGTTTATAGAGCTTGCAGAAAAGATCGGGATGCTACAAGTCGCCATGGCCGACGGTGAGATCACATCAGTAGAGGTTGAAGTCAATCATGAACGAGCAGATGAGTTAATGAAGCCGGTCGCTGCCGGCCTTATGAAAGGACTGCTAGACGTCGGACACACTGGCCGAGTCAATTACGTGAACGCTCCCGTTATTGGTAGCGACAAAGGAATCGACATTGAGCGTAGCACCGAAAAGCTCGAGTCTCGCAGTAACACCGCTACTTGTCGAGTCAAATGGGATGGCGGCGAGAGAGTAGTCTCCGGCAAGATATTCGATGGCAGCACCCAGAGAATCGTAAGAGTCGCCAGTTACTCAATGGAAGCAGACCCTAGAGGAACAATCCTGTTGCTTCTCAACAAAGACGTTCCAGGCGTAGTAGGAACCGTAGCTACGAAGCTTGGTGAACTTGGTATTAATGTCGGTGAGTGGAGGCTTGGACGTAATGAAGAAAAGTCAGAAGCTCTTTCATTTATTAACTTAGACGCGATGCCTTCGCCTGAAGCGATAGAGGCAATTGGTAACCTTGAACCCGTCCGCAAGATTGCTGTGGTAGAGCTATAGATATGAGTAAACAGCTACTTCTCTTGAATGGTCCCAACTTAAATATGCTTGGCGAACGGGAACCAGAAACATACGGGTCCATGTCTCTGGAAGACTTGGTTGCCAGCGTCGCTGCCCACGCCGAGGCAAAGGGCTTTGAGTTCACGGCGACCCAGTCAAACGTAGAGGGCGAACTTGTCGACATGATCCAAGACGCCCGCAACTCGGCAGCAGGCATTGTCTTTAACGCTGGAGCATTCACTCACACAAGTGTCGCTCTTAGAGATGCAATATCTGCAGTCGATGTGCCTGTAGTCGAAGTACACATGTCAAACGTTTTTGCTCGTGAAGACTTTCGCCATGTATCAATGATCGCCCCGGTTTGTGTCGGCAGTGTGTCAGGTTTTGGTGTTGACAGTTACCTGGTCGCCGTTGATGCCCTGGCCCGCTATCTAGGGTGAGCCTTCACTAGACTTGTTTACATGTCAGCCCAGCCCATCTCGATAATTACCAATGCTGTAATCATCGCTTATCATGCTGGCAGGCCGTTTGTGCGTGTTGTAGATAGCTCTAGTGATCCGGCCTTGCCTTCTGGTCTGGTGGCAGATGAAGACCGCACCATTACCGAATCAATCAGGCGCTGGGTCAAATCGAGTACAAGTCAGGACTTGGGCTATGTCGAACAGCTCTATACATTCGGTGACGCTGATCGAGTAGAAGTTGACTCAGTAGATCAGGGGCGAGCGCTTTCGATCGCCTATCTCGCACTCGTGGAAGTAGAAGAAGTGGGCGATGGTTGGACCGATCTATATCGTTTCTTGCCTTGGGAAGACGGTAGAGAACCTGATGCCTTAAAGCTGAGATCACAAATTGCAGCGCAGTTAGACAAGTTCACTGACCTCGGGTCCGCTGACACTAAGCAAGCTCGACTAGAGCGAACCAAGATTCTGTTTCCCGACGATGGGAAACTCTTTGACGGCGTTAGAGCTTTGGAAAGATACGAGTTGATGTATGAGGCGGGCTTACTTGCAGAAGCTGGTGCCACGGAAGGCTTAGGTTCAGAGATGTATCTCGATCATCGGCGTATTGTGGCAACAGCGTTAGCTCGAGTTCGAGGCAAGCTAAGTTATCGTCCGGTTGTGTTCGAGCTACTACCCAGCACCTTTACTTTAAGAGAGCTACAAAATGTTGTAGAAGCATTACTCGGAAGCGAGCTACATACTCAGAACTTCAGACGCCGGCTTGAGACTCAAGGCCTCGTTGAACCAACCGGTGAGTTCTCAACTCCCACAGGGGGAGGACGCCCAGCAGAGCAGTTTAAGTTCCGTCGAGAAGTACTATTGGAGCGCCCTAGACCCGGGGTCAAGTGAAATCGGCTGATTCCGAGCCAGGAATAGGTTTAAGGGTATAATAGTTATACTCATTGTGAGCATAACTAACGAAAGTGAGGGTTGAGATGACGACCCTTAAAGTAAATCCAAAGACCACACAAGAACAGTTACTAAAGGTTCTCCCTGATATCGAGCTTGCGGCGTTGGCAGAAACTGTCGAAGAGATCGAGCGACTCAAGGTCGAACGCAATGCCATAGTGTTGGCTCACAATTACATGACGCCAGACATTTATCACACAGTTGCCGACATCACAGGCGACTCACTAGCACTTTCTTACGCCGCAAAAGAAACTGACGCAGATGTAATCGTATTCGCCGGGGTTCACTTCATGGCAGAAACTGCCAAGATAACGAGCCCAGAAAAAACAGTTTTAATTCCAGACCCAGAAGCCGGTTGCTCATTAGCAGAAGCAATCACAGCTGCTGACGTCAAACTCCTGCGTGAGAAATATCCAGAAGCTGCCTTTGTAGCGTACGTTAACTGCTCTGCTGAAGTTAAAGCTGAAGTCGACATATGCTGTACCTCTGGAAATGCACTACAAATTGTTGAATCATTAGAACAAGACCAAATTGTCTTCTTGCCAGATCAATACTTGGCTGCGTGGGTTCAGTCTCAGACAGACAAGCAAATTATCTCGACCACAGGTTCCTGTATGGTGCATGAACGCTTTACCGGCGAAGAACTGCGTGCCTATAGGGCAGATAACGAAGGAATTCAGATAATCGCACACCCTGAGTGCCCACCTGATGTATTAGAAGAAGCCGACTTTGTTGGATCGACTGCTGGAATGATTGGTTGGGTCCAAGAAAATAAGCCGGCAAAGGTAGTCATGGTTACAGAGTGCTCGATGAGTGACAACGTTGCTGCTGAAACACCTGATGTCGAGTTTGTACGTCCTTGTAACTTGTGTCCACACATGAAGAAGATAACGCTGGAGGGCATTGCAGACTCTCTTCGAACAATGACCCATGAGGTTAGCGTGCCTGACGACGTGGTCGAGCGAGCATCTGCAAGTATTGAGGCGATGCTAGCCGTTAAGGTATGAACCCAATAAGGTCTATCCAGCGCACACCAACTCTGATTGTTGGGTCTGGCGTTGCCGGTTTAACAACAGCGCTAAACGCTGGAGAATGCACAGTAGCAACTACCGGCAGGCTAGGTGCTAGTGGGGCTACGCCATGGTCACAGGGCGGGATTGCAGCCGCAGTTGACGCATCAGATTCGCCAGCCAGCCACGCAGCCGACACAATTAAGGTATCTGATGGGTTAACGGACCCAGGAGTTGTGGAGCTAGTAACGGCTGGGGGAGTAGATGCTATTGAATGGCTCCAATCTCTAGGCGCAGAGTTTGATTCAGGGCCCGACGGTTTAGAGCTTGGTCGAGAAGCGGGTCATTCACATCGCCGAATCGTTAAGTCAAACGGTGATTCGATAGGCGCTGCGTTATCAGCCACTCTAAACCAGGCTGTTGCTAGCTCACCAGACATCCAAGTACTAGAAGAATGTGAAGTAGTCTCGCTTGCGTTGGACCCTGATCAAGAAAGAGTCCGTGGCGCCCTAGTTCAATCAACTGATAGACCAGATGATCTGGTGTTGGTTCTGGCGGCAGAAGTCGTCCTAGCTACTGGCGGTTACAGCTACCTCTGGGAAAAGACGACTAACCCAGCTGGCTCAATCGGTTCAGGTATCTACTTGGCTGGCTCAGTTGGTGCAGAGTTAACTGACCTTGAGTTCGTTCAGTTTCATCCAACAGCGCTAGATCTTGAACAATCCGGCAGGTTGCCCCTTCTTACTGAAGCTATAAGGGGAGAAGGTGCGCAGCTAGTTAACTTTGAGGGCGAACGTTATATGGCTGGCGTTCACCCTGATGCCGAATTAGCGCCTCGAGACGTTGTGGCTAGAGCAAACTACCAAGAACTCGTTTCTGGCAATCGGCCAATGCTCGACCCCACACACTCGATAGGTGGGGGCTTCTCTAAGCGTTTCCCGGGTGTGGCTGCTATTGCTAGCGATCATGGTTTTGATCCTCACGTTGAAGCGCTCCCGGTTACGCCTGCAGCGCACTACTGTATGGGCGGAGTTGTAACTGACGAGCTAGGTCGGACATCGATCGCTGGGCTAAGAGCAGTTGGCGAAGTAAGTCGTTCTGGATTACACGGAGCTAACCGACTGGCCTCTAACTCGTTGCTAGAAGGTTTAGTTATGGGAAGACATATTGGTCAAGACTTACGAGCAAATACTGCTCCCGAGGCAACACCAGAAAGTTTTCGAGTAGTTGAGTTTGGAACAGCCGAAACAGAAACCAGCCTAGAAGGGTCACTACGTCAAGAAATGTGGCGCAACGTCGGTCTGATTAGAAACAAAGGCGACTTAGAATCGGCTAGCACATCTATCGAAGACCTAGAGACTAAGGCGACGAGTCACAGGTTTAAGGTGATGGGTTATGTGGCAAAGCTCGTTGCCCAGCAAGCGTTGCTACGTAAAGTAAACCAAGGAGCTCACCATCGAAGTGATGCCACCGATGACGCTAAAAACCTAACTAGCGTCATAACAGCTCCTATAGTGTTGGAGTCAATTCCGATTTAGCTGAGGTGCAACTAACTCATGGATGTTATTGCAATAGATGGTCCAGCAGGCAGTGGTAAATCGACTGTTGCCCCACTCGTCGCAGACAAGCTGGGTTTGAAACATTTAGATACTGGACTTATGTACAGGACTATTGCTTTCCGTGGCATGACTCTTGGTTTAGATTTGGCAGATGAGAAAGCATTTGCCGACTTGGCTGATGAGATTGACTTCAGAGTTTATGGTGGCGGCGTAGTCGAGATTGAGGGCGTCAAATATAAGGAAGAGCTTAGAACCGAAGAAGTCTCTGCTGCGGTTTCGCCAATCAGCGCCAACGTTGATGTTCGAAATGAGTTAGTAAAACGGCAACGTGAATGGATAGAACAGAATAACGGTGGCGTTCTGGACGGTAGAGATATAGGAACGGTGGTCTACCCTGAAGCTAGGCTAAAGGTGTTCCTCGTTGCCGATATTGATGAGCGGGCTCAACGACGGGCTTCTCAAAGTGGTGAAAGTGTCGAGCAGATCAAAGCAGCAATAGAGGCTCGAGATCACGCCGATTCAACACGGGAGTCAATGCCACTAAAGAAAGCTGACGATGCTGTTGAGCTTGATACAACTGAGTTGAGCATTGATGAGGTCGTTGCAAAGATAGCGTCTCTATTCGCGGAATCCCAACACAGTTAACTTAAGGCTGGTTGAAGGTTGTGAGGCTGCTAAGCTCGCCGTTGTGGTTGCGCAAGAGACATATCTAGCAGACGAAGCTATTGAACTAGCTTCGAAGTGGCTTGCTGCCGCTGGCGCCGATACCACCGATGACGAGGCAGAAAAGATTGACCTTCTAGCGAAGCTAATTAATGACCCAGACGGCATCTCGTTTGCAATGAACTTTATCGACCTAGTTGCTCGTCCTGAGAATACTGATGTTGCGGCCAAACAGTTATCGATTCTGGCAGCCGATGGTGCCCCGGGGTTTCTGTCGCCAATTGACAGGATCATGTTTGCGACTGGAGCACGCGTATCGCAGAAACTATCGGGAGTAGTCATTCCGACAGCCGTAAAACGAATGAAGTCAATTGTGGGCGACCTAATGCTTGATTCGCGTGTTTCCAAACTTGCACGAGACTTGGAGCGGCTCCCATCGTTTAGAAAGAACTTAAACTTACTTGGTGAAGCTGTCCTAGGAGAAAAAGAAGCAGAACGTAGGTTTGATCAGGTACTCAGAATGATCAAACTTCCAGAAGTCGACTATGTTTCTGTCAAGATCTCATCGGTAGCATCAAAACTCAACTACTGGGACGAAGAAGGTAGCTTCACAAGGATTCGTGACCGCCTATCTAAGTTGTGCAGAGCATCTCTGTTGTCTAGCCCGAAGACGTTCATCAACCTAGATATGGAGGAGTATCACGACCTTCGCCTCACGATAAGAGCGTTCAAAGATGTTCTAGATCAAGATGAGTTTGCCGGGCTTGATGCCGGAATCGTACTACAGACATACTTGCCAGATTCCTACGAGGCCCTGGTCGACTTAACACGCTGGGCAAATGACAGGTTCGACAAAAGCGGCGGACAAATAAAGATCCGGCTAGTAAAAGGCGCAAACCTTGCCATGGAGAAGGTGGAAGCCGAAGTTCACGGTTGGCCTCAGGCACCCTATGAAACGAAAGAGCAAGTAGATGCCAACTACAAAAAATGTGTCGACTGGGTTTTGACTGCCGAACGCTGTGAAGGTGTCCGGATTGGCATAGCCAGCCACAATCTCTTTGATGTGGCTTGGGCTTTATTAGTGGCTAAAGATCGTCGGGTAGCTGAACGAGTTGAATTTGAGATGTTGCAAGGAATGGCGCCAGCTCAATCACGAGCTGTCAAGAAGGACTCTGAGTCAGGGCTACTTGTTTACACTCCTGTGGTTGATCCCAAAGACTTTGACGTAGCGATCGGCTATTTGTTCAGGCGCTTAGAAGAGAATTCCACGCCCGGTAACTTTATGCGGTCGCTGCTAACGATAAAACCCGGTAGCCCAGAGTTCGCAGAAGAGTCGCAGCGTTTCCGGGATGCTGTAGCAGGTCGTTTGACAGTATCGAACACACAACCTCGCTTTGCTCAAATTAGGCCCGCTAAGGCTGCGGCCATTGGAGCTGCAACACAGTTCATAAACGAGCCAGACTCTGACCCGTCAGTGCCCGCCAACCTCGAGTGGGCAAAACGAGTCGCCGAGACAGCGACAAGACAGATTGAGTCAATTTCATGGGTAACTGAAAGCTCCGATATAGATACTGAGCTCTCAGAGATTGACGTTGCGGCAGCTAGCTGGAGAGATCTGGCGGTTGAAGAAAGAGTCTTGCGGATTAACTCCGTGGCCAACGAGCTAGCGGCTCGCCGTGGAGACCTTATTGGTGCAATGATGGCCGAGACTAACAAAGTCTTTGCACAAGCTGACTCAGAGGTCTCTGAAGCCATAGACTTTGCGACCTATTACGCTCGACGAGCCAAACTTCTATTTTCCCGCAGTGCAGAGGGGCCGACCGAGTTTGTTCCGTTCGGGTTCGTAACGGTGGCACCACCATGGAACTTTCCGGTAGCTATTCCCGCTGGCGGCGTTCTAGCTGCACTTGCATCTGGCAATGGGGTTCTATTCAAGCCGGCACCACAATCAGTTAACTGCGCAAGAATAATGGCGGAATGTTGCTGGGCAGCAGGGATTGATCAGAAGGTGCTTCGCTTTCTGCCCATGGAAGACGGAGATGCGAGTAAACACTTAATTGAAAGTTCTCCAGCAGTCATACTGACGGGAGCTAGCGAGACAGCCCAAATGTTCCAGAAGTGGAACCCACAGATGAAACTATTCGCCGAAACCAGCGGCAAGAATGCAATTGTCGTGACTCCAGCGGCCGACGTGGACCAGGCTGTAGAAGCTATTGCTTATTCGGCCTTTGGGCACTCAGGCCAGAAATGTTCGGCTGCGTCGATTGTTATTAGCGTAGATGGAGCTTGTGAATCAGAGAGGTTTGTGAATCAGCTAACCGATGCTGTGCAAGGATATGCAATCGGAGACTCGACAGATCTTGGCTCGGATCTGTCTCAGGTAGTGTTGCCAGTCGTCGGCAACCTACAGCGAGCTCTCACAAGCCTTGACTCGGGCGAACGTTGGCTTGTCAAACCTGAGATGATTGATGGCGACCCTAAGCTTTGGTCACCGGGAGTCAAGGTTGGGGTGCGTCCAGGTTCGTGGTTTACGCAGACTGAATGTTTTGGGCCCGTTCTGGGAATCGTCAAGGCTAAAGACCTTGATGAAGCTATTCGAATCCAAAATTCGACAGACTATGGACTGACCGGTGGCATCTTCTCACTTAACCATAATGAGGTACGAACGTGGATGAGCAAGGTCGAAGTAGGTAACGCTTACGTTAACCGAGGAACAACCGGCGCTATTGTTCAGCGCCAGCCATTTGGAGGTTGGAAGAAATCCAATGTTGGTCCTGGGGCAAAAGCCGGCGGACCCAACTACCTCGATCAACTAGGGGTATGGAAAGACAAGCAAGGTTCAAGAGAATCTGACTGGTTAGAGAGAGCAAAGGCCAGTGACAAGCAAGCTTGGGAGTCAGAGTATTCAAAGAGCCATGACCCAACGGGCTTTACTTCCGAGTTGAATATCTTCCGATATGCGAGAAAGAGTCTTGTAGCTATTTGTGCTGGTGAAGGTACTTCAGCAATCGAGCTCGAAAGGGTGCGCCATGCGGCACGAGTCTGTGGGACAGAGGTAGAAGTAATCTTAGGAGCTGCTGGTTCTGATTTGATTAGCAAGTTGGAGGCCCTTAGTGGCCGCTCACCAGAGCTTGAGAGTGTCCTCGTGTTGGAGGAACCAGATGAGCAGCTCGTTCTGTGGGCTTCATCAAATGGCGTTTATCTAGATTCTCGTCCTGTTACAGTCGAAGGCCGCTTGGAGCTTAGAAGATTCCTGAAAGAACAAGCCGTAAGCGTTACCAACCACAGATTTGGTAACTTCACGAACCAGATCGAGTTATAAGTCACCTAGCTCCAGGCTCTATTAGGTGTAACTGTCACCGAGAAAGACCGGTAGTGGTCGCCATTCACTTGGATTAGATCTAACAGGGTTGTTTCAGCCTGATCGCATATACGAGTTGTTAGTTCGAAGAGGCCCAAGTCAGCGTCCGTCAGTTGGTCGGGATCGTGATGGATAATGTCGACAATAACGCAATGTGTTTCCATTGGGTTGTGTTCATCAAGCCATTCGTGGACATCACAAATATTGTGATGTGGTTGGTCGAAAATAACATAGCCGACAACAGTGCCTGAATCGTTTAGAAAAACGAGGACTAACCCGTAGCTGAAATCTATTTGCAACTCCATCGCAAGACCGACTGCATCGTTGAGGTCACGGACCTGTGTTTCTAAGTATCGCATAGCTGCTCCAGCTTCAGGAGAGTCAGCTAAGTGCTGCGAATACAAAAAGGTTACAACATACCTAAGACAATAATACTTTCGACCTATATAGAAAATGGCCCCTCATGTCGTAGTCCAATTAAGCCTCAATTCGGGGTCCAAAGTAACAAAAAATTAGGAGAAATTATTATGTTGATCGATTACATCAAGGCTCACATGAGCGAAGAACGCGGTGCATCACTAGTAGAGTACGCTCTATTGGTAGCGCTTATCGCTGTAGTATGTATCGTTGCTGTAACCACTCTTGGTGGTCAAGTGAATAACTCGTTTGACACAATCACCACGCAGCTGGCTTCAACAACTACTGCATAAGATTGTTTAAAGGGTGGGGCCTTCGGGTCCCACCCTTTTGCGTTTTAGCGCACCTCGGATGGTTCTCATCGGGATTTGGTTCCTACAAGAATTGCAGCCAGTGCAGTGGTCACTGGGACTGCTGCAACAAGGCCGATAGAGCCAGACAAAGTTCGTATAACTTCCACAGCAATTTCTTCAGTGTTTGCAATATTAATTTGCTCCTCAAAGAACCTGTACAAGTTGCTGAGCGGGCCCAAGTCTTGGCTGAGCGTCTCGGAAGGGCGATTCAGGTTGTCCTCGTTAAGGCGAGCAGAGGACAGCAAAATAATTGGAAGCGAAGCACCAGCATAAGCAAGTAGCAGCGTGTTCACAGTCGAAGCAATATGTTCTCGGCCGATCTTGATCCCCGAGGTAAACAGCTGCCTAATTGTCATTGACGGGTTCTGTTCGTGAAGCTCGGAGATAGTGGCAACCTGGGTGATGGTAATATCATCGAGCGCCCCAAGCGCACCAAGTACGGCACCAGCTAACAGGATCGACGATAGATCTATCCCGGGCAAGAGCTGGCCTAGAGCGACACCAGCTTCGTTGCCAAACCCTGTGAAGCCGGCCCAATTGAAGAACACTTCAGACACGCCAAGCGTTATTAGCAGCGCCATCATGGTTCCAGCTAGTGCCACAGTTGTGGTGGGGGTAAACCCATGTGTGAAGTACAGGCTGGTAAATGCAATAAGACTGGCTCCGACTATCGCCACTAGTAGAGGGCTATTACCATTGAGGATCGAAGGGCCAATAAATCCGATAATTATGACCACAGTCGATGCCATTGCCAAAATAGCTAGTCCGCCACGAGCTCTAGCCATAGCTAAAACAACGATAATAAAAAAGGCCATGAGAGCAATAATTGGTATTCGACGTTCTACATCGACAAAGAAATAGAAGTCTTGATCAGGAACGAACCCGACAACGATTGAATCACCTTCGTTTACTTGAGGAATACCGACCTGGGCTAAGTTAAATTCGTTTAGAACCAGTTGAAGACCAGCTTGTGAGCCACCATTCGGGGTGATGATCACTGTTCGGCAATCTTGTGGATCCGCTGGGGTGGAGTAGCTGCAAATTTCGTCAGTGACGGTGTTGACTTCGGCACTGTGTAATTCGAAGCTAAGGCCGATAGTTCTAGCTTCATCCAAAATCTCGGCCCTGTTTTCACCGTCAGGCCACAGGGTCACAACTCCAATGACTGTGAGTACAGCTATCAGACCAAGGAAACCGACGATCCATTTTAGAACAGGATGAGTTGCCAGAATATCCCAATCGCCGATTGCGTCATGGCTGTGAGAGTGTGAATGGGTTATGACTGGAGTTGATGACGTGGACTCTATGGGCGTTGTTGAGTTTGATGCGTCGCTATCTACGTCTTCAGTTGAACCGGAATTACTAACGAGCTCTTCTGGTTCATTGTTTTGCGAATCGGTCTCAGACATAAGTGTGGCTGTGGACAATACTATTAGATAAATCGGATACACATCTTGAAGCGTCACATTTCAACCTAGACTCTGTCATGTTCGAAAGGTAAATCATGTCGAAAGCAATAGAGACCTTTATGGCCAAGGTCATAGAAAAGAACCCAAATGAGCCTGAATTTCACCAAGCCGTGGAGGAAGTCTTAGAGTCTGTTCTTCCCTTTGTGGCTGAGAACCCAACCTATGGTGAGAACGGGATTTTAGAGAGAATGGTTGAGCCAGACAGAATTGTCTCTTTCCGGGTCGCCTGGGTCGATGACAAAGGCGAAACCCATGTGAACAAGGGGTGGCGAGTCCAGTTCAACAATGCTGTAGGCCCATATAAGGGGGGACTACGTTTCCATCCGACTGTTAACCAAGGAATCTTAAAGTTTTTGGCATTCGAACAGTGCTTCAAAAACTCGTTGACGACTTTACCGATGGGTGGAGGTAAAGGTGGGTCCGACTTTGACCCCAAAGGTAAATCGGATGCAGAGGTAATGCGTTTTTCTATCTCGTTTATGAACGAGCTCGCTCGTCATATTGGGGAAGACACAGATGTGCCGGCCGGCGATATCGGGGTAGGAGCGCGTGAGATTGGCTACCTATTTGGGCACTACAAGAAGCTAACTAACAGATACGTAGGTGTTATTACAGGTAAAGGGCCGTCATTTGGTGGTTCTTTGATTAGGCCAGAAGCAACAGGTTATGGAGCCGTCTACTTTATGCGCTCAATGTTGCGTGAGGCAGGCGAAAGTATGGAAGGCAAAACGGCTGTTGTCTCCGGGTCTGGCAACGTCGCATTGTTTGCCATAGCCAAGCTAAATGAGTTTGGGGTTAAGGTACTCTCAGCTTCTGATTCTTCGGGCTCTATTCACGATAAAGATGGCATTGATTCAGAGAAGCTGGAATGGCTTAAGGAACTTAAGTTTGAAAGACGAGGGCGCATTAAAGAGTACGCTGAGCACTTTGGTTGTGAATATGTTGAAGGTAGACCATGGTCTATTAAGGCAGATTTGGCATTTCCTTGCGCAACTCAAAACGAGCTAGAGGAAGCGGATGCGCAAGCTCTGGTTGCCAATGGCCTAATTGCACTGGCTGAGGGGGCCAACATGCCGACAACTGCCGATGCAATAGAAGTGCTTACGAGTGCTGACGTGCTCTTCGGTCCCGGTAAAGCTGCAAACGCAGGTGGCGTAGCAGTTTCAGGTTTGGAGCAAACTCAAAATGCACAAAGAATTTCTTGGACGGCTGAAGAAGTCGATGCTCGACTACGTGAGATTATGAGCAATATTCATGCCTCGTGTGTTCGATTTGGCTCCGATGGTAAGAAAGTTGACTACGTAAAAGGCGCTAATGTAGCCGGTTTTAAGAAGCTCGCCGAAGCAATGTCTGCCCAAGGCATCTACTAACCCTCAAAGCAATGCATATAGGGGTATATAAGCCCAATTTAGGTGAAATTAGGGTGCGTCATTTGGCCTATGGGTCGTTATCATTAAAAGTATGGATGGGCGGCAAATAGCAACCGAATTAGAGACCCAAGAGCTATTCGGCTTGAATTTCGTAGATTCAGATTCAGCTTCAGAAGTTGCCGATGTAGTCATCGACCTTGCCACCGACTCTTACTCAGCGACTGTAGTTACTCCAAATGTCGACATTATGGTATTGCTGCAAGATGAACCGGATGGCGAAGCAGCCGACGCAATTAGCTCAGCTGAAATTTGCACTCCAGATGGTCAACCTATTGTTTGGGCCTCGAAGCTGGCCGGCAAGCCATTGACATCTCGTCTTGCAGGGTCAACAATATTTGCAGAACTATGGCCAGCTGTTAAAGAGGCCGAACTGCCTGTAACTATGATTGCTTCAAAGTCAGAAGTCAAAGACTTTTTCGAAGCAGACTATGACAAGGTAGAAGTAATCCAGCCAGGTGTGATTGATTTGGACGACGAAGTGGGCTTCGACGAGTTCTTGACTGAAACAATCAAGTTGGCTGTCTCAAACAACTCTCGAATCGTATTCTCTGGTATCGGCTATCCGAAAGACCCTGTGATCGCTCAACGCTTGCGTAAAGCTTGGCCACGCTACTCATCAGAGCCAGCACCAATCGTAATGTGTTTGGGAGCTTCATATGAGATGTATTCTGGACTTCAGTCTAGGGCTCCAGAGTGGATGCAGAACTCTGGTCTCGAGTGGCTACACAGGTTTGTTCAAGAACCCAAACGCCTGTTCGGCCGCTACTTTATTCGTGGGCCAAGATTCCTAAAGTCTGTGGCGTCAGAACTATTCAGCAAATAGCTACTAGCCAAGCGGCGTGTCGGTACAGGTACTGCGGCCGCCTCCGCCACCAATATCGGCTGGCTGATTTTGATCTGCTACATAACCAGCTGGCGTCCCAGTTTGAGCGAAGTGCTGTGTGATTGAGTCGGCTAGGGCGAGAGCTTGACGATCTAGGTAGGCGTCGCTTTCCAGTAGCTCAGCTTCAGCAGGATTAGTCAGATATAGAAACTCAACTAATGCAGCGGGGACATCACCGCTGTGTCTAAGTACGCCGAGGAAGTCGTCTCCATCTGAATTGATCCAGCTACGCACACCTCGGTTGCCGCCACCGATGTAGAAGAAGGGCTCGAGTATCTCGCCAGCAAAGTCTGCGGGTGGTGCAATAGTTTCAGGGACGACAACAGTTGTTGGCGCTGTAGCCGGTCTAGTGGTTGTTGTTTCAAGCGCTGATCTGCTGCGGGGCAGTTCAACTGTAGTTGTGGGAGTATTTGTCTGTTGTGTTGTCGGTGGAGGAGCAATTTGCCCGTTAGCCACTAGAGCGTTGTTTCGTGCTTGCACAGAAGCATCAAAGTTGTCGATCAGTACTTCATGAGCATTGAGTTCTGCTTCAAACGCAGCAAATGCAGCGTCTTCATCTGCTTTGATATCAGCTAGTAGCTGGGTCATGTTGTTATAGAAGAGTCCGCCAAAGTTAGAGCTTGGTTCTGAGTCAAGCTTGGTAAAGGCAATTAGGCCGGGTTCGGTGCTTGGAGTGTTTGTTGACGATCCATTGTGGTGGACTGAGACGAATAGGCCGGGTTGTAGCCGCTGTGCTATTCGACCTCTTGACTCGAGGGTTATAGCTGTGTCGTCAGTTCTTGTAAGTTCGACAATTGCGCCACGAGACTCCAGAATTGCTTTAGTACGTAACGCTGTATCGAGGTTCACAGCGGCTTCAGTTAGACCGCTAGCGGAGACAGCTCCAGGTTCGCTTCCTCCGTGACCAGGGTCAAGTAGTACGTGTGGTCGAGCAATTGGTTCAATCGAAGACACAGGTCGCAGGTAGCCACAAGCAGATCGAGCGACTAGCGAATCACCGCTTTCTGTATAGAACGAAGTAACAATTCCAGAAGGTGTTATGCCAACTCCTGTACTCTCGGGTTGATCAATTTCACCGAATGGTTCCGACTCGGTTCCAAGCTCAAGAGGAGGCAGGGTAGTGGAGGTAGTGGTTGCAAATGCCAGACGTTCCGGAGGGCCCTGTGTCGTACTAGTTGTCGTGTCGGATGTAGCTGCGTCAGAACCAGAGCATGCGGCAGCCAAAGCTAGAATCAATAGGGCAATTGCGATGGTTCTCCTCACCAGTATTTAAGTCGGCGATTGACACCGTTTGATTAGGTTTCGAGCCAGGTTGTTAAGATTTCGACACCTGTAAATGATGTTGACTCAAGCTGGGTAGAATTACTGTGTGGATGCGATGATTAGGGCTGAGAATATAGCTGTCTCTTTTGGCGAAGTGAGAGCCTTAGACGGAGTTAGTTTGGTTGTTCCTGAGGGGCAAGTCAGAGGCCTCCTTGGACCAAATGGAGCCGGCAAAACCACTTTAGTAAACGTGATTTCTACATTACTTGCTGCCACTTCTGGGTCGGCATCAGTGAACGGTCACGACGTAGCTACTGCGCAACAACAAGTTCGTAGCATCATTGGATTAGCGGGACAGTTTGCAGCAGTAGATCCAAAACTCACTGGTCGAGAGAACTTAGAGATAGTTGCCAAGCTTTATCAGCTGTCAAAAGCCGACGCTAAGTCCAGAGTGACCGATGCTCTTGAGCGTCTGTCGTTGACTGATGCCGGAGACAGGCTGGTCGAAACATATTCTGGCGGTATGCGTCGAAGGTTAGATCTTGGTGCTTCTTTGGTAGGCCGCCCAAAGGTGTTGATTTTGGATGAGCCAACAACAGGCTTAGATCCACGCACTCGTATCGAGCTGTGGGACTTTCTAAAAGACCTAGTCGGTGAAGGTACAACAGTTTTACTAACTACCCAGTATCTAGAAGAAGCAGACGAGCTAGCAGACGAGATTACTGTTATCGATAACGGTGCAGTCATTGCAGAAGGCACGCCCGACGAGCTCAAAGGTCAAATTGGTGGATCTTCCCTTGTTGTTCGGCCGAAGGATGTCTCACAGCTTGAAGATGCATCTAAAGTGATCCGGCCATTAGGTATGGGTGATGTCAGAACCGACACTTCCAAGGGTGTGCTGAGTGTTCAGGTAGATGGTGATGTCAGGTCGGTTGTCGAAGCAGCCAAGCGGTTGAGTGAAGCAAATATAGCGACTTCGCAGCTCTCGATAGATGCTCCAACATTGGATGAAGTATTTCTACGATTAACTGGAGGCGATAATGAGTAGTCTTTGGTCAGATATAGCGGCACTCACTCGTCGCAACATGTTGATACTGAAGCGCACACCTGACGTATTCATCTTCTCGACAATTCAGCCAATCATATTTGTCGTCTTATTCAATGCTGTGTTTGGTGGCTCAATAACCCCAACTGGTTTCGACTCGTATCTCGACTTCCTAGTGCCCGGAGTAATGATTCAGACAATTATGTTTGCGTCTATTAATACTGGCGTTGCGCTAGCTCAAGATCTTGAGTCTGGTTCGCTTGATCGATTTAGATCGTTACCAATTTCTAGGCTTTCGATTCTGGTAGGCAGAACCAACGCTGACTCTGTTAGATCCTTGGTTGTTAACGCTGTAGTAATAGTCTCGGGTCTTATTTTGGGAATGTCTACCGATGGCGGCATCTTCGGCATTTTGGCTGGGCTTGGTCTAGCGGTGCTATTTGCCAACTCCATTCAATGGGGCTTTGCGTTAATGGCATTGCAACTGAAAAGCGTTCAGAGTATTCAGGCGGGAGGTTTCTTACCTGTATTTCCGCTTGTCTTTGCTGCATCAACGTTTGCCCCCGTAGAGAACATGCCGGCCTGGATTCAAGTTTTTGCTGAACGCCAGCCAGTAACAGTCACAATTAATGCAATCCGAGGTTTCTTCTACGGAAGCGATGTGCTTGAGGCTTCCGGCGCCTCGCTTGGGTCATCGCTTCTTTCTTCACTATTGTGGATTGTTGGGCTGTTCGTGGTCTTCGCTGCGCTAAGCGTGCGAAAGTTCAACCAGAACTAGTAAACAGTTTTGGCTGAGAGAGGCTCTAGAGCTTTGGCAACCTTGGCTAAATCTTTGCTAGCCTCGGCAAGTTTGATGGTGTCACCGCCCAAGTTGATCTTTTCTGCCAATATAGCTTCACGAATATTTGTTTCGCCCTTCGATATAGCAACTGCAGTCTCATAGGAATATTCAATTGATACTTGAGGCTCGACGCTTGGCGTTGGGTCGAGGCGTGTACTGTTCCCAAGGCTCAAATTAAATGCGACTGACTCGCTGCTAGTTACCGTTGTACCAACAACGAGCTGTTTGTCTAGCTCTAATACTGCTAGAGCTTCATTGGCGGCGTTGAACCATTCTGGGCTTAAATACTGCACTCTTAGACTCTACCGGTCTCTAAGTGGGTGTGGCATAGAGAATTGTGGACGCTATATTTATTTTGGTGGCGGCTCCAAGACCTGTTGATCATAGAAATAGTCTCGTTCTTGGTTTGCTTATAAAGCTTGGCCGAGCTAGCTATCAGACTCGCTATATCCATGATTCAATATCTGCGGGCCGACTAGGTGACCCTGAGGTCCAAACAAGGATTTTTGACTATCTAGCTTGTATCGAAGCTGGAGAAACCATTGGTCTAGATGGGCATCGTGAGTTGGACGATGTACCAATGTCAGAAGTCTTAGCGCTAGTAAGCCGTTCCAACGTTTGTGATACTTCCTCGGCGGGACCAGATGAGCTTTCTTGGCTTGTGTCCCTCCATGAATTGCGCAAAGCGTTGATCATGACGGCTCGAGCTGGAAGCATAACCGCAGACTACGATTTGGATGGCTGTCATGTTTCACAAATAGGAAACATTAGACATGTAAATGGGATGAATCATTTCTATAGCTGGATCAGCCAGGGCTTAACCGTCTCCGCTGAAGACTGCCGCTTAGGCTACACACTCGGGCAGCGTGCGTTTATAGTGTCGGCCTTAGCAAGTTTTAAGCTGAGTGCAGGGTCCTTGGACAACTGGAATCAGGTTAGTACGGAACTACTTCGCCTCAACAAATGTGTAGATGGCTTCTCAGGCGATGTAGGAGAGTCGGAACAAATTAACAGAGGTATCGCTGAGGGCCCAACGTCAAAGCTAAGACCAAATAGTGACCTCTCTCTTACAACCAACGCCATTTTAAGGCGATACTTTGCTATCAAGCCGCCTCCTAAGACTGAGGCGCCACCTACTCATATTAGGGCCAGCATGATTCGCTCAGCGTCAACAGTTCTCTTTAATACGCGTTAGTGGCAGGTTCTAGTGCGAGATAGCTGAGTCCACTTCTGTCAGTTGTCTCCTATAGGCTCTAAAAGGTGTCTGATCATCATCTTCAGGGCTTTAGTAAAGCTTCCATAGATTGGTTCACAAGTACTTTTGGTGAAGCTACGCAGCCGCAAGTTCAGGGTTGGCCAAAGATTGCTGCCGGCGACAACACACTTATTCTTGCTCCAACTGGCTCTGGTAAGACTCTGACTGCATTCTTCTGGGGTCTTGATAAGTTAACTAGCACTCCGCCTTCTGATGATGTCAACAAGCGGACACGCATACTCTATATTTCACCACTGCGAGCCTTGGCGGTTGATGTCGAGAAGAACCTTCGAGCTCCATTAAAGGGTGTGAAGCTAGCAGCGCAACGATTAGGCACAGATTACTACGAGCCAGCTGTTGGAATTAGAACCGGTGATACCACTCAAGCCGAGCGTCGTTCTCTGCAAAAATCGCCACCGGAGCTTCTAATTACTACACCAGAATCTCTCTATCTTATGTTGACCTCCAAAGTTGGGGAAACACTGGCTGGTGTGGAGACAGTTATTATCGATGAGATACATGCTCTGGCAGCTACTAAACGAGGTTCACACTTGAGCGTCAGCTTGGAGCGTCTCGAACAAGTTGTCGAAAAGCCGTTGCAAAGAGTTGGGCTGTCGGCAACGCAACGACCACTCGATGAGATAGCCACATTCCTTGGTGGCTACGAACAGTCTTCTAAAGGCCAAGTGGTTCGCCGCCCTGTTTCCATTGTCGATACAGGAGTTCGGAAGACTCTCGATCTTAAAGTGGTTGTTCCTTTAGAAGATATGGGTGCCCTAGGGGAGCCTGTAGAAGGTGGCGAAGTCGCCGCAGTAGATAGCGACACGGGCGGACCAGTGAGGCGTAGCATTTGGCCTTCGATTCACCCCGAGATTCTCGACCTAGTAAAGCAATATAACTCGACCATCATTTTTGTTAACTCACGACGTTTGTCAGAGCGACTATCAACACGACTAAATGAGCTCGACTCAGAAGACATCAACAAGGGCGACGAACAGGAGGGAACTTCGCCGGCGGTCGGTGAAGAACTTGTCATGGCGCACCATGGTTCGCTTAGTAGGACCCAACGTCTGGCTATTGAAGACCGCCTCAAACGTGGCGAACTAAAGGGTCTTGTCGCCACTTCTTCTCTCGAGCTTGGTATAGACATGGGGGCCGTTGACTTAGTCATCCAAGTCGAATCGCCGGGCGCTGTGTCTCGAGGTTTACAGCGGGTGGGTAGAGCCGGTCACCAAGTAGGGGTCAAAAGCACGGGAAGGTTCTTCCCGAAACACCGAGCCGATCTATTAGAAGCAGCAGCTGTTGTTAAACGCATGGAAGATGGAGACATAGAGTCAACCAGTTACCCTCGTAGCCCTGTAGATGTCTTAGCTCAACAAATTGTGGCCATGTGTGCTCTACGTGAGTGGGATGTTGATGAGTTGAAGAACACGATCCGTGGCTCAGCCAACTTTGCGGAAACTTCGGATGAGATCTTCGAGAATGTACTGGACCTGCTATCTGGTCGCTATCCGTCTGATGAGTTTGCAGAACTGCGACCAAGGGTCAACTGGGACAGAACAACCGGGGTCCTTTCTGGCCGTCCAGGAGCTCAAAGGTTGGCAGTTACAAGTGGTGGAACTATCCCTGACCGTGGCCTCTACGGAGTTTTTTTACCAGATGGCACGAGAGTCGGTGAGTTAGACGAAGAAATGGTTTACGAGTCCAGAGTGGGCGAGACCTTCCTACTTGGCGCTAGCACTTGGCGTATTGAGGACATAACCCACGAGCGTGTTGTCGTTACCCCTGCTCCCGGGCAACCAGGAAAGATGCCGTTTTGGCATGGCGACGGTCCCGGTCGGCCGCTAGAGCTCGGCCGAGCAGTCGGCGCTCTAACTCGTGAATTATCAGAAGCTAAGAAGCCAGATGCTGTCGACAAGCTTCAAGAGCTGCACCATTTAGATACTTTAGCGGCTAAGAATCTGTTTGAGTTTATTGGCGAGCAAGTAGAAGCCACAGGGTATGTGCCTCACGACCGCCAAATTGTCGTTGAACGCTTTAGAGACGAAATTGGGGATTGGCGAATAGTTATCCTCAGCCCATTTGGTGCTCAGGTTCATGCTCCGTGGGGGATGGCTTTACAACATTCGCTAACCGAGCGCCTCGGTCTGGACTTTGAGATTCAGTGGTCAGATGATGGCATAATTATGCGGCTGCCTGAAGCTATAGATGCCTTGCCGGTTGAGGATTTAAGCCTAAACCCAGATGACTTAGACGCCGTGTTAGCTGAAGCTCTGCCAAACTCGGCAATGTTTGCTGCCAGATTTAGAGAGTGCGCCACCCGAGCGCTACTTCTACCGAGGCTACGGCCAGACAAGCGAACACCACTGTGGCAGCAGCGCCAGAAGGCAGCGAGTTTGCTTCAAGTAGCAGCCAAGTATCCGACGTTTCCAATACTGCTCGAAGCCTCTCGTGAATGTTTGAACGATGTGTTTGATGTGCCATCGCTTAAGCAAGTGCTGGCAGACATCAACTCTCGTAAGATCAAAATCGTCCAGGTGGATACAGCAACTTCGTCACCTTTCGCTCAGTCGCTAATGTTCGGTTGGATAGCACAGTACATGTATGAGGGTGATGCTCCATTAGCCGAGAGGCGTGCTGCTGCGCTATCGCTTGATGCAGAGCTATTGCGTGACTTACTTGGGGCCGAGCAGCTCCGTGAGTTGCTGGAGCCAGACGTTCTAGATTCTGTCGAAGCTGAACTGCAGCGTAAGGCAGAGGCTTGGCAGGCTAAGAATGTCGATCAAGCTGAGGAGTTACTTCGCTGGTTGGGCCCACTGACTGTTCCTCAGATAGCTGACCGTATCGCAGAAGGGTCAGAGTCGGTAGCACAGCAATATATCGACCAGCTTGTTGCAGAACGCCGTGTGATTTCGGTCTCCATCGGTACTGATGAACACTTCGCATCTGCACAAGATGCTGCACGGTTGCGTGACGCTTTGGGGTGTGCGTTGCCTCCTGGGCTGCCAGCTGCATTTACCGAATCAGTGGATGAGCCTTTGCTTGATTTGGTCTCGCGTTACGCAAGAACCCATATACCTTTCTACACAGAAGATGTAGCGCAATCGCTAGGGGTTGACGCTGGTTCTGTACTGATTGCGCTCGAGTCACTGCAGCTGCAGGGCAGAGTAACCAAAGGAGAGTTCTTACCTACAGGGTCCGGTTCCGAATGGTGCTCAACAGATGTTCTAACTCAGCTACGAAGAAGATCGTTAGCCCAAGTACGTTCTCAGGTCGAGCCTGTCGAGATAGCGACCTTGGCCCGATTCTTGCCAAAATGGCAACATGTCGGAAGCAAACTTCGTGGTGTCGATGGCTTGGCCGAAGTAATTGGAATGCTTCAGGGTGCGGCGATCCCAGCTTCCATTTTAGAAAAAGATGTTCTGGCTAGTCGAGTGGTCGACTACCAGCCAGCAATGCTCGATACTTTGCTAACTGCTGGTGAAGTGGTTTGGAAGGGAGCTAGCTCATTAGGTAACGACAGCGGGAGAGTCAGGTTGTTGTGGCGTGACCAAGCTCATTTGTTTACGGATCAGTTAAATATTGCAGATCACGAATTTACTGATACGCACTTGGCTATCTATGAGCACCTTGCCAACACCGGGGCAAGCTTTTGGACCGACATTTCAATCTCGGTCAAAGAATCAGCTAGCGATTATTCAGAAGAGTCTGTACTGACTGCTCTATGGGATTTGGTTTGGGCAGGATTTGTGACTAACGACTCGTTTACCCCGCTGCGTGCATTGCAGGTTGCTGGCAAGACTAAGAAACTCAAATCACACAGGTCGGGTCGACCTCGTCGTGCTGGACGGTCACTGCGTGCTCTATCTAGAACAGGCCCACCGGCTGCAACAGGGCGTTGGACGCTTGTGTCAGCGTTATCTGGTGGACCAAAACCATCTGGAACAGAAGTTCTAACGTCTAAAGCCAACCAGTTACTCGAGCGCTATGGAATCATCACACGAGAAATGGCTCTGGCCGAAGGCACAGCTGGCGGTTTCGCCGGAGTGTACAAAGTGTTAAAAGAACTAGAAGATCGTGGTCAAGTACGTCGAGGCTATTTCATAGAAGGTTTGGGGGCTGCCCAGTTTGGTCTGGCCGGAGCGGTTGATCGGCTAAGGGACCACAAGCCGGTTGAGGTAGAATCGCAAGCCGACTCAGAAGTAGTGACGCTCGCAGCAGCAGACCCAGCTCAGCCATATGGTGCAGCTATTAGTTGGCCCCAGGTAGAGGGGCGACCGTCTCGTTCTGCTGGAGCCTACATGATCTTGGCGGATGGAGAGCCACTGTGTTACTTAGAGCGTGGCGGAAAGAGTATTGTTGTATTCGATCGAGGTAGACAAGACTCACGATGGATGGATGAGCTTAAAGCCCTAGTAAACAGTGGACGAGCCTCACGCTTAGAGGTCAGGACAATCAACTCTAAACCACATGGCGACGAGCCTGAAATAAAGGCAAAAATGCTAGAAAACGGGTTCTCCGCTGGCTATCGCGGTCTGACATTTAGCTAGCTACAATTAATAGGGGTACAACAGGCGGGTTGCGAATATGGCGGACACTAATTATCTAAATAGAGATCATCTATTGCAGACAATTTTTCGAGACACTAGTGATTGGCTGGACAGGATCCAGTTGAATCCAGAAAACCAAACCGATGACGTTCAGCTAGCCGGCTATCTCGACATAGAAGTTCGAGAGCCTGGTGACACACACTTACGAAATGGTCTTCGGAGCGTAGATCGTCCAACTTTTGTAATGTCGTTCCGATTTGTGGATGACTTGGAGCTCTTCGCAAGCCACATCGACGAGTTGCTACCAGAATCAATTCAGTTTGTAGAGTCTGAGCTAAACACCCCACAGGTAATTATTTGTCACTCTGATGAATCTCCCGTTGCGATCGACTTGACGGAGTCTCACAAAGTATCTAAACAAAAGATAGCCAACTTCATCGAAGACATTGCTTGTAGGGAGGCTTTAAAGCCTAGATTCATTGCTCTAGCTTCTGCTTGTAGCTCTCTGTTCCCAGTTGACCCATTCGGCGAAGTTGGGTTTCACTTTGAGTATTCACGCCACCTTTCAGAACTAGGTTTTCAGCTCGTTTACTTTAGCGGTAAGCACAAGAGCGAACTTTGGTTTCCTATCGCTGATGCTGACCAAGTCGATAAAGTGGCTGCAAGCTTTATGAAATGGGTGGGCTCTGGCTTCAAAGAAGCCAGAGCTGCTAGCTCTATGAATGTTACTCCGGCGGGATTCGGTCTTGGTGCGGGGATGTCAGGGTTTAGTCAGATAGCTCAGACTGGGCCGCTAAGAAAGCTGGGGCTCTAGTTGATATCAGTTAACGTCACAAGCGGAAGGTCCGTAAATGAATCTTCATAATCGAGCAAAGTTGATAGTGCTCCTAGAGGAACAGCTAACGTTCTGGAAAAGCATGTATGAGGACAAGTTAGGAGAAGGCGGGTTTACTTGGCTGACCATAACGGAAAGAGGCTCTGGGATTAATGACGACCTAGTAGAGAAAAATAGTTCTACATATATTGAGCTTATTTTTTCAAGGATAAGCGACCTAGAGCTGTTTCAAGCAATGACTGTGCGGCTCTTGCCGAGTAGTGTCACTTTCGAGGTCCCAGACTCTGAGGGCCCACACATGATCTTGTCCTGTGGCGAAAAGCAATTGGCTCTAGATTTAGCGGATGATGACAGAGTATTGATTGACAGTGTGGCGGACTTTGTTGATGGCTTTACCCCTGATCTTGAAGTTGAAACGTTGGATGATTTGGCAGGTCAAGCCCGGTATTCAAGAATAAGTACTCTGGCGATGTCGCTAAAGAAAATGGACTCGTTAAGGCATTCAGGTATAGACGTGCGGATTATGAAGGCTCTTCGAGACGATATTGCAAAGCAGCTCAGCGTACCTGTTAAGAACGATCGCTCCCAGAGCCATATCATGATAAGTATTTCTACGCTAGAACTGGTGGAGACTCTCGACACAATAGAAATGGCTTCCGTGATTGACAGTCTGAGTCATCTATTCGAGGGGGATAGAAGTGATCTACCAGAGCTAATCATTGAATGTGGTGATTTTGCGTCTCACTTTAATCTGTCAGACTACACAAAGTCGTCAGATGAATTTCTAGCTGGGGGATTAGACAAGCTCATATGTCACGTAAAGGTCTCAAAAGCGAGCGGCCTTATCCTAGAGATGGTATCTGATTATCGACAGCACAACTTGAGCGGCGGCTTCGCTCCATTTCAGGTAAAGTACAGTGGGCTTAACGACGAGAATGTTGCGATGTTTGAAGTCACTGATGGTGCAAGCAGTAAAGAAATTCCTGTAGATCGAATAGATGATCCACAGGCTCTAATTATTGAGTTGGTCGCATGGCTAGTTGGCAAGAATATTAATCCTTCGAATTGGCACAATAGAACCAGCGAGCTAGTAGAGCCTGTATGGCAGCCTCAGCTGGGACCTTTCGGGCGCTTATATCCGGGCCATACTATTTTCCGTTAATTACGTAGTCTCGGGCCCGAATGGCGCCACCGAGTGCACCAGCATTCGCCCTAAATTTGGCCGGTACTACATCAATGGTTGGTCGGTAGTCGGCTCCAATTAGTCGCTCTGGCAGTTTCTCGCGGACTTTGTCGATGAATTGGTCAGAGATCGAGGCTAGACCTCCACCAAGAACAATGACACTTGGATCCAGCAGGGCACAAAGGTTTGAAAGTCCAACCGCTACCCAATAGGCGAACCGGTCAAAGACTTCCTCTGCGCCTGGGTCTCCGGCCTGTCCTGCTTCGGCTACATGTTCACCACATATATCTTCTGGTTTGCCACCTGCGAGTTCAAGTATTGCGTCGGCTTTACCTTCGGCTACGACTTGTCGGGCAATGTTAGCTAGTCCAGCGCCAGAACTGACTGCTTCCCAACAGCCTTGTTGCTTACAGGCACACATTGGGCCATTCGGGTCGATTAGGGCATGTCCTGGTTCTCCAGCAAAACCGTTAGCACCCTTTACGACTTTGCCGTTAACGATCAGGCCACCAGCTATGCCAGTTCCTTGGGTTATTAGTAGGGCGTGGTCGTGTCCTTGGGCAGCGCCGATTCGGTGCTCTACTAGAGCTGCGAGTGTTCCATCGTTTTCAGCGACAGCCGGTATTTCAAATTGAGCTCGAATCATCGAAGTGATATCTAGGTTTATTACGCCCTGAACGTTTGGACCGTAGCGGAGTACACCGGAACTATCTACAAGACCAGGGACCCCGGCTCCAACACCTTTGACGACCAAGTTATGGTTGTCGGCTAAAGAAATTAGTTTACGAACAACGTCTAGAATCGCTGGTCCGACTTCTTCAGGGTTCTCCTTCGGAGTTGGTTCTTTGATTTGTTCGATAATGGTGTCATCCACGCCGTTTGTGAGTATCCCCATGATCTTGGTTCCACCGACGTCGACCCCGATATAGGCGTTCTTGTTGCGAGCCATAGGTGGCCTTTCTGTATCTTGGATACCAGCTTAGTTGGCTGTGATCTGAGTGCAGTAACTTGGGATTGAACAAGTACAATCAAGGTTGTAGATAGGCGTTCCAGTGGCATTCCTGGCGGAATTTACCGACCAATGTCAGGGTGCAGTCGCTGGCTCTTTAACTCGGCAACACAGCCCGCTTGTTCGTTAGTTTAAGAGTTAACCTTGCCCAGCTAGCTTGCGGTTCTTGATCTTTGACTTCACGTAGTCACGGTTCATGTATGCAATAAAGTCGAGGCTGATCTCCTTAGGACACGCCTCTTTACATTCCCCGTGGTTGGTGCAGGATCCAAAGAACTGTTCCATGGTTTCAACCATTGCTTCGGTTCGTTGAAAGCGTTCTGCTTGGCCCTGCGGTAGTGAGTTAAGGTGCCACAGCTTTGCTGAAGTAAATAACTGTGCGGCAGAGTTAGGACATACCGCAACGCACGCACCGCAACCAATGCAGGCGGCAGCATCCATAGAAGAGTCAGCTGCTTCTTTAGGTATTGGAGTTTCGTTAGCATCTCCAGCTGTACCAGTAGGGGCACTTATAAAGCCACCGGCTGTGATGATTTCATCAAGGGGGGAGCGGTCAACAACCAAGTCCTTAATGACCGGGAATGCTCCAGCTTTCCAAGGTTCGACCACAATTGTGTCTCCGTCAGAGAACTTACGCATGTGAAGCTGACATGTAGCTGTACCTTTTTCTGGGCCGTGTGCTTTACCGTTAATCATTACGCCACATGTTCCGCAGATCCCTTCACGACAGTCATGGGGAAACTCGAACGGCACCTTGCCATCATTGACTAGCTGTTCATTTACGACATCGAGCATCTCTAGGAAAGAGGCATCATCGGGGATGTCCTTCACCTGGTAGGTCTCAAAGTGGCCTTTGGAATATGGGCGTTCTTGGCGCCAAACTTTTAGAGTTAGGCTTAGTTTCTTGCTCACTTGTAGCTCCTTTGAGATAGCGGTACTTCGGTAAATTCGAGTTCTTCTTTGTGTTTTGTTTGCGGGATTCCAGCGCCCTTCCATTCCCAAGCCGAAACGTGAGCGTAGTTCTCATCGTCTCGGAGAGCTTCGCCCTCTTCGGTTTGCGATTCGGTGCGGAAGTGGCCACCACACGACTCGTTTCTGTCTAGAGCATCTCGTGCCATTAGTTCAGCAAGTTCAAAGAAATCAGCCACACGGCCAGCTTTCTCTAATGTCGAGTTAAGTGAGGTTGCATTACCAACTACTCGGAGATCCTTCCAGAATTCTTCAGACAGAGCCTGTATCTCAGAGATAGCTTTTTCTAGACCAGTCTTATCTCGTTCCATGCCAATGTAGTTCCAAACAAGTTTGCCGAGTTCACGGTGGAAGTAGTCAGGAGACTTAGTGCCACCAATGCCTAAGAAGTGGCTTGTGGTTTCTTCGATCAATTGCTTTGATTCGGTAAAGACTTCATCACCAGTGCTAACCAAAGGTTCATTTAGTTTCGGTGCTAAGTAGTCGCCGATCGTGTATGGAAGCACAAAGTATCCGTCAGCTAGTCCTTGCATCAAGGCTGAAGCTCCGAGTCGGTTAGCTCCGTGATCTGAGAAGTTGGCTTCACCCGTTGCGTAGAGTCCAGGGATGGTAGTCATCAAGTTGTAGTCAACCCAGAGGCCACCCATTGTGTAGTGAGTAGCGGGGTAGATGCGCATTGGCTGCTTGTAAGGATTCTCGCCAGTGATCTTTTCATAGATCTGGAACAAGTTGCCATAACGTGCTTCGATTTGGTCTTTGCCGTCACGGCCAATTGCGTCAGCAAAGTCAAGGTAAACTCCGTTCTTGAGTGGGCCAACGCCGTGGCCTTGATCTACAACAGTTTTAGCGTTTCGAGAAGCCACATCTCTCGGTACAAGGTTGCCGAAGGCCGGATACTTCTCTTCTAGGTAGTAGTAGCGTTCTTCTTCCGGTATTTCATGAGCTGGCCTAGTTTCATCAACACTGCGTGGCACCCAGATGCGACCATCGTTGCGCAGTGACTCACTCATCAAGGTTAGTTTTGACTGGAATTCATCCGATGGAGGAATGCAAGTTGGGTGAATTTGGGTGAAGCTTGGGTTGGCAAAGTATGCGCCCTTGCGGTGAGCTCGCCAAGCAGCTGTCACGTTACACGCCATAGCGTTAGTCGAGAGGTAGAACACGTTGCCGTAACCACCGGTTGCTAGAACGACTGCATGAGCTGAGTGAGATTCGATTTCACCAGAAACCAAGTTACGGGTAATGATTCCGCAAGCTTCGCCGTCTTTAGTTACGAGGTCGAGCATCTCGGTGTCGGTGTGAAGCTTTACCTTGCCAGCTTTAACTTGGGACATCATCTGCTGGTAAGCACCTAGCAGTAGCTGCTGTCCAGTTTGGCCACGAGCGTAGAAAGTTCTACTTACTTGTGCGCCACCGAAAGAGCGGTTGGCAAGAAGGCCACCATACTCGCGAGCAAATGGCACACCCTGGGCAGCCATTTGGTCGATGATATTAACTGACACTTCAGATAGGCGATGAACGTTTGCTTCTCTAGAACGGTAGTCGCCACCCTTGACTGTGTCGTAGAACAAGCGGTGAACGCTGTCACCGTCGTTTCGATAGTTCTTGGCAGCGTTGATACCACCCTGGGCTGCAATCGAGTGCGCACGTCGGGGTGAATCATGGAAGGTGAAAGCTTCTACTTCATAGCCAAGCTCAGCCAACGTTGCTGAGGCTGAAGAGCCAGCTAGGCCAGTTCCAACCACGATAATTTTGAACTTACGTTTGTTGGCTGGGTTGACGAGCTTGGAGTGAAACTTGTGGTTCGTCCACTTGTCAGCCATTGGCCCATTTGGAACCTTTGAATTTGGCAGCATTACGACTCACCTTCTAAAGCTGAAATTTCTTCGGTGTCTAGTTCGCTATCGGAAGCGGATGTCTCTTCGATCCTATTGTCTGATTCAGACTCTCCTTCGATTTCGGATCCGCCTTCTTCTCCCGTCACGCAGTTGTCTTCGACTTGTTCTGCCACACTGGCATTGGCGTTTGAGCAAACTTCGAAATCTACGAGATTAGCTTGGACAGCAATCGGGAAACTCAAGTTCCCAACTAGGACAAGTCCTGCAATCGATCCGGCGATTTTGTGACGTCGATCGTTAATTTTGGGGTTGTTGATGCCGAGGCTTTGAAACATTGAATAAGTGCCGTGATAAATGTGGGCGCACAATAGGATCGTTGCAACGGCGTAGAAGATAGCCACAATTGGGTTAGAGAGCGAGCCAACTACGTTTGACTGAACGGCCCCGTGCTCAAAATCGAAGCCCGGGATCCAACCTAAGGTTAAGTCAGCCAGATGGAACAAGATGTAGGCGAGTACAATGACGCCGCTATAACGCATCGACCTGCTCGCAAAGTTGGCGGCAATCCAGTCTTGTTTGGACTCATACTTATTGCCTGACGCAAGGTTAAGTCTGTTGAGTGAGTAGAAAGAGTGAATGTGTAAACCAACTGAGGCTAAGAGCACGATTCTTGCAATCCAGAGGAACACACGTTCGGGGAAGAGAGGAACCAATATGTTTCTTAAGAACTCTGCGTAAAGGTCGATGTCGTAGATCGCTTCACCATCGTGCTCAATAACTCCTAGATAGAGCTTTAGATTTCCGATCATGTGTGAAATAACAAAGCCAATCAAGATGAGGCCCGTTATTGCCATAACCCATTTCTTGCCGACCGCTGACTGATAGAGACTCAGCGGGAAAGGTAGTTCTTTCTTTTGTTTTCGGAGTGGGTTCTCTGCACTTCTAGCATGAGTTGAAGATGTCAAGGCTTAACCTCTTTCTGATAGCTAAGCCCAGGGGCTTTGGCGGAAGCTACCAGCGATTACTTTAGCAAATAGCCGCTTCAAATACGGCTAAGAAGAGGTTTTGGTTTACAGAGCTCGCTTGGCAAGAATAGTGCTGTGGCGTATGTCAGCCAGAGTTGTGTTCATCATCGTTTCAACCAATCGAAAGTTAATTTCTGCCGCAGTTCCCTGATCAATGTCTACTTGGGCTGCCGCTCTACCTAAAACGAGTAGATTTCGTAGAAAAAGACCTGATCTGGAGTCTCTGAGTAGCCGGACCCTAGCTTGTGAGGCGGACTCTCCTAGAGTGCCGATAAGGGACGGGTCTCTTAGATATTGCCTACGTTTCTCAATATTTTGGTAAAGCCACCCTAGGTGGAGGTCAGGGGAGTCTTGAGTTCCGACTGGCTGTTCGAGGTGGGCTCTTTCCTGCTGAAGTAGGTGCTTTAATTCGTAGCCCGTAAGTAAGTCTTTAAGCTGTTCCAGGTCAGCCCTATCGGAAACCGTATAGTCATCGCCAATTATCGTGAGTGCTTTTTCTGCTCTAACTAGATCGAAGGCAATCAGTCTTGTGGTTTGTGTTACAAGGCTTCCCCAAGGGGTGCCTAATTGTTTTTCCGCCATGGACAGAGTCTAACGGGTTGTCGCCACAATTTTAGCTAATTCAGCTAGCCTTAGTCCTCATGCGCTGGTCTAACTATTTTGTTCCCACTCTTCGAGACGTCCCAAGCGAGGCCGAAGCTGTTAGCCATGGTCTTTTGGTACAAGCAGGCTTCATAAGGCAATTGCAGGCGGGCCACTACTCGATGATGCCCCTGGGACGTAGAGTCCAGCGCAAAGTAGAACAAATTATCCGTGAAGAGATAGATGCTCTTGGCGGTCAAGAGATGATGCTTCCAACTGTTACTCCGGCTGATATTTGGAAAAAATCTGGTCGCTGGGACACTATGGGCGAAATCATGTTCCGCCTCAGTGACCGTAGAGGCAATGAGAATGCGTTGAGTATCACTCACGAGGAAGTTTTCTCGACAGTTGCCTCTGAATTGACTTCTTATAAACAGCTACCGCAGCTTTGGTACCACATTCAGCTCAAGTATCGAGACGAAGCTCGTCCTAAGTCTGGGCTACTAAGAGTTCGTGAGTTCCATATGAAGGACTCATACTCTTTCGACGTAGACCAAGACGGCCTCGACAAACAATTCGACGCACACTACGACGCTTACCTGAAAATCTTTAGCCGGTTAGGGTTAGAAGCGTTCGGTGTTGAGGCTTCGAATGGCGCAATGGGTGGCAGTGACTCAGTAGAGTTTATGGTCGAATGCCCAGCAGGCGAAGACGACGTCATCAAGTGCACTGATTGTGAGTACGCGGCAAATATAGAGAAAGCTCAGTCAAAGATTCCAAAGGTTTCCGATGAAACTGGCCCAGACGTACCAGAAATGTTCGACACTCCAGGAGTTCGAACGATCGCAGCCCTGGCAGAGCTTGGTCACACAGCGCAGCGCCAGCTAAAGACTTTGGTGATGGTGGCAGATGGTGAAACGATTCTCGCCGTTCTCCGTGGCGATCATCAACTTAGTCATCAGAAACTCAGTGACCAAATCGGTGGCCCAGTCGAGCTACGTCCCGCAACACCAGAAGAAGCTAAAGCTGCTCTTGGTGCAATGCCAGGCAGCCTCGGTGCTGTGGCGGTTGATAGTTTACGAACGATTGTTGATGTTGAGCTAAAAGGCCGCACCAACATGACAACTGGTGCCAATATCGACGACAAGCACCTAGAGGGCGTCAATGTTGAACGAGATATTAGTTCGCCAGAGTGGCTTGATATTCGTGAAGCTAAAACCGGTGAAGCTTGCATTAAATGCGGTGGAGAGCTCGGAGTTCTTCGTTGTGTGGAAGCAGGTCACATATTCAAACTTGGTTACACCTATGCAGAGAAGTTTGGCATCAAAGTAGCAACCCCAGATGGTGACAAGCCAGTAATTATGGGCTCATATGGTATTGGTGTAGAGCGCAATATGGCAACAGTTGTCGAATCGCATCATGATGACAAAGGTATTGTCTGGCCAATGTCGGTTGCGCCATTCGAAGTTGTAATCACCCCAGTTAAGTCAGACGACGACACTATGGCGGCAGCAAACAAACTATATGAAGAGCTTAATGCTGCAGGCGTAGAAGTTATTTTGGATGATCGTGACGCCAGAGCAGGGGTCAAATTTGCAGATGCAGAGTTAGTTGGCTTCCCACTACGAATTACCCTTGGACCAAAAGCATTGGCAGACAATAGTGTCGAACTAAGTAATAGAGCAACAGGCAAAACAGAATTAGTTGGCGTCGACAAAGTTGTTAGCCAAGTGGCCGAGCTAGTAGCAGCGGCTAAAGCGGTGAGTTAGTTAGCGGCTATCTTCGTCATCCAGGTGGGCGTAGAAGGTCTCAATCATTGAGATTCTTGTGACCGAGTCGTTGGCTAGTCTTTCGCAAAGGTTTCGGTGGTCTGAGCTGCCAAGTCCACGACCTACGTTGTCAGCGATCTGTCCTAGGAGATTGGCTATTTGATAGGCGAGTGAGTCCGAGGTTACCCCGTCAACCTCTGCCGGTGTCATCGTGGTGATCTTCGATTCTAAGGTCACTAGGTCTCTGTTGGCGGCGTCTGTTTTATGTTTGAGCTGGCTTAGTACGAACTCTAGGTTGTTAAGAGTTTGGGCAGCATGGTATTTAGCGCTCGAAGTTGGGTTGTCTTTTTCTATAGGTAACTCGAAGTAACTGGTACGTCCAATAATTTCACGCCACGGAGCAGCGAGGGAACGAAGTTGGGTTTCTAGGTCCTGAGCCATGCTCATATTCTCGCATACTTTGAGTGGCTAGGCCCGTGGTAGGGCTAGATGGCTATTTTGTGAGGGTTAGTTCGCTGAAGTGGGCCTCTTGCCGCTGGAACGGTGAACGGAAGAAGAGCTGTGTCAAAGTAGTTGATCGAATTGGTCGAACCACCTTTGTTAAGCCTGTCTTCTAAGAGTTTGCCTCTTATCTCTGTCAGATGGTTTTTAACTGCGTCTTGCTCAGTTGACATTTCCACTGCAATCAATGCAAGAGGGGCGCCTTCCCAGCGCCTTGCAAACACGAACCATTCTTCATCGTCTAATAACCGTCGGGCTGTGTTGATGAAGTCGGCCCTTCTAATGTCTTTGCTGGCCTGAATCCCCCTTGCTGTTTGGGCTAGAAAGTAATTTCTATTTGTCGTGCTAACTGGTTTGTCAGCTTCTTTGGTTGAGATGTTGAGCTCATAGGGTTCACCGATGGGGTCAAAAGATATGCCGTGAGCTTCGCTGTGCAGAAAGTGTCTAACGTCAGCGACTGCAAGCTGAACTTGTGCGTATGACATCTCAAGTTGCTGGGCAACAGCAGAATGCCGAAGAGTGATTTGTCGGAGTGCGTAAATGATAACTGGTTTGTTTCCAAGAATTTTGGCGCCATTGTTTAGCCGTTTTGCCATGATGTTGGGGAGTTGCCCCAGCACTCTTTCGAGTTCTTCGATACCATAATTGTTGTTCGCCACATTTAAGAGTGTAAAGGTTTGCTGTGGGTATCAAACCTGGGTTAGTAGGCATCTGTAAGATGTGACTCAGGGGCGTGATTGGGTGGCTGTTTGACAGCTTCTCCAGCTTATTGCACCTGTCTGGAGGTGCTTGCCATGTAGCCTGTCAGATGTATGAAACGAGCAAAGAGATTCGCAACAGGACTACTTGTTCTAGCAAGTATTGTCTTTGTGGTAGCTCATTTGCTGATTAGAAACATAGACGGCGACACATTCAACGAAACAACTCGAGAAGGGTCCCTAACTGGCTTGGCTGTAGTTCTGCCTTATGTCCGTGCGGGCGCAGAAGCAGCGATGGTTGGAGCTTTGGCAGATTGGTTTGCTGTTACTGCACTGTTTCGCCATCCTTTGGGTTTGCCGATTCCTCATACGGCAATCATCAAGAAACGCAAAGACCAAATTGGTAAGAGTTTGGGTCGGTTTGTGCGTGAAAACTTTATGACCCAAGAAGTAGTAGCAGGGCGGTTAGCCGAAGCTGATGTGGCTAGTGCCCTTGGAGGCTGGCTACAAAAGCCAGAAAACGCTGAGAAGGTATCAAAGCAGGCTGGTGCTGTTATCAGTGGTGTGTTGGAAGTCTTAGATGACGACAAAATCCAGGGTGTGCTTGAAGAGTCTTTGCGTAAACGAATCGACAATGTGTCAGCTGCTGATGTTAGTGGGCGAGTACTCGATGCTGCCCTTGAAGCCAACTATCATCAGCGACTGTTCGAATCGATACTTGGTGCGCTTAATACTTTCTTAGATGACAATGCAGATGTGTTTCGAAGTAAGTTTGCAGAAGAGTCGCCTTGGTGGATACCAGAGTTAGTCGATAACCGAGTCTACAGCAAAGTCTATGGAGCGGTTAAACAGTTTATTGCTGAGATTGTCGAGCAACCAAACCATAGTTTGCGAGGCGACTATGACGCGAAGATGCGAGGCCTGCGGGAATCATTGCAAAGTTCGCCAGAGGCGATTGAAAAAGCAGAAGAGTGGAAGCAACTCATAGTCGAACACCCAGAACTTAATAACGTTATCGAAGGGGCATGGCGCTCTGGAAAGAAAACCCTTCTAGAGAATGTACAGAGCGATGACTCTACGTTGTCTCAGAGCGTTGCCGGGTCGGTGCAGTCATTCGGTGAGAAGCTAGGCCACGACAGAGAACTACAAGACAGAGTTAACGACTGGATAACAAGCGCTGCGGGATATGTTGCAACTGAGTTTGCCGAGCCAGTATCAGAAGTTATCTCATCAACCATCGCAACCTGGGACCCAGAAGAAACAGCACAACGCCTAGAAGCCGAAGTCGGACGAGACCTACAGTTCATCCGCATCAACGGAACAATCGTGGGTGGATTAGCTGGGTTGATTATCTACTCACTAAGCCAGCTGGGTTAGTGAGTAGATAGCCAAGTTCGATAGCCTCACCCGGCGGTATAATATATATGTGGCGGAAACAGGTTCGAGTCTTGATTTGACTCAGTTGAACAAGGCATTCGACGCTTTGCAAAAGCATGGAGTTGTATTTAATGACGTCCATCGGCAACGCATAGAGCAGAAGTATCAAGAGCTGATTGTTGAAACTCGACTAGATTTGAGCACCTTAAAAGCAGCGGCCAAGCTGCTCATAGAGATTGCCCCATCTGGCAAGAATCTCAAAGATAGTCAGGACTTGTTGGCTGAGATTGAAGAGTTGGAAGTAAATAACAGTATCGCCAAGTTGCCAAGTGAACCGCTACTTATACAGATAAACCTTATTGCAATCTCGAACTATGCCTTAGAGATCGAAGATAGGTATCGAGATAGGCCAATGCGCTTAGCGCAGGAGATGGCCTACATAGTAGATCTGATGCATTTATCAGTGGGTCGTACTCAGGTCGACCTTGATGAGTTCGTAGACTTTAGGCAGATTGAAAGATCATCAACACTCGAGTATCTCTTGGAGAAGACAAATCGAATCGGACCTGCTCTGGCACGCTCCGAAGCAGAACTTGGTCCAGTCGACGAAATTGTTCTCTTAGCCGGTAGCTCACAATCTAAATCTATAGCTTTTGTTAAGTCCCTCACAGATAATCAGAAGCTATTGTTCCTAACAAGGCCTGAGGCCGTTAGTCTGCTGTTCTTCGGTTTTGATGGAACCTCGACACTTAAGCACGAGTTATTTCATGCTGCCGCTGATGACAGAGACTGGTCGGTGACTTTAGGTAGGGGTTTAGAAGAGTATCTAGCCAGTACCTATGGGGGAGACGTCAGCTATCCATCAGTGCGTCAGAGAATCGAAGAACTCGCTGATCGAGGCCTGGTTGACATTGGGCAGTTATTTGAGCGTGCCATTGCGGAGAGTCACTTCAGTAGGTTGGACATCGCAGCAGAAATAATCGCAAAGGTCGGTTTGACTGAGTACCTGAAAATCATATCTATCTCTCCACAGTCTGTATTTGATCTAGGTGCTAAACACGATCTAGAGCGCGCAGAATTCGAAGTTGATCGACATTGGAACTCAGAATCAAAAACACTAGTCAGTGCAGATTTATCGGGTTGGCCTAGCTTGCTGTCAGAAAGACACCTGGGCAGCAGGGCTCGTCAACTGGTGTCGAGGTTTCAGAGAGCTGAGTTATCTTTACTTCAAGCCGCTCGCTTGAAGACAATATTTGTTAGTGCTTCACCTGCACGTACTTGGGAAGGTATTTTAACAAAATTACTACTGATACTGGTTCCAGCATTTATGGTCGTTCTCATCAATACTGGATCGACACTCGCTGCTATCCCCTTGGTGGTCTCTGTTGGTGCGGTTCTAAAACTTCGTCGCGACTGGTTAGCGGCCCGCTTAGCTGATTCGAGCAAAGAACACGTTGTTGGGCGAAGAATGCTTTTCGAGCACATTAGAACTGAACAGATCGGGCGCTTAGAGTCGCTACCGAAGACCAACGACGTTGACCAGGTCGCTATAGCTAAGAGCGGGATGAGAGAGTTTTCTCGTGAAGATGTAAAGAAGATGGCCTTTGCTGCACAGAAACCAGTTGTGAGAGAGCACATCGACCACGGGTTAGCAATAAACCCTGACAACCCGCTACTCAAACAAGTTGCTGCAATGTCGGACGGTAGGTCTTCGAAGAAACTGCTTCGATAGAATCAATTTCCGTAACACTTCCGTAACCAGACAACGGTAGTTAAATGTTAACAAATGCGGTTTGCGGTAGCTAGAAAAATTGTCTGCGTTTCTTTGCTGTAAGAGCCGAATTTAGGGCCTAAATGTCAGACCCGTGTGGGATGCTAGAGGTAATGAAACAAG
>CAZYMB010000016.1:0-9836 GCA_964648795.1 uncultured Acidimicrobiaceae bacterium
GGTGTTGTTGATAGTGATGTTTCGACTTTCACTGACTCTGATCGCTTAGGCGAACTTGTGTATCTCGTTGAAGCGAAAGACGCTGTTGGCACTGTTGTGAGCTCAGCTAATTGTGGTGAAGACCTGGTGGCAGATCCTGTCCCTGAGGACCTAAGAACATCATTTAGTGATCGTTCACGAATCGTGATTCGTTGGCAGCCTGCAGCTTCTATTGAGGTAGAAGTCGATGGCGCAATTGTTGGCACCGATTCTGACGGTTGGTACACAATCCGAGATCTTGATCCGGGGACAGAATACTCGATTCGTATTCGCTTTGAAGGTTTAAATACTTGGTCAGCGCCTCTCGTGGCAAGTACAAACCCATAACATCACTGACTTACATATTTGCATTGCCCTAGAACGGCCGTGGTGGTTCCCTAGGGGGTAGTGGATCTCTATATTGAGGAGCATCACGCTCGTCAAGGAATGGTTCTCGGTGAGGGGTTGGGTCGATTCTTTCGAATAGATCCCGCTCCATGTCTGAGAAAGGGCCTGCCTTAGTAACAGTTTCAACAGGATCCGGGGCCCCGACTATCAGGAAACTAAGGCCAAGCAATATTATGGCGAGCACTCCCATGAAAATTCCGGGAGTAATCATGGTCCTAAATAGGGCTGCTGAAACTGCACTTGCTAGTAGCAGCGTCTCGCTCTCAGCCCCTGCAAGAATACGTGGTAGACCAAACCCAATAGCAAGCCAAAAAATACTTATACCCGCAGCCCAGAAAGCGACTCGTCTAAGTGGCCATCGCTTGTCTTTAGCTATTACGAAGCCGGCAATGAGTCCAATAGATGAACTGATTAAGCCAATCGGCACTACAACATCAAGTATCGAATTAAGAATAGGCACCCAGCCAAGCCCGGAAGTATCAAGTTCGATGGGAATGTCTAGATCTGAACCCACGAGGTCACCGAGAATAGTGCTCTGCTCATTTAAGAATTCAGTGCCAGCACGACCCAAGTTCTGTCCATCTAGGGACACATTGTCACCAACATCGCCCTCGACGATTTGTCGGTGAAGCTGTGCTAATTCATCTGCAAGGGTAGCTTGCACGTTTTCATCTCTGACTGCTTCATCTGCGAATGCTCGTAATGTGTCATCACCAAGACCAGAAACCAGAGGAAATTCTTGTTTCGTGCGGTCTACTATTTCAGCGCTAACAAAGTCTTGGACGACTGGGCTCTCAACGATTGTTTGAGCAACTTCGGCGCTTCGTTCAGTGTTAAGTGTGGTTCTCTGCGCAACAAAACCCGACCAGCTTATTGAAGCGATTATCAGGGAGAACCAAATCAGCCCCCGCGATGCTGCATTGCGTATCATCTACTTCGCCAGTGCCCAGTAGGGATGATTAGAAGTGTCTGTAGGTGTCGTGAGAATCTCCGCGCCATCTTCGGCTATGTGAAGTGTGTGTTCGAACTGAGCTGTTCTGCAGCCATCTGCTGTAACAGCGGTCCAGCCATCGTCCCACATCTTTACTCTGTGGTCGCCCATTGTGATCATAGGTTCAATCGTGAACGTCATACCAACTTCAATCTCGGTTGTAAGTTGTGGATGATAGTAGTGACAAATTTGTAAGTCCGTATGGAATTGTTCGCCCACACCGTGGCCAACGAAGTCTCTGACTACACCCAGCCCTGCTTCGTTTGCAATCTCTTCGATAGCTCGCCCGATTGTATTTATTTGTTGACCAGGCTTGGCGGCTTCAATCCCAGCAGCCAAACATTCTCGGGTCGCTTCGACAAGGTACTTCGAGGCATCGTCCACGTCGCCGACATAGAAAGTTGCATTCGTATCACCGTGCACACCTTCTTTGAAAAGCGTCACATCGAGGTTGATAATGTCACCGTCCTCGAGTGGTCTCGCATCAGGGATGCCGTGACAGATGACCTCGTTTACTGAGGAGCAAACAGATTTAGGAAATGGAGTCGAATGTCCCGGGTACTCGAGAGGACTTGGGTAGGCATTGCGTGCAAGAGCCATATCATGACATGCTGCGTCAATATCTTCTGTAGTGGCACCGGGTACACATAGCTCACCTAGAGCAGCGAGAGTATCTGCAGCCTCAAGCGCTGTTCGGCGCATACGTGCGATCACATCGTCAGACTTGACGTTTGGCTCATCCCAACGTACTAAAGTGCCACCATCTGCCCACGTGGGCTTATCGATTGTGTCTGGAACTGACCGTAGAGGGCTTATAGCCGCAGGCTTAATAGCAAACTCAGTCGACTTGTGACACCTCTTGAATTTGGTCCCGCTTCCGCACCAACAAGGTTCATTTGCCTTAGGCATTCGCATCTTACTAATTCTAGCTGCGTTTAGGCCGACTATTAACTTGAGAGCTTATGGAATATCAGGCACCTACAACCTCAACGCTATTAGGTAAGCTTTTAGTAGCTGCCCCAGATCAGGCTGATTCTGTGTTTGACCATGCCATGGTGCTTGTTATAGAGCATTCAGAGCGTGGGGCGATAGGGCTTGTAGTAAACCAGCTATCTCTAACTGGGACCGATGAGTTAGCTCCTGAGTGGAATTCATTGGTTTCAGAGCCAAGTGTTTTGTTTGCTGGTGGACCTATCGACCATGATGCTCTGATCACACTTGGCAGAACGGCTAATCTCGACGGCGACCTTGTCCTAGGTCTTCATTCAATCGACTTAGATGACCAGCCTGACATGGTGGAATCGAGTGGCATAGAAGAAATACGTATCTTCTCTGGGTATGTGGGTTGGCTAGAAGGTCAACTTGAAGACGAAGTTATGTTTGAGTCCTGGTGGGTGTTTGAACCTCGGGTCGAAGACATCTTTGCGTCTGATCCATCTGAGAGCTGGCAGAAGGTTCTGATGAGACAGCCAGAACCCTATAGCTGGTATGCCAACTTTCCAGACATGGTGCGTGCCAACTAGGTACATTCGGAGCCACCTAGTCCTATTGGACTAACGACTTTTCTTATCCCTAAAAGTCGTATACCATGTTAGTTGGCGGTGATTTTCGTATGAAATCGAAGTTTGCACTGGGTTTACTAGTAGTTCTAGCGGTTGCGGGTTGTTCTGGAAATGATGATGTTGCGTTATCTGACAATGGTTTAGACGCGGATTCGCAGTCTTTGTCGGCTGAAATAGATATTGCAGCTGGAGAGGTCGGCACCGTTACGACCCTTGGTTCCAATGGAGTTGTAGCAGGAGCTGAAACGACTGAAGGGCCTGCTGTGCCGACATCTGAATCAACTACATCTTCGACTGAAGATTCAGAGAGTACTACTAGTCAAAGTGTCACACAGGAGCGGAACAATAGTCTCAGCGTTCAGGTAGCTGGTCAATACTCAATCGCACAGGTAATTGACGGAACTGTCGGAGCTGGCGATGGCTCAAATCCAAATGATGGCGGTATAACTGGTCGTCATGATGCTCCAATTGCTTTACCTGGAGGCTTTGCTTTCGCTGAGGGGCCCAATATAAATGGCATCTACGGAAACAACTCGGATGCTAATCGTCGAGTTGAGTGGCGCTGTGCAGTCTTTCCTGAGCGTGGCCACACGCCAAATGTTGACTTTCGCATAAATATTCGTGAGGGAGCGTACTACCGTTTGGTAAACGGGCGGTGGGACAAGGCAATCGATGTAAATCTTACGCCTGGAAATAACGGAGCCTACTTGGGCAATGTCGGGACTACAGGGAATCCTTTTGAAGAGTCCAGCAGAGGAACAATTCAATGGAGACGTGAGGCAGACGGTAGCTTCTCTGCACCTTGGAACAGAGGAGCACATTTCGCTCACTTCTGGAACGGAAGCAGACTTGCACCTGCAGCGGGACAAACTGCTGAGTTATTGACATCTGAGATTCGTATTCAGCAGCCAGATGGCCAGACCGTGGATTTGAGCCAGGTTCGTGTCCTAGGTCAATGTGGTATTGACTACTGGGCTGCCGGTGACTCTGGGAACACTAAAGTTCCAGGACCCGGAATTGGCAAATATCATGCACTTACTTCTGAGTGGACTCCTTCGCTGTATTTAACGACTTCATCTGAGCCAAATTCAGTTGCAGACCTGGCTAATTTCTTGACAGCTAACCCTATTCCAGGTGTTGTTAGTTAGTCATAGCATCAGATTTGTAAGCAAATAAGTAGCCATTTGTCAGCTAAAGTTCGCTTTTGTTACTTTAACCAGGCTATTCGAGAACTTTTTTCTCGTTCGAGATGACAGCTTAGGTGTTCTTTCCTAAACTATGGGTCGGGTAAACGGCGCGCATAGATCTTAGGAAAGTTGTCATAGCTTGGCATGAAATCTTTTAACCCACAGTTCGTATCTTTACCAGTTGACGCTGACCGTATCGATGGTGTTTCAACAATCGCAGATGTTCAAGAAGTCGAAGCGACTCTGCGGCAGTATCTAGATCATTCACTAGAGACTGAACTAAAGAACGATCTGAGTGCGGCGGTATCACCGAATAAAGAAGACGCAGCAATTGAAGTCTCAGAGGTTTCTAAACTACATGCCAAGGCTCAACAGCTTCTGGCCGGTGGCGAGGCAGAGGCAGCGTTAGAGGTAATCGGCGAAGCAAGGACGATAGCGCCAAGCTCGCTGGCTCTAGCTTCTACCAAAGTAGAGATTCTGATCGATCTTGGTCGAATCGACGAAGCTATCGACACAGCAACCGTTAGTTCCTCGTTGCACGAAGAAAGCCCAATCGTGTTTAGCTTGCTTGCTCGACTATGGATGACTAAGAGCCTGAATGAAACAGGCAAGGTACGCCAGAACTCTTTGTTATTAGCTGCACAATATAGCTCTCGGGCATTTGATCTAGGAGCAACAGATGTACTCTCACATCTCGAGGCTGCATCAATAGCAATTCTTCGTGAAGACCGCAGAGAAGCCGAAGATCACCTTCTTAGGGCAGTTGCACAAGATCCATACCACCCAATGGCTAATTTCCTATTGGGCGAGCTTGCACTAGTTCGTCAGGAGTGGGCAAAAGCCGAGTCATATTTAGCTGAGGCTGCGTTGTGCGCGTCGCAGTGGCAAGAGCCAGCTCGTCGTTTACTAGTGCGTCTCGAAAACGTTGGATTCCGTGCTCCTTTAATCGAACAAGGACCCCTTTACAACCTTGGCCTCTGGGTCGGTAGATTTGCATTGGCAAGCCTGATGGCCCTAGTCCCAACGTTGTTTTTTTGGGTAGCGGTCGACACCTTTACCGGGTTCTTCCCATCCCTAGGCCTAATTGGCTTCTCTGTTCCAGTGGGGCCAATCCTGGTATTTGTAGTCAAATCACTATTTGACCATTTCAAGCTCGAACAGACTCAGACATCAATCAAGTCAAGGTCCGGTCACGAGAATGTACATAGCGTAAATCGCTTACACCGCCAGCCAGCCTAGGTAGCGCCACCTTTTTGATAGCGACGACCCAATAAAGCTGCCTCAGCTTGGCATGCTAGTTCATGTGTCTGGTCAGCACTATCGCCAACGGCTGTAACATGGCCGAGTTTTCGACCTGGTTTTGGTAGTTTTCCATAGAGATGAACGTGGACTCCTTCAATGGCCAGTGCATCCACTAGGTGAACGGCCGGATCACAATCGCTAGTACCAATCACGTTTAGGGTGGTTGCAGCATTAAAGTTAAGTTCAGTCGGGCCAAGTGGGTAGTCAAGAATTGCTCGGACATGATTTTCAAATTGAGAAGTAGTGCAAGCTTCGATTGTAAAGTGACCGGCGTTCGAAGGTCGCGCCGCTATCTCATTGACAACTAATCCGTCAGCTGTGAGGAAGAGCTCAACAGAAAGAACTCCGACTGATCCAAGGTAATCTGCTATTTCTTTGCCAAGCTCTCTTGCTTCCGCTGCAATATGTGGACCAATTTCAGCAGGGACTCGGATATGTTGACAGACTCCATCTTTGTTGGTTACTTCAGTAACAGGATAGGTGCGGGTGTTGCCACCAGGTCTTCGAGCTAAGACAACAGTTAGCTCGGTCAAGATGTCCATATGTTGCTCAACCATGAGCTCTTGTTGAGATTGCTCGGCTAGGACCTTAAGTGCCTCGGGTTCAGATGACACAACCCAAACCTGGCTCTTAGATTGTGTGCCAGCTTTAGTGGCTTTGATTACGAGAGGGTACGAATAGCGGGAAGCGAAATCGATTATGTCATCAGGGCCTTTGGCTTCAGCGAATGCTGGAACCTGGAAACCTTTCATGGAGAGAACACGGCGCTGGTGGAGCTTGTCGAACGCTGCTCGGAGAGTCTTGGTTCCTGGTCTGATCTGCATTCCGTTGTTTTCTAAAGCTTGTAGTAGCCCGATATCAATGCGCTCATGGTCAAATGTTATTACTTCGCAAACCTCGGCGAAGCTTGCGATTGCGTCAGGGTGAGTGAAGCGTGCATCAGGGGCAGCTAGAGCTGCTGAGTCAGCGGCACTCTCTGCTAAGAGCCTAGGAGTGATCCCAAGTTGGAGAGCAGCCTGCTGGGTCATGCGTGCAATTTGACCTGCACCCACAATGCCAAGCCTGTATAGAGCTGGAAGCTGGGAATCCACGCAACAACAGTAGTCGCTAAGGTCAAGAAATCATGCCATTTGGCTGCTATTGTAGGTCGCTATGGGCGAGCCGATATCCGTTGTTTCAATTTTATCCGCAGTTTCAGACGAGTTCATCTTTGAAACCAACAGAAACTTCACTGGGATGGGGCATGAACACTACACCAAAGAGGTCCCGGTGACGGGGGAGCGCCCAGTAGATCGCCTAGCCGATCTACTGCTATCACAAGGCAGCGCCAAGCAAGTACACATCTATGCGCAGTCAATCTCTGTAGTTGGAGCATTTGGGTTTGATCCTGAAGAAGTGAAAGAATTAATCGAGAACTTCTATATCTACTACAAACCCGGCGTTGAAGTGCAGGACGAATCTAGCTTTAGCTAACTGGTGCGACCGAGTAGAGCTTTCTGAACTTGAGCTTCCCGCCGTTGATCACTTCACATTGAGGTATTTCCTCAATACCAGCTTCAGAAACGCAGTATCGATATTGCGAACCAGACTCGGTTTGGATCACGACTTCTTCGTCTGTGGTGACTTCTAATATCGACTCATCTGATTTCATTTTGTGATCACGAACTGCTAGCTGTTGGGCGCCAGCTTTAGCTCCCCACCAGCCCCGGTAGTTATTTTGGTAGTCATCATCGGTTGTCTCGCCTTTGGCGATTCGCTTAGCTAGATCTAGGTCGACAAAGGCCCAGCTGTTACCAGTGGGCATATCAATAAGAGTTGGAGCGAAGCGATGGCCAGCTGTGTGAGAGACTGTCTCGACTAGTAAGCCAGCTTCAGTAGCCTCGTCAGCTAAAGAAACGCCTTTAGTTCCGCAGCACTTGTCTCTTGCGCTATGGCCGCAGATCAAGAGAGTGTTTTGTCCTTGATAAGCCGTGGGTTTAATAGCTTCTAGTCGTTTGAGGCCTTGTGAGTACGTCTCATCTTCACCCAGTTGTGTTTGGGCAGACAGAGCCTGAGCCCCATCACGGATAAAGACTCGGAGTCTAAGGACTTTGTTAATTGGTTTAGTTAATAAATAGCGTGAACGCCGGAAGTAGTCTTGCGAGCGGACTTCTGTGGTCTCATCCCAGAGATGTGTTTCGTTAATGTCAGTTGGCCAAGGTGTTGGTAGGTCAAGTAGGAAGATTTTAGAAGTAGCAATTCCAGTACCGCAAACATCGACCTTACTTGTTTGGGTTGTGTCGGAACACAGAAATACTGGAGTCTCAGGGTTACTCATTGAAGCTTAGCTTAATCTTTTCCGAGGTACTGTTCGATCACCCTTGAGCTAAGGCGTCGCAGAGGAACATCGAGCGACTCTGCGAGGGTTACTAAATCTGAGTATTCTGGCTTTGCTCCATATGGCCCGACCTTTATGCGCACTTCTTGACCTTCTACTGTCACGGTGTCAACTCTTCGCCAAGCAGAGGTACGTTGCACAATAGATTCTTTGATCCCTAGAGTTTTTGTTTGCCTAAACATGATCTCTTTGAGATCGTCGACTATTGCGTTCTCGCATAACACCACCAGAGTCACACCTGATCGGCCACGCCGCATAGTTACTGGATGAGACCAAGCATCAGTTGCCCCGGCATCTGTGACCTTTTGTATGCAGTATTCGAGAACCTCTGCAGTGGTGTCATCTAGGTTCGTTTCAAGCTTTACTAGGCTTTGGTTGGTAACTGAATTCTCAAGATCTCGCTGTTGAAGCAGTGTTGCCGTTAGTACATTTGAGTGCGTTCCTGGATTCCGTGATCCAGCACCTCGAGATGAATTTACAATATAGCCCTCGGCTGAAACGTCCCAAGTTTCGACCAAGGTGGACAGAAGAGCAGCCCCAGTCTTTGTAACCGTCTCTCCTTCCAACTCGAGGTATTTGACTGGTAAGCCTTCTAGGAGCTTCAGGGTGGTTGGATTAGGTAGCGGTTCTCTAATGTCATCTTTCACCGCTGAACCGTAGCCAAGGCCGATTGAAGAAGACGAAACTAGGTCTATGTCTAGCTTTGCGATAGCAGCCCAAACAGCAATGGCAGTAATGATCGAGTTAAAGCCGGCCTCGTTGGCAATTTCTACGTCTTGGAGAGGCTGTTGTTGAACTTCTGCAATTGAGCGAGCTAATCGCTTAAAGGTGCTGCGTGCGCCAGCTGAAATTCTCCCGGGTAGGTCGGAGTGTTTTAGCTGGTCATCAATCTCTGACCACTTACTTGGCTTGATCGGAGTTTGCGGCTCGACCATTACAGTAACGCCTTCGATACCACCACGAATTACAGTTTGGGTTGTAACCGAAATTGGACCAAACCCAGCATTGGAGACTTGGGATTCGATGTCGGGGGTCTTTACCCCCAGCCCAACTAAGGCTCCAAGAATCATGTCAGATGAGGCGCCGAGACTCGGATCTAAATGAAGTGACTTCCGAAGCATCGACTAAACACTAACTCAATTGCCAGTTTCTTGCCTTTTGGCTGCTTTGATAGCCTTGAGTCGTCTTGCCCGCTCGATTGGATCTAGCTCCACTTTCCGGATTCTAATCGTCTCCGGGGTTACTTCTACACACTCATCTTCAGCAATAAACTCTAGAGATTGCTCTAAAGAGAGGTTTTTGGGCGGCGTGAGCTTCACAGTCTGGTCCGAAGCTGAAGCTCGGTGGTTAGTTAACTGCTTCTCTTTGGTGATATTTACTTCCATATCGTCTTCTCTGGAATTTTCACCAACAATCATGCCTGAATAAACCTCTGTGCCTGGGTCACAGAGCATCGAAGCTCGTTCTTGAAGGCTGAGCATCGCATATGTGGTGGTCTGGCCGGCACGATCTGAAACCAGAGAACCAGATCCACGAGTGTTGAGTTCTCCAAACCAGGGTTCAAACCCCTGGAAGCTATGGTTTAGGACACCAGTACCCTTTGTTTCTGTTAGGAACTGTGTTCTGAAGCCAATTAGTCCTCGGGCAGGCACTGAATAGTCAAGTCGTACCCAGCCGTTGCCAGAGTTAGTCATGTTTTCCATGCGGCCCTTACGGTCGGCCAGTAGCTGCGTGATCGCGCCCATGTAGTCGTCTGGGACGTCGATGACTACACCCTCAACTGGTTCATGCTTGACACCGTCAATCTCTTTAACAACTACTTGTGGTTTGCCGACTGTTAGTTCGTAGCCTTCGCGACGCATTTGTTCGACCAAGATGGCCAGTTGAAGTTCACCTCGAGCTTGAACTTCCCATGCATCTGGGCGTTCAGTCGGAAGTATTCGAAGACTCATATTTCCAACGAGTTCAGAGTCCAGCCTGCCTTTAACTAG
>CAZYMB010000016.1:9936-27408 GCA_964648795.1 uncultured Acidimicrobiaceae bacterium
GATTTGTCTAGTGTCCCGCTGATAATCCTGCATAATGCAAGGCGGCCAACATACTGGGAAGAGTCAAGGTTGGTGACCCAAGCTTGCAATGGCATATCAGGATCATAGGTTGGGGCAGGGATGCTGTCTCTTAGCATCTCAAATAGTGGCGTTAGGTCGGTGCCTTCAACGCCGTCTTCGAGCGATGCCCAGCCGTTCTTGGCGGAGCAATAAGCAATAGGGAAATCGATTTGATCGTCGGTAGCGCCAATATCTAAGAAAAGTTCATATATTTCGTCAACGACTTCTGAGACTCGGGCATCTGGTCGATCAACCTTGTTTACCACCGCAATAACCGGTAGCTCCTTGGCTAAAGCCTTTCGTAGCACGAAGCGAGTTTGGGGTAGTGGCCCCTCAGCAGCGTCAACTAGGAGAACTACTCCGTCAACCATGGTAAGAGCACGCTCTACTTCGCCACCAAAGTCGGCGTGACCTGGCGTATCTACAATGTTGAGGGTCAGATCGTTCCAATTGACTGAAGTGTTTTTGGCAAGGATCGTAATGCCCTTCTCTTTTTCTAGATCGCCGGAGTCCATAACACGCTCATCAACGTTTTCGTTTTCTCTGAACGCTCCTGTTTGAGAAAGCATGGCGTCAACCAGGGTGGTTTTGCCATGATCTACGTGCGCGATGATCGCTAGATTTCTTAGGTCTTTTCTTGTTTCCATTTGTTCTTACTTTTTAGTTGGTCGAAATACTCGTCGCATTGAGTTCAGGTGCAGAGTCGTCTGACTCATTGTCAGATCCTTGAGTGGCGGGAGGTAGCGTCGTTGAGCTCTGTGGCTCTGGTTGTTGCGCTTCTGGAGGTGCTTCGTCGTCTAAAGGCTCGCCCTCTTCAAGAGGGACTTCCTCGATAACTTCTGGCTCGGGCACAAACCGCATCAATAGAGCAGCAGATTCGGTGGCACGGGTTTGAATAGCGGTCCAAGAATCATTGCCATGACCGCCAGTCTGAATCTGAGGTGATGAACTTAGAGCATGAAGTCTAAATTGCAGGTCCCTAACAGTTCCATCCCCAGAAATTGCTTCGATACATGGAGAACCAAAGCCCTGTAATCCCCAATCGTTTAATGTTTCCACAGCACCTTCGGGTAGAGACCCGGATTGGATAGATCTCACAGATGGGTCTATCCCGCCAATCAGGTGTATCAGTAAAGGGTTTTCAAAGTCAGTTTGGTCGGACAGAGTGATTGCTAGCTCAACGGTGCCTTCCGGAACGTCGCTCCAAGTAAGAGTAGGCAGTATGGAACCTCCAGCACAGGTAGCTGAGATTGGCACAGCTCCAGCAGGGTCAAAGTCAGGAGAACTAAGCTCTATCCCGCTTGCTGATTCTTCTTGGGGAACCGCAGATGTCACGACTGGACGAGTGGTGGTTGTCTGATCGGCGGTTGGCGCACGAAGCGATGTCCCATCTCCGGAAGCGCATGCCCCAAGAAAAAGGGTAGCGAACAATGCAATAGCCAGGGGCTTGTGTTTTGCAGTTGTGCTGAAACTAATCACAGCTATAGAGGCTATAGCAATAAGGTCTGTTCTACTGGCATTGGTAGCCTGAACATTATGCCAAATATCGTGATATCTGATCCAGCAGACCCTCGTATCAATGTATTTCAGGGGCTTCGGGATCACACGCTCCGCCAGAAGAGAGAGCGTCCAGGCGGAGATATGGCAGGAGTTTTCATTTGTGAAGGCGATATACCGGTCGGCAGGGCCATAGATGCAGGTTACGATCTGGAGTCAATTCTTATAGACGGAGCTAGAACCAAGCCACTCCCGAGCTATGTTGACAGCAGTGTCACCGTTTATGCAGCTGAACCTCAGGTTGTTTCAAAGATCACTGGCTATACCGAACATAGAGGTTGCATAGCTTGCTTTGTTAGAAGACCAGTTGACGATATAGACGATCTTGATCTGGATAAGGCTAAGACTCTCCTGATTTTGGAAGGAATCAATAACCCGACCAACATGGGGGTAATCCTGCGGTGTGGTGCCGGCCTCGGCGTTGATGCAGTAGTACTTGACCGCACTTGTAGTGACCCGCTGTATCGCAGATCTGTTCGTGTCTCTATGGGGGAGGCGCTACGCACACCGTATGCAAGAGTCGAAGATTTTGAGATTGCAATGGCAAAACTTAGGTCTTATGGCTTTGAGATCTGGGCACTTACTCCGGCAGATGACGCCGAAGACATTTCACAGATGAAACGCCCACCCAGTGGGAAGGTAGCGGTAATGCTTGGGACCGAAGGCGCAGGTCTTACAGAATCAGCTATCAGGATTGCCGACCGAACGATAAAGATTCCAATGTCTGGTGAGGTGGACTCAATAAACGTGGGAGCTGCCGGAGCAATTGCGTTGTACGCACTGTCTAATATTTAGTTTCACATCTATTTAGTGTTGGCAGTCTGGGACTCTAGGTGAAGAGTTAGGCTGGGCGTATGGGGACAGACAAACAACGCCGCCCATTGCCTCTGCGCGCTCGTCCATTGATTCGACGGGTAACTTGGAGACCCCTTGGAGGCCTTCTTGGAAGAGACACCCATGATGCTAGTCAGAGCTTAGTTGCGCTTGTTATCGCCATTTTAGTCACTTTGGTGGCGGGTCTTTTGTTGGCTTCAGTTGAAGAAGTCTTAATTGAGAATCTTGGACTTTTGTTAATCTTCCCCGCCGCTATTGGATTGAGGGGCAATGTGTTTGGACCATTTGTTTCTCGATTGTCAACCTCGATGAGGGCAGGTACGTTTTCATGGTCTTTAAAGACCGATGGCGTGTTAGTTCAAAACTTGATAGCTGTTGTTGGAACGTCATTTCTAGCTTCAATGGTTGTTGGCGTCATTGCGAAAGGAGTAGCCGAGCTAACAATTAGTTCCCCAGAAGTACTGACCCTTCTTGATTTTGTAACGGTCTCAGTTGTCTCCGCAGCCATTGCAACAATCGCTCTTACCATTATCACCTTGTTGCTAGCGACAGTCTCGACTCGAAATAACTGGGACCTAGATAATGTGACTGCGCCAATCGTGACCGCTGCAGGTGATTTGGTGACGCTGCCAGCGCTACTGGTTGGCATCATATTCATACAGTCAGTTCTGGGTTCGATTCTGGTCACAGTCCTTGGTGCAATCATCGTCGCTCTTAGCGTTGTAGCAATTATTAGTTTGGGTTTAAAGTCAGCTCGGCGAGTGTGTATCGAGTCAACCCCTGTATTGATTCTGGCAGGTATTGTTTCACTCTTGGCTGGCTCGATAATTGAAGGCGCAATTGATAGCTTGGCGTCTTTTACTGTCTACCTAGTTGTACTTCCTAGCTATCTTTCTGTAGCGGGGGCGTTGGGTGGTATCTTAAGTAACCGTTTGTCAACCAAGCTTCACTTGGGTCTTGTCTCTCCTGATGCTCTGCCTAGAGGCGCAGCTGCTGGAGATATTCTGTTGATCTTTAGGATCGCTATCCCAATTTTGGTGGCGCTTGGGTTGTCCTCGTTTATTGTTGCTGAAGTCTTCGACCACTCGACACCGCAGCTTGCTGCCTTGGTTCTATCGATATTGTCAGGTGGCCTAGTAGCAACCATATTTGTATCGATAGTCGCTTATTACGGAACAATTCTGGTGGTTCGCTTTGGGCTAGACCCAGACAATCACGGCATTCCAGTAGTTACAGCGAGCTTAGACCTGGTCGGCTCTCTGACGCTTATTGGAGCAGTTTGGGCGTGGGTGTTGTGAGAGTTGATGTAGCCTGTGGAAAGACGTAACTATGGAAAATCGTAACCTTAGAGAGATGCTGGCTGATGCTAAAGACACCAGCGAGCTGATGGTTGACTTGGCCTACGCATCGGTCTTCTTCGACGATGTGGATATGGCTGACGAAGTTACCGAGCTAGAGGCGCAGATCAATGACTTGGTATTCCGAATGCGCTCGCTCGCAATCTTGGCTGTAAGAAACCCCAAGGAAGCAGAAGCCATGGCGGCAGTTCTCCAAGTAATTAGTTCTGTTGAGAGTATTGGAAACTCTGCTGTCTCAATTTCAAGAGTTGTGACTCGTCGCCTGGGCATCCCACGGCAGCTTGTAATGGATCTTATGGCAGCGGAGGAGATTTCACATCGAGTTGTAGTCTCAACCGATTCAATCGTTGCCAACTCGGCATTGTCCCAGTTTGAACTACCGGTTCAAACTGGGATGAGGGTGATTGCGCTAAGAAGAGATCGCCAATGGATAGTCGACCCTGATGGCGATGAGATCATCAAACCCAACGATGTATTGTTCTTGCGTGGCCCCGCTGCTGGCGTTGATAAATTGCGTGAAATTGTGGGAGCCCCTAAATGGAAGCCACCATCAATTGTCGATGATGATGGACCTCTAACTGACTTAGACAGAGCCGTTGACACAGTTATAGAAATGAAAGACCTTTCAGAAGTTGCGGTTGGCCTTGCATATTCAGCCCTTGTATTTAAAGATCGATCTTTGGCCGCAGAAGTACTCCACTTAGAAGATCGTCTAGATGAAATGAAAGAGCGCCTCGAGCTGTGGGTGCTGCGCTGCGCTCAAGACGATGTAGAAGCCACCAAACTTAGAGGGCTACTTCACCTTGGTGAAGCTGCGGAAGACCTAGGTAACCAGGCAAAGCAAATGGTTTGGCTGGTAGAGCGAGCTGAAGAACTACATGAGGTTCTCGAGATGGCTTTGGGAGACACCGACGACGTCGTGGTATTAATGCCAATCGCAGAAAACTCTGAAGTCGCTGGCCAAAAACTCGGAGAGATAGAACTTTCTACCGAATCAGGGTTTCACTTACTCGCACTGGAGCGAAGCGGCAAGTATGTTTACAGGCCACAAGCTAATGCGATGCTTAACCCAGGGGACCGTGTTCTGGCGTACGGTCCAGAAGAAGGCCAAGGAGCTCTGGCTAGCCTGTTTGGGTGGAAGCTAGTGTCGGAAGACGATGGCGAGTTGGCATTCGAACCTTTGTAAGTAGGTTCTAAATTTATAGAGGTGGTGGAGGATTATTAGGATCAAACCCTCGTTCGGCTTGTTCCCTGGCACGTCGAGCCGACTCTTCGGTATCACGACGAATCTTGTCGACTGCATCGCTAGCCTTGTCTTTTGCTCCGCTCGACTCAGTAGAAGATTGTGAAGAAGACCCTATCCCGACTGGAGCTGGACGCTTTCTTTCACGTCTAGTAGCTGATGCTTGCGGGAAGTCATCATCCTTGATCATTTCTGCAATACCAGAAACAGCACCCGCCACGGCACCCATTTCAGTTGGAACGATGATCTTGGTAGCGTTACCATCAGCGATGCCTTGTAGAGCTTCTAAGTATTTGATTGCGATGACTCGGTCGTCGGCTCCAGAATCTGTAATGGCTCTAAAGACACTGTCAATTGCCTGTGCTTCACCTTCGGCAACCACTTCCTGGCGGTACTGCTCAGCCTCGGCACGTACTTTGACTGATTGTGCTTCACCTTCAGCGGTAAGAATGTCACGTCGCTTTACACCTTCAGCGGTCAGAATGGCCGAAGCTTTTTCACCTTCGGCTCTTGTTACCGCAGCTTCGCGAGCACCATCCGCTTCTAGAACCACAGCACGTCTGGTTCGCTCGGCCTTCATTTGCTCGTGCATAGCATTCATTACGTCCATTGGAGGGTCAATTCGCTGTATCTCTACACGAACTACTCTCACCCCCCATTTGTCGGTTGCATCGTCAAGGATTGCTCGCAGTGAGCTGTTGACACGCTCACGAGATGTGAATGCTTCGTCTAACTTCATCTCGCCAATAACGTTACGAAGGTTAGTTTGGGCGAGCTTGGTAACAGCTAGAACAAAGTTAGCTACCTGGTAGAGCAGTCTTCTAGCGTCGGTTGCTTCATAGTAAACAACAGCGTCTACAGAAACTGTTACGTTGTCTTCGGTGATTACCTCTTGTGGGGGCACGTCGATTACTTGCTCACGCATATCGACTCGTCTTAGCGCTTCTACAAATGGCAGAATGACCTTTAGTCCAGGATTAACTTCTTCTTTGAAGCGTCCGAATCGTTCGACTACTCCACGTTCGTGCTGCTGAACGATTTTCACACCGGCAGCGACGTAAATTAGAAGAAATACGACCAGTACTATAAATAGCCCTACTAATGCTTCCATGATTTCCCTCTATGTTGTTGGTTGTACTTTTAAGCGAGTACCCATTACCTCGGTAACCGAAACAACGGTGCCTTCAGCAATTGCATACCCTGTGGCGGACTCTGCCCGCCAAGTTTCTGACCCGATTTGGATCATTCCCGCTTCACCTGGACCAGCTGGAATCATTTCAATTACGGTGCCGTTTGATTCTCTGAGCCGGTTTGCGCCAAGTCCTCTGCTTTCGGGGTTCGATTCGAGTTCAAGCTTTTTGGCCAAAGGCCGTAGTGCCAAAAAGGCAACAACGGAGACAATAATGAATACTAGGAAGCTCCAAGGCCCGAGCCCGATTAGGGCCGCAAAGCCAGCTACGGTTGCTCCGGCAGCAAATGGTGCCAAGAAGAAAGTTCCCGCCATCATGATCTCGCCAATGCCTAAGATTGCAGCGATGATAAACCAGAAGAGTAGGAGTTCTAACACGACAAGACCTTAGTCAAAAACAAGCCTGTAGGTGGTGTATGCTAGGCAATCGTGATTGAAGAACTTAACAAAGTGGCAAACCTGGACAAACTTGATGAGCGGTTTAAATGTAGCGCCGAATTAAAAGTAGGTAAGGAAAAAGTAGGGCTAGAGCTAAAACCCACTGGAATTGAAGCGGTCGAGGTTTCCGAACCAGATGTAAAGATTTCTATGACCACCGAGCAGTTCGCTCAAATTTCAAACGGTGAGTTGTCGCTTGCAAAAGCCTATATGAGGGGCGATATCAAGCCTGAGGGCTCTACAAGAGCAGTTATTGGTTTTTGCCTAGCTCTTGGCTAGTTCAATGGCTGGGCAGGCCCATCACATGCCGCCCACAGCCCACGGTTATTGTCGATAGCATCACGTTCTGCTTCGTCTAAGAGTGACTGACGTGCTGTATTTGGCGGAAAGCTACGAGAGTCAGCAAAGCCTTGTCGGACTAGCTCTTCATTGACAAACGTGTCTCCTACAAAGATATAGAGAAGTAGCCTGTCAAAGCGATCGCGTACTTCTGCGTCTCGTTGTATTTGTACAACTGTGCCGAGGGGTAGGAGCTCTGCAATAGCATCTGAGGCTTCTTGGCCAAAGCACTGTATGGGTTCAGAACCTTCACGAACTTCGGGTGTGTCAATTCCAATCAGGCGGACACTTTCTTCGGTCCCATCTATGTCGAGCCAAACTGTATCGCCATCAACGTGGCGTACAACTTCGGCTGTGTCTGAGGTTTGGGTGTTGGGTTCTTCGACCGTGCTTGTCAGTTCTGCGCATGATGTTGCTAGAAGCGCAACGCTGGAGAGCGTTAGAATGCCAAGTCGACCGAGTTTAAACACCTTGACAGGCTAGGCGGCTAGTTGGTCCAAATGGTCTTCCATGGAGCGTTTCTCGGCCAGAATTGCCCGAGCGCTAGCTAGGCCAGCCTTGCCAACCTTTATAGTCTTGCGATCTAGCTGCCAGGTGGTGTCAAATTTGATGAGTTGTAGTTGAGCTGTTTTGGTCATGTATTAACTATGTCATATGGCTATGACATCCCAAAACCCTAGTAAAACAGCGGCAAAAGTGTCCTAGCTGGTTGGTATCCAGGCAAGAACAAGATCACTGATAGTGATGTCAGTCTTCTCTAGAGGAACTTCAACGGCTTCGGAGTCCTCAGCGACTGCTTCCCACTTCTCTTGTATTTCAAGAAGAGAATCTTCTATCGTTTCATCTAGCTCTTCTAGGTCTACTTCTTTTTCTTCCAACCGGTTCAAAGCTGATTCAAGACGGGCAGAGGTGTCAGCTGTCTGCTTACGTCCCGAAGAAAGCTTTCGAGCAGCCGAAGTTATACCGCTAGTTGTTGAACGGCCACCAAGTAGACTTCCAAGAACCGATGAACCTACATCGAGAAGTTGATGGCTCTTGCGACCAGACTTCTGAGTCTTTAGTTCGTTCACACGGTCTTCTGCCTTAGCTACTGCGTCTTCGAGTCTGTCCTTCTTCGTTAGTAGCTTCTCGCGGATCTTTGCTGCCTCTTCATCTGCTTTGTCTTCGGCTAGTTGAACACACCGAGCTTTGAAGGTTTCTTCGTCCTCGCCGGGTTTAGACCAAGCTTTAAGTTCGGCATTCTTGAACAATGTCAAAGTTTCGCTGGTGTACAGGTGATTCTTTATCTCTGACTTAATGGAGTTGATTTTGGTCTTTGTAATTGAGAACTCAGGGAGAACATACGTTGTGCCCTCGGGCGCTGAGTCTGTAAAGTCACGAGGGTCATGGTCGAGTTCAACCAGTGAGCTGACTTCAAAGCCTTCTGCACTAGCTGGGATAATGGCTTCCCAAGTGGTTTGTTCTCTTAGATCAGCCTTTGTGTCGTCGAATAGCATCTCAACTGTGGCTGCCAAAGTTGGCTTGTACTTTGTTGATTCGCTAGACCCGTCGACCCCGTCGTTTGACAACCACGGGGTAGAGGCAGTCACATACCTAACCTTCAGTTCTTCCGGAAGGTCTGGCATAAGTGCAGAGCTTGAGTCGTCTGTCGGCGTTGGAGCAGCTTGGCCTCCGGCAGCTGGAGCTGGAGTAGCGCTTGCAGCAGCAGGCTGAGCTGCCTTTTTGTCAGCCATCAGAGTTTCGACTTGGTTAGGTGCAAGTGGGCCGGCCAAGTAACTCATAGCCCAACGAGTGGTAAACACTGGTGTAGCAGCAGACTTGGCTGACTTAAGCAAGAACTGTCGCTTGCCAAGTGAGCTGATTGTTTCTTCCAGTTGTTTGATGTCTGTTGCGCCGTCTGCAGAACGTAGCCCATCAATTAGACGAGCCTTGTCTTGCTCAGTTTGTAGGCGGCCGACCATCCATGTGCCCGCGTTGCTTATTGCTTTGTAGTCAAGGTCAACTGGGTTCTGGGTTGAAAGAACTAAACCAATACCGAACGCTCGGGCTTGTTTGAGCAGTGTCAGAATTGGCTTCTTTGTCGAAGGAGCGCCACTTGGAGGAGCAAGACCCATTACTTCGTCGATGTAGATTAGAGCGCGTAGTTCTGAGGTTCCTTGTTGGGTCTTCATCCATGAAATTAGCTTGGAAAGCAACAGAGTAATGGCGAAGTGTCGCTCTGACTCTTCAAGATGGTTCAAACTCACGATGGATGACTTTGCAGCACCACTTTCAGACCAGAGCATCGTTTGGATGTCGATTGGTGCCCCTTGTGCCCAAGCTGCAAAGCTAGGAGAAGCAAGAAGTCCATTGAGCTTTAGAACTAATTTACCGCGGTCGTCGGGACTAAAGAACTGATCAATGTCTAGGACGCCTAGCTTTCGAATTGGGGGGTTCTGAATTTGAGTCAGCAACGTAGCCATATCGAGGCTCTTGCCTTGCGACCAAGAGTTGTTTAGTAAGTTCGCTAAAAGAATGTGTTCGCGTCCAGATAGAGGATCACTTTCTATCCCAACAAGATTCAGAAGGCCGGCAACAGTTGCATCTATTTCTGTTTGAAGGGTTTCGGCGTCAGCACCTACTGGGGCTGCGAGGCCTCCCAAGAAATCGAGCTGCACACCAGATGAAGAACCTGGGGTATAGATTGTTGGGTCGGAGGCTGCGACCTTTTGCATCTGCGTAGCGTCGACGCCCCAGTCCGCTAATCCCTGCTGCCACATACTGGCCGTATCACTCGCCATCTCTGTGGTTGACTTGCCAGCAGCTTTAGCTGCGGTGCCGTCCATCCACGGCTCAAATGATGTTGCGTTGAAGTCAGGAAAGTTAAGACACAAGTTACCAAGGTCACCTTTTGGGTCAATGGCCAACACCGGGATGTCTGACATTAGTGCTTCTTCTAACAGCACCATTCCAAGCCCAGTCTTACCAGAACCTGTCATACCAACGATCACGCCGTGGGTTGTTAAGTCAGATGCTTCGACATCTGTCTGGTTTTCGCTGACTTCACCTGATGCTGGATCTATTTCAGCGCCTAGAGAAAGTTGGCCATTACTACGAGAAATCTTCATGGCAGTATTATAGGCAGCGACTTTGGTGCGACCCTTATCTAGAAGATTTCGACCGGTGTTCCTAGTGGGAGAGTGTCTGCTAGAAGGGTTATAAGCTCATTATCGATACGGACACAGCCATTGCTTGATTGGCGGCCTATCGAATCAGGGTCGTTGGTGCCGTGGATGCCAATAATGGCGTTTTCTTGGCCTGCAAACTCTTGTAGGTCTTCGCTAAAGCCCGACAAGCCGAATGCAAACGGACCGTAGAACTCAGAAGTGGAACGTATTAATTCTGTGACGTAGAAGGACCCAACCGGAGTAGCCGAAGCGCCGGTGCCTATGCCGACTGTTTCATCGAGAATAGTCGTCTCAACTAGTTCACCGTTATCGCCAGTTGACGCTTGAATTACTTTTAGGTTGAAACCGTCTCGGTCAATGATTACTCGAAGTGGTGTCGAGGCCAAAGTTACCTCGCTTAGCCTGATCCAGCCTGTGGAACCGTTTGGCTTGATTGGCAAATTAACTTGGGCCCAACCTTCGGGGGCTTCGGCGTTTTCGACCATGGTGAATACGGTTGGTACCGAAGAACTTATGTTTGGTGGGAACCTTGGATGCTCAAAACTTTGAATTACAGCACTAGCTAGATCAGGTTGTTCGTAAACACTTATTTGGCTAAGGCTGTCAGAGACTTGCACAATCACAGTGTGACCAGCCGGGACGCTAGAGATAGCCTGCTCCGGAGTTATTGGCTGTGCTTGAGTGGTATCAGACCCACCAAGCGTTGTTGCCTGATCAGTGGACTCATCCGATAAGCCCAAGTCACTCGTCGAACAAGCAGCAGCCATCAGTAAGCCTGCTGCTAGCACTCCAAGCAACTTATTGAATCGAAAGTTTTTTGCTTTGCTTTTTTCTTCCATGTCAACCCCACATGCGTTACTATTAAGTGTACAAGGGATCAGTTAGTCACAGGTTCGGTTGTGGATTGGGATAATGGACTCAAATGGACTAAATAGCACCGGTAGTGTTGTTGATATAGATATGAGTGAATTAACAGCGGACGTTATAGAGCCAACTCAGGCGGTTGGCGCCCTAGATGAGGCAATGGCAGTTATAGATGCAGAGCTTAGTGTGCTCGCATCCAGACAAATGGTTTCAGCAGGAGAGGTTACAGACCTTCTCCTTGATATTAGATCTAAGCTACTAGCCGCAAAGTAAGGCTTTAGGTTACCAATAAGGTCACGACTGCTAAGAAGATACCAGTCGCAATTCCAGCGATGACGTCGGTTGTGTGGTGGACGCGGTTATGTATTCGTGACGCTCCTACCAATATTGCCAGAATAATAAATATCGGTGCTAGGCCGGGCCGAGCAACTGACAGAAGAATTGCTCCAAGGGTCGCTGAGCTGGCGTGTCCACTTGGCAGGCTTGTCGTCTTGGGGCGCCTTGGGTTTGTGGTTAGTTCGCTGGTTGGTTCTGGTCTAGATCGGTTCGTGAGTCTCTTAACAACTTGGTTTACCAACACGGATTCGATCAATAGAACAATTAGGAGCCGAAGCCACTGTCTTTGTAGCTCTGGAAACGGAGCCAGGATGAGCAGTGCTGTTACCTGCCAGAGAATGGAAAATTCGGCGACAAAGGAAACCCAATAGAAGATCTGATCGTATAAGGGCTTTCCCCGGAGCTTGGCAAAGAGCTTGTCGCCAGCATCATCGATGGACGAAAGTGCTGTAGATAGCGTCACCGTCTAGGTTGACCACTACTGGGCAACGGCTGTCTTGGGTCGCCTATTGCCGGGCCCACTCCCTGCCCTTGCGTTGTGCCTGGACGTGCCACTTGGTCATCGTCGTCTTCACCTTGGTTTTCGTCGACTTCCCCAGGAGGTGGAATGAGTATTGTTGGAGCAGCTGGGATTCCGCCTAGGGCTTCAAGCTCGGCTGCTAGACGCTCCGCATCAAGTTCTTGTTGTGCCCTAGTCGGTTGCCCATCGCAGTTAAAGCCTTCTTGATCTCGATAAAGAGCTGTCACGGGGGTTCTGTCGTTAACGCCGTTGATGAGGCGACCAACTTCTACTGTGGTGCAAGCAACGCCAGTTCTACGTCGCACCAAATCTAGAGCTTCTACTTCTAGATGCTGAGTCGAGTAGAAAGTAACAGTGACGCTGCTAGAGGTATGTTCGGTCCAAACTAAGATTCCATAGTCGGTAGAGTTCCGTACGATTTGTTCTGGCCCACCCCAAGAGATTGTTGCCTCGAGTCCTTCAGGGTAACGGTCAAGGTAAATAGAGTGAGACTGGTATTCGACCAAGTCAATTCCGCTAAAGAATGCAGAGTTAAAGAATGTGGTGATGAACTGGCTGATTCCGCCGCCAACATTGTCGGTAGTAATAACGCCGTCAACAATTGCTCCTGCTTCGACGAATCCACGTGCTGTTGTGCGTTGGCCCACTTCTTCGTTTAGTGACAGAGTTTCGCCTGGTTCGATAACTACGCCACGAGTTAGATCAGCAAAGTTTTGGATGTTAAGACTGCGACCTTGACCAGCGGTGAACGCTGTAGTGCAGCTGCTGACCTCTTCAACTATGCCAAGCCCAGCTAGGGCTTCATACTCGGCATTTTCTTGTAAGAATCTAGGCTGGAGCGTGACTCGTCTGATTTCTGAGCCGGCAAAGTCAGAGTTAGTTAAGTCACGTCCGTCTCTTTTACATTGAGCCTGTAGCGTTGGGAAGTTAACGGGAGATGGAATCCTTGCTGTAGTCTCGTCTGATTCCAAAGCCTCTTTCAGAAGCTCGGTGGTATTTGTGTCGCAGCACTCGATGTCTTCGGCCGGTGGCAAGAGAATAGGACGATTGTCTATGACAGTGAACTCTGGATCTGGTTTGGTAGCCCCCCGTGACCTAAGTCCAAGGTTCGGGAACTCTGCTGAAATTGTTTCAATAGCGGTGTCGGCCCGCACAGCCCACTCGGCTTCGTCATCGTCATTACGTGTAGTGGTGAACCAATCCCGCATTTGTCGTGGCTGAATTATGACTTCTTGATCTAGTATTGAAATTAGTAGTGGTTCGCTTGCGACTTCGGCGACGGCGCCGGTCAAGGCTTCGGCCTCTTCAAGGCTCACTGACGGACTAGAAATTTCTGTTTCGAGCGTAATTTGATATGGGCTTCCACGTAACAAAGCAGCTTCGAAGTTTGAAGCGATCTCCTGCATTGCAATTTGTTCGCCTGTTTCGCCGCCAACGACTACGAATGACCCGTTCACAAACTCGAAGCTCGGCTCAGTAACAATATTGAACTGGTCGTTTACTGCCAGAACTACTTCGCTAGCTAACTGTTCTTCGTCAACAGAGTAGTGCAGTGGTGCAGTGCCACGTTGTTGAATATTGCGGATGGCCCATCTGGCTGGTCTAAAGATCGACGCGCCGCTTTCATCAGATTCAAGGGCAGCTTCGACTGTACGATCTTGATCGAGCTTTATTCCTAAGTCTGCGAGCGTTGGGTGAACTGTCGTGCCATTGGCTGTAATTTCAAAAGTCTGTGCTGAGATCTCTTCGGAGAGGTTAACTACAACTTCACTCAGCTCATCTCTGTCGATTCCGCCGATGTCTTGTCCCGCTAACTGTGTACCTCTAGGTGTTAAACCTTCAGTAGTAGAAGAGTCAAAAGCTTGTGCGCCTGCTAGTAGTCCGTAGAGTCCGACAGCTGCCATGATCCATGCAGTTGTTTTAGTAACCGGACGTGGTTCTGCCAAAGGCGCAGATGGAGGAGCAGCGTTTGGAATATAGCCCCTGATAGTTAAGGGAAGCCATGCCAACCTTGTATTAGGGTCAGCTTTGTTAGGAAGGTCATCAAAGAAGAATTGGTCTGTCGGCTCAAACGCTCGGAGCTCAGATAACTCCATGTCTTGTTTAGTGTTGAGGTTTTCTGAGTCGTCGACAACAACGACTTCATCCGCGTTTGCGTCATCGCTTTCGGCAGTCGTCTGACTAGCTATTTCAGATTGTTTAACGTCTTCGGCCACTACATATAGTGTGCCATGGATTTGACCGAAATTTAAGTCTTGAATTTTGCCTAGAAGAGAGCCTGTTGGGGCTTCTGGATACCTCTCAGCTCGTCATAATCGACCTCTAAGCAGCTAATACCGCGTTTTTCGGCCAGAACCTTGGCCTGTGGTTTGATGCTCTGGGCCACAAATATGCCCTTTACACCACGATATTTTTTGTCAGAATCAATGAATTCTAGGTATCTAGCTAGCTGTTCGACTCCATCGATCTCGCCTCGTCGTTTTATTTCAACAGCCAGGTACTGGTCGTTCTCATCTTGGCACAGCAGATCGACGGGGCCAATCGAGGTCATGAACTCTCGTTTAACGAGTTTAAGCCCGGTTGCAATGGTCTCTGGATCGGTTGCCAGTAGTTCTTGGAGATGCGCCTCTACGCCATCTTTCTGGAGGCTTGGTTCTACTCCAAAGTCGTGTGTTTGGTCACTTATTCTTTCGTGGATTGTTATGTCCAAGAGTTCATCAGCTGGGTTTGTAACCCGTATTGAATCATCTTCTTCGACCATAACGTTGGGGGAGTTCATCCAATTCATTGGTTTGTAGGCGCCGCCGTCGGAATGAATTGAGATAGATCCATCTGACTTAATGATAAGCAGCCTGATTGCTCGAGGGAGGTGGGCGCTTAGCTTGCCCGAATAGTTCACAGTACATTCAGCTACGAGTAATCTCACCGAGCTAAAGATAGCAGAAACTCATGCCTTATTCGATCGAGAAGTCGTTTCCGAGCCGGGATTTTATGACCTTACGTCGTTCTAGTAGTTCTGCATAGGTTAAAGATTCGTTCTTGGGGTCAACCCAGAAACCAGCCTTGATCCCATCTAGGTCTAGCTCCCAGTCACTTTCTTTGACACCGAGTTGTTTGGTGATGCTTGAACCATGTTCTGAAGCAAAATGCATCGCTACATTGTTAACTAGTTCAAATAGGTCAAGTTGGGGAGCAAGTTCGGCGATTGAATTCTCGATGAAAATCAGATTCTTGGCATAGAGCATTAATGGTTTCGGCAACTTGGCCCCGTAGTAGAGGAGCCCTTTAAGTAGCTGTCTTATTTCTGTGACAAGCTGTTCTTGGGACAACGCTGATGCATCCATTGTTCTGTCGAGTCCGAGTTCGGTAACCATTTCCTGTGTATTCGTGTCAGGTGGCAGGGCACCTAGATCAACCAGTGCTTCGACTTGGCCTAGTGGATTGTTTGTAGTGGCAGCGAAAAGCATTTTTAGAAAGCCAACTCGCTCACGGTCGGTCAGTCGTCCCGTAATTCCAAAGTCCATTAAACCTATTTGGCCGTTGTGAAGGATTTTCAGATTTCCTGCGTGAAGGTCTCCGTGGAAGACGCCTTGGAGAAAAGCTCCCTCGAGAAAACCTAAGAGGAGATCAGCGATGGCCTTTTCAGTGTCAACATTTTGTTGCGCAAGGCGAGTTGCATCAGAGAAGTCAACGCCATCAAGTCGATCCATAACTAAAACATGCTTGTAGGTGTGTTCCTTAACCGGTGTCGGGAGAACAAACTCGTCTCGTTCAAGTTCGATGAGGCTCGACCGAATATCTTCCATATTCTCAGCTTCTAGCCTGAAGTCGAGCTCCTCAGAGATTGTCTCGGCGAAAAGTTCTACTAGAGCTGGGGGGTTAGCAAGTGCAGCAACCTTGATTCTCCCCACTAATAGAGGAGCGAACGTTGACATGACAGCCAAGTCTTGTCGTACCAACTTTTGAATGTTAGGTCTCTGCACTTTTACGACGACTGAGCTGCCGTCAGTAAGAGTAGCTGTGTGAACTTGGGCAATCGAAGCTGCTGCAATTGGAGTAGGCGAGAATGTTGCGAAAGAATCGAACAAGTCTTTGTGAGTAGAATCTTCGACTACTGTTCGTACTTCTTCAAACGATACGCCTGGGACCGAGTCTCGGCATAGTTTGCATTGTTCTACTAGTTCGTCTGGAAAGACGCCTTGTCCGGCTGAGATGATCTGAGCTAACTTAATGTAAGTGGGACCGAGCTTCTCGGCAGCTTTCCTCAGCCTGACTGAGAGCAACTTCCGAGAGTCAGGCTTACGAGCTTCTCGTAGTTTCCAATTAGCTACTTCCCAACCAAGCACCGAACCAACCACAACCATTCTCCTCAGCGGAGGAATGCGGCGAGGGCGAATTAGTTGGACAGCCAAGCGGCGCTGTGCTGCCCGATACCTACTTGCTGGCATCAGTCTTCGGGTAGCTCGCTTAAGATTTGCAAAGATTGTTCAGCCAACTCAGGTCTACAGATTAATAGATCAGGAAGGTATGGGTTCTCGTGGTTATACGTCATTGGCGAGCCGTCAAGTCTTGAACAATGAAGTCCAGCTGCTGCACAAACTGCAACTGGCGCACACGAGTCCCACTCATATTGGCCACCAGCATGGGCATAGATATCGGCTTCGCCTCGAAGCACAGCCATTGCTTTGGCGCCAGCGGATCCCATCTCTATATATTCTGCCTCTAACTTTTCAGCTAACGCAATAGCTGGAGCCGGTCGTCTTGTTCGGCTAACGATTACTCGTAGCTTGTCTGTTGGTTCGGTTAACGTTATTGGTTCCTTGGTAGACAGAGTCAATTCTTGAGCAGGTAGTGACACAGCTCCAACAATTGGCTTTCCATTCTCAGTTAATGCGATGTGTACAGCCCAGTCGGTTCGTGGGATTTCGGAAAACTCTCGTGTCCCATCAAGTGGGTCTACAATCCACACTCGGTCAGAGTTAAGTCGAGCCAAATCGTCGGCACCCTCTTCGCTTAGCACGGCATCGTCTGGGCGAAGCTCGGTGAGCATCTCCATTATGCGATCATGAGCTTGTTGGTCGCCAATATCTTTTAACTCTTTCGGTGGTGTATCAGAATGCTCGGCACGCACTTTGACAAGTAACTCGCCGACTTCGGTTGCTATTTGTTCTGCTATTTCATGATCGTTTGCTTGGTTCACAGAGTGAATCTTAGCTGATCGGGCTATTTCTTAAGTGCCTTACCGTAAGGCTTCTTGGCCTTGGTGTAACACTTGTCGTGGTAGTGCTCGACTCTAATCCAGGCGCCGTTTTCGTAGATGTTGCAGATGACTTGTGATGCTCGTTCTCTAGCCTTGAAAGCAACTTGCAATCCACAGAAAGGGCAATCTTGCGATGCTCCAGCTTCGATTGGGCGCTTTACTGCTCGACTTTCCCAATTCTGTTTCTTTGGCTTTGCTTTAGCTGCTTTAGCCTTGGGTTTGGTAGTTGTCTTTGTTGTCTTTGCAGAACGCGCCATATTGGTTAATTCGGCAAATAGGGGCGACTACTAAGTAAAGTTGGCGTATT
>CAZYMB010000016.1:27508-29763 GCA_964648795.1 uncultured Acidimicrobiaceae bacterium
TCAAGACTCCTTCTTGATAACCAAGACTTGCAGCAAGAGATACAAGAGATCAAAGCTGCACACGCAGCCGAGACAGACGACCGCAAACTTGTTGTGATAAAGCTAGACAAAAAAGACAACATCAGTAATGTTGACGACGACACCACAGTCCAAGTGTTTGACTATGAAGAAGACCTCTACGCTGACTACGCTGTAAGTAAAGACGAACTACTAGAACTGTTCAACTTCATAAGTAGATCGTTGGGACAGCTGAAAGACCCTGCTGATCTATTCGTTGGTCCAGAAAGAGCCTCAACCTGCGAGCACAGCGCCGCTCGGCTTAGATGAGTAAATCTCGGTTCACTCAGCAGACTGAGTTTCCAGGAAAGCTTCGTATTCGCTGAAGTTGCCTTCGAACCAACGTACTTTTGAATCTCCCTCGAATGCAAGCATGTGAGTCGCTACTCGGTCTAAGAACCAGCGATCGTGGCTTATTACAACAGCACAACCGGCAAAGCGCTCCAAAGCATCTTCTAAAGCTCTTAGCGTGTCGACATCCAGGTCGTTTGTTGGTTCATCAAGTAGAAGAACGTTTCCACCTTGACGTAGCATCTTGGCCATGTGAACACGGTTTCTTTCACCGCCCGACAGGACGCCAACTTCTTTTTGTTGGTCAGAGCCTCTGAAGTTAAACGACGCCACATAGGCCCTACCGTTAACTTCCTTACCGCCAACCATAATGATGTCGCTGCCGCCAGTGATCACATCATAAACAGTGCTGCTATCGTCTAGGGCATCTCGTGACTGATCGACATAGGCAAGCTCAACAGTTGAACCGAGTGTGATTGTGCCAGAGTCTGGCTTTTCACTGCCAGTAAGCATCTTAAAGAGTGTGGTCTTTCCTACACCGTTGCCTCCGATAACTCCAACAATCCCTGCAGGAGGCAAGGTGAAGTTGAGATCGCTTATTAGTTGGCGATCTCCATAACTAAACGAGACGTCCTCGGCTTCGATTACTTGGTCTCCTAGACGGTTCCCTGGTGGAATAGCTATTTGGACTTTGCCTGACCCAGGATCGTAAGCTTCTTGATCCTTTTGTAGTTGGTCATATGCGGCAAGACGCGCTTTACCTTTCTTCTGACGGGCTTTTGGTGCCATCCGAATCCACTCAAGCTCTCGTTGAAGGGTTCTGGCTCTGGCATCTTGTGCTTTGTCTTCTTGGGCAAGGCGTTCTTGCTTTTGTTCAAGCCAAGAGCTGTAGTTGCCTTTGAACGGTATTCCTTTACCTCTGTCAAGTTCAAGAATCCATCCCGCTACGTTGTCGAGGAAGTACCGATCGTGCGTTATGGCGACGACTGTACCTTCGTAGTCGGCGAGGAACTTCTCTAGCCAAGCAACTGACTCTGCATCTAAATGGTTTGTCGGCTCATCTAGTAGCAGTAGGTCAGGCTTCGAAATTAGAAGCCTGCAAAGTGCAACGCGTCGCTTTTCTCCACCAGATAGATGCCCAACCTCTGAATCTTTAGGGGGTAGTCGCAAGGCTTCCATGGCAACTTCAATTAGACGTTGCGCATCCCACGCATTCTCGGCGGTCATCTTGTCTTCGAGGTCTGCTTGTTGGGCGCCGAGTTTCTCGTAGTCGGCATCAGGGTCCGCCCACTTTGCCATCAAGGTTTCGTAGTCAGCTAGTAGCTGGGTTACCCCCGACGCCCCGGTCATGACGTTGCCCAAGACATCTTTTGAGTCGTCCAGTTGCGGTTCTTGCTCGAGCATGCCGACACTGAAACCTGGCGTCAGTCTTGCCTCTCCAGTGAATCCATCATCTAGGCCAGCCATGATTTTTAGAAGCGATGACTTACCAGCGCCGTTTGATCCGAGTACTCCGATTTTTGCTCCAGGGAAGAACGATAGTGAAATGTCGCTTAGTACTTGTTTGTCGGGTGGGTAGTAACGTCCGACTTTGTGCATCGAGTAAATATATTGCGCTGTCATGTTGGAAGCATACAAAAAAACTGGGGACCTCACGGCCCCCAGTTCCTAATTAATTTAACTAGCTACGCAAGTAGCTAGGAAGCTTGTCGAAGATTACCGACGAGCTTTTGTTCTTCTTGCAGCTGGACGCTTGCGAGCCATTGTCTTCTTCTTTGCAGTCTTACGAGCTGCTGGCTTGCGCTTAGCAGTTGTCTTACGAGCTGCTGGCTTGCGCTTAGCTGTTGTCTTGCGAGCTGACTTCTTAGCCGCTGGACGACGCTTAGCTGTTGCTTTTTTCTTAGCTG
>CAZYMB010000017.1:0-25948 GCA_964648795.1 uncultured Acidimicrobiaceae bacterium
CTCGATATGGCCCTCGCTGACCGCTATACCGCTCCGGCGAGGCGCAATTCAGGTTGAGAACCGCGCCGTCCTAGAGCTTCACCAGTTCGGCGATCTTGGTTGCGATGACCCCCATCGAATCCTCCGCCGTGTCGAGGCCGTGTCGCGAACCGAGCAAGGGGCTGACCCTTCGGACGTCGTCATAGGTAGTTCCATGCACGACCGGAATCAGCTGATCGCGAGCCAAGAGCTCAGAGAGTTCCTTGTCCGACACTCCTCGATTATCGACGCGCTTCAGAAAGGCTGGCGTGACCAGAACGAGCCCGGCGCGCGACTTTGCCAAACCTCGGTCGATCTCACGCATGAATGGTTGGCCGAGCAAGATGTCCTTCTCACTGAACCACACCGTCACTCCCTCAGCTTCGAGCAGTTCATTCAAGTCCGTGGCGACACCTCGCCGGTCGTCCCATGCATGGCAGAGAAATAGGTCGCGCAGTTCCGACAGCTGACCTTGTGACTCCACCGTTCGCCGATACGGAGTCAGCGCCCGGACTTGTTCAGGGGTGTAGGCAACAACCGAGTCGCTTGGCGACCAGGATGGCCGGACTGACCCACTAGATGAGCTGGTCCTCCCGGCCTGCCTCGTCGAGCTTGGAGCCGACTGAGCGAACGACGAGTACGAGACGCCCTGTGAGTAGGACCCGTAAGAACGCCGTCCTCCGCCGTGAACTGGACAGGCAGCGGCACCGCTTGCCGTGCGATGCCCCCGTTTTGGAGCTGTACATCTAGCCATCTCCCGATAGTACGACAACCCACTGACATCAATCGCTGCGGCAACCGTCGCTGAGCCGCATGACAGTCGAATCGAGCGCCTGTCCAAGGCCGAAATCGACTCCCGAGCGTTTGCCAGATGTTGCCTCGCTGTTGCCTGCAACTCTTCTAGCCTTCTTCCGTCGAAAACGACAAAGGCCCGGAACTGTTGAGATTCCGGGCCTTTGGGTTAGTGGCGGGGGCAGGATTTGAACCTGCGACCTTCGGGTTATGAGCCCGACGAGCTACCAGACTGCTCCACCCCGCGATGCGACTAGTAACGATAACAGGCAATGTGGCTTTATGAAACCTTTGACAGAATCAGGGTCCGGCTAGTACCAAATCGCTCTTCTTGGCGGGCATTAACTGTCGTCGCTTGACGAAAATCAATAGACCCACGGCTACATTCATCACTATGGCGAAGCTGAACGAGTAGACAGTCACAAAGCTATAAGATGTCACAGCGGCTGCGCCTACAACTTGTTTGCACGCTGAGATCACATAGATCGATAGCTGCTCCTCGAAGGGAATTCGATAAACCTTATGCGCTGTCGTCGCAAACGCAATGAACGTACCAACGGAAAGCATAACTACAGCAACTTCGGGCTGATCAACTAGATACCAGCCGATTAGAGCTCCAAGAGCTATCACCAAATTAGCCCAATCCTTTGTGGTGAAGTCTTGCCAGGTTTTGCGATCTGTCTGAGAAATGACTAACAGACAACCAACTGCAGTGCTTAGAACCGGAAGTACAGCCCACCCAGCGCCATTGTTAAACTGAATTAGCATCCCCACTACGGCAGCGAATGACCAGATCAACCAGCTAACTGGATGAGGTCGACACTTACCTAGTCGCACTTGATGTGCATAACTAGCAAAGGCGAAGAAACCTATACCGAAACCCACTAGTCCGGCAACTGCCTTTAATACTTCTATATCGGCCGCCATCCACCAAAGAGTATCTAAAGATCTTCGAGTCTGGCATGGGCCTAACGGCTATAAGGCGTGGGTAATGACTCTGTGGCTTCAGAAGCTATGTAGCTGCGTATTCAACCTGGCAGAAGCCGTGGTTACAGTAACCACCTGGGTTCTTAGCCAGATATTGCTGGTGATAGTCCTCGCCAAGATAGTAGGTGGTATCTACCACTATCTCTGTCACGGTTGCATCATGCCCAGCAGCCACTAGAGCAGTGTCGTATCTAACCTTGCTCTTCTCACAGAACGCCGCTGTCTCTGCGTCGTCAGTCAAAATAATCGAGCGATACTGTGATCCTCTGTCATTGCCTTGACGGTCCTTAGTAGTTGGGTCATGGTTCTCCCAAAATACTTTTAGCAGGTCGTCTAAGGAAACCTTCGTCGGGTCATAAACGACTTCGACAACCTCTGCATGACCGGTGCGACCGCTACATACCTTGTTGTATGTTGGGGCCTCATCTTCGCCACCTGCGTATCCAACAGAAGTTGTGTAAACACCGTCTAGCTCCCAGTAGAGGCGCTCGACTCCCCAGAAACAGCCCATCCCAAACCTAATCGTTGACATACCTTCAGGGTGAGGGCCAGCCATCTTGGTGCCCAGAATAAGATGTATTCCTTCTTCTGGTGCGGGTGAATCTGAATCTTGGTTCTTCTTGGAAAATAACATAGTTACCCTCCTAACAAGTCAAGCGACGAAGATATTGCATCATTCGCCTCAGCACGTAGTTCGGCAGCTAAATCAGCGTCCCCATCAGCTTCGGCCTCATCCGCTTCTTCAAGCAAGTCCTCAGCTTGACGCAAGAAATCCGTCACAGACCCTGGCTGGGTCACTGGGGAGTCATCAGCGTCGTCATCATCGTCAGCATCAGGCACAACAACTGGGTCATCATCATCGATATCAGGCGTGGCCAGCTCGTCAGGAGTTTCGGCTGGCTCAACGACATTGCCGTCATCATCAACGTCTAGCTCGACAACTTCACCCTCGCCAATTCCGACAAGAAGTTCTATTGCTTCCTCTAGCGTTGAACCCATCGCCCGCTGTGTGTCACCAGTAGACGCAACAACTCGAACGAGCTCTGGGACGTTACCGTCACCAGGAATCTCGGCGTAAACACTGCGCACATAGACAACATTGTCTTCAGCAAATACTAAGTGCATTTCACCGAAGTCAATTGTGTTACCTTCACGCTGACGGTTGTAGTTAGTCAGCGACGCTAGCTTTCTAATCTCAGTGTCGACAATGTCAGGGGTTTGCACCTGACCAGAAGGCAACCGCACCAAGACTAAGTCTCCATAGGCGTCACCGTCACTACGAGCCATCATGACTCCTGTGAGGTTACGGGCCCTGTCATCGTTCGAGTTACGCGGAGCAAACAAACGTTGAATTACAAACTCGTTTTCAGGCTCTACTACCCCATCGACTGAAGGAACTCGGTTGAACGTGTACTGAGCCGCCATAGCTCCCGCAGGACCAAGAACGTCGGTATCCTCAGAACCAACTGGAGAGTTGGAAGGCTCGTTGGCAATAGACCAAGAAGTGTCACCCTGGATAAACACCTGCGGATCATCGATCACATAATCGGCCCACATATCGGTCTGCACTGTAAAGATGTCGCGTGGATACCGGACATGAGCCCGAAGGTCTTCCGAAAGTTCAGAACTTGGCTTGAGTAAGTCGCCAAAAGCACTGGACCAAGCTTGCAGCAATGGGTCTTGTTCATCAAAATTATAGAAATCCACTGTCCCATCGAATGAATCGATAACGACTTTTACCGAGTTACGCACGTAGTTGTAGCCGCCGCTCAAGTCTGCTGCCCCACCTAGAGTCGTCTGAGCCTGGGTTGAATACGGGAAATCGTTTGAAACTGTGTAAGCGTCAAGAATCCAGACAATACGACCATCTGTGACAACTGGGTACGGGTCTGAATCGTAAGCCAAGAATGGAGCAATAGCTCTCGCCCTATCAACAATGTCACGGTTCAATAAGACTCGTGACTCACTAGTGAGCGAGCCCGAGATAAGTGGATCGAGCTCGGCAAACCTTAGTGAGAAAGCCAACCGAGAGAACAAGCCATCGATACCAACTCCCCCCTCACCGTCGTAACGGAACTCCACACTAGTGTTATCTGCTGACTGAAAATCTACCTCATCGCGATCGGCTCCAATAACCGCATAGCCGCTTAGTTCCGGTGAATAATATACCTGCGGTCGCTCGTTGAAGTCCTCTGGGAATCTGTCATCAACAATTGTTTCTTCCAACCCAAGACCCTCAAGCTGGAAGTCCAAAGGTTGGGACTCCTCGAGACCAACACCCTCAGTATTTTCTGGTTGCTCATTAGCTACTGCCGCCACGGCTCCATAGCCGTGTGTGTTGACAATACTGCGATCTTCCCAATTAGCTGGAACCTCCGATAAATCCAGCTCACGAGCAGCAATTACTACTGGACGCAACTCGCCGTCGATCTCGTATCGATCAATATCTAGCGGACCGTCAAAGTCAAAGAAGCCACGAATTGTCTGATTGATTCTGAATTCATCAACCGCTCGATCAGGGTCAACCACAGGAACAGACTCAAACACTGCTTCTGTTGCATCGGCGTTGCTAGCAGTCAGCCCTGGCTGAAAGTCAACGACACGCTCATCAATCTCGTCTAGACCATAGGCGAGACGAGTGAAAGCTATGTTGTGTTCTACAAACGCAGCCTCCCTCGTACTACGCACCGGGTCAACGCGTAGACGCTGATAGATGTTTGGCAAGATGCCGAGAACAGCAATATGAGACAGACCCCAAAGCCCGAGAGCAATTGCGGCAAAGCCCCAGCCCTTACGGCGGATGTTGAGAATCAAGAAGACGGCTGCAACGACTGCTATCAGAATCATGAGCACGAGACCCGGTAGCCGAATCTGATTATCGGTAGAAAGAATACCTCTAAAACCGCCAAAGTCTGAATATAGAAGCTCAAAGCGGTCTAAGAAATAGCCGACTGCTCGGACCAACACCAAGGCCACCGCTAGCAACGATATATGCAGCTTCAGCTTTGAAGAATCAACCAGAGTCATCTTGCGAATGGCTGGGTTGAACGCTCCCCCAAGAAAGTAGACGCCCACAGTCAACAAAGTTGTAACCATGAGGAGCCAGAACAACCAATCGTTTACGAAGGTGATAAAGGGAAGGTCAAAAACATAGAACCCAACATCTCTGTTTAGTATTGGGTCTTCGACTCCCCAGGATGAGCCGTTAGTAAACAAAATCCACGACTGCCACTCCGACGCTGCTTGGCTACCAGACACCAAACCAACGAGGCCTGCAACGCCACCAATGACCAACAATTTCGAGCGTTCGAGAATCTCGGTGAATCGCTTTGTGAGATAGTCGCTCAAATCGCCCGCTAAAGAAGTCGGAGCAATCCTTTGAGCGATATAAAGGTTGACTGCAACGATAGCAATGGCGAGGACGACAAAGACTAAGCCAAGCACAACCTGAGTTAGCAAGATGCTCGACCAGATCGAAGTGTAGTCGACCGATTGGAACCACCAGAAGTCTGTGACTAACCTCGAGATTCCGGACGCTGATGAAAGCAGGATGAGGATCGCAGCAAAGATAAAGACGAACAAACGGCTTTTGTCTGTACCAGTAAAGAAGTTCTGAAGTCTAGTAAGCACCACCCAAATTCTAGGCGCTCAGCGGTACTAATCAACCGAAACTAGCAAGCAACGACAGCCTGGCAGCGACAACGGATAATTGTGCCCACTCGGATAAATATCGCCTGCTTTTAGCCCATTAGTACGAGAGTTGATCTCACATAGTGGATCTGGTTCGAGCCTTGGGTCAACTAGCCAGCGAGTCTCAGCATTCTGATCCAGTGCCATAAAGTGCCCAATTGCATAAACCTCGAACAATGCATCTTCTAACAAAGGTACTAAGAGTGCATTTCTATAGTCCCGATAAATAGAGCGGATTGCATCTGAGAGGAGCTCTCGATCAGAGTCTGGGCTCTTCTCTATCTTGTCGATCATAGGTATGCGAAGGCTGAGTACTAAGTGTCTAGCCATTTGCAGTGCGATTGAATCGATAGCTACAAGGTCGGCCTCTCCATCGGCTATTTCTGCGGCTGAGTCTGCAACAGCGCCCAAGCTAGCTCTAAGTGGATCGAAGTAGTGTTGAATCTGCTCTTCGTTAGATGGCAGCTCGCTAACACTTGGGTTACCTGTGCCACGACGAATACGATCCAACACATCGTTTTGATCATCATTGAGGGCACGCTTCATTTGCCTGCGCAACTCAGGCCCAAGTCGAGCAAGAGCGACGTCTCTATCCTTAAAGATTTCAGGTACAGAGTCCGGCATGATCTCCATGCTTGGAAGGTCTCCACGTGTTTCGTCAACAGCTGTGCCGTAGGAGCGTCCAGAAACTGTAGTAATGACCGAATCCCAATGCCCCTCGTAATCACTAAAGGTGTCGGCAGGTTCGGCTGTCTCTTCTAGCACAGCGGTGTTGACTGGGTCAGTGTCAGAGAACTGAACAACAATCCCACTCTCGGTACGGTCAACTTCGACCTTCTCGGAAGCTTTAACCGCAGCAACTTTCTCAGCGACAGGCGCTTCAGCTTCGATATCTAGATCGATAAAATCTTCGATTGATTTTTCTTTTGGCTGTCGCAGGTCTATCTCTACCCGATCAAGATCTTGTTGAGTGACGGTAGGTTCGAGGCTGCCAACTTCTAGCTTGGCTAGGCCAAACTTGTCCAGCGAGTCTTGTACATCGTTTAAGGCTTCCGGATCTTCCAAGATCTGAGGCGCTTTAGCCTCTAGCTCTTCTAGCGCCTGAGCAAGCTCTTGCTCGAAGTGGTTGTCAGGGAACACTGTTGGAGGGCGAGAATTGACCTCATCAAGGTCGACGACAAGTGCGTCAAGGTTTCGCTGTGCTTGAGATAGCGAAGACGCAAGAGCATCTCTAGTTTCCAAAAGTGCTGAAAGCTCATCAGAGCCTGTGCGTCTTTGTTTGAGAGTGGTTGAAAGAATCTCTTTGCGGTAGACCTCAGCATCGGCGACAACTTGGTCTGCCTTCTGATTAGATAGCTTCTCTTGGTTCTTCAAGACACGCTTAGCTTCTGTCATTGCCTTAGAGACATCTGAACGCACTCGATCGTACTCGGTCTGTGCAATGTTTCTAATCTCGGCTGCTTGCTTCTCTGCTACCGCAACAGTCTTTGCTGCTTCTCGGTCAGCCTCAACACGCTTGGATTCCAATACATCCGAAGCGTTGCTAATAATCTTGTCGCCCTCGCGACGAGCGTTAGATTTAATGTCATCTGAATCATCGTTAGCTTTGTCGACAATCTCAGCTGCTGCAGCACGAGCAGCTTCCAAGATACGTGTAGCTTCACGCCCCAAAGCAGACGCAACTTGGTCATCAGACAAGTCGCCACTCTGAGTGACGGCCTTGTTAGATGTCCCGGCCTTTAGTTTTGACCTGAGCCGCAGGTTCTCTTTCTTCAGTTCACGTAGTTGGTTAGTCGTGATGGAATCTGCCACTTCGGAATTCGATTGTTCCGACAATTCAGAAATTAATGTTGAGACATCATTTAAGAAGTCTCTTACGGCCTCGGTGTCATAACCTCGAAACGACGTCGGAAATTCTGCCGCCGCTATGCCGCTTGGTGTCAAATTGCTACCTGAAAAAGCTGCCATCACACGAGCTTAGACCGCCAATAGAACCCCTGTAGCGACCTTGGCAAGTTAACTCAGGTGAAGCCAACCAGGACAGAGGCTAAAGCGCCTAACTTGCCCCTAAGTGACACAATTTACGCAATGATTTTAGGGAGCTGTGAGGCGTTCGCCTAACCCATCAAGTACATCAACATTGCCGCCAAGTTCTTCGATGGCGTCCAGAGCTTCTTGAAGCGTCGAAACTTCGATGATATTAACTCCACCTTCTACAAACTCTGTCGCTAGACGCAGGTTCTCTTCGCTACCACCTTGCACGGGGATAATAAAGGTATCAACATCGAAGTCGCGGACGCCTACAGCTTTCTGAGGGAGCCCGCCAATTCCACCGACACTGCCATCAAGGCGAATAGTTCCAGTAAAGGCAATGTCAGTTCCACCAAGTAAGTCGCCTTCAGACAATTGATCCAGAATTTCAATCGTTAAGGCCAACCCCGCAGATGGTCCACCAACTTCATTTGAGTCAAATTCTATCTGGAAGGGCAGAGCATCGAGGGCTTCTTCGTCTACCAACACTCTCTCCCCTGGTTGAATGCCAACGAATGCTCTGTCAGGTTCGTCTGGGAACTCTCCCAAAACTAATTCTCGCACTTCGGTTTCATCTGCGTCTGGACTTAGAACAGTTAGCTCTAACGTGTCGCCCGGAGATTTATCCACTAAGAAATCAATCAGCTCGCCAGCAGTTTTAACTTCAGTGCCATCGATCTCGGTAATCACGTCGCCAGTTTCCACCACTCCTACCGCAGCTGTGTCATCTATGACTTCTGCAACCACTAATTCAGAATCAGAAACATCGAGACCTATTTGATCGAGCGCAACAAGTTCTGCAGCATTCTGTGAGTTGACCATTTCAGCGTCGTTGAATGCGTCTACCTCTTCTTCGGTTGTGTCTGTGCCAAAGAACTGTTCGGTTTCCTCGAACTCATTGAAGTCATTGACATATCTCAACCACAGCCACTGCAACGCAGGAGGCTCTGTCACAACAACCGTAGTTGTAATAAGAACCTGAGACTCACCTCCGTTTGGTTCGACACCAAGCACAGTCACAAAATCTGCTGAATCTGATGGCTCGCCCGGTTGAAATACCACAACTGGCACTTTGTAGATCAGACCAAATACCAATGCGCCAAAAACAGCCAAGCCCACAAAGGAAAGAGCAATATTTTGCCAGCGGCGTAACCTCACCTGAATCACCTGTCTACTAGACTACATCGCATTAGGAAGCGTAGATCATGAAACACCAAATCACACCAAAAGAGTCCGCACAAGCGGCCACTCCAGTCTGGAAGCGAATCACTGCAGTGTTTACGCTTGGCAGCCTAGTAATACTTGGCGGCATCTTGATAGCGGGTGTATTATCAATCGCCCTAGTTGCGCTATTCCTGCGAATCAGTAGCTAGTCAGCCTTAGCGGCCGAATAAGCCTTTCTTGGAATCTTTGTCATCGTCAGACGAGTCGTCACTATCTTTGTCAGATGACTTTTCGTCCTTAGCTTTGTCTTTGCTCTTGTCAGAGTCTTTTGACTTGTCGTCAGAGGATTCGTCTGGCTTAGAATCAGAAGAGCTCTCAGCTATTTCGGCAGAATCTTTACCACCTTCGACCTCAGCGCTGCCAGCTCCCGAAAGCTCGACCCTGTAGTAAGGCTTGTACTCGAAGACCACTTCTTCGAGTCTGAAAATTCTTGCCTGCTCGACACCTTTGTCATTCCGCATTGATTCAACGAAGCCGACTGCATCGTGAATATCGTCTGTCTGGTGGTATCCGGGCTTACCATCTGAGCCCCTGTAGATGACCATATGTGACATTGAATGCTCCTTAAAGTAACTTCCGAGGCCTAAACCTCTTCCCCAGGCAACCACGATTTAAGAGTAAAACAAATCAAATGTGGCAATTTTCTGTCAGTTATTTGCCTCACGGGACCCTAACTAACTAGTGATCGCAGACTTTGCCCCAAACTGAATCAGTATCGGAGAACTCTTTTTTCCAGATCGGGGCACGCAACTTCAACTGATCGATCAGGCGCTCGCAACCAGCGAAGGCAACCCGACGGTGCGCAGAACATACTGCAACCACTACTGAGGTCTGCTTTAAATCAACGCGACCAAGTTTATGGATGATCACTATTCGCCTAATTTCACCTTCTTCTAAAAGTGGAGTGGCAATCTCAGCAAAAACTGGAAGCACATAGGACTCATAAGCCGAGTACTCAAGGTGGGTCACATTCTCTAAAAGTGTCGAGTGGTCTCGGGTCTGGCCCGAAAAGACAACTTGGGCTCCACAGTCTGGCAAGTTTACAAACTCTCTCACTACATTGACGTCTATGTCGTCATAGGTCAGCTCAAGCCACAGGCGATCTGATAGCTCCCGATGTTCTTGCGTTTCCACCCGAACCAATTTACCCTCCCCAGGGCGCCGCGCCACAAAGTTAGCCTTGTTGTTGTAACGTTAGACGCGTGGGAGAAACCAACCAAGACAAGCCTCAAAAGTTACCGCCTCAAGCTTTAAGGGCCTGGATACACCCAGCTGAGTTGATGAAGATCAAGGCATCTAAAAAGGCGAAATTGAATCAGACTGATTCCACTGAAATTAAGTGGAGCTAAGTCAGTTTTTATCGGCCTAGACTGACCCATAGTGAACTTTGGATTTAGTCCTGATGATGAGCAGAATCCGTTCTTGGCTTTCTCTCAAATGTTTTCCGGTCAGCAGTCGAACAACGATGTCTGGAAGACAGCTGCCGACATAGCAAAACAAATCGCAACTCAAGAGTCATCAGGCACAAACGTCGACCCAATCGCCAGAAGTCAGATACTGGAGCTTGTAAGAGTCGCAGAACTCAATCTGAGCCAGATAGTGGGCATCAATGCTCCGGCAAAACTCGATATCAAAGTAGTCTCGCCAGCAGAATGGGCAACGCAAAGCCTCGAAACATTCAGACCTTTTTTTGAACGTTTCGGCGAAGCAATCGAAGTCTCACAAGATCCGACCGACAGTGACCCATTTTCTTCCATGCTTGGCCAAATGTTTAGCACGCTTGGGCCAGTCATGGTTGCGACAAGTGCTGGGTCGATGTTAGGTCACCTCGCAGTCCACACCCTCGGACAGTATGACCTACCTGTACCTCGACCAGAAAATACAATCCTATTGGTTCCCGAGAATATGAATACCGTGGCCGCCACCGCTGATGCCCCGGAGACTGAGGTGTATCTCGCAACACTTCTCCAAAACGCTATAACCCACGCTGTCTTCTCAGTCGACCACGTCCGTAAACGAGCCGAGGGGCTCTTCATTGACTATGCCGCTGCGTTTCAACCAAGTACTGACTTTTTGAATGCTGACTTTGAAAATCCAGACTCCATGCAACAAATCCAAGAACTAGCAGAGCGTTTTAACTCCCCTGACGCTGTTCTATCTATGATGCAGTCACCAGCACATGAGCTTCTAGTGCCTCAAGTTACTGCGCTCATTGCACCAATACTTGGCTTTGTAGACTACCAACTAGATCAAGTAGCAGCCCCAATGATTACCTCATTCGATGCAATCAAGGCAGCCATTAAATCAAGACGCTCAACTTCGAGTGACTCTGATCACTTCATGCAAAAGCTATTGGGCGTAAACATGAGCAATGAAACGATTGCTCTGGGACGCAAGTTTATCGATGGCATTGTTGAACGAGCCGGCGATGAAGGCCTAGAGCGACTCTGGAGCGATGAGCTAGACCTCCCTACCGCTTCAGAGGTATCCGCCCCAGGCCTATGGTTAGAACGCATTGGCTTTGACAATGATGATGCTGCGATGTTTGAGGTTCCCGACGACATCTCCGGACTAGAAGACCTCTAAGGCTTAGCTCTTCGAACCTTCGGAAGCTTCTCAATCAGCGATAGCGGGACTAGTGATCTTCCTGTCAGATTGACGATGAGACTCAAGCCGGCCCCAATCGCTACTAATAGATAGCCAACCTGAGATGGCAGCACCAAAACAACAGGGATCAATGCTCCCAGCACCCAGACAAGTTGAAAGCGTGACTCAAATCTAGAGAATGTTCTACCCAAGTTGACTGTCGACAGGTCTCTTTGCACCAAAGAGTCAAAGGCCTGTTTACCAACTTGAGATGCGAGCGTTACGCCAAGGGCTATTACAAAAGCACCGACCACTGCACTCGAGATTATTGCGGCAACAATCCCGGCAACGGTCAAGATCCCTAACCCAATGGAGATGATCCGCTCCTCAACGAATCTTTTCCGCAGCCAAGCCACACCAATAGCTCCGGCTAATCCGCCGAGGCCAGCACCAATTAGTGCAACACCAAAATGCCAGGGAGGTGACCCGCCAGAAGACAATACGAGCCGTTCCAACCCGAGTGCTTCTCTAACTCGATGGCCCAGTTCGACCCCAGGACCAACGGGTCCCGGATCAATGCCGCCTCGAAGGGAGAATGCTAACAACATCGTTACAAAACCTACTGACGCCCGCAAATACCCCATCGATGTTGAGTTTACGACTACAGAAGGAGGTCCAGGTTGTTGGCTAACCTCAGTCGTGCTGTCTGGTGTTGGTTCCATAATTTGAATCTTGGGTGCAAACAGTGCACAAACCGCAAACGCCAGCGCCCCGACTCCAAGTACTACCTGGGTGTTGAAGATTTGCAACAGTCCAACGCCTATAGCTCCAGCCACAGCACCAATTAAAGCACTTGATACTGTGAGGCGACTATTCGACTTAACAAGATCTGCCTGGTCTCCAATTACTCCAGGAACCAAAGAGCTCTTCGCTACGGCATGAGTTTTACTCGAGACCAATATTAAGAATGCCAAAGGAAATAACAGTAAGTTACGAACGTAGAATATGAGAACAACCATCAGAATCGCCCGGGTAGCAGCGGAGACAATAACAGTTAACTTATGCCCTCCCTTAAGTCGATCCATTGCTGGCCCTAGCAATGGAGCGACTATCGCAAATGGCGCAATCGTAAACAACAAGTAGAGCCCAACTCTCCAGCGAGCACCGTTGGGGTCCACCTCGAAAAATAATGAGTTCGCAAGAGCAACTGTGAGAAGTGTGTCTCCTGCTACGGAGGCAGCCTGGGTTCGCACAAGTGCATCGAAACGTTTTTCCCCGGATGAACTAAACCGTACAAATTTGGCAATTGCGGATGACATTGCTCTAGTTCACCAGAGTTGAAAACTCGTCTAAGAGCTCTTTGTCACGGTCATAGGAAAGCAAGTCTCGGGCCTTTGCAATACTTAGCCACTTGATCTCGTCTACCTCAGAGTTTGCTTTGAACTTACCCTCGCCAACTTCGCCATACCAAAAACGAACCTTCTTGGGCTTACCGTTAGGCAGTGTGTAGGCCATCGAAGTCAGCTCTCCTGCTGGGTCAACGCTATATCCGCTTTCTTCGAGTGTTTCACGAAGTGCGCACTCATAGTCGGTTTCGCCGTCATCGCGTTTACCTTTTGGGAATGACCAGTCGTCGTAGTTGGGGCGATGAACTAATAGAACTTCTACAACCTTGTTAGCGCGCCTATACACAACACACCCTGCTGCGTTGACGGTCCGATCAGTACTCACTGCTAATAGATTAGTTGAACCAAGCCAGATATATCGACTTAAGAAGCTTCTGTTGACTCAGGTGTTTCGTCTTCTACTGAGTTCTCAACTGTGTCTTCGACTACTTCTTCAGAACTCTCAGCTACTTCTTCAACAGCATCAGCCGGTGTTTCTTGCGCCTCTTCAGGAGTCTCTAGGTCAGTTTCAGTCGCAGCTTCTGCAGACTCATCTGTTTCTTGCGCTGGGGTGTCTTCGGCAGCCGCTACTGGTTCAGGTACGTTGTGGACAGTTGTCTCGTGGTCGTCTTCTCCAAGGTCCCAAGAACAAATTATTCGTTCGCTCTCAGCATCTCTATTTACCCGCTCACGGTTTCTTCTGAACTGCGGGTCGTGCTTAGGCAAAAGTAAAAGGCGAGCGGCTACACGATTAAAGAAGTCCTGGACAAGTGTTTCATCGCCATAGCTAACTTGATATTCCCAATGAGGCGCAGCTGGGCCTAAAAACTTCATGGTTACGGCGGCTACTGGAGGTAATTCTTCAAGGGTTTCTACATCTGTCATAAGCATCAAAGCCTAGCGCTACAGCCCTGTTGTTCAACCCTTCGACATGTGTGGTGGGCCATACAGACTAGGACCACCCAGCACCACTCCCTATTAAGGTATGCACCAGAAGTACCGAATTTAGATGAAAGCAAGGTTTAGGCATGTTACCCAGGAACCCTTTGGGGTATCTCCACGTCTGTAGGGGCATGGAAATAACTTGGATGCAAAACGGTACCTGTAACGAGAAGTCAGCTGATACTTTCTTCCCCGGCGACGGCGTAGGTGTGGAGAAGGCGAAAAAGATATGCCAGGCATGTCCAGTCAAGGATACATGTTTGGAATATGCGTTAAAGAACCGTGTAGACCATGGCGTCTGGGGCGGCACTAGCGAGAGACAACGAAGACGAATTCTGCGTGCTCGCAAAGTTGAAGCTCAAAAAATTGGTGTAGAAGTTTAAACTTCGGGACCTGGGATTTCGTCGTCTTCTTCTTTACTGCCCTCTTCAAGGCCTTCGCGTAACTCTTTTTGAGCCTTACCAAGGTTTCGGGCAAGCTTAGGAAGCTGCGAACCGCCAAATAGTACTACGAGCACTACCAGAATTATTAGGATTTCAGTTCCTCTAGGCATAGATCCCTAAGCTACCAGATAACTCTGTCTAGCGGTATTATGCCGAAGCAGATTTCTGAGCGACAATCTCGAGGTGCTTCTCTTGAGCACGCTGGCGACGAATACGACGACGTTCTCTTTCGCTCATTCCACCCCAGATACCGAACTTTTCGGAGTTAACCAAAGCAAACTCTAGGCAGCTCTCACGAACAACACAGCCTCTGCAGACTTCTTTAGCTTCTCTAGTTGATGCACCTCTTTCAGGAAAGAACAGATCAGGATCAACTCCCAGGCAGTTAGCGAACTCCTGCCAGCTAGTGTCCTGCAGAACGTGTTTACGTCCAACGCGCATTTAAGATTCCTCTCGTCCCGAAATGTCCGGGTGTATATGTTGGGCTCCCCATGGCGGTGTGGAGCTTTATGCGTTTCTAATTACATCACTGTGATGCCCCTGAATGCAACTTTTTCTTTCAGGCAATATTTCTCAATGCAATTTCGCTCTTAATCGGTTATGAAACGGCCAAAAACCCTTACTTTTGCTGTGTTTCGTCCGAATTGTGACTTGTGAGCGCTGATACAAAATATATTTCTAAAACTGAGGCGCCCAAAAAGCTCTTTTGCGACTACGAAAAAGCAGACACCTACGATGAGATAATCAAGCCTGATGGTTCGATCAGAGAGGTCTACAAAAATGTCGCAGATCAGCTTGGAGTCATAGGAACTGGCCGACTAGATCTATACCAAGACATTAAAGACACACTCTTCCGCTCTCGAGATGTCACTTTCAACGTGTACGGCAACGAAGACGGGACCAACCGAACTTGGCCCCTCGACCTAGTCCCTAGAGTCATTTCAGCAGACGAATGGGAACCCGTAGAGTCCGGCCTTGCCCAAAGATTAAAAGCCATCAACCTGTTTCTTGGTGATATCTATAACGGTGCTTCTGAAATTATCAACGACGGCATCATCGATGAACACTTCTTAAAAACATGTATTGGCTACGACGAGAATGCAATCGGTCTTCCTCAACCAATGAACGCTCGAGCACTTGTTGCTGGCATTGATCTAGTTCGAGACGAAAACGGCAAGTACTTGATACTGGAAGACAACCTGAGAACTCCTTCAGGAGTCTCCTACGTTCTCGAGAACCGATCTGCAGTCTCAAAGCTACTTCCAGGCCTTATGGGCAACACAGACGTTCGCCCAGTCGAGCAGTACCCAACGCTACTACTTAGAGCTCTTCAGGCAGTTGCGCCAGCAAGTACAACCGGCCTACCAAATGTTGTTCTACTGACACCCGGTGTTTACAACTCTGCATATTTCGAACATGCTTTCTTAGCTCAGAACATGGGAATCGAACTAGTTGAGCCCCGAGATCTCTATGTTGATGAAGGCCAAGTCTTCATGCATACAACCCGAGGTGGTAAGAAGGTTGACGTTATCTATCGTCGTATTGACGACGAGTTCATGGACCCAACTGTCTACAATCCAGACTCGACACTAGGTGTACCTGGAATTGTGGACGTTGTTAGAAACCAACGCGTTTCAGTTGCCAACGCTTTCGGAAACGGTGTTGCTGACAACAAGGCAATGTATGTCCACGTTCCGAAGATGATTGAGTACTACCTCAACGAACGACCAATCCTAGACAATGTTGACACCCACCTCATGGCTGACGCCGAAGCACGTCGAAGTATTTTGGCAGACCCAACTAACCACGTCATAAAGACAGTTAACGGTTCTGGCGGATACGACATCTATATCGGGCCAACTTCAACCGATGAAGAAACCCAAGAAATTATTGCCTCAGTAGAGTCCAACCCAGACAATTACATTGCTCAACGTGTGGTCAAGCTCTCAACTCATCCCACAATTATTGACGGCCGCCTAGAACCTCGCCACATAGACCTTCGCCCATTTATTGTCGGCGGCGAATACATCGACGTTCTTCCTGGCGGACTCACACGTGTAGCTCTAGAAAAAGGCTCTCTACTAGTTAACTCTTCGCAGGGCGGCGGCTCAAAGGACACCTGGGTGCTACAGCGCCCAGGTGTCACCTATTCCGATTCCGAGCGTCCACTTGACCTTTGTGGTCAACCAAGAGAAGAACACATCCTTGGTCGAGCCTCAGCAACTCTTTACTGGGCAGGACGCTACCTAGAGCGCATCGATGCGACCTCACGACTACTAATGAGCTCTTACGAAGACGTTCTTGGAGGCTTCGGCGATGACTCTAAGCTCCGTTGGGCTGAGTTGCTAGAGGTACTTTCGATAACTGATGAGTTTGAAGAAACTAACAAAGAAGCTTCAGGTTATGCAATATCTAGGTTCCTAGTTGATGACGAAAATAACGCAGGATCAATCATGTCTTGCCTTAACTCGGTGCGTGACAATCTAAGAAGCTTTCGTGAAAAGGTGCCAACCGACTTACGAGAAGTAATCAACGATGCTTGGGTTGAGTTTTCAATTATTGACTTCGAAAAGGAACTCGCAGAACACCCACAAATTGTTCTTAACAAATTCAAGCGCCTAGTACATACCTGTACTGGCATCGCCGAATCAAATATGAGTCGAAATGATGCTTGGAGAATGCTCAATATTGGACGAATGACAGAACGCTCACTTCTCATTGTTCGACTATGCGAAATCTATTTTGCACGCCTTCTCGATTCTGATCAACCACCAACAGTTCACCACTGGGCCGGACTACTCGGAACAGCTGGGGCTGTCGAAGAGTACCGTAAGATCTATCAAACTTCTGTTGAGCCAATGGATGCAATCGAATTCCTGCTTCGCAACACAACTTTTAGTCGCAGTCTTATCTGGTGCATTCGTCAGGCTGAAGCTCATCTTGTAGCGATGGAAATCAATCCACTAGGGACTTCTTCTTCATTGCACCAGTGCCAAATCATAAGAGGCAAGTGTGAAAGGCCTCTCGAACAAATGCTGGGAAGCCAACCTTCGTATGAGCTGAATAAGCTGGCTCAATCGATCGAGAAGATGTCTGACCTGGTGGCTTCTGACTATTTCGGGCAAAGTCCAAGGTAGCGGCACATGAGTGAACTTCTGGCATTGTCTGCAGACATCCCGATCGTTCCAAGAATGAGTTTTGCGAGTGCTATTGGAACAACTGAAAACAATGGCTGGGGTCTATGTTGGTACCCAGAACAAGAACTAAGAGCTACCGCAGTAAGAGACCCATCAAGTCGTGGCTCTGGCGGACTTACTGAAGTACTCGCCGACTGGGAATTAATCAATACCCCACTGCTAATGGCCCATGTCAGAGGTGCAACGACTAGAGCTATCTATCGTGACACCCAACCTTTCATATACAACTTCAGGGGTAGCTCTTGGTCAATGGCGCACTCGGGCGAACTAATGTGCGACCTTGAGGAAACTTTCAGAATCGACGAAAGCTTTCCGCTACAACCTGTCGGAGTAAGCGACACTGAACGTGTCTTTTGCTGGATCATGTCGAAGATTGATGAGAAGGATTGCGACACTATTGAGGAGTTTGGGTTCGACAACTTGGCAGAGCTTCTCGCTGAAGCCAATATTCACGGAACACTTACAGTCCAAATATCAGATGGACGCAGCCTTTTTAACTATCGCTGCAACTCCGGCGGTCGACCTCTCTACTTCAATCGAACTACAACTATCGCTGACGACAGGAACTCACGGGTCGAAGATCCACTAGACCCAAATCGTCTTGTTCAGAAGTTTGGCGATAACGAAATGGGCATCGATGTCCTAAGCGATACCGATAGTGAATACTGCATTTCACTTTGTTCGACAGTCGCTCTTAACGAATACTTCGAAGAGGTATCGGCCGGCTGCTACGTAATCTTCGACCGTGGTAGCACTATCAAAACAGACTCTCCAGAACACGCTGAACCAGTGTTTCTATCTCGTCAAGCTGTTCAAGGCCCACCATCGAGAGATCTGCGAGTCACTCATATAACTCGCTACACCTATGAGAAACCGGTCGACAAGAGTGGCCACAGACTCCGACTTCACCCGGTTTCGGACAAATTTCAGACGGTACTGAACTACGACCTACACATCAGCGTTGATGGCTTAAAGTATGGCTACGAAGATGTATTCGGAAACTATGTTCTCGGAGCCGACATTGACGCCACCTATTCGGAGCTAACTATTTCGATGAGTGCCGATGTAAATGTGCGGACACCGATTGACACTCCAGAACTTATGCCAGCCAAGCAAGTACTACCAGTGTTCTGGCTTCCTTGGCAAGCAAAAATGATGCAGTCATACCTACTTCCACCAGAACTTCCAGAAAGCCAGCTACGTACATTAACTGACTATGCAAAAAGCTTTGCTGCACGAAACCGTGGAGAACTTCTACCGACTCTCGAAGACATCACTACGACTATTTACAATGACTTTGTTTACAAACCTGGGTTTACCGACATCGAAACAACCCCATTCGAAGTACTACAAACCAGAAAAGGCGTCTGCCAGGACTTTGCAAACTTAATGATCTGTCTAGCTCGTATGCTCAATATCCCGGCACGTTACAGAGTTGGCTATATATACACCGGCAGCGACTACCAGAACACCCAGCAATCAGATGCTTCACATGCTTGGGTTGAGGCATATTTGCCGCACTTTGGTTGGCGAGGATTCGACCCAACTAACGGCTCAAAGGCAAGCGGTGACCACATCCGAGTTGCCACCGGCCGAAACTATCGTGATGCGACCCCAACCTCGGGCGTCATCTATGGTGGTGGCAAAGAAACCCTAGAGATCGACGTTCAGGTCGTTGACCGCTCAGATCTCTAAGCCTTCCACAGATTAGGTGTAACCTGACTGGGTGGCATCCAGCGGACTCTTCAACAGAAACCAGCCTCCAGCTCAGTGGATAGTGACTGTTGTAGCAGCTGTTGCGATTATTGCTTGGGGAATCGCACTAGTAACCCAAGTCTTGTTAGTGCAGCTACTTGAGCGAGCGCCAATTTTAATAGTTGCACTAAACCCTACTAACGCTAATCTAGCTTTAGTAAGTGGTGACGAATTCAGAATCGATGCCCTGCCGTATTACGTAGTTGGGTTTACTCGACACATCATTACAGACCCGTTCTACTATCTGATAGGACTGTGGTACGGAGACAAGGCCATAAGCTGGATGTCTGGTCGCTCTAAAGGGTTTGGCGACTTACTCAAAGAGTTTGAAGGACGACTCAAGTTGATTATGTCTGTAGCAGTCTTTGTTTCACCCACCAGCATTGTCTGTGTAGTAGCTGGAGCACTAAACCTTAGGTTTAGGAGATTCATTTTCCTGGACGCACTCGGAACCATAGGGTCTTTGGTATTGATCCGTTGGCTCGGCGAACGCTTTAGCGGACCTGTCGATACCGTTACCGACTTCATCACTAGATACCCATGGCAAGTAGGTGCGGTGTTAGTTCTATCTGTAGTGTTCACCATCTTCCGAGACACCCGGAGTGGATCCAGCTCGCTACTTTCTTTCGTTAGAAAGACAACTAAAAAGGACTAGCCAAAGTACGCCAGCACCGGAGCATGGTCGCTTGGCTTGGTACCCTTACGAGCGTTTCTGTCGACCAAATTTAGTTCGGCTTTTTCTGCCAACTCAGCCGACGCAAGCACGTAGTCAATTCTGATTCCTTCACGTTTATGGAAACGGCCAGCCTGATAGTCATAGTAAGAGTACAGCTTGTCTTCTGGGTGCTGCTGTCTAAAGACATCTACGAGGCCAAGATCAATTAACTCACCTATTGCATCTCGTTCTTGAGAAGTTACATGGGTTGCCCCCTCGAATGCAGCTACATCCCAGACGTCTTTGTCTTCAGGAGCAACATTCCAGTCCCCTGCAATTATCAAATCTTGACCAGCTTTAAGATCAGAACCAATTAGCTCCTTTAGCTCAGCAAGCCATCTAAGTTTGAACTGGTAGTGGTCGTCGTCTAACGCTCGCCCATTTGGCACATAAACGCTATAAGCCTTAACCCCATCGCAGGTTGCGCCAACAATCCTGGCATCGGTAGACAATTCTGGTCCGAACTCAAAGACAGGGTCATCCAGGCCAACACGAGAAAGGATGGCAACCCCATTCCAGCGGCCCTCGCCCGCATGGACTGAGTCATAGCCCAACTCTTTGAATCGAAGTGCCGGAAAGGCGTCGTCTGCCATCTTCGTTTCTTGTAAGAAAACTACATCCGGAGAGACATCGGCCAGCCAGTCGGTGACCCGCTCAATACGGGCATTTAGCGAATTTACGTTCCAGGTAGCAACTAACACAGCGCACAGACTAGTCCAAGTAATAGGCAATGGTGAAGAGATAGGTGAAAGGCGTTATTAGCCGATATCGCTCGCTAAACTTTCTGCGTGTCAAATAAAAACTCAAACGAGCAATCCGGTCCAAACGCATGGCTAATCGAAGAGCTATACAACGACTATCTAGGGAACCCGGCGTCTGTAACATCAGAATGGCAGTCGGCGTTCTCGGGACAACCAGTTAGCACCCCGCCAAGCACTGGCGACAAAGAGATAGAAATTATCGAAGAAACCCCTAGCTCTGGCGCCGAGCCTAAGAAAGCAGAAATTGCGGAAAAAACTGGTAACAAAGATACTGCAACCGAAGAAGTAGGCGAACCGCTAAAAGGTGTGAGTGCTTTAATCGCCAAAAACATGGAAGCTTCTCTTGAAGTTCCAACAGCTACAAGTTTTCGTGAGATCCCTGCCAAGCTACTTGAGATAAACAGGAAAGTTCTCAACAACCATCTGCAACGCATCAACGGAGGCAAGACTTCTTTCACTCACTACATTGGCTACGCCATTGTTCGGGCAATTGCAGATGAAGTGCCGAGCCTAAACTACACCTACGCAACTGACTCACAAGACAAACCACGACTCCTACGAAATGTCGACATCAATCTAGGTATTGCCGTTGATCAACAAAAGCCAGACGGATCACGCTCACTGATTGTTCCTGTCATCAAGAAATGCCAGGATATGAACTTTGCTGAGTTCGTGGCCGCTTATGAAGCTGTCATCAAGAAAGTTCGGTCAGGCAAGATCGGCGTTGACGACCTAACTGGCGCAACTGTAACTCTTACAAACCCTGGAACTATTGGAACTGTTCAGTCTGTGCCACGTCTAATGCCTGGCCAAGGCGCAATTATTGGCGCCGGAAGAATTGGCTATCCGGCCGAGTATCAAGCCACTGACCCGCAGACTTTGGCAGACCTAGGCATCAGCAAGGTAGTTACTATTACTTCAACGTATGACCACAGAATTATTCAGGGTGCAGAGTCAGGTTTCTTCTTAAAGAAAATCCATGAGCTTCTCATCGGTGAAGAAGCTTTTTATAGCAACGCTTTCGCTGACATGTCTATCCCCTATGAAGCAGTGCAGTGGCGTGAAGACTCAACCCACGAAGGCGAAAGTCACTCTCACGAGGCTGCAAATGTAAAGAAACAAATTGCAGTTAATACTCTTATTAACCAGTATCGAGTTAGAGGCCACTTGCTGGCTACAACTAACCCGCTAGCTGACTCAGCAACCGAAACGCATCCAGAACTAGACCCGGCAACATTTGGTCTGACGATTTGGGACCTAGACCGAGAGTTCACAAGCGGCAGCGATGCAATCTATGCTCCCGCCGGTGGAAAAACCCAAGACATGAAACTTGGCGACATCCTAGGCGTACTGCGTGACGCATACTGTCGAACAATCGGTGTTGAATACATGCACATCTCTAACCCAGACGAGAAACGATGGTTCCAACAAAAGCTCGAAGTCAAGAAAGAACCACTAAGCGAAGATCAACAACGTCACATCCACGGCCGACTGGTTGCGGCAGAAACCTTCGAGAAATTTCTTGCTACCAAGTATGTAGGCCAGAAACGATTCGGGCTTGAAGGAACAGAAAGCATCATCCCAATTCTGGATGAAGTCTTTAATGCAGCTGCAGAGTCAGCTATGGACAAGATCGTTGTGGGAATGGCTCACCGTGGTCGGCTCAACGTACTAATCAACATAATGGGCAAAGACCCAGTTCAACTATTTAGTGAATTCGACGGAAACGTGGCCGAAGACGACGTCCAGGGAGCCGGCGACGTCAAGTACCACCTTGGAATTAAAGGTACTCACACAACACCTAACGGCAAAACAATTAGCACCGAGTTGGCAGCAAACCCTTCTCATCTAGAGTCCGTTGACCCTGTAGTTGTTGGAATGGCCAGGGCCTATATGGATAACTCAGACACAGGCAACTATCCAATACTGCCAATTCTTATCCACGGAGACGCAGCATTCGCTGGTCAAGGTGTGGTTACCGAGACACTAAACCTAAGCCAGGTAAACGGTTACCGAATCGGCGGAACGGTCCACCTTGTCGTCAACAACCAACTTGGCTACACAACTGCGCCGCACCAATCTAGATCGTTTGACTATTCGACTGATATTGCCAAAGCAGTTCAAGCTCCAATCTTTCACGTAAACGCCGATGATCCTGAAGCCTGCGTTCGAGTCGCTCAACTTGCGTTCGAGTATCGCCAGCAGTTCAACAAGGACGTTGTTATTGACATGATTGGTTACCGCCGTCATGGACACAACGAAGGTGACGATCCGAGCTATACCCAACCAATGATGTACTCAAAGATCGCTAAGCGACCTTCGGTTAAAGAGCAATACACAAACAAACTTGTCTCATCTCAGGTTCTAACACCCGAAGAAGGCGAGAATGCTACCTCGGCGTTTAGCAAGTCCCTACAAACCGCTCTTGACCGCTCACGCGAAGAAGCCCCACCTAAAGGCATAAAGGCAAAACCATCCCCTCCACCTAAGGGTGTTCTACCTCACGTGAACACAGGGGTTGATAAAAAGGTTCTTGACTCTGTTTATTCCGCCCTTAGTAAGTTTCCCGAAGACTTCACCGTTCATCCTGGCCTACAAAAGCAATTTAAAGCTAGAGACGAGATGTACAAAGACGGTCAGGTTGACTGGGCACTCGGCGAAGCCTTTGCCATAGGAACACTGCTAGCCGAGGGGTACTCTGTTCGCCTGGCTGGGCAAGACTCACGTCGCGGAACATTCGCTCACCGTCATGCAACTCTGCACGACTACGAAAATGGGTCTGAATACACACCTCTCGCGGAACTGGAATCAGACGACAACCACTTCTACGTATATGACTCGACACTAAGTGAATACGCAGGACTTGGGTTTGAATACGGCTACGCTGTCGCTGACCCTGAATCTCTTGTTATGTGGGAAGCCCAGTTCGGAGATTTCGTTAATGGCGCCCAGATTATTCTTGACCAATATCTGGTTGCCGCAGAAGACAAGTGGAAACAAGTCGTTGACCTTACCCTCCTACTGCCACATGGTTACGAAGGACAAGGCCCTGAACACTCCTCTGCACGTTTAGAACGATTCCTCAACCTAGCTGCTGAAGACAATATTCAAATCGTAAATGTGACTACCGCAGCTCAGTTCTTCCACGTGCTGAGACGTCAAAAGATCAACCCGAATTCCAAGCCACTAATCGTTATGACTCCCAAGTCTGGGCTAAGAGCCAAGTATGCTCGATCCCCAATCAGTGACTTCACCGAAGGCTCTTTCCAGGAAGTGCTACACGACACTGTCGAAGACCCGGCAGCTGTAAAGCGAGTAATCTTCGCTTCCGGAAAAATGGCAGCAGAAGCCATACGTCATCGTGAAGAAACCGGTGACTTCTCCAGAGCTGTTGTTCGAGTCGAACAACTATACCCATGGCCGTTCGCTGAAGTAGCGAAGAGCCTGGCGACTTTTGGGAATGCTAAAGAAGTAGTCTGGTTACAAGAAGAGCCTGAGAACATGGGAGCCTGGAACGCTATAAAGGGCCGACTGTACGAAAAGCATGAGAGCACTCACCGAATCATTCGTGTCAGCAGATCTGAAGCTGGAAGCCCGGCGACTGGATCAGCTGCTATTCATAAGCAAGAACAAGCTGAATTGCTAGAAAAAGCCTTCGGAAAACTCTAAAGCATTACAGAACTGTTAATTGCATAAATCCTACGCATCTTTCATTTCCTAGAAATTACATCCGTGATAAACTTGTTATAACGTGTTGGGAATCTAACTCGACAGCGTAGGCAGGGATACCAAATTGGGTAACTTACTCGATCCAAAAACTAATCGCTTCAAAGCGGCCATTGGCGCAGCTGGCTTTCTCGCTGTCGTTTTACTCGTGTCCCTTTTTGCTTCTCTATCATCAGATGAGACAATCAGCCTGGGAGACGAAGCCGTAGAGGACTTAAGACTTCGAGTCGAGACAGAATCAAATTTAAGTGCTACCCCGACCACGTTGACTGATCCAGAGCTAGACCTAGACAGCTCAACACAATTAACTACACCATTCGCCGGAGTAAACCTAGCTGCCAACATTACAAATGAACCGAACATAGAACCAGATGCTGGCCAAGACGGTTCGGTACGAGTTGTCTGCCATGCGTCACATTTCGGTTTCGACGATCCAATCGTGTTCCCAGGTGAAGTTGGCGGCTCACACTTACATATGTTTTTCGGCAACACTTTGACCGACGCCAACAGCACTTACAACTCCTTGGCAAGTTCTGGAGATGGCACTTGTCAGGGTGGGCCACTAAATCGAACAGCATATTGGGTCCCAACACTCCATGACGGTGACGACTTAGTTCGGGTTCCCCAATACTCACTGATCTATTACAAATCTGGACCACTTCATGGACAAGAGATTCAAGAGTTTCCTGAAGGTCTGCGAATGATTACCGGCAATGCGAGGGCTCAGAACACCAACCAACAAAGTGGAACAAAGTACTCTTGGTATTGTGGATCGCCTATTACAGGCGGAGGCAGAGCCAATAGTGGCGATTTAATCCCTGACTGCCAACCTGGCCAGTTCGTAAGCCTGCAGCTGGACTTCCCAAATTGCTGGGATGGAGTCAACTTAGACTCAGCTGATCACAGTTCACACGTTGCTCATTCTCAGGGAAATGCTTGCCCAACAACGCATCCAGTGCCACTTCCACAGGTGACTTACAACCTCTACTGGAACAACAATGACGTCAATACCGGCGACTGGTATCTATCATCTGACCATGAGGGCGACCTACGACTTCCAGGTGGTACGACTACACATGCAGACTGGTTTGGTGCTTGGCATCCCGATGTTCTAGAAACCTTCGTAGATGAATGCAACAACGCCGATCATGATTGCAAGGGCGGAACCATTTCACCGCAACAAAAACTAAGCAGCCAGTCGTCACCTTGGTTCGGTGGCGCTTCATATGAAATCTTTTCAACGAATCAACCGCCGCTAAAATTTTCCGTTGCACAACTTACTTCTGACTCGTAAAAGTTTGCTATCACATTCTTTGACAAAGTCGCGCTTTTCTTTTTAGAAATAGTCTGGAACACTTTTAATCTTTTTCAGGTTAAGTAAGATAACCCGAGAATATATTCACGCCCCTTAAGGAGTAAACAAGTGGCTGCAACCAAAACAAAAAGAAAGCCAGCGAAGCGCAAGCCAGCGGCTAAGAAGAAAGCAACTGCAAAGCGTAAGCCAGCAGCTAAGAAGAAAGCAACTGCAAAGCGCAAGCCAGCAGCAAAAAAGACAGCCGCTAAGCGCAAGCCAGCAGCAAAGAAAAAAGCAACTGCTAAGCGCAAGCCAGCGGCGCGTAAAGCTAACGCAAAAAAGAAAGCAACAGCAAAGCGCAAGCCAGCAGCTAAGAAAAAAGCAACAGCAAAGCGCAAGCCA
>CAZYMB010000018.1:0-5844 GCA_964648795.1 uncultured Acidimicrobiaceae bacterium
AGTAGTTCTTCCACGAGCTCAGTGTAGTGAATGCTTACTCGTTCGACTCCTGTCGGGGGTGCTGAATTTGGTGTAGCTCGCTGTAGTAAACTTGGGCTATGAGTGAAGATATAGAAACAGCAGGGGAGTCAACCTCTGATGAACCCGAGACAGCCGTGGCAACCCAAGCTCCTAGCGAGTCCGACGATGGGCGCTCGTTCTTCTCTACGGTGAAACTTGTCATTGCTTTGATGTTGCTTGCCGTTCTTTTGATCTTCGCACTGCAAAATCTTGAAAATGTAAATGTCGATTTTCTCATTTGGGAGTTCGACATTCCGCAGATTGCGCTCATCATCTTGAGCCTTGTTCTTGGTATTACGGTTTGGGAAGTAACCCGCTTCATACGTAGACCCAGGAAGCAAAAATCTTGAAAGTGTCCGAGAATTACAAAATGGCTCTACTCTTAAATAGGAAGTTGATTCCAGGAGATAGTAAGTAGTAATGGTTGACCGCTCAGAAACTCCACAACAAGAGTCGCTTACGGGCTTGCCACCGCTTCCTTCTATTGAGTATTTCCAGCGTGACTACGCAACTGGTTTTGTGCGCCCAAGTCGCAGAGTAATGACAGGTCTTGGTTTCTGTTTGGTGCTTGCCGGTTTGTTGGGCATCTTCTTTTTCTCAGCACAAGACAAGGACAATATCGCATCAGCTGAGACAACAACTACTGAACGTTCATCTCGTGTGGATCCTGCGTCACCGATAAGTGTCAACCCTGAGGTTGCTTTTGGCGACAGCCAATCTTCGACCACAATCTCGTCTAATGGTCTCGAGCTTGCAGCTGACAGCGAAGACGACGAGGAAACGGTCAGACCATTCTCTGCTAACCGGGCAGCATGCACCTCGCTATATGCAAACCCGACAGCAGATGTAGCATTTAGATTCCAACAAGATGTTCCGACCTCTCCAAGCAGTTCTACTACTCAAGATCAAACAACATCGACTGCACCTAGTACGGAAGCCTCAACTACAGCTGCATCCACTACTGCAACTCCAACGACTGCAACTCCAACGACTGCAACTCCAACGACTGCGGCTCCGACTACTGCAGCTCCGACAACAGCGGCTGCGCCAGTAACTGCACCACCTGCACCTCCAGGCTGGGCCGATGCAGGTCATGGTGTAAACGTTCCGATCGTGTTGCTAGCTATTCGCTGCTGCGAGTCTCGTAATAACTACGTCGCTCAAAACAGCGTCAGCACAGCTAGTGGTGCTTATCAATTCGTAGATGGCACTTGGGCAGGTCAATTCGGTGTTTCTAAAGCACGCTTTGCTACACCAGCACAACAAGACACGGCAGCAGTAAGGCTTTGGGAGGCCAGAGGCACTCAGCCCTGGGACGCCTCTAGTAATTGTTGGGAATTAGACGAGGCTTAGCTGCTCTTCTTTCAGAGCGTAGGTAACAGATCGATCAGTTCATCGATTTGTGACATTTGAAAATCCGGTTCGAAGCCGGTGTTGTTCATCGCTAACTTGCCAAGTTGAAAGTAAGGTAAGTCAGCAGCTTTTGCAGCGCCAAGGTCCGATGTCGTATCGCCAACCATGACACAGTTATCAGTGGCGGCATCCAGTTGTCGCACCGCCTCTAAAACCATCCCGGGTTCCGGCTTAGAACCAAACCCCGAGTCAGCTGCGAGCACACACGAAAAGTACTTGTCGATTTCTAGCAGCTCAAGTTGATTCATTGTGGGTTCAACGATGTGGTTTGTAGCGAGCCCTAACTTGTAGCCCGAAGCATGCAGAGACTTAACCGTCTCTATTGCTGTTGGGGTAGGGGCCAGGGCCTCTGCAGCATACTGACGGTTCCATTTGGCAAACTCATCTGGATCAATCGCTGTAGAGATGATTGCTCGCAAATTACTCCAAGTGGTCCTTGGGGCAACAGAGTCTTCGCTAAATGTTCCTGTAGCTAGATCTAGGCCGAGGTTGTGTGACAGTAGCCGTTTTTGTTCGTCGTCGTTACACAGATGTTCAATTGTGCGGCTCATGGCCCGACCCCAGGTCGCATTCATGTCTACAAGGGTTCCGTCTTTGTCAAAGATTACTGCTTTGATCGTCATTTGAGTAGCAGCTCTCGTGTTGCTTCCGGAGACGTAAACAGTTCAGCCGTGAAGCCTACTTCTCTAGCTCCGTTGATATTTTCTGTCAGGTCATCTGTGAAAAAAACATCGCCCGGGGAAACTGACATTTGCTTGCAAACATACCCGAAAATATCTGCGTTAGGTTTGGCCATGCCAATGGTGTTTGTTGTGAACAAGTAGTCAAAACTGTCTAACAGGCCAAACATCTCAAGCTCATCATGGATTGTGCAAGTGCTATTTGTTAACAGGGCCACAGATGTGCCAGTTTGCTTTATGTCCTCTAATAGTCGGACCATTGAACCATCCAGAGTGCCTTGGTCTTCTAGAAACTCTTTGGCCGCTAGATTATTGCCAAGTAACTTTCCGGTTCGCCCTATCCAGTCCTGCTTAGTTAATTCTCCCTTAGCGACTTCGAGATAGTCTTGTCTGGTAAATGCAGCCTCATAAAGCGAGCCGGGCGCTAGCTGATACTTGTTTTCGAGGACGGTTTGGCGCAGCGGATCAAAGTGTCTAAAGACGCCATCGAAGTCAAAAACTATGGCTTTATAGTTAACTTTTAGCTCTGGAGAACGCTCAGCCATATCTTGATGCTACTTTAAGTGTCAGACAATCGTTGTGGGTGAGGCTCAAATATGAAGTATAAAGTCCTAGCTTTTCTATTCGCTGCTGTGTTTGCTGCTGCATGCTCAGGAAGCGAAGAAGATGCAACTGGCGCTGACGATACAGAGTCGACGCAAGAATCAACGACGACTGTGCGTGATGCTGGCATTCCAGAAGTTAACTTCAGCTCAGACTTCGAAGAAGCCGACTGTGAGTTCTCAGTTCCAGCCAACGTGACGGTCGATTGTGGCTTTGTTGAGGTCCCAACTGATTGGGACGACTTAGACTCAGACCCGATAAGACTTCATGTTGGGATAGCGCAGAACGCTAACACTCCTGCTGACGTAACCCCAGTTGTCTATTTTGAGGGTGGGCCTGGCGGAGACGCTCTAGGGCTATTTCAGTTCTCCTATCCAATAGCTTTCGAGCCAATTGTGTCACAGCGTCCAATGATTTTCTTCTCTCAGCGTGGGGCAGCATTTTCTGAGCCATCGATGAGTTGTCAAGCAATGGACGATGCGCAGAGAGAGTCAGTGCTGGCTGGCGAATCGCTAATCAGTCAGGTTTCTACTGTGGCTGAAGTCTTCGAAGAGTGCATCGAACTACTCGAAGGCCGAGGTGTTGACTTCGATGAAGCAACTACCGAGAACGCTGCCAGAGATGTAGAGGCGATCCGTGAAGCACTGGGCTTCGAGAAGCTGAGTGTCTACTCGGTTTCTTATGGAACCCGTCTAGCCCAGTCTTACGCGAGGCAGTTCCCAGACAGTATTGAAGGCGTAGTACTTGACGCTGTGCTGCCAGTTGACCCGGTAGAAGGTCTAGGTCAAATTGGGTTGAATGCCGAACGCTCTTTCAATCAGTTGTTCGATTCTTGTGAAGCCAGTTTCGAATGCGCTGGGGCTTATCCAGATTTAGAAGAGCGCTTCTTTGACCTGTACGCGGAGCTGGAAGTCAACCCAGTTGACGTGGAAATCCCTGCGATTATTGCCGGGGACGATGGAAGTGGAAGCTTCGATGGTGATGCACTAGTGGGTACAGCATTTAGCGCCCTTTATGGGACCGAGACGATAGCGGTCCTGCCTGAAGTCGTGGCAGAGTTAGAAGACGGTGAAACCCAGCTATTAGAGTTCTTAGTAACTTTGGACTTCGTTCAGATTGGTTTCGTCTCGGTAGTCATGAACCAAGCCGTTATCTGTAACGATTATGTCAGGTTTATCCCCGAAGGTGACTTCGCAGAAGGTTCGAGCAGCTTTGCCGAAATCAACGCAGGGCTCGGCACGGATCCAGAACAGTTCGAGGCGCTGATCTCGCCATGTGCGTCACTTGACACACCAGACACAGCAGACGCCGAGTTCGAAACGTTTGCTAGCGACGTTCCAACTTTGTTACTGGGCGGCGCATTTGACCCAATAACGCCACCAAGCAACGCCGAACAAGTTGGGGAACAGTTCAACAACTCACAAGTTGTTATCTTTGATCAAGCATCGCACGGCCTTATCGGTGACGAGTGTGGACGTGAACTCATGATCGAGTTCTACTCAACATTGACCCAAGTGGATAGCTCGTGCACCGAGGGAAGATCGAACACAGACTTGCCTTGGGGCGAACCCCTCGGCTTTAACTAAGAAACCAGCCTGGTAATTTAGCTCGGGAGTGGCGGGGCGACAACCTAAAGATGTGGGTAGTTGACCTGTATTTCGCTCTATACAATCATATGGGCGGCTATTTGAGGCGGATATGGGATACAAGACTCCTGGTGGTAGAGACGAACTTAGTGCTGGATCGATTGGCATCCCGCCAATCGTTATTGGGAAAGATGCTGCACGTTCATTAAGTAGTCGACTCCGGTTTATGCTGCGTTTAGTCTCGGGTTCAATTGCGCTCCCAGAAGCTGACCGTCCAGATGGTTTGGTGTACCGCGATTTTCTTTCAACGGAAGTTCCTGATGTAGAGAACCCACAACCATTTACTTACTTCTTCTCCCATAACAATGGCCATGATGCAGTACCAACTTCTTTCAGAGTTGCCGAGGCCCCGAAAGTTGCAGCTGGGCAAGCAAACTTTGATGCTGTGGCACGACGACTTGTTGAGTCCTTAGAAGCGTTAGACCTTAGCGTCGCGCCGCAAGAGGTTTCACCCGGCGTAGCGCAGTCTTTCGATGGGGCAGGGGTCGATGCGGTCTATCGAGCGTTGCTAAACCCTGAGGTGGATGCAGAAATAGTTCTGACCGCAATTGGGTCAGAAAAGACGCACGATATCGGTGAAGCTAGAGCAAATATAGTCCGAGGTCTCAACAAAATTCTCGGTTCGGAAGACTTCGTGCTTCCATCTGAATTTTCGAGAGCGATATCGTATCATTTGATACCGGCTGGCGCTAACCCGGAAACATTCTGGAGAAGCGAGCGTAAATCCTATTCGACACTTGGATTAGCTTCGCAGGGCCACATCTCATTGGTGGGGAGAAGCTTCCATATCGTGAAGCCGAATCAAGCTACGCTCGACCAGTTAGAGCAAACAGCGCAACTGTATAGCTGGCTTGCTGAGAGTGTGAATGGGGCTAACGGCGAACTAGATGTGGTTCTGGAAGTCCTAAGTCATACTGCAGTACCTTCTGACCCGGAATTGTTAGGGTTGCCTAGCCTGGTGGCTGAAACAGTTGAACTAAACGACCTTGGTAGTAATAACGTCTATATGGACGACGGTCTCGCTGCCCGGCTGAGAGCTGGAAACGCTCAACTAGTTGCTGACTTTAAGAACATATCTAGTGTGATTATGCAGGTGTTAAGTCGAGCTGAAGAACTATCAGCAGATGCTTTAAGCCCCCTTAGGCAAGCAACTGAAAAGTCAACTCTAGATGAGGGCTACAAGCAGGAACAGAATCGCAACGGTCGTAGGACGTCATCGAGCAGCAGTCAAGGTGAAGCGGCTGAGGTGGGGGTAACAACTGATCGTCTAGTTTCCGCAGTCTCGGGAGCCAGTGTCTCAGAACTTGATCAGGAACCACTCGAGCAAGCCGCTCCGCAAAGTAACGAACCACAAAGCTCTGTTGCGGCACTACAACCAACTCCTGCTCCAACTCCTGCTCCAGCTCCTGATGTGATCCACGGTGTGCCATTGGCTGTCAATG
>CAZYMB010000018.1:5944-9745 GCA_964648795.1 uncultured Acidimicrobiaceae bacterium
CCAACTCCTGCTCCAGCTCCTGATGTGATCCACGGTGTGCCATTGGCTGTCAATGGATTCACACCCGAGACCAAAGTTTGGCGTCTTTACAGTAGCGCGTTGCGTAAAACCAATCGGGATTCAGAGGCGCAGTTCTCAATTGAACCAAAGACTTTCAAGGTCAGCCAAGTAGCTCTAGAGAAAGTAGACCTGATTTCTGGTTGCAGTATCGAGCAGTCAATGTCTGTTGTTCTGCTACTCAGTCTGAATCAAGACTTCAGTAAAGCTGAAGTTGTTTCGTTGAATAGTTCTGAGCTTTGGAATCAGACCATAACGTATCTGTGTGAGAGGTACAGGCCAACCTCGAAGCATGACTTCATCTACAGCGCTGGCGAAGTCGCTTCAATTGCTAGAGACGTTCTAAGCGAGTTTACGCACGGGCTTTCAGCGTACAACAATGCAGAAGTAGAATTACTTGAGGCACTGGATGAATATCAGCTTCCTGGAGGCTTGGAACTCAGCTCGATTGAACCGAAGGCCTCAAGAGACCTAGTGTCTGAAACTGACGCTGTGTTTAGTGTCATTCGATTTGGTAAAACAATTACGCAGCTAGCAGGTGTAGGCGACTTTACTCCAGCGACGTTTGTTGCCGATATGTACCGTGAACTCGAAGGTAGCAGTGGCGAGGTAATTGCAGTAGCTCCGCTTGTGGTAGATGCTGGACAAATCTCTCGGGATGCGATCCCTGAATCTGTTCTTGCCGGAGAACTAGGTTGGGTTGATAGTGATGCTTTGCTCGCCATGTATGACTTGCGGCGGAACGCTCTGCTTGTTGGCTTTACTGACGTCTTGACACCTTTGCCAGTTAAGGTAGAGCCGACTGTGCCAGAAGCCGTTAAACCTTCTGAGTCCAAACCTAAGAGTGCGCCTGTCCGTAGGTGGAAACATAGGCCTCCAACTTTGGTTGAACAACAGTCGTTTACGTTTGCTGACTATTTTCCTCAACCTCAAAGGTCTCGTTTCAACTATGCTGACTCGGCGCTTACCCATGAATCTCTTGTCGCCGTTGACAGGGCCCTAAATATTGTTTGGGCTGGGATGAGAGCTTTACAGCATGGTTCCAGTAAGGCTTTATGGAACATCATTCCTGGAGAACCTGGCACCGACTATCCAATCGATCCAGTCGGATTTGAAAATGTGCAAATCGTAGATGGTCAAGTCAAAGTGGTATTCAAAGGTGGGTTTGCTGTCACAATCCCTTCTAGTGACAAGATTGAGTTAACGATTGCCGCAGCTGGCTTGGTGAATGGTGTTTGTAACTCACTACTGGAGGAGTCAGGCAAACCTGGTCCAGCAGCGATTAAGCGGCTGCAGTTCTTGGACAGGCTTGGACTGGTTGGCTGGGTGACACAAAACGAGGACCCAGAGGTCGGAGTATCTGCTAGAGCTGAGTACATGCTTCAGGTCTTTATGGCAATTTCAGGCAAACCTGGCTTGGGTACTGACAAAACTATTCCTGAGCTTTGGCTAAGGGTAAACGCTGAATTACCTGAACCTTTGCCAATGGTATATATTCTATCTCAGACATCAGATGATGTATTCCCTGTGCCTATTGACGCAGTTCCAAACCTGCCCAGCAAAGTAGTTAAAGGAAACTGGGTAGCTTACAACCCAGCAGACAATACCTACACTCACTTAGGTAAGTGGCGTCCAAGTCCACGAGAAGTACTGAATCGAGCGATTTATCTAATGCCAGATTTCGGCGAGTTGGTCGCTGAGTACTACACGACTGAAGTGAATAAGGCTGCAGAAGATCTTCGTGTTGCGCACATCGTGGGACCTATGATCGAGATAGATGGGTTACTTAATGTTGGTCTAAGGATTGAACACGCCGAATTCACAGAAGGCCTCAACCGCTTTGTCACTTCTAGGTTGGGAGCTGACGCCTGGGTTGTGCGAATTGGTGATGAGGCAATCGTGTACAGAACTTGGGCACAAGCGGCATGTTTCTACTACGTACTCGACGAAATCGAAAGCGTGGAGGAAAGAGCCAATCACCTAGAACTCTTAATTCCAGCGTTGCCGGCTGACAAGCCGGACCTCCCAGAAAATCAGATTAAGGATTACATACTCAGTGCCTTCTCGTCATTCGAGTTGATTTCATTCCCGAACGATCTTGCACCTAAGCCCGAAGAAGAAGTTGGTCTTTACATTCATGCTGGCAAGCCCAATGACACTCAATGCCTTATGGTTTGGCTCGAAGGAGACATCGCGCATACCGTGAGGTTAAATTACTTTGCTGCAAAAGAATTCACCTCGCGAGGGTTTCCCTTTGATGAGGCTTCGGCTGCAGCAATATTCTTTAAGGCGAAGGCAGATCGAGGAGCTGGATCAATTGGCTATCAGGACTTAAAAGTTAATGGATCTGCGGACAAGCTTGATCTTATGACGATGGCACAAGTTGTTAGCACGAGGCTTCCGAAGTTCGACAAGAGACTTGCTGATGATAGCAATCAAATATTGGTTGTGGCCGAGGGGCCGTACGAGCGGTATGAAGATAAGTCGTTTTCAGCAGGCGAGGAGCAACCGCCAGCTGAGATCGAGCGAAATTCTGGTCGGGGCCCTCGTAAGTCTTAGAGTTGCTATCTGCTAAGTCCAGATCTTGTTGTAGAAGGGGACTCATTCAGGTTAGTTTCGTTTGGCATCACTGGTGAACCTGATACGTTGCTTGCGTCCGAAGCTCGCCAGGGCTCTACTTGTTGGCGTCGGTACTCACGTTGGTCTTGCATTGTCATGAAATCAAATGGGAGACTCTCTAGTGGCTGCACTTCAGCGAGAATGGTGGAGCTTCTAGGTATTCCAGTTGCGAATGCCATCCATTCCATGATTGTTTGAAGTTCAGCACCTGTGGCGAATTGGTGAGATGTGAGAAAGTCTCGTTCGGCTTCGGAGAGAGCATCGTTATGATGTAGGTCTTTGGATCGCTACCAAGAAGCAGCACTCCGCAGTACTCTGCCCACAGCTGGCTTCCAGGTGGATCAACAGGTGCAGAAAACCAAGGAGATTCAGAATTTAGATCAGGGGTAACACCGATAATTTCTGAGAACTGATCCCGTGTTGTTGAGTCGATCCGGTTGAAGTCAACAAAGTGTCCAACTTCATGACCTAGTACGTGTTGTAACTCTTCGATTTGGTTTTTGTCGGTGTCTATCTGGATTCTGTCTTCGCCAAGGTGGGAAGCACCACATGCTTCCAAGCCTGAGATCTTGCCGTATTCGATTTTGCTAATTCCGAATGACTTTAGGTCCACTTTCAGGCTGGCTACTACTCTTGTTAGGTTCTCGCTCGCAACACTGTCTACGTTTTCATCAAACGCTATTAGGGCTTCATTGGCTGCCGAGTAAGCATTGCGAACTATAGGTTCGTTCTTAGTACTGAGATCTCTATTGCGTCCGATGTATACCGCAGGTGGAGTCAGAAATAGAGCGGCTATAGCTTTGGTGAACCCGCGCCGACTAACAGTATTTGGTTCTTGGATTTGTCCGCCCACAGTATCAAGTTTATCGGACCGATAGCCTGCAAAGGGTTCGGGGTCTAGGTGCTGTGCTTAAGGTATATAGTTAGGCTTGCAGGGTCTCGTTAATGAGGGAATCTTATGCCAATCAAAATTCCAGGTAACTTGCCAGCTCGTTCAAAGCTTGAATCCGAGGGTATTTCTGTAATTACGAATTCGGCTGCCTACAGCCAAGATATTCGGCCTCTTCAAATTGGTTTGCTGAACTTAATGCCGAACAAGCAAACAACAGAAACTCAGTTTGCTCG
>CAZYMB010000018.1:9845-14222 GCA_964648795.1 uncultured Acidimicrobiaceae bacterium
GGTGTGCCGAAACGAAGCCTTGATACAAAAGCGTTCGGCGTTTTTGACCAAATAAGCCGTGCGCCAAACCACCCGTTAATGGCAGGTCTTTCTGACGTGGTACAGATGCCGGTTTCTCGTTGGACGACTGTAGACAGTGCAGAGATCGACAAAGTCACTGGGATACAGTGTTTACTTGATTCTGATGTAACAGGTCCTTGTCTGTTGACCGAGGACTCGCAGCAACGTGTTTACATCATGAACCACGTTGAGTACGACTCGCAAAGCCTTTTAGGGGAGTACAACAGAGATGTTGCTTCAGGAAAAGACCCAGAGGTTCCTAAGGGTTACTTTGTGGGTGATGATCCGAGTAGTCAGCCTCTAAATACTTGGCGCAGTCATGCTCAGGTCTTGTTCCGTAATTGGGTCAACAGCGTCTACCAGAACACGCCGTTCGATTTAGCCGAAATAGGTTCAGACTGCGCAGCCGAGGAAATTGACCTGCGAACCTAGCTGGTTAATCTGAGGGGGAGAAAGAGAGCGGGTGACCAGATTCGAACTGGCATCATCAGCTTGGAAGGCTGAGGTTCTAGCCCTTGAACTACACCCGCAGACACTCATCTTGATTTCTCAATGTGAGATATAACCCTACCACAGGCAAGGTATTTGTCGGGATGGTGAGATTTGAACTCACGACCCCTCGCTCCCAAAGCGAGTGCGCTAGCCAAGCTGCGCCACATCCCGTTCGAGGTACTCTAACGGATGTATCTTGAGATTGCTTACTTTTGGCGGGCCGTATTTATTGGTAGCCGGTTACACTAATCAGTCGTGAAAACATCTCTTGAAACCCTAGAAGACAACAAAGTAAAGCTACTCGTAGAAGTAGAAGAAGCAGAGTTCGAGCCAGAACTAGAATCGGCGTTTAAACGCATCTCCCAGGAGATCTCGTTGCCTGGTTTCCGTAAAGGTAAAGCACCTCGCAGTGTTATTGAAGCCCGTATTGGTTCTCAGCACGCTCGTGACGAAGCATTCCGAACCTCACTGCCCGATTTCTACTCTAAAGCCGTTGACGAGCTAGAGGTAGACGTAATAGCGCCACCAGAAATCGATATTACCGAAGGTCAAGAAGAAGGCCCAATCCATTTCGAGGCAATCGTAGAAGTCCGCCCAGTAATCGAAGTATCTGGTTACAAAGATGTAGAAGTCGAAGTAGAGCCATTGGCTGTAACCGACGACGACGTGCAAGAAGCCATCGACTCAATCCGTAAGCGCACTAGCGAACTTAACGAGGTTGAGCGGGCTGCAGCAGACGGTGACAGTGTCAACATAGATATAGAGACAACTCACAAGGATGAAGAAATAGAAGGCTTCACAACTTCTGGTTATGCCTACGAGGTTGGTTCAGGCCAAACTCTAGAAGAGATGGACAAGAACCTTGTTGGTGTTTCTGCTGGTGACGAAGTTTCATTTGATGCAAAGCATCCTGACGAAGAAGAGACAGAACCTCTAAAGATTAAGGTTAAGGTCAACACAGTTTCTGAAGTTGTGTTGCCAGAAGTCACACCTGAGTGGGTTAAAGACAACTCAGAGTTTGAGACAGCGGAAGAGCTAACAGCTGAGTATCGCTCTCGTCTAGAAAAAGCGAAAGTAAACCAAGCCGGCATCCATGCACGCAATGAGCTTTCAGAACGAATCGCAGAACTAGTTGGCGAAGACGTTGTCCCTCAGTCAATGATCGACACTCAAGCCGACAACCGTCTACAAGAAATGGCTATGCGCCTTCAGCAACAAGGCATTGATTTTCAGCAGTTCCTAGAAATATCTGGACAAGACTCAGGCGCCATGATGGACGAAGTTAAAGAAACCGCAAAAGTCACAGCGAAACTAGATCTAGCGCTTCGCTCGATCGCCGAAAAAGAAGGCCTCAGTGTTAGCGATGCAGAAGTCGATGAAGAGTTCGCCAAGATTGGTGCTCAAATGGGCAAAACTGCAGACGAAATTCGCTCCGAATTTGGTGAGTCAAGCCATATTAAGGGTTTAAGCGCTGACATTCTAAAGTCTAAAACAATGGACTGGCTAGTGGACAACATCAGCATCAAAGACTCTAATGGTAAAGCCATAACAGCGGCCGATCTAGAAATCATCGAAGAGGAATCCTAGGCAGACCTTTCCGTAGTAGAGTAACCGACACGTTACCTATTCGAAAGAGGAAACCTAATGTCCATAGCCGACGCAAACGGCACTTTCATCGTCCCTAACCCAACTGTTATTGAGCAGACCTCCAAGGGTGGGGAACGAGTTACTGACATTTACTCAAAACTGCTGAGCGACAACATTGTGTTCTTGGGGACACCGATTGTCGACGAGATCGCAAACATTATTTCTGCACAGCTGCTTCATCTTGAGAGTGAAAACCCAGATGGCGACATCAGTATTTATATAAACTCGCCCGGTGGTGATATCAACGCTATGTTCGCCATCTACGACACGATGCAGTACATATCGTCAGACATAACGACGATTTGTTTCGGCCAAGCCGCCTCCGCTGCTGCGATTCTTCTCGCTGGTGGAACCAAAGGCAAACGCCTAGCTCTTCCAAATGCACGAGTGCTACTGCACCAGCCGTACACAGGTGCCCAAGGCCAAGTATCAGATCTTGAGATTGCAGCATCAGAAGTTGAACGCCTGAAAGTCTCACTCGAAACAATGTTGAGCGAACACACAGGTCAACCAATGGACAAGATTGCAGAAGACACTGATCGTGACTTTGTTATGACGGCCGTTGAAGCCAAAGAGTATGGCATTATCGATGAGGTAATTCAGAAACGTGACATCGTCGATCGTTCTGGTGCAATCCGAGCGGTAGAGTCTTAAATATGGCGACCATTGGTGAAAGTGCAGAACTCTTAAAGTGTTCTTTCTGTGGTAAATCACAGAAGCAAGTAAAAAAGCTTATCGCTGGACCAGGTGTTTACATTTGTGATGAATGTATCGACCTGTGCAACGAAATCATCGAAGAAGAGCTTTCCGAAACAGGAGAGATCACCTTTGAAGAGCTACTTCGCCCTCACGAAATCTGTAGTTTCTTAGACGAATATATCGTCGGTCAAGACGACGCCAAGAAGGTTCTATCCGTAGCTGTATATAACCACTACAAGAGGGTTCAGTTCGGCTCTGTCGGTAACGACGTCGAGCTAGGCAAGTCAAACATCTTGCTAGTTGGCCCTACCGGTTGCGGTAAGACACTGTTGGCCGAGACTATGGCTCGCATGTTGAACGTTCCATTCGCTATAGCCGATGCAACCGCTTTGACAGAGGCAGGCTATGTCGGTGAAGATGTCGAGAATATCTTGTTGAAGCTCATCCAAGCAGCGGACTTCGATATTTCTCGAGCCGAAACGGGCATCATCTATATAGACGAAGTTGACAAGGTCTCGCGCAAAGCTGACAACCCATCAATTACTCGTGATGTGTCGGGTGAAGGAGTGCAGCAAGCACTTCTAAAGATATTAGAAGGCACCACAGCTTCTGTCCCTCCACAAGGCGGCCGCAAGCACCCACATCAAGATTTCTTACAGATCGACACATCGAACATTTTGTTCATTTGCGGTGGAGCGTTCGATGGTATTGAGAAGATCATCAAAGACCGAATAGGCAAACGTCCAGTTGGGTTCCAGAACTCTAGTGACACCGAACCAATCGAGAAGATGAGCAACGATGAGATCTATGCTCAAATCAAGCCCGAAGACTTGCTGAAGTTTGGTCTGATACCAGAGTTTGTCGGACGTCTGCCTGTAATTGGAACAGTTGAAAAACTTGACCAAGAAGCACTATCTGAAATTTTGGTTGAACCAAAGAATGCTCTAACAAAGCAGTATCAAAAGTTCTTCGAGATGGAAGACGTCAAACTTTCTTTCACCCCAGAAGCTCTCGGCATGGTGGCTGAGAAAGCAATTAAGCGTGGCACTGGTGCCCGTGGCCTGCGAGCCATCCTCGAAGAGGTCCTATTAGAAGCAATGTATGAAGTGCCCGGACGAGAAGACGTTGCAGAGTGCGTGGTCGACGAAGAAGTTATCACCGACGGTGTAACTCCAAAGATAGTTACCAAGGCTGGCGCCGACCAAAAAGCTTCATAGTCTCTAGTTTCGGTCAATATTTGGCCGAAACTAAAACCAATGAATAGTCCTTCGTGTAGCCCTATGTTTTGCCAAAGGCAAAACTCGGTAAGTGAACGTTAACCAAGTACGTCGATGTTTTGCCACAGGCAAAACTCGGTAAGGGCTTCCCGAAGGGAAACCGACCAAAGCCTCTCTCTAATATAGGTCGATGTTTCAACTACGTTGAAACTCGGTAAGTGAACGTTAACCAAGTACGTCGATGTTTTGCCACAGGCAAAAC
>CAZYMB010000018.1:14322-24335 GCA_964648795.1 uncultured Acidimicrobiaceae bacterium
AAACTCGGTAAGTGAACGTTAACCAAGTACGTCGATGTTTTGCCACAGGCAAAACTCGGTAAGGGCTTCCCGAAGGGAAACCGACGGTAAGATGTCAGCCTGTGAATTATCTAGAATCTGTTGATTATCTTAAGTCTCATATAGACCTGGAGAGCAGCTCAATACCTATAGCTGGTGAGACTGACGCTTTGTCGCTCGAGCCAATCAACGAGCTATTGTCGTTGCTCGGCGACCCTCAGAACTCGTTTCGTTCAATTCATGTCACCGGTACAAACGGCAAAGGGTCAGTCACCAAAATGGTTGGTGCACTGCTAGCCGCTACGGATCTATCAGTGGGGGCCTTCACCTCACCTCATTTGCTACGAGTCAACGAACGTATTACCTGGAACGGCGAAGACATTTCGAACGAAGAGTTTGCACGTATTGTTTCACTTATCGCTTCAGTTTCGCCGATGGTTTCTTCAAAACTGTCATGGTTCGAATTGGTCACAGCAATTGCCTTTGTCTGGTTCTCAGAGCTTGGTGTCGATATAGCTGTAGTAGAGGTCGGACTATTGGGGGAACACGACGCTACCAACGTTATTAACTCTGACGTAGCGGTGATAACTAATCTTGGCAAAGATCATACAGACGGTTTGGGGGAGTGGCGTCAGACTGTCTTGGCGGAGAAGGCTGGCATCATCAAGCCACAGAGCCGAGTTGTCTTGGGTGATGACTTTGGCGAACTGTCTTCAATAGTGGAAGGCAAAGAGAATCAGGGAGTTGTCACAGCACATAAGGACTTCTCTGTCGACTCTAACCTCCTGAGTGTCGGCGGCAGGTTAGTCGATATCAGCACACCCTACGGGCGCTTCGAAGACCTATTCTTGCCGTTTGTGGCCAGTCATCAGGCTTATAACTTTGCTACTGCATTGGTAGCTGTAGAGACGTTCTTTGGTCGCAAGCTAGATAAAGAAGTCGTCGAGTTTGCGTTGTCCCAGACTCAACTGCCGGGCCGTTTCCAAATTATTGAAACTCGGCCGGTAACGATTGTTGACACCTTCCATAACGCCGCTGGCGCAAAGGCTTCATACGGTTCACTCGACGATGCCTTCGCAAAGTTAGGGTCTTGGGTGCTAATTTTGGGTCTACTAGAAGATAAGTTTCCAGAAGAAGTGACTAGGGCGATACAGGTGGATGCTTTCGATGTCGTTATTTGTACTGAGCCAAATAATCCACGAGCGTTGCCAGCGCCTAAGCTTGCTGAACTTGTTCGAGAAGCTGGAGGCGACCCAGAGGTCATCCACAGCCCAACTGATGCCATTCGCCGGGCACAGTCGCTGTGTGCAGATGAGGACCTGATTTTGGCTGGAGGAAGCTTCTACTTGGTGGGTGAAATACTTCAGTGGGTGGCCGAAAAGCCACAAGAATAGACTCACAAACCTCTTCGGTTGGACCCCTGCTGAGTAGCTGAATAGGAGTAGAGCTGCGTCGCGGGTAAAATAGAGGAGTGTCGGATGAAGTAAAAGACGCAATTGAAGAGTCAACGGCTGTATCTAAGTTCGATCTTGAACAGACTTCTATGGGCAATGTGGTGGAGCAAAATGAGACTTCTAACTCTGCTATCGACCTAGAGCAATCCTCTACCGTGATTGACTTACGAGTAGAGCCAGCTAGCGTTTCGGCAGGCGACCCTGCTGCTCCTACCCACACACCTCCACCATCAACCCCTCCTCAGGAAGACCTTGTCGAGGTAGTCACTTCGCCGGCATCGGACTACGAGCGACGTTTCCCTTGGCTGCATGTCGGGGTTTCAATAGTTTCTACGGCGCTCATTTGCCTTGGTCTGTTTACGTTGTTTAGTGACTCTCTGTTAGGTCGTATCGAAGTAGAAGATTTTGTAGGTATGGAGCTAACAGAAGTTGAGTCAGCTCTATCAGGTTCTTCAGTAGTAATAGAAACCATTGAGGGGCGACAAGACGGTACCGAGGCGGGGGAAGTAATAGATCAACGGCCGAGGCAGGGCAGCACTGTTGGTCCTGGCGACATCCTGCTACTTACAATTTCTGAAGGTTCAGAACTGGCTGCGATTCCTGGGGTTGGAGGTCTAACCATGGAAGAGGCACAAGAGCTTGTTTCTGCTAGAGGCTTCGAGGTTGGCGAGATTGTAGAAGAACGTGACTCAGCGACTGTACCGCAGGGCAGTGTTATTGAGGTTGTGGTGAATGGGGTTGCCGTCGACGGCGATGTTCCCAGTGGCACAGCGGTTGATTTTGTAGTTTCAAATGGGCTGGTGACAATTCCACGGGTTACCACCGAAGAAATCGAATCAGTACTTATTGATCGTCTTGGCCTAGTTGTTCAAGTGCAAGAACGATTCCAAAACGATGCAACAGCTGGCGAAGTTATAGAAACTAGTCCCGCTACCGGAACTAAAGTAACTCCTGGTTCCACGGTGACTGTTGTAATCGCCCTAGACGAGCCGCAAGAACAAGTAAACATTCCAAATGTTCTAGGTAGGTCAGTGTTCGAAGCAGTTGGGATTCTGGATGCTGCAGGGTTTAGGCCTGTTCTCGATACTCAAGGGCCCGATGGTAACTGCAACGGCAGGTTTGCATTTGCTTCACAAGAGTGCCGTCGCTTCAATAGCAATCAGGTTTGGCAGATGAACCCAAGAAACGATGCCTTTCCTGGTTCAGAGATAAGAATCTTTGTCTCTCCAGATGCAGCCAACGCCTTTAACGACTCCCGCAACAATTAACTTGCGTAGAATCTTATGTACACTAGAGTAGTACCTCAATAATCTAGAAATGGCGGACATGGCTAACCGAAATACTGAAACGTTCCTTGTAGACCCTGCAAACTGGGAGAAGGTTCCAAAGAAGGCTAGACGTCGACTAAATGAAGATAGGAACGGTGGGAGTAAACCACTGGACCATGACACAAGATCGAGTAGGTGGCAAGAAGTTGAGTTGTCTTTTCCAGATTCCAGGATTGGTAAAAGCACTTCTGGATACACCTTGGATCGCTTTTCGCAATTAGAAGAACAGGGTCGAATAGTCGATGTGATGGAAGATATTGTGTTGGTTGCTGACTCATTTCTAGGCGAACTTGGTTCTGATCGCCCAGACATCCCAAGCGTCAGTGCATTTATGTCTGCGATGCATCATGACTTGACTAACTTGGTAGAGCTATCCAATAGCTTCCATGATTCAGCGACGCTAACACTGATCGATCACTTGGAAAGAACCCTTCTCGGGCTGAATCAGAAGGGGTTCTTTTCTCCGGGTCCGACTATCTCTAGAGTTTCGCGTTACCTAGAAAAAGATGGCTTCAGAAAGAAAGCTGAGTTTGCACGTCGCATGTATGATCGTGATCGATCTATTTCTCAGAGCTCGACTGTTTCTTCGTCTGGAGCGGGCAAACAAGCTTCAGCGGAACTGCTTGATGAGTTGTATAACCAACGAATTCAGATGGTTAGAAAACTAAGGGCTTCTCTTGGCTTGTATCAGATTTGGTCTACAGAAGAAGCTTTAAAGATGTTTGAACTTGAGCATCGAATCGAAGTCGCTGGCGGTTACTTGCACGCTAGGGTCTTCGAAGCTATCGGCATTGAGGACTATGCGGTTATATCAATTTTGAAGTCGTTTGTGGAGGTGTTGAAATTAGACGTAAAAGGCTTGGAGAAGGACCTTTCTAAGCTTCATGCTAAACGCTTTGATGACAGGACCTATGTGAAGGCTAGAAACCATTTCAACCACATACGCAGGCTTGAAGCCCAGCAAGAACGCAGTGCATACATAGAGAGGGCAGTAACCGGGTTCTTGCATGGCACGTGGAGTTCTGTTCGCGAATTGGGCCGAGATCTTTCAATTGAACAGTTCGTTGTCGCTTTCGGTGGTTCGTTTGAGGGCCTTACGCGTGCAGCTTTCGATGGAGGGGCGAATGATAGTTCTGTGGTGGCCCAAAGGGCGGCGAATATAGGTAAGGGTGGTAGGAAAGAGCGGACTGCCGTTAAACCTCGAAGCAAGCGTCTTCCCAGCCCAACACGGAACAGTGACAAGGCGAATGCTCAGCCAGCCGACCTTAGCAACACTGGCCTAACTGACCGGCAGCGTGAACTGACTCGAAGAGTCACAACGATGTTTCCAATAAGTCGTTGATCCTTTTGCTCGCTAATAGTTTGGCTTTGTTGATTATTTGGCTAAGTTGTAGCGCGTGAAAAGAACTTTTGTAATTTGCAAACCCGATGCGGTTGAGCGTGGTCTTGTTGGTCGAATCATTTCAAGATTCGAAGATAAGGGCCTAAAACTAGTAGCAGCCGAGCTACGTACCTTGGACTCCGATATTTTGAGCGAACACTATTCAGAGCATAAAGAAAAACCTTTCTTTCCTGACCTGGTGGCCTTCATGGGTAGAAGCCCGGTAATGCTATTAGCGTTAGAAGGCCCAGATAATGTCGTGGCGATGGTTCGTTCGATGATGGGCGAGACCAATCCAGCAGATTCGGCTCCAGGCTCTATTAGAGGCGATTTTGGTACCGAATTAACCGAGAATCTCGTACACGGTTCAGATTCTGACGAATCAGCCGATAGAGAATTAGGAATATTCTTCCCTAATCTGTAGTTCTCAGGTTATTCTATTAACAAGCCAGTTTTCTGGTTAAGAGGTAACAATGAATCCAAGCAGGCTCATCAATAAGCTTAAAGAAGCTACTCAAGCCGGATTGCGTGCCCTCGCAGAGCAAATCTCTAGCGCCGACGGCCAACAGGCCTCGCCGCGTCTCATCCCGATACGGGTCGAGACTCGAAAGGATCGTAACAATGTCAGAGCCAACCCAAGAAGGCGGGCAGAATAGGGGCAGCGCACCAAAAATTGGTGATAAGCGCCCAGCTATTAAGCCACCTCCCGTGGCAAAGAAAAAAGATGGTTCAGATAACTCTGAGCAGAAGTCTTCAAAGAATCAGAATAAGTCTCAGGGCAAAGGTGGCGGCCGTAATCGACGTCGTCGACGAAACAAGTCTAACAAGCCTAGTAGCCAGGCTGTTTCTCAAATCGTTCAAGATAACGATGTCGAGTTAGACGAGAATGACCTTAAGAAACGTCGTGGTCGTTCACGTCGTGGAAAGCCAGTTGGTCGTTATTTGATGGCGGTCGAGAAAAAGGGTGAGGACACACACATAGCTGTCCTTGAAGGTCGAACACTCGTTGACTACTATGTGTCTCGTCCAAATGACAATGTCTTTCAGATTCACGGCAACATCTACCTAGGTAAAGTACAGAACGTTCTACCAGGTATGGAAGCAGCGTTCGTCGACATCGGTACTCCTAAGAATGCTGTGATCTATCGTGGCGACGTTCAATACGATCAGGACGATTTCGAAGGTAAGGCTGAACCAAAGATCGAGAATATTCTTCAGGCTCGCCAAAACATTTTGTGCCAGGTAACTAAGAACCCAATCGCTCATAAAGGTGCAAGGTTGACTACTGAAGTATCTTTGCCAGGTCGTTTCGTGGTGCTTGTTCCAGAAAGCGACACTTTTGGTATTTCTAAGCGACTGCCAGACGGTGAACGTAAACGCCTGAAGAAGATCTTGGATCGAGCCAAGCCTAAAGAGCACGGCATGATTGTTCGTACAGCGGCCGAGAATGTCACCGAGGCCGAGATCAAACGAGATATTGATTCGCTGCTTGAGCAGTGGGAGAGAGTTAAGCAGCTCTCTACTTCTGACAATTCGCCTTCTCTTCTTTACTACGAACCAGACATTGCTGTTCGCCTTATTCGTGAGGAGTTCAACAAGGAATACCGTGGCGTTGTCATCAACGACCAGGAAATGTTTGGGTCAGTGTCTGAGTATGTTTCGGCCGTTATCCCAGCGTTGGCCGAGCGTGTTCAGTACTACGATGAAAAAGAAGAGAACTTAAGCTTGTTCGAGCGTTATCACGTGACAGAGCAGCTAATCAAAGCACTAGATCGCAAAGTTTGGTTGCCATCTGGTGGCTCTCTAATTATTGAGGCCACAGAGGCTCTAACAGTTATCGATGTCAACACTGGTAAGAATGTTGGTAAGTCTTCTCTAGAAGAAACTGTTTACCAGAACAATCTGGAAGCTGCAGAGTCGATTGCTCACCAGCTAAGGCTACGTGACATTGGTGGTATTGTCGTAATCGACTTTGTCGATATGGAAGTCAAGAAGCACCGTGAAGAAGTAGTGCGAGTCTTTAAACAAGCTTTGGCTAGAGACAAGACTAGGACGCAAGTCTTTGCAATTTCAGAACTGGGCTTGGTTGAAATGACTCGTAAGCGTATTGGTGAAGGTCTTCTTGAGTCCATTGCTAAGGGTTGCGAAGACTGTGACAGTCGAGGGCTTAGAGTTCCAGCGGAACTAATGAGCTAGAGGAGTAGCATGATCGAGTGTTCCTTGCTCAAACTGCTTCTGATCGAATTGAATTAGCCCCGGCCATCGTGCTGTTCGCAACGCTGTTCTTTAGTGGCCTGCTCATTGCTTGGGCAGGTAAGAAAGGCGTCGACGGGGAACTGAAGCGCAATTGGATGATCGGTATTCGCACTAAAGAAACCATTGCCTCTGACGAAGCTTGGCGCAAGTCGCATCAAGAAGCAGGAAAGTTATTGGTAGTTGCTGGGCTTGTCTCTGCCTTTGCCGGTCTAGCTCTGTTGCCTCGGCCTTCAAACGGGGTTGCTTTCGTTATTTCTGCTGCAGGCATGGTGCTAACACTTATCCCAATTCTGCTTGCCGGGGTAGTTGCACAACGAACAGCCAAAGAAGTCAACGCTAAGGCTTAAGCACTGAGCTTCACAAGCTAGGCCCTCTGCCTTGAGGTGGGTGGGTAGTGCCGGGTGGTGTCCAGAGCTGGTTTACTGAGTCCGGCGTCAATGAAGGGGCCGGGCTTGGTGTACGTGCGCCCCAAGAAAGGAGGTCAGTTCGTATCGAGATGTTGTAGAGTGCCGCCAGGCTTTCTGTGTCGGCTATATGTCGGCGATGAGAAGATCGTTGGGGGTGGGGCTTGGTTAGTGCATTCTCTAAAGTTCTAACCGGGACCTTCGGGCTGAAACGAGCTGCGGTTCGGACGGAGCGATAATCGTGATTCAGAAGCCACGTTACCGCCGGGGCAGGAGCATTGCGATGTTGTATGGCGGCAACAAAGACAATGTCTGTGAGTGCACCCGAGCGTAAGGTCTCGTCTTGAATAATTTCGAGAAGGTTATCTTCACTGTTGCGGATATTTGAGGCGTATGCGGCCCGAACTATCACCTGGCTAGTTGTTCGACACACTTCGCTGAACTCGTCGTCTAGATATGGGTTGGTGGCTACCTGTGTTACATAATGTATGCGTTCTAACGAGTTGTTAGAGATGGAAAGCGCTCGATCTGTAACCTCGGGGAGCAATTCAGCATCAATTTTGTGATTGAGTATTAGTGTGTAGGGAAAGTCGTTGGTTTCTAGCAGCCCTTGTTGTATTTCGAATTCAGGAGCAGTTAGCCCAAGTGCTAGGTTGACCTCATGTAGGTTCAGCTCGAATAAGGCTTTTCTCTGTTCCGATGTTGCAGAGGGATTGTCGGCAGCGCCAAACAGGTCCGCAAAGTTCGAAGAAGTTAGGGCATTCTCCAGAACTGAGAACGGTCGCCGAGGGTTAGCTATAGCTTTGCGTCTTACCCATAGCACATGTGTATTTGAAAGCCTAGCGAGACGTTCTTCTCCAACGCTCCCGTTCTGAGCAAGTTCGAACAGGACAACGTTAGAGCTCAAATCTAGAATAGATTCCCAGACACTCTCGAGTCGGTTTTGGTCTGAAGCATGTTCAACCATGGCGGCAATACGCCCAAACTGCCTATTTCCTGTAGCAATTTCGGCGTTTGATAGCGCTTCGACGATTTCGATGTCGAGCGTTACCCTTGGGAGTAGGAGAAGAAGAGTCTCGAAGTTAACGACCTCATCGGTCCCATCTAGGATGAGTTTCAGCTGGAGATTAGCCAGATCGCTCATCAAGGGTAGGGTGTGGAAGTACTTGAAGAACTCTGCTCTGGCCAATGGGGATGCAGCAGCGTAATTCTCTAGAAAATCTTGTTTTGATACCGCCATTACTTCAGTGTACAGGGGTGGTTTGGCTCTCAGTTTAAGCTAGACTCTCAGGGTTATGTACGCAGTAGTAGCCACTGGTGGCAAGCAAGTAAAAGTCGAAGAAGGTCAAACAGTCAACATTGAGTTGGTTGGGGAACCTGGTGACAACGTAGATCTACGACCTGTATTGGTTGTAGATGGTGACAAGGTCATTTCAAGTAAGTCAGATCTAGCCAAGGCTAATGTGACAGCTAAGGTTGTCGAAGAAGTCAAGTCTAAGAAGATCGAAGGCTTCACATATAAGTCAAAGTCTAATCAGCGCCGTCGCTACGGTCATCGTCAGCGTCTAAGCCGTGTTGAGATCACTAAGATCAAAGCAACCGGTGGCAAAGCTAAAGCAGAAAGCGAGTCATAAATGTCTAAGACTAAGGGTGGCGGCTCTACAAGGAATGGTAGAGATTCGGAAAGTAAACGCCTTGGCGCTAAAGCATACGACGGTGAAGTCCTGACAGCAGGTTCAATCATCGTTCGTCAGCGTGGCACTCGCATTCATCCTGGACTAAACGTTGGTCGTGGTAAAGACGACACACTGTTTGCTACAAAGCCAGGTCATGTTAAGTTTGGTTTCCGCAAAGGTCGCAGGCTCGTAGATATCGTCACCGACTAACTAGTACGGTGTCAAACTTTGTAGACGAGGCCAACTTTTGTGCCCGAGCCGGTAACGGTGGTGCAGGTTGTGTCTCGTTTCGTCGCGAGGCGCACGTCTCCATGGGTGGGCCCGATGGTGGCGACGGCGGCTCCGGTGGGGCAGTCTGGTTAGAAGCCGACCCACAAACAGTTTCACTACTTGCCTTTAGGGACCACCCGCACCGCATCGCGGATTCAGGCAAGCATGGTAAAGGTGCCAAACAGCACGGCAAGTCTGGCAAAGACATGTTCGTTAAGGTTCCAGTTGGGACCGTAGTGAAAGACCACGAAACAGGTGAGGTAATAGTTGACCTAGTCAATCCAGGGGACCGCTGGCTCGCCGCACCTGCTGGAGAAGGCGGCAAAGGTAATGCCCGCTTCTTATCTAACAGGCGTCGAGCTCCAGCATTCGCAGAACAAGGCGAATACTGCGAAGACACTTGGTACAAGCTCGAGTTAAAGCTGCTGGCAGACGTAGCACTAGTCGGTTTCCCTTCAGCTGGTAAAAGCACACTCATATCGGTTGTCTCAAACGCCAAACCAAAGATTGCCGAATACCATTTCACGACGCTGACCCCGAACCTAGGTGTAGTCAGACTCGATGACGACAATGAGTTCATCATGGCTGACCTACCAGGTCTAATAGAAGGTGCATCAGAGGGCAAAGGTATGGGCTTTCGGTTCTTGCGCCACATGGAAAGAGCCAGAGTCTTACTGTTCCTTATCGACTTAGCAGACGTCGAAGGCAAAACACCAAAGCAACAGTTCGACGCACTCCGAGCCGAGCTAGAAAACTATAAGCCAGAACTACTAGACCTGCCATACGTAGTAGCTGGGTCGAAAGCTGATGTTTTAGAGGGGAGTGACTGGGAAGGCGAGAAGCCAGAAGAGATGTCTTTCGAGATCAGCTCGATCACACAGTCCAACACAACACCGCTAATGTGGAAGCTTTCAGAACTAGTCAAGCAAGAAAGAGCCCGTGAGCCAGAACCAACAGACTTTATTGTTCACCGTCCAGTCCCAGAAGGCGTAACCGTAGAACGAGACTTCGACGGAGCATGGCGAGTATTTGGACGTCCAGCCGAACGAGCAGTCGCAATAAGTGACCTAACCGACTATGTGGCCATGGAGTATGTGCAAAATAAGCTACGAGACCTCGGCGTTGAAAGAGCACTCAAGAAAGCCGGCGTTAAGCCTGGCGAAACAGTCCGGATAGCTTCGTTTGCCTTCGAATACCAAGATGACCTCTAAAACACCTAAAAACAG
>CAZYMB010000019.1:0-15830 GCA_964648795.1 uncultured Acidimicrobiaceae bacterium
CGCCATTCGTGCAGGTCGGAACTTACCCGACAAGGAATTTCGCTACCTTAGGACAGTTATAGTTACTGCCGCCGTTTACTGGGGCTTAAGTTCGCAGCTTCGGACTAAAGTCCTAACCGCTCCCCGTAACCTTCCAGCACCGGGCAGGCGTCAGAGCATATACAGCGCCTTGTGGCTTAGCATGCTCCTGTGTTTTTAGTAAACAGTCGCTCCCCTCTGGTTTGTGCCACCAACTTACGCTTACGAAGTAAATTCTTCACGTTAATTGGTCCTCTTTATCCCGAAGTTACAGAGGTAATTTGCCGAGTTCCTTAACCATAGTTATCCCACTCACCTTGGTCTTCTCGACCTGTCCACCTGTGTCGGTTTTGGGGTACGGGCACAAAAAGTGCTCACTAGAGGCTTTTCTCGGCAGCATAGTATCAGTGACTGACTGCAAAGCAGCCGGTATCGTATCTCAGGCTATGTGTGGTTCGGATTTACCTAAACCACGCCCTACATACTTCCCCATGGACAACCAACGCCATGGATCACTTAACTTTCTGCGTCACCCCATCGCTAACCGCCGATATGTGGGTCGTTTCGTCAAACCCGAAGGTTTGACAGCCACTTAGCAACAAGTCATTGGTTTGGGCGCACTTTTAGTGGTACTGGAATATAAACCAGTTGTGCATCGACTACGCCTCTCGGCCTCGCCTTAGCTCCCGACTAACCCTGGGAGGACGAGCCTTCCCCAGGAACCCTTGGACATCCGGTGGAGGAGATTCTCACTCCTCTTTCGCTACTCATGCCAACATTCGCACTCGACCACGCTCCACGTTGGGTTACCCCTTACGCTTCATTGCAAGATCGACGCTCCGCTACCACATATAAATATGTTCACAGCTTCGGCTCTGTACTTGAGCCCCGTTACATTATCCGCGCAAAATCACTCGACCAGTGAGCTATTACGCACTCTTTAAAGGGTGGCTGCTTCTAAGCCAACCTCCTGGCTGTCTGAGCAATTTCACATCGTTTGCCACTTAGTACAGAATTAGGGGCCTTAGCTGGTGATCTGGGCTGTTTCCCTTTCGACCATCGAAGCTCATCCCCCGAGGTCTCACTGCTGCGCTTATAAATCATAGTATTCGGAGTTTGGTTGGGGTCGGTAAGCTTGTAGGCCCCCTAACCCATCCAGTGCTCTACCTCCATGATTGAACACGCAACGCTGCACCTAAATGCATTTCGCGGAGAACCAGCTATCACCAAGTTTGATTGGCCTTTCACCCCTAACCACAGGTCATCCCCCCAGTTTTCAGCCTAGGTGGGTTCGCGCGTCCACGAGGTCTTACCCTCGCTTCCCACTGCCCATGGCTAGATCACTTGGCTTCGGGTCTACAGCATGCGACTAATTCGCCCTATTCAGACTCGCTTTCGCTTCGGCTTCCCATCACTGGTTAACCTTGCCACATACCGTAACTCGTTGGCTCATTCTTCAAAAGGCACGCCGTCGCAGTTACAAGACTGCTTCGACTGATTGTAAACTAACGGTTTCAGGTACTATTTCACTCCCCTCCCGGGGTACTTTTCACCTTTCCCTCACGGTACTAGTGCACTATCGGTCATCTACTTATACTTAGCCTTACGAGATGGTCCTCGCAGATTCACACCAGGTTTCACGGGCCCGGTGATACTCGGGAGTCAGTCAAAGAGACAAACTTCGTTTCGATTACGGGGCTATTACCCTCTACGGCCAACCTTCCCAGGTTGTTCTTCTACGAATTTGTTTTGTGCAACTCTTTTGCATTACTAGCGTCATGCACGACTGATCCCACAACCCCGACACAGCAACGCCGCTAGGCTTACACTGTCTCGGTTTAGGCTCATCCCCTTTCGCTCGCCGCTACTCAGGGAGTCGTTTTTACTTTTTCTTCCTCACGGTACTTAGATGTTTCAGTTCCCGTAGTTCCCTCCCTGCAAGCTATTTATTCACTTGCGGGTAACACCCCATATCGGGTGCTGGGTTTCCCCATTCAGACATCCTCGGATCAACGCTCAGTTGGCAGCTCCCCGAGGCATTTCGCAGCCTCTAACGTCTTTCATCGGTAGTAGATACCAAGGCATCCACCGTTAGCTCTTAGTAGCTTGTGGATATTTTGGATTAATTAAAGTTCTCTTCAATTTCACTAAACACTCATCTCAGGATCGATAAATCGATTCCAAGACCAGAGTTGAAGTATCTAATTAAAGATGCTCATACTCGCTATTCAATTCTCAAGAAACACTAACCTTCACAAACTCCAGGAACGAAATCGAATAGTCACCCGGGTATGAAGCCAGGTAACGGTGATATACGAACATATTGTGCGTGAAGTGCTCAGAGCGGCTTTGGGGGCTAGGCCCTCCATGACAGTTGAACTGACATGCCGATGCAGCGATTAGCTATGATAACCAACGTAGTTATAGATACCAACTCTTTGTGGGGTTATTTATCTAGAAACTTAGGCGGAGGGACAGATGGCGGAATCAATCAAACAGGCGGAATACAAATGACACTACAACCCCAGACGGTCAAAGATAATCACCAACGTATCTGGACGCACGAGTCAGCCATGATTACGCTCACAAGAAACTTTACCTGGGATCAACGAACTGAGCTTAACCAGGCAAGCATTTCAAAGTGGGTGGACTTGGAAGTGCCCATGGCAGAACTCACCTCTCACCAACAAGACCTAACTATCATGTTTCAAGATGATACTGTTTTCTTTGCGGTGCGTTCAACCAGTGAGAAAACCCTCTCGGATGTGCTCGAGTTTGGAAAATCAAAAGGCTTTAGACATTCTGGTCACCCTCTGATGTTTGGCATAGCCAACACGGAACAATATGACGCAGGAATAGCCATCTTCCATATCAAATCTGAAGTTGAAGCGCTAACGTCAGAAATGATTCCATTTGATTTCTCTGCCCGGGCAGCGATCGTAGTGCTATCAACTAATCAGCTTGCTAACACTATAGAGCGCAAGGAACAGCTTGACGTTGCCATGGCCTGGCTACCAGGCGATGCCATCGTTTACGACACTGGCTGCGATAAACGCGAAAACCAAATCAACACACTTTCAGTTCGGGCACCTTGGCAACAAACCCTGACAGCAGCGGATCACGACAGAAGGCCGCCGCATCTGTAGGGGGACGCTAGCCAGCTCCGCTACTCCACCACCTCAATGTGCTGTGCTGGGTCAAATACTGGGGCGAATAATCTGGCTTCTTCGCAAAGTTGGTAAGCCAGGCGCCTACTATTAGCTGGCCCTATAGGAAGTAAGGGTTTCTAATCAGATCTCGGTAACCGTTAAGTTCGGTATCGCCACCAGTGTCTATTCTCCAGTCACAACCTTCGTGGTCTCGGTCGAAGTATGCAACTGCCTTAATATCCCAATCTTGAATAGGGTCAATGGCGTTTCTAAACCATTGCGCTTTGCGTCCTGGCTGGTTGGCGTCATGGAAGGTACCTAGCTCCATTATCCCAAGCGGCTTATTGAATTGTGAAGCCCACTCGTACCAGCCCTGACCTTGTGTTTGCAGTTGGCTCCAACGATTGCTCACTTGACTCGCCGTCAAAGAACAGTTACCGGCAACGTTGTAAAGATCAGATGAGATCCAGTCAACGTACTGGTTACCTGGGAACATGTCTTCAATTATCTGACGACGTTCAGCATTACCATGCGGGCCCCACTGCCACCCCATAACAATGAAGTTCCAGCTAACGTTATTAACCCCAATTGCTTCGAAGCGTCCATGAATATGGCGCCACATGTTGACATAGTCTTGCGACACCTGGCCAAGTCCACAATCGGGTTCTGAATTTAGACATGCTTCTTCGTCTGGCTCATGGTGGAACGTTAACAGAATAGGTATTTGTGAATCCTTAATCTGGTTGGCCAACTTGTCGATGATAGCGTCTGACTGCCCAGCGGTTACAGACTTCCAGTCACCCACCTTGTAAGAGACAGCCGGCACACGCCCCTCGTTATGCGCTTTGATAACATTGTCGATGTTGATACGGTCAAGTGTCCAATGTTGGTTGCCATAGAAAATACGCTCCAAGGTGAACTGTTGACCAAGCAACGCTTCACGGCTGGCAACTGTGATTCCATTGGTAAAGTCGCCAGAGTTCATCCCGAAGTATGCGCCGTTAACGGGAATCGGAACGGCATTTCCAGCCACAGGTGGAAGCGTGACTTCTGGGACTACAGCAGGAGGCGCCGTCGTCGAAGTTGTCTGGCTGGAACCAGTTGTGGTTTGTGGAGAACTAGAGTCAGGCACACTCGTTCCAGCAGACAATGTTGCAGAGCTATCGGCCCCGGAACTATTGTCGGTGACGCCGTTAGTCGAAGTAGTGGTCGCCACTATGACCACGGAATCAACATTTGAAGATGTTTGACTCTCCGTGCCACTAGGTGAGGCTGCCACTGCGCCTGCGTTGCCAGATAGAGCGGCAATTGGGTTGGAAGTAAGCTCAGCCAAAATATTCGACGCCGGCGCACCAGGGGTAGTGCTGCTTTCTGCTGAGACGGCTTCTCCCTCTGCGATAGAGAACGGCAACAGATCAGGAGCTTGAGCATTGCCTATCTCACTCTCATTGGCACTGTCCCCCGCAGAAATAGCGACAGTATCCGAATCGCCGAATAAGCTACCCGAGAAAACTCCAAATAGCCCAAGCACTACGAGGGCAGAGATGAAAAGATCGATCCTGGGAAGTTGGCGAGACTGCTTGTCTAGTTTTGACATACGGTAACCGCCCCCACATATACCTTCGGCAAAAACGGTCAAAAACTTGTCTTCTTTAGTCAAATTGAACTAGATAACCGGTGTAGAACCGTTAACTAATAGTCAAACAGACTGACCCAGGCGATTTAGAACCAGCGTCACTTCCCCATCGATTGCCGGCAAATACCCCCACGAGTGACTATCTGTACCTTCAGAGTTATCGCTTTCTAAAAAGAACCCTTGCGAAGACGCATCCTTAAGCCGTTTCACTACACGCAGACCTTCGACTTCTGGATGCTGTGCCAAAACGACCGAACCCTCAGACGCAGTTGAGGATTTCCTGACTAACACAAAATCGCTATCAAGAAGCGTGGGCTCCATAGAGTCGTTAACTATTTTGAATCGTAGGCGCCTACGAAAAAACCAAGCTGTTAGTTCTCTAGCAACAAAGAAGATGCGACTAGCTTGCAAGGACCCAAGGGACTTGCTTGCCTTTGCTTTCCCAGAACATGTTGTGAATGCTTTCGATTTGAGCCAAGAACTCTTCCGCTATCGAAACGTCAACATGGGTTTTACAGCTAGAGGCCTGCTTCGCTGCATTCCAGAATGTTGTGTGCAACTCTGGATAAGCCTCGAGGTGAGTTGGCTTGAAATAGTCAGTCCAAAGAATAAGTAGTTCGCGCTTAGCAAGCTCGGCTTGTTCTTCCTTGATGGCAACATAACGAGCGTAAGTATTGTGTGCTCCGTCAGCAGACATATCTAAATCGGTTAGCTTTTTGGTCATAGACAACACAGCTTCAGCTGCTACCCGAGCACTAGCTGGATCGTATACTCCACATGGGCCATCACAGTGAGCGCTAGCTATTGGTGCTGGACTTACCGAATCTAGGGCTTTAAGAAACTTGGTTGCAAAGGACATTTGAGACTCCATAGAGTTGACTACCCCGCCATGCTAGCGCTGCTGGCCCAAAGGTGCGATCAACTGCCCCAATTCTATGACCTAAGCGATAGGCCAGACATAGCCGCTATGAGAACAGCCTGGGGCTAGCATTACTGCGTGCCCAAACAACTGAGCCTTAAAGAGTACGCCCAAGCCTCCCGAGAAGCAGATGTCTATCAAGCCGCCATACGAACGCCATTAGTAGAGGCACCTCGACTGTCTGCGAAGCTAGAAACACAAATTCTGCTGAAACGAGAAGACACCCAACCGGTATTCTCCTTTAAGGTTCGTGGCGCTGCGAATGCAATCTTCTCAGCTAGCATCGACGCGATAGCCAAAGGCGTTATATGTTCTTCAGCCGGCAACCACGCGCAAGGCGTCGCACTAGCTGCGGCGAACCGTGGCGTGCCAGCCCATATCGTCATGCCTAAGACTGCGGCACAAATCAAGATAGACGCAGTGGAAGAACTCGGCGGAACTGTCACATTGGCTGGGCAGACCTTCGACGAATGTCAAGCCCATGCTGCACAATTGGCCAAAGAAAAGGGAATGCTATTTATTCACCCATTTGATGACCCACTCGTTATTGCGGGGCAAGGAACAATAGGTGTTGAGATAATCGAAGAAAACCCAGATGTGGGGGCTGTCTATATCCCAATCGGTGGTGGCGGGCTAGCTGCCGGAATTGCTTCCTATATAAGGTCAACTAAGCCTGGGGTAAAGTTAGTCGGAGTCGAACCAGAAGACACCGCTTCTATGACCGCTGCTTTCGACAACGGCACCCCAGTGACACTAGATCAAATCGGCATCTTTGCTGACGGCGTTGCGGTGAGCCGAGTAGGCGACGAAACCTATCGACTCTGCCAAGAAGCACTCGATGAAATTATCACAGTCAACACTGACGAGATTTGTGCAGCCATACAACTAATATATGAAGACACACGAACCGTCGTCGAACCAGCAGGAGCTATTGCGGTAGCTGGGATCGCCAAACAAAAAAGCCAGGACAAACTCAGTGGAGGGCCAATCGCAGCCATAGTGTGTGGCGCCAATATGAACTTTGACCGACTTCGCCACGTGACTGAACGTTCTGCAATCGGCCAGGGAACCGAAGCCCTGTTCTCGGTAACGATTCCAGAGCGCAAGGGAAGCTTCCTTAACCTCATCAACTACCTAGTTGACTACAACGTCACCGAGTTCAACTACCGCATGAGTGAGCGAGACAATGCAAACGTATTCCTTGGAGTCGACCTAAACCGCAACGGTGAGGTTAGCTCATCTGCCGAGATCGGCGCTCACCTTGATTCGGCTGGATTCGACAACCAAGATTTGACCAACTCCGAAGTTGCTAAGCTGCACATACGCCACCTCGCAGCAGGTTCAGGCTCAGCTGAGGATGAAAGACTGTTTCGCTTCATGTTCCCAGAACGCAAAGGAGCTCTACGCAACTTTCTAAGCGCTATCGGGACCGAATGGAATATCTCGCTTTTTCACTACCGTAACCACGGCTCCGATTACGGACGCGTTCTCTGCGGTATTCAAGTTCCACCTGAAAGTGCCAGCGAGTTAATGTCACATCTAAATGACTTGGGTTACAGCTACACAGATGAAACAGATGACCCAACTTACAAGCTATTTCTAAGCAACAGTTAAACCGCTACGGACAAGGTGGCAGACGAAGGTCTACAACAACTGCTTTGTGATCTGAACCAGTGATGTCCACGAGCTCGTGATTTAAAACTTCGACCCTGTCATCAACCAAGGCATGGTCTATACGTAGACCACCAAGCCAGCCTGGAAAGAACTTTGACGACCAGGATTTGCCGTAGCCAGTGCCCACGCTTGCATCAGTAAGATCAAGGTCACCGGCAAGCTCAGTGACTATTGGATTAGTGGGTGTAGCGTTAAAGTCGCCAACGATGGTCACATTACAACCATCAGTATCGGCAATGACGTCTGCAAGTTCACGAAGTTGCGAGTTCCGATCACGAGTCCACGCTCCTGGGGCCGGGAACAAGCCGTGCACAGACGAAATCACCAACTCAGTATCTTCGACTTGAGTAGTGCCGACGAAGGTTGGCAGTTCAGCACCACCAAGATCGAAGAATTCACCGTCGGTGTCTAAACGTGAGAACACGCAAAGCCCTTGAGTATCATCGCGTGCAACACATGACCGAAAATCATATTCTTCGTCGACTGCAGCCAACTCATCTTCCCAAAGCGGGGTAACTTCGTGGAAGCCAATTATGTCGGCATCCAAGTCTTCAATTTCATTAATAACTTCACCGAACTCATCGTTCACATACAACACGTTGGCTGCAACCACCCTTACCACGGGTCCTTCTGTCACTTCGCCAGGATGTGACCCAAAGAAGAAAGGAATAAGCGGCAGCAGCAGAACAATCGAAGCTACAGCTAGAAACGCCGCCGTAGCGTAATGCCTGCGTGCCAATAGGTAAACGAAGACAGGTACCGCCAGAACAAAGACATGGGCGTGAAGGTTAGAGAGGAAGTCCGAGAACCAGTTAGTCGAAGCAAGCGTAGACAGGATTACAAATAGTCCAACAGCGAATGCAGCGACATTTGCCCAGCGGTCCAGCTTCTCGCCAGCTTGAACAATACGATCCTGGTATTTGTCTAGAACTGGGCGCTCCACAGCGACTACCTTAGCAAGAGACCGAGTCCACGTCCTTAGTTGCCGGCATTCGGACGCTGGGTTACCCCGTGAATTGAAACCATTGGATTTTTTGAGAACAGATTTAGCTGACCAAGCCTAGACTCTTCAAGTAATGAAGCCTCTTGTAAACCAACTCACCAACCCGCTTGCCCAAACATTGGTAGCAAAACTTCGAGATCAAACCACGCCGCCAAACGAATTTCGTCAGACCGCCCAACAACTAACCGAGTTTGTCATCTATGAAGCCTCCAGTAATCTCCCAACAACGACTGTTGTAGTCACCACCCCTATAACAGAAACAAGCGAAACCGTTCTTCAAGAGCAAAGCCCCGCGATTGTGGGCATATGGCGAGCAGGACAAATTATGGTCGACGCTTCTCTAAACGTCTACCCGAAAGCCTCGGTTGGCTACCTGGGCATGTATCGCGACGAAGAAACGCATGAACCTGAGTTCTACTACGAAAAACTACCCGAACTTACAGATCGCAGAGTGTTCCTGGTGGACCCCATGCTGGCAACAGGCGGAAGCCTCCTGACAGCAATCGACAAACTCAACGATGCAGGCGCCAACCCGGACGATATTACTGTGGCTTGCTTACTTGCCTCAACCGATGGCATCAGCAATATCCACGCTAAGTACAAAAATGTCGAAATATATGCTGGCGCTATCGATTCGGAACTCAATGATAAAGCCTACATCGTGCCCGGTCTCGGCGATGCCGGCGACAGACTCTACAACACCTAGAGTGAGAGCAAGTTCAGCTAACCAGTCTGTTTTTCAACCAAGTTATCTAGCGAACCATTGTTCCGTAGCAAAACAGTTCACTGATTGGCTGTCTAGAATTACCTAGTTCCGAGGTTTCAAAACGAACGTTTATGATGCCGCTTGCCCCGTTCGCAATGGCTGTTTCAATCATGCGCATTTGTGCTTCTCGGCGGGCTCGGGTAAGCACCTTCTGATATCCCTTAACTTCGCCACCCAAAAGTGTCTTGAAGCTAGCGAAAAACTGTCGTATGTATCCTGTGCCCATTACAACGCTTCCACTAACTAGTTGGCCAGCTGAAGCATTCATTCCAGGCGGCGTCGATTTAAGGTCCCAAACCAAGAAGTTTGACACCTGCGCTTCACGTTTTACTAGCTCTGCGTCATGTCGGCGCTCTACGAGAAGACCAATTCCACCAAGAACCAAACCGACGAAGACGAAGAAAAGAGGGAACGCAAAGCTAAAGAGTAACTCCAAGATCACCATCAGACAGGTACCACAACTACTGCTGTACCGTATGCATAAAGCTCGGCCGCGCCGCCGGCGATAGCAGAGGTAGTGAATCGGACGTTGACTATTGCGTTAGCACCCAGACTTTGAGCCTGCGCAATCATCCGGTTAGTGGCTTCGTTACGTGACTCGCTTAGAAGTTCGGTGTAGCCAGTGAGTTCACCACCAACTAGGTTCTTTAGGCCTGCACCAATGTCTCGACCCAAGTGTTTGGCTCTAATAGTGTTTCCACTAACTAACCCCTTGGCTTCCACCACGTTGTGGCCCGGAACATACTCTGTGTTTATAAGTAGCATGTGCTAATTATTGCACACATATTCAGGCGCTGACAGCAAACAGAAACAACTCGGGTGCCCAACTCCATCTTTAACAAGATGTAGGGTTTAACCATGACAGCATTTGGAGGGGCAGAAAAAACCGGCAAGTCATTGCTGCACGCCCCGGAGCAGAAGTTCATTAAGTGGGCCATCCCAAAACTTCCCAAGTTTCTGATGTCACATCACCTCACCTATATGACACTGGCATGGTCTGGCCTAACTATTGCGTTTGGGTTTCTCGCCGACAATGACCTGGTTTGGATTCATGGTATTTCTGTAATGGCCTTTATGCAGTGGCTGACCGACTCTCTCGACGGTTCACTCGGCAAATATCGCAAGCAGGGTCTAGTTCGTTGGGGCTTCTTCATGGACCACATCCTCGACTTTGTGTTTGGGGGAAGCATTGTGATTGCATACGCACTATTTGCGCCACCAGAGTTTGAGTTCTTGCTACTACTTCTATTGCTCGCAACTGGCACGATTATGGCTTCGTCATTCCTTAGTTTTGCTTCAAGTAACTCTTTTCAGGTTGCATTCTTTGGCATCGGACCAACCGAGGTTCGCATTGTCTACATTGCAATGAATACTTTCGTCTGGTTATTCGGAACCAACGTATTCTGGTGGGGCATCCCGCTAGTTCTGGCCGTCAATCTTGTTGCCTCGATTGTTTTGATTGCCCGCTCCAGCAAAGAACTCTGGCACCTGGACAAAGCAAACAATGTTGACGCAAACTAGATGAACCACTCCAGGCCGTCAGGCGTCAAACTGTTTATTGCGATCGTGCTGGTTGCTCTCTTTGGTGCAACCATTCCTGCGTTCTCGAAGTTCGCGCTAGAAGGCTTCGAAACTTTCTCACTTGCATGGGTACGATTCTTCTTTGCTTTAGCCGTCGGACTCGTTTGGATACGCCCGTCTAGGGAGATACTTCGTCAGGTCTGGAAACTCAAATGGCTTGGCGTCGTTGGAGCGATCAACCCAGTCTTCGTTTTCTTCTCGCTAGAACACATACCGGCCAATATTGTGCCTTTCTTTTTCGCAGCAACACCAATGCTTAGCCTGATCTACAACTACGTGACTACTAGAAACCTGCCATCTCTAACCCAGGGTTTCGGTTTTCTACTCGGACTTGTCGGAGTTGCCTGGATTACGATAAATACATCTACCGATCAACCAACCGCACTTGGCGGCATAGGCCTACTAGCTGTTGCTGTTAGCGCCTTCTGGGTTTACAACACGTGGTCGAATAGGATTCTAGCTGTGAGCGAGACCAAGCCAGATACTCTCGCTATCACGCTATTCATTGCAACCGTTGTTATAGCTACTCCCTTTGCAGTGCCTGAGGTTGCGAGTGTCAGCGACCAGATTGAGCTTTCACATATCGGAGCTGCGGCTATGGTCGGAGTGCTGGGAACCGCAGCTTTCTATTTTGGGCTACAACAACTTCTTAGAGTGGCAAATGCAGCTCGGGCTCAACTGTTCACCTACTTACAGGCACCTTTTGGAGCAATAATTGCATTTCTCCTCCTAGGCGAACAAGTCACCATGTCGCTAGCAATTGGTGGCACCCTCGCCTTATTAGGTGCTGCTTTAGCCAGTCGAGCTTCGTAAATATGGGGCTTTTGGCCTACTGACAGCTTTCAGAGAAATGGCGTAATCTTGTATACATAGCAAGGCGGTAATAATGGCGGACAACGAACGCGAGAGCGCACAAACTCAATACAGTAGGCGGGATTTCTTAGCTCTATTTGGAGGGGCAGCCGTTGGAGCCGGGACCATTGGTGGAGGCATTCTCGCCTACAACGCTGCTACCTCAGGCAAGGTCGTAACAGATGACGCAGAGAATCTTGATGCAGATGTAAGAATATACTTTGTTAACGAACGGAACCTTGATTCACTAATTGGCCGAAACGATGCTGAAGGCACAGTACAACTGGCTTCTACACTTGCCAGTCTGATGGGCAACGTTGACAGAGTTTCTACTAACATCAGTCGCGACCCTATTCTTGGGAACAATCAGCCCGAGAACCTCAGCGAAGAAAAACTAGCAGAGGCTACGGCAGGCGCAGACCTGGTCATTACTTACATTTACCCGCGCACAACTCCTGACCCAATCGCTCCAAATGCTCATGTGATATCAATCAATAACCAGACGTTCACCCAAAGCGAAGTCAACTTTCTTCTGGACAATCCGATCCGCCAAGACTTTGAGACTCACCATCCTGAGTTGCTTCCAAAATTGAACGAAGTCCTGGCAGATGCTGGTGTATCAGCAACCACTGGAGCATTCGGTAATGGAGCGCCTTCTCCTAGCCCACAGCTGGGCGAAAGCGCCGACGTCACAACAGAACTTGGCGTTCCACAAGTGCAAGAGCAGGGCCAAGAACAGGTGCCTCGCTTAGGTAACTAACCCCGGAAAGCTTGTCTAAGACACTAGCAACGACTGCGCTCACGTCTCTCGTCACAATATTCCGAGTTTCTGTGCATTACTAACTTTTAGTTGGACACATGTCCCTGTTTTACTAGGCTCTTTGTATCGCAGCTTGTTGCTGCGGTTTTACAAGGAGAAAACATGTCCGACGAGAGAAGCTGCCCAGTAGCTCATAATCCGCATACGGAGAGAGGAACCATAGCCAACGCCCATTGGTGGCCAAACCAGCTGAACTTAAATATTCTGCACCAAGGTCACCCAGCGTCTAACCCAATGGATGACGACTTTGACTATGCCGCAGAATTTGCTTCACTTGACTACGCTGCTCTCAAACAAGACCTAACAACTCTTATGACTGACTCCCAAGAGTGGTGGCCAGCAGACTACGGACACTATGGCCCATTCTTTATACGTATGGCTTGGCACTCAGCTGGCACCTACCGAACCCATGACGGTCGTGGTGGTGGAGCTTCCGGAACACAACGTTTCGCTCCCCTAAACAGCTGGCCAGACAACGGCAACCTCGATAAAGCTCGAGCACTTCTAGAGCCAATCAAGAAAAAGTATGGTCGCAAGATTTCATGGGCTGACCTAATGATCCTTACCGGTAACGTCGCTCTCGAATCTATGGGCTTTAAAACCTTCGGTTTCGCTGGTGGACGTGAAGATGTGTGGGGTCCAGAAGAAGATATTTACTGGGGTCCAGAAGACATTTGGTTAGATGACCAACGCTACTCGGGTGACCGAGAATTAATGGAACCACTTGGTGCAGTACAGATGGGTCTCATCTATGTGAACCCTGAAGGCCCTAACGGAAACCCTGACCCAGTTGCTTCTGGTCGAGACATTCGTGAGACCTTTGGCCGTATGGCAATGAACGACGAAGAAACAGTAGCTTTAGTCGCTGGTGGACACGCTTTCGGCAAGATGCACGGAGCGGGCCCTGAAGACATGGTCGGTACAGAACCAGAAGGTGCTCCAATGGAGCAGCAACTCAAAGGCTGGAAGAACGACTTTGAGTCTGGACACGGTGTGCACACAACTACTGCCGGTTTCGAAGGTGCTTGGAACTCAACACCAACACAGTGGGACAACAACTATCTCGAAACACTAATGGACAACGATTGGGAGCTCACCGAGAGCCCAGCGGGTCACAAGCAGTGGACTGCCCCAGCGTTGGCTGGAACTGTCCCAGATGCTCATGATTCATCTCTGACTCATGCACCAACAATGTCAACTGCTGACATGGCTCTAAAGATGGACCCAATTTATGCTGAGATTTCACAGCGTTTCCGTGACAACCCAGAACAACTAGACGAAGCGTTCGCTAAGGCATGGTTCAAGCTAACTCACCGTGACATGGGACCAAAGGTTCGTTACATCGGGCCAGAAGTTCCGGAAGGCGAAATGTTATGGCACGACGTAGTAGACGCTGGACCAACACTGTCAGACTCTCAGGTTGATGAAGCCAAGACTGCACTTATGACTTCTGGTCTTTCTGTAGCTGACCTTGTTACAACTGCTTGGGCTTCGGCTTCGACATTTAGAAACTCTGACAAGCGTGGAGGAGCCAACGGTGCTCGCATCAGACTTGCTCCTCAAAACAATTGGGAAGCCAACCACCCAGATGACCTACGTCGGGTTTTCGGAGTTCTAGATGATGTACAAGCAAACTTAGGTTTCGATGTTTCTATGGCAGACTTAATCGTCTTAGGTGGTGCAGCAGCAGTAGAGTCAGCGGCTAAGGCAGCTGGTATAACTGTGAGCGTTCCGGTAAGCACTGGACGTGGTGACGCCACCCAAGAGCAAACCGATGAGGAAAGCTTTGCATGGCTCGAGCCAAAGGCAGACGGTTTCAGAAACCACCTAGGTAAAGGCATAAGTCACGTAGCCGAACACTTCCTAGTTGATAAAGCTCAACTACTTGGCCTAGCTGCACCAGAGATGACTGCTCTGGTCGGTGGACTTAGAGTTCTAGGTGTATCTCATGAAAACCACGGAGTTCTTACAAGCAACGTCGGTCAACTAAGCAATGACTTCTTCGTCAACTTAATGGACCACAACATTAACTGGACCGCAGCTGACGGCTCTGAAGATACCTTCGAAGCTAAAGCAAGTGGATCAGACGAAGTTAAGTGGACGGGAACACGCAACGACCTTGTGTTTGGTTCTAACTCTATTCTTCGAGCAATATCTGATGTATACGCAGCAGACGACGCTAAAGAAAAGTTTGCAAACGACTTTGCGAAAGCTTGGACAAAGGTAATGGAAGCAGACCGCTTCGACCTTGCCTAGCATCAGCTAAAAGATACTTACGTTTGCCCGCTATCTCTATTGAGGTGGCGGGCGAACTGCTTTTGTGTCCCTAAGAGATAAGAATCTCTAGTTCCACTCTAACTATGTCGCCTTCTTCGATGCCTTCAGCTTTGCGCACTGGCTTCTTGATCGGCAAGATATAGCACTCCTTTTCGGTACTTGGAAACAAACTGGTGTTCCATGTAGTCTCCCCCACAGTGACTTGTACTTTGACAGATCCGAAACCGCCTAGATCTGGTGTCATCTCCTCTATCTGATCTGACTCGTCCTCGGGAACACTCAAAAAGAACCAAGAGATGCCATTTTCTGCCGTCCAAGGCCAGAGCTCGGTCTCGAACTCAAAGATTGGGTTCACTTAGTCCCACTCGAGAATGTCTGACACCTTATCGATTCTGTACTTCATAATGTCCTTAGTGAAGTCATACTTAGGAGCCACGGTTTCGTTCCAGACCTTTGAGTGTTCTGTTGCTATATGTGCCTGTAGATGCTCTTGGCTTTCCCAACGCTCGTAAACCTGCACTAGCGAATCATCAACTGGATCGATGCAGAAAGTATAACGATAGCAGCCATCTTCTTTAGCTGAAGCTGCAATCATAGAAGCAGCATCATCTATAAAGGCCTGACGTTTTGACGGGTCGAGTTTGAATGTTCCAGCAATAATTAGCATCGAACAAACCTAGCAGATGGCTAGGCTGCTGAGCTAGTTAAGTTGCTGATGGAGAGCAAAATCGTAGAACTGGTTTCGCCAGAGCGAAATACTAGCATTAGGGTGCACTCAAGGCGGTTTCTAATTTTCGGGGACGATTGTTTCGGGCACTGGCTCGGGTGCTGGGACCTCGACGAGGTCATCGGGAGGCGTCGCTTCATCAGTTTCCAGGGGCTCAGCTCCAGCTCCAGCTCCAGCTCCATCATCGGCGACCGAACCCTCGACTGGATCATTCCTAAGGACAGCTATTGTTTGAACTACCCGATCAACTGAAGGTCGATACAGAACTTGAATATCAGTAAACACAAGGTATAGGTCGCCAACCTCGACTACATCGGCAATTTCACGCCCGGCTATCGAGGACAAGCTAGCAAGCGCATCCGCATCGTTAACTAGAAGCGTTGAATTTAAAGTCTGCCCGTCTAACAG
>CAZYMB010000019.1:15930-18451 GCA_964648795.1 uncultured Acidimicrobiaceae bacterium
GCGCATCCGCATCGTTAACTAGAAGCGTTGAATTTAAAGTCTGCCCGTCTAACAGAATTTGCTCACGAACACGGGCCTCGACATCTTCTGGTGCAATGCCTTGATTCGAGCCGCCCTGAGAGGATGGGTTGGAGTCGCCTGTAGGCTCATCGGAATCTAAGCTGGTAACAGCCCAAACACCTGCTCCTATCGCCACTAGCGCAACTATGGCAGCACCCAAGAATTTCATGCCCAGATCTTACCACTTCACTGGCTACCAAACGGGTAACCAGAGTCTGGCAGATTTAGTTGAAATCTAGAACCTCAAAGAACCAGTCACGATCTACAAATGTATTAGCCGTTACACCATTATCGCCCTCAGCAACTTCAACTGTGAATCCACCATTGGTCTGCGAAGAAACGTATGCATGAACACTGTCTCTGGTTCCTGAAGGCTCTAGCGAAGTCACAATAACGGTGTAATCAGCAGTCGACCTTGGCGCTGCCAAAGCTACCGAGTACTGTCCAGTACCAGTTCTAGTGATAATGGCTCCATTAACCCTCAGGTTTGTGCCATTGCCAGCAACCTTACCGAAGGCTTTTGTGTATTCTTCGGTAGTTTCGATCTCTGTCCTTTCAACTGCAGTTAACGAAACAGGTGATGCATCTGCGTCGGTCTCACCAGTTGTCAACGTTCTGTTCTCGTCGACAAATGACTGGAAGGTGTAAACAGGATTTGTCCCTGGGTTAACGTCTACGAGCGAGAGAACAACAGTACCGTTTCCAGAAAATGTAGCGGAGTCATCCATGAATAGTTCACTACCCTCGGCGATTTCAACACCATTTCTAAAGACACGTACTATTGGTCGTGGCCAATTAGTACCATTCTGGCCCTTGATGTTTGCCAAGAACTCGATCTCAACGTGATCTGGCGAACCTACATAAGCTGCACCGTTATTTGTTCCAACTGCGGTCCAGCCAGCGTCTGCTCGTGTTTCAGAGATTGTAACAGGGTCGTTGTCAAGGTGGAGGTCTTCGTCACGAACTAGACCACCCCATATGAATTCCTCGGAAACAAATGTTGAGTTATCTAGGACTGGAGCTAAGTCGTCATCGACACAGACCCAGTCAGTACCGTTGAACTGTATAAACTGTCCAACCGAACAGTTAGCTGGGACATCGTTAGTCTCACCACATATCCAAGCTGAAGCTGCAGCAGAGAAGGTAACAATTTGACCATCACCGCATGAAAGATCCGCAAGAGTGTCGGTATTGGTATCAGCAATAGTTGTATCTGTATCAATATCATCTCCACAAACCCAGTCAGTACCGTCAAATTTGATTACCTGGTCAACAGCACACGTAATTCCAGCGAGCAAGTCTGTATTTGGGATTGTTGTATCAGTGTCAGTGTCGATATCAACATCACAAGCCCACGCAGCACCATTCCACTTGATAACTTGACCTGTAGAACAATTTAGCGTAGCTAAAGTATCTGTGATAGTGGTCTCAGTGCCATCTTCAGAAGTGTAAGTGTAAGTACCATCGTTATTGTCAGCCAAAGTAGTGATGCTCTCTAACGCAGAGATATCGGCAACACTTACCGTCCCATCTTCAGAAGTATAGGTAATCGTTCCAGCAGTGTTGTCTACAACTGTTGTCGTAATCGTCTCGTCGATGTCGACAACAACATTGTCTTCATTCGTGTAACGACCAATCAGATTACCGGCAACAGTATTTGTCAACGAAGTAGCTGTCTCTAGGTTCGCTATATCGATATTTGTTGTATTGCCATCTTCATCGACATAAGCAATTACAGAACCAGTTGCGCTTACAGAAGTCAGAGTCTCTAGGGCGTTGATATCGGAACATATCCAAGCAGTACCACTCCACAAAGCAACCTCATCAGCACTACAAGTTAGAGCGCCGAGAGTATCTGTAATAACAGTGACTGTTCCATTTTCAGACGCATATGTATAAGTACCATCACCGTTATCAGCTAAAGTCGTAACCGACTCAGCCGTGTCATCATCGGCAGAACAAGTCCAAGCATTGGCTACATATTTTAGAATCTGGTCAGCTAGACATGATTGAAGGCCAAAGCTGAGGCTGTCGGCGCCAGTCACCAGAACCTGGACTCCGTTGATTCCGTCGAAGGTAAATGTATCTCCGCTGTCAATAGTCCCAGTATCACTTCCGTCACTAAATGTGAACGAACTATTGAAGTCAACTATGACTTCGTCGCCTTCTTCGTCGAAGTAACTAAACGTACCGTCGCCGTTGTCTTCGATTCGTGTGATGGTTTCTTCAATCGAGAACACATTCCCAGCCTCATCCTCATAAGTAGCAATAGTCTGACCATCATTCAAATCATTAAGAGTAGAAATAGTCTGCAAAGCCGCAACATCAATAGTCACGCTGTCGCCGGCCTCATTACCAATAGTAAACGAACCATCAGCATTCTCAACAACAGTAGAAATCGTTTCTTCAATATTGATAGTCGCACCAGAATCATCAACATACGTCGCAATAGTCTGACCAT
>CAZYMB010000020.1:0-3564 GCA_964648795.1 uncultured Acidimicrobiaceae bacterium
TCTAGCTTCGGGTGCTAACCGCTAATTGCTGGAGCGAAGTACTCAAACGAGATGATGTCTGCGCCACCGTCGACAAAGTGCACACCGTCTGAGTCTCGGTATCGAGTGTCGAACGGATCATCGAACCTTTGGTCTGCACCCAAGTCAATAACTTCGTCTGCGCCAGCTCGATCTGTTCTAATCAGTTGGTTAAGAGGTTCAACGCTTTGAATTGAAGGTCTGACTGGCGGGAGAGTGGCGATAATTATGTAGTCCCAACCAGCGTTCTTTCGTGCAGCTACGTAGGCACTTAGAAGTTGGTGAGTTTGTGTGGCGTTCGCTGCAAGGTTTGGGGCGTTGGCTTCAAACCAGAGGTCGTTTGTGCCTCCAAACAATATAAGGACATCTTTGTTCCCGCTTGTGTCTAGGTTGTCTACGTCGTTCGGTGCAGTTGATATCATGTCTGAAACTGTTGCGCCGCTAATGCCAGAGTTCAGGCAGCTAGCCGTATCGAGCCTGTTGCAAACTCGGGACCCCAAACCTTTCGTTAGAGAGTCTCCTTCGAGAACTACATTGCAACCGTTCGAACAATCTGGCTGATCTCGAGGCGTCACGGTCGTTGTCGGCCGAGTGGTTGTACTTGTCGTCGTGGTCGGTGGTTGCGTTGCTACCTCCGACTGAACGCTGGTGTTGCTAGTTGTGAGCCCAGAGCTGCCAATAGTTGTGCCAACCGAGCTAGTAGAATTCTGTGCCTCTGTATCAGTTGAGCCAGCTTCTGTGTTTGTTGAATCGCTCGAAGTTAGTGCGGTCTCCGAAACACCGCCACCACAGCCAATCGCCACAAAAATCAAGATTGGGAGCCAAAACTTCATAACTCCATAGATATCGAAAGGAACAGATAATTACTTCAATAATGTGATGATCGCTACTTGAAGACAATCGTAACCTTTGGGCTATCTATTGCTATTGCCGCTGCCTACGACATGCTCGTAGAGTCAAAGTTCACAAAGATGCCGGCTTAAACTAAGGGCTTAAAGCTCGCAGTGTTACAGTTCCAGGGCTGTAGTGCAAAGTTGGCTAGAATAGTTGTCCTAGTTGGAGGTACAACTATGACAGGACCATTTAAAACACAAGCTCCGGTAATTGAACAAACCGAACAAGTTAGATCAGAGTTTCTAGTAAAGGTTTATCAGCACTTGGCTTTAGCAGTCGGGCTCTTTGTCTTACTCGAATGGGTGCTCTTTACGACTGGCTTTGCAGCATGGTTCAGCGACCTTATCTTTTCGGGCGGCAACTTGGGCTGGCTTGCGCTACTAGGTGGTGTTGGTATCGTCACTGCAATAGCGGGTAGATCTGCAAACAAGCTAGACAACCCAGGGCTACAGTACATTTCTTTATTTGTTATTGCTGCAGCCCAAGCCGCCATCTTTGCTCCTTATCTTTTCTTAATTCTGAGTTCTGATAGCGGATCGTCCGACCTAGTCACTGCAGCAGTCATCACAGGTGCCGGCTTTGTAGGGTTAAGTCTTGTTGCGCTGATAACACGCAAAGACCTATCTTTCCTGCGCCCAATAGTTACCTGGGGGTTTGGTCTAGCGCTGATAGCTATTGTCGGTGGCCTAATCTTTGGCTTCAACTTAGGTCTCTGGTTCTCAATTGCAATGGTCGGAATTTCAGGTGTTTCAATTCTTTATCAGACACAAAAAATCTATAGAGCTTACCCAGCTGAAGCTTACGTTGGAGCGGCCGTTGCTCTGTTCGGTTCGCTAATGACATTGTTCTGGTACGTTCTGCGAATAGTTTCGTCGAGGAACTAATGACAGAGGTAGTAGAGAACTTTATTGGCACTGACCAACACGGCGAAGAGTTCAACTTGGCGCAGGCTCCAAAGCCTGTAGTTGTATTCTTCTATCCAAAGGCATCAACTCCAATTTGCACTGCACAAAGCTGCGCGTTCAGAGACTTGAGTGAAGACTTTGCCGCAGCGGGGGCGACTGTTGTTGGAGTGTCTAACGACAACGCAGAAGCACAGACAAAGTTCGATGAAAACAACAATCTTGGTTTGCGTTTACTTTGTGATAACAAAGGTGCAATAGCGTCCAAGTTTGGCCTGAACCGCAAGATGGGTTTGCCGCCGAAGCGCTCAACTGTGATTATTGGCGAAAATATGGAAATTCTTGATATTTTTAAGTCCGAACGAGAAGGTACAGGCCACGCTAAGTGGGCTCTCGAATACCTAAAAACTCACTGAATTAGGGCGATATAGCCCAAAATACCTGTACTTATAGGTATTTTCGCACGCTTTATAAATAGCTAATCTGTGGGCTACAATAGGTGTAAGCGGAAATGGGCGGATATGGATATATTTATTGGACTACTTATCGGTTTGGTTCTTGCTTTGATGGGGCTCTACTTGTTAGACCGCCACTACAAGCAAGAAATGCGCAAACTTCAAGAGAGCCGTAACAAACTTGAGCGTCAAAGAACTCAAGCCGTTAACGATCTATTTGCTATTCAGAATGCAACAGAAAGCGGAACCCCAGGTTCTGCTCCAGGAGTTGTTACAAGCTCACAAATGTCAGCAGAGCTCGCAAACCTAAAGAACCTAGTTGTTCGAGCAGACGCAGCACTAACAGTTGCACGTCGCAAGCGAAGCGAGTACGAGGCAGAAATTGCAGAGCTGCAAGATCAAGTTACAAAGCTTGAAACTGATGGCACTGTAATCAACTTGAACAGCGCCAAATCTAACTCAAGGATTTCTTAGCAACTAGGGTTGCTCAGTCAACTAGCTCCACTTAATGGGAGCAACGCTGTGACGTGCGAGAAAGTCGTTTGTTTCTGAAAACGGTCGCGATCCAAAGAAGCCACGGTGCGCAGACAACGGCGATGGGTGTGCAGACTCAATGACAAGATGATTTGGGCTTCGGATTAGGCGCGCCTTAGATCTTGCGTGAGCTCCCCATAGTATGAAAACAATTGGTTGACGGAGTTTCCCGCAGCTTTCAATTATCGCGTCTGTTAGCTCTTCCCAGCCCTGGCCTTGATGAGAGGCAGGCTCAGACTGGAGCACAGTGAGTGTGGTGTTTAATAGTAGAACACCTTGCTCGGCCCAGTCGCTCAAGTCGCCGTTGGTTCGCTTAGCCCCAATATCGGCAGCTAGCTCTTTGAAGATATTTCGAAGCGAAGGGGGCAACCCAACCCCTTTGTTCACCGAGAATGCTAGGCCATTAGCTTGACCAGGGCCGTGATACGGGTCCTGGCCCAGAATGACCACTTTTAGTTCGCTCAATGGGGCTGACTCCAAGGCTCTGAGCACCGAAGATGGTTCCGGGAAGACATGATGAGCCACTCGTTCTGAACGAACAAACTGTTGGAGCTCTGACCAATACGGCAGGCTGGTTTGGGCTTCCAAAAGCTCTTCCCAACTAGCTGGCAACGCCTCGGTCATAGAAGCAAGTCTAGAGACTAAAGCGCTAAGAACTGCACTTGCGATTCAACCGAGGCTTTGAGATCTACCGGTTTGCCGGTCTACCATTACCTCGCTGCTGTGTGGTTGTTGGGTCCGGTTCGTTGGTTGGTTCCGGT
>CAZYMB010000020.1:3664-15622 GCA_964648795.1 uncultured Acidimicrobiaceae bacterium
ACCATTACCTCGCTGCTGTGTGGTTGTTGGGTCCGGTTCGTTGGTTGGTTCCGGTATTGTTGGTTCGGTTGTTGGGTCCGGTTCGTCGGTTGGTTCCGGTGTTGTTGGTGTGGTTGTTGGGTCCGGTTCGTTGGTTGGTTCCGGTGATGTTGGTTCCGGTGTTGTTGGGTCCGGTTCGTTGGTTGGTTCCGGTGTTGTTGGTTCAGTCGTTGGTTCTGGTGTTGTTGGTGTCGGGGTTTCGGTAGTACTTACCAGGGTTGGAGGTGACGGTAGATCACTTGTTGTATCTGGAGCTGCCGACCTAGTTGTTGTAGTAGTTCGTAGTACTGGTGCTGTCGGTTGCACAACAGGGGAAGCTGGATCCAGTCCTTCTTCAGAAACATCAGCATCTTCGTCTTCTTCTGTGTCGACTTCCGGGAGCTCTACTTCTAAGATCTCTGCATTTGCGCTCGCATTCAATGAGACAACGGCCAAGGGGACCGCAACCAGGAGTGCTGCAACAGAAGAAAGTGAAGCCGCCACAAGAACTCGAGAGGATCCTGTTCTTCGATCAAAGTACTTTTCGAATATAGACATGTTTCCCAGTTCCGCCGTCGCTATCTAAAAGTGTGACACATATTTGACTTGAACGCATGGCTGATGGGAAACATAACCCAACGTCACAAGTGGGCTATTTTAGCTAGGTTAGGGAACCCATGCAGCCGATAGGAACGTTTTAGAGTGGCAGCCGGCAAGTCAGAACTTCGAGAATTAGCTCGCCAAATCGACCTAAGGGGCGCTGATCTGCCTGATTCTGCTGATTTAGTAGCTTTTGTAGCCCAAAACCTGCCTCAAGGTAAGTTTCTGGCCAGCTACAGCGCTATCGGGTCCGAAATCGCCACAGAACCCGTCAATTCAGCCCTAGATCGAGTGGTATTTCCGACTGTGGAGGCTGGCAGTGAGCGGCTAACGTGGCGCCAGGGCCCACCTACTGTTATATCATCGCTCGGATTCTCCCAACCAGCCCAGAACAAGCCAACTGTTGAGGTCTCTAATATTGGATTAGTGCTGGTGCCAGGCTTGCTATTTACTATGACCGGCCAGCGCCTTGGTAGGGGCGGAGGCTTCTACGACAGATTCTTGGAAGATCTTACCCCAGACATATTGACGATAGGAATGCCAATGTCTTCGGACCATATTGTGGAAGAACTGAGCGTTGAGACCCACGACGTGTCAGTAACTCACCTTTTCTTGGGCGGTCAAGTCGTGGTCGTGGAATCTGCATAACAGATCTAGAATGAAAACATGTCCGATACGGTACTTTCTCCAGACGTTGTCACCACTGATGAAGGTGACCACGATCGATTCAGCCATTACGCAGACAAAGACAAGATCATGCAAAGTGCCGTTGAAGGCACGCCGGTAGTCGCTCTTTGTGGGAAAGTTTGGATACCAAGCCGAGACCCACAGAAGTACCCGACTTGTCCTGAGTGTAAAGAGATTTACGAGTCGCTTGACGCGTAACCTTCTGGGTTGGCTGATTGCCAAGACCAAGAGTCGGCCATCATCTCATCCAAAGTTAGTTCGGTTTTCCAATCCAATGCAGATGCAGCTTTAGATGGGTCAGCGAGCGATGTAGCAATATCTCCTGGACGGCGATCAACCACCTCATGGGGGAGATCTTTGCCAACCGCTTTGCTTGCCGCAGCTATTACCTCTAGAACTGAACTGCCCTGACCTGTTCCCAAGTTGTAAGCTTCACAGCCTGGCTTCAAATTGTTTAACGCCGCCAAGTGTCCGGCTGCCAAGTCTTGAACGTGGATATAATCCCTAACCCCGGTGCCATCTTCTGTGTCCCAGTCCCCACCAAACACGCTGACTTGTTCACGTCTCCCAACCGCTACTTGCATAACGAAAGGAACCAAGTTGTTCGGGATCCCCTTTGGGTCCTCGCCTATGCGTCCACTTGGGTGCGCCCCAACTGGGTTGAAGTATCGCAGTAGCGATATCTGCCAAGCGTCATTAGAAGCAGCAGTATCACTGCAGATGCTCTCGATCATTAGCTTGGTTTGACCATAAGGGTTTATCGCTCCAAGGTCGGCTGATTCAGTCAAAGGAATCTCAGACGGGATGCCGTAGACGGTAGCGCTTGAGGAGAATACAAGTTTACGACAGTCATGCTCATCCATTAGCTGCAGTAAATTCAGTGTGCTCACTAGATTGTTTTGGTAGTAGGAGAGTGGCTTCTCGACTGACTCGCCGACAGCTTTAAAACCTGCGAAATGAATTACTGCTTCGAAGTTGTGAGCTTTGAAGATTTCCCCGAGTGCAGCTGCATCAGTCATATCAACTGGGTAAGCCTTAATGTTGCTGCCCGCTAGTTCGGAAAGAATGTTTACCGCCGTTGGCGAACTATTGGAATAGTCGTCGACGATGATAGGGGTCAAACCAGCTTCGGCTAGTTTCAGAACTGTGTGGCTACCTATATAGCCGGCACCACCTGTCACTAGAATTTCAGAACTCACAAAGTCTCCAATCGAAATGTCTAACGTTTGCACTTTAGTCGCTGTGAAGCCCAGAAGCTGGCTAAGCTAATCGTCGTGAATGCTGTGAAGCCAGGATGGTATAAATCTAAGGCAGACTCAGATGGAGTCGTCAGGTTTTGGAATGGCAGTGCCTGGGCTGGGGACCCAATTGACAAAAGTCTGTTGGTCAAGCGCCTTGCCCCTTATCAATACTCCTTAGCCCCTGGGATGGATAGATTTCTTGCTCGCCTAATTGACTGGTTTGTCTGGGGTGCCTTTTACTTGGTCTCAGATATTGTTGTCGATTTCTTCTCACTCGAACCCGGGCTTGGTCAAGCTATAAAGTTAGTTGGCTTCGCTACCCTCGTAGCACTATATGAGGCATACTTCGTGTCCAAGAATGGGGCAACAGTCGGCAAGCGTTTCCTAGGGGTCCGAATAGTTCCACTAGAAGCTTTGGATTCAGGACACCCAACTTTTAGCAAAGCAATCACTCGAATTGCCCTATTTTGGCTGGCTATTACTGTCTCAGCGACAGGGTTTGCTTTCCTAGATTCTGGAATTGGGGGAATTGGACTGGTGGTCTTAGTTGTTCCCTTAGTATTGCACGGCATGGTATCGTTTAGAAACGATGGTTTTAGACGGACCACGTGGGATCACATTTCAGACACAGTGGTGGTTAAAAATTATGAGTAGACCAAAAGCAAAAAGTAGAGTTACAGAATCAGGGCCTAAAGACGACCTAGGTCGTCCAGTAGAACCAGGTCTAGAGAGCTTGAGGGTACGTAGACCATTTATGTTTTGGGCGGTAGTGCTCGGAACAATCGCAATGGTTATTACCGTCTTCTCTAGCTTGTTGCTAGCTGGCGTCGGTGGCGCCGGCCACGGCGGAATATAGCTAAACATCTAGCTAAAACAGTGGAATACCACAGGCTCTCCTGCCTCAAAGCTACTTCTCCGCGCTAGACTGGACAGTTGACCTAGCACATCGAGGAGATCATGAGCTTTAAAAAAGGTGATCGAGTCGTCTATCCGCACCATGGAGCAGCGATTATCGAAAAGACTGAATTCATTGAACTCGCCGGTGAAAAGCGTAAGTATTTTGTTTTGCGTACAGCCCACGACGATCTAGTCGTACGAGTGCCAGTCGACAAAGCAGACGATGTTGGAATGCGCCCACCTATCAGTAACTCAGATGTTAAAGACATCATGAAGTTGCTAGCTAAGAAAGATGTCCGAGAGCCAGCTAACTGGTCTCGTCGATTTAAGAACCACCAAGAGAAACTTAAGAGTGGCGATGTCTACCAGGTAGCAGAAGTTGTTCGCAACTTGGCTTTGCGAGAAGCTAGCAAAGGCCTTTCAGCAGGTGAAAAGAGCATGTACACAAAGGCCAGAAAAGTCCTTGTCTCAGAATTGTCTTTCGCCCTAGATGTCGAAGAAGAACTAGCAATTAAAAAGGTTGATAAACAGCTCGCTTAGAAATTGTTCTAAGATTGGCTCTTGTCAACTTATGAGGTCACGATGAACTCTTTGATAGCCAGCATCCCAAGTCCTAGCTCGCCGGCAATCGAACTTGGTCCGCTAACAGTCAGATACTACGGATTGCTAATCGGGCTTGGTGTTCTAGCCGCTGTCTACATTGCCGGCAAGCGTTGGAACAAAGATGACCCAAAACGTTCTATAGATGACGCATCTTATATTGCAGTGTGGGGCGTTGTTGGTGGCTTCATCGGGGCGAAGGCCTATCACGTTCTTACATCTATTCCTGAAAAAGGGTTCGTTGACTTTTTCCTACTTTGGGAACCAGGTCTAGGAATCCCCGGTGGCTTGCTTGTTGGTTTCTTAGCGGCATGGTACGCGTCGAAGCGGCGAGGTATGAACTTTGAGCGGTTCATGCATGCAGCTATCCCCGGCATCCCAGTGGCGCAAGCAATTGGTCGTGTTGGTAACTATTTTAACCAAGAGCTTTTTGGTCGACCAACAGATCTTGCCTGGGCAATCGAAATCGACCAGTCAGTACGAGAGAACTTAGCACTACAAGCACCAGAGTTTGGCCAGTTCGTAGATTCAGAAACTTTCCATCCAACCTTTGCCTACGAAGCGCTCCTTAACCTTGTGCTTGCAGGCTTATTGGTGCTTCTAGACAGAATGGGTCTTGTTAAACGGCGCATGATGTTGCCACTCTACGTAGCCGGCTACGGTGCTATCAGACTTGTTGTGGAGACATTCAGAGCTGACGAGGCTGCAGTCCTATTTGGCGTCAGGTTTAACGGCCTGTTAGCAGCCGTGGCAATCGTTGTTGGTCTTGGTCTTGCCATCTGGGCACACAAAACTGCACCTAAGTTTGCAGAAGAACAAGCGACCATCGACCTTGTCGATGAGGACAAGGGCCAAGAACCAAAGAAAAAGTCTGGCAAGGCACAAGCCCCTAGACCTAAGAAGGCTCAGGCGTCTAGATCTAAGAAGCGTTGAGCTAAGTCTTAAACGTAATCTAGAACTGCTTGGGAGAATTTAGGCCAAGCTACCTTTGCCCATGGACCAAAGTCTTTGTCGCTAAGAGCAGCACAGCAAATGTCTGCTAATGGATCTATCCAAAGGAACGTGCCGGCCTGGCCGAAGTGTCCGAAACTTTGTGGTGAATTTCCAACTGCCATCCAATGGTTAGTCTTGGTTCCTTTGATCTCAAAACCGAGACCCCAGCTATTGGTTGATTGAAAACCGAAACCAGGAAGAATCCCGTCAAGCCCCGGTAGGTGTGGGGAAGTTGCTCTGCGTAGCGTTTCGGTTGTAATCAGAGTGGGGCGCAACAGCTCCGTTCCTACCACTAGTAGGTCGGCCACGCAGCTTCTAGATTGGCGAGCAACCGAACCATATATCTCGGTTCTAGAAAGTCCCAAGGGCTCTGCGACAGCTTCTCTAAAATAGTCAGCGGGCTCCAGCCCCGTACTTCGCTTCAGAAGAGACCCAATTGTTTCGAACCCATAGTTTGAATACGCACGCTTCTTCTTCGGCTTGGCTTTCATGCCATCAGCTTTTTCGGCGCCAAAACCTGCAGCGTGAGCGAGCAAGTCGCTGACTGTGTAGCCACTAGAATCGAGCGGTTCTGACAGCGAGAGGCTGCCTTCTTCGTATGCGACAAGGACAGCCATTGAGAAGAGTAATTTGGTGATGCTGGCAAGCTCAAAGACCTGATATGGGTCGCTGGAGGTTGTTTGGGCTCCATTGGCTGCCGCCCAGCCAGCTTGATTGTGCCTAGCGGGCCAATCAGTTAGTTGCGACAATGGATCCATGATTTTGACAAGCCTAGAGCCCACATCGGTCTGACCGCTATAGGGTAGGGGAAAGAGTTATGGAAAAATCATTTGGCGACCTAGGTGTAGCCACCCCAATAGTAGAAGTTCTAGCTGAAAGAGGCGTCGAGTATCCGTTCGCAATTCAGCAGCTGACAATTGAAGATTCGTTGGCAGGCCGAGATGTTTGCGGTAAGGCAAAGACTGGTTCTGGTAAAACCCTTGCCTTCGGTGTGCCGGCCGTGCAAAAAATTGCCGAAGAGCGTTCAGGTGAGATCGGTGGATTGATTCTTGTCCCAACGCGAGAGCTAGCGACACAAGTCCACGAGCAGCTAGAAGAACTTTGTAGCGCAATGGATGTTAAATCCATGTGTGTTTATGGTGGTGCCAACATCGATAAACAAATCGACAAGCTAAGCAAGAATGTAGATCTGTTGGTCGCAACGCCAGGTCGTCTTATCGACTTGCTCGAGCGAGAAGCAGTTTCATTGGCTGATGTTTCGATCGTTGTCTTGGATGAAGCAGACCGCATGGCTGACATGGGTTTCATGCCTCAAGTCGAATGGTTGTTACGTAAGGTCGAGTCAGACCATCAGACCTTGTTGTTCTCAGCAACCCTTGATGGCGCAGTCGATGTTTTGGTGAAGCGTTATCAAACTGACCCTGTCTTTCATGAGGTCGTGTCAGAGGACCCAACGGTTGAAGGGATGACTCATCACTTCTTGGCAGTTCATGAAATGGACAAAGCCAAAGTGTTAGCAGCCCTCGTAGAACCCGTTGAGCGTTCCATAGTGTTCTGCAACACCAAGAGAAACTGTGATTATTTAACGAGAGAGCTCGAGAAGCTTGACGTGGATGCGGTGACGATCCACGGTGACTTAAGGCAACGTCACCGTGAGGCTGCTATCAAAAAGATTTCTGAAGGAACTGCCAAAGTTATGGTAGCTACCGATGTTGCTGCTCGTGGTATCCACGTTGATGACGTCGCAGTTGTGGTCCACTATGACCCACCAGAGGATCACAAAACGTACCTACACCGTTCTGGTAGAACGGCACGAGCTGGCCATACCGGTGTCGTAGTTACTCTTAGTCTGTGGGACGAAGAAATTACTACTAAGCGCTTACAAAAGCGCCTGCAACTAGAACAAGACATTAAGAAAGTGTTCTCGAACAACCCGGAACTGGGAACACTCGCTGTCGAATAGATCATGGACCCATATAAGATCGGTGAGAATCACGAGTTAAGCGAGAGTGATTCAAAACGAGTCGAGCGTGGAGCTTGGTATACGCCCCGCAAACTGGTTGAGCAGCTGGTCGAAGTTGTGTGGGAACACAGCGAAGTTGATGATCAAATCTTTTTAGATCCTACTTGTGGTGGAGGAGCCTTTCTCCTAGCTGTGGCTGATCGCCTGGTAGCGGACGGAATTGACCCCGCCGAGGTACTGAAGCGTCTACATGGGCTTGATATTGACCACGGTGCAGTTGAAGCTTGTCGTCAAGCTTTGTTAGCTTGGGCGCAAACTAATGGCTGCTCAAGTTCTGAAGTCATATCGCAACTAGAGGAACAGATTCAATGCGGTGATGCGTTGGCTGGTTTTCCCTCGAACTGGAAATCGAGAAGGATCTACATCGGCAACCCGCCTTTTGGTACGCCACTGAAGTCAAACTCTTCAGAATTGGCCAACGATTATAGAAAACAGCGCAAGTCAATATTTGGCCCATACGCTGACCGATCAAGCCTGCACTTTGTTAACTGCTTAGAGAATGCTGAACCTGGGACGGCAATTCTGATGATTATGCCGCTGTCTGTGGTGGCTACTAAACACTTGGAACGCTTCAGAGAGTTTCTCAGTTCACATAGTCTGAAAGCGATGTGGGTAGCCGATACTCCATTATTTGAAGCCTCGGTAAAGACATGTGCAGTCCTAGTAGAGACTGTCGAGTTAGGCTCAACATCAAATAGTTCTAAGTTGGTTGCGTTGTATGCCGGTGAGGCTCTGGCACCGCAGGCATCGTCTCTAAGTCGCACTTGGGCAGAGCTTGCCGCCGATGCGGTCGGAGTTCCGCAAGTCCCTGACATTAATACCCCAAGCTTTCGTAGTCTGATTCAGGCCACTGCTGGCTTTCGAGATGAATATTACGGGTTAGCCGAGGTCTGTATCGAAAACGAGTCAGCTGCTCTGGACACCATGCGTCTTGCCACTACTGGGATGATCGGCTTACTCTCGTGTAGCTGGGGAAGCAAGCAAGCAAGGTTCGCCAAGCAGCGTTTCGATCGGCCAGTCGTTCCTAAGGTTGTTGCTGACAAGAAGGTCCAAAATTGGATCACACGTCAGGAGAGTCCAAAGGTTCTAATTTCAACTCAATCTAAGGTGCTGAAGGCTTTCGTTGACCTTGAATCCGAGTATGTGGCAACAACCCCTGTGTTGATTGTCACTGGTGACGATTTGTTTGGCTTTGTTGCAGCATTGTTCTCTCCGGTTCTAAATTTGATTGCATACAGGCAAAATTATGGTGCAGGACTTTCTACATCAGCAATCAAGCTCAGTGCTGCGGGACTTGTGGCCCTGCCACAGCCTGTTGATACTGAATTTTGGGCACAAGGACGCAAGATAGTGCAAGACCTTGTCGGTGGTACTCCAAGCCAGGCCGACTTGGTTGAACTGGCCGCAATAATGAACTCAGCATATGGTGGCGACGAGGCCACTTTGGCTTGGTGGCTGGATCGAGCTTTTTAGATAAAGCAGCGTAAAGGTTTGAAAACTTTCGGCTAAATTGGTTACTAGTGAATTCGTTTATCGCACAGGCTCCAAACAATGACGCTCAGCTACTGGCACTGGTAATTGGCTTAGTTGTAGTAGCGGTTCTACTTACAGGCCTCACCATTTGGTATTGGCGTTACACCAGCCCAAAGAGGCGCATAAAGACGAGGCCGGTTTCACAAGTGCCTGCTCGTAACCCACGGGCAACACGCATTGATGAACAAGTGCCCTCTGTCACCGAAGAGCCAAGGTCCCAGATTAACTTGGCCGAAGACACACCACTAGGTGGCGGCCTGCAACGTCCAGCCGACATCGAAAGTGGTGGCTGAGTATGAGTGACTTTGACCCGCAAGCCATGATCGAACGGTTTCAGACACGAGCCAAAGCAGTCAAGAAGCGAAACTTGCCTCCCGTGGGTGGTGACGAACGCCAGGCATTTATCGACCAAGCAGAACAAGACTTCATGGATTTCGCCATAATCGGCGACGCTGAAGCCGAGCTTGTCGACAATACGTTGACATTGAAGATTAATTTTGGTTCCGACGCCGAATAGTTATCTGTTTTAGGTATCCTGAGTCCCGTTATGCGGATGTAGCTCAGCTGGCTAGAGCGTCACCTTGCCAAGGTGAAGGTCGCGAGTTCGAATCTCGTCATCCGCTCCATTCTCTACTTTCTCTGAAACGGGGCTTAGATGTTCAACGGGGCATTCAGCGGCAAGAAGGTACTAGTAACTGGCCACACTGGGTTTAAAGGCAGCTGGCTTAGCATCTGGCTTAACTCTTTGGGTGCAGAAGTCTTCGGTCTATCGGCTGGCGTTGTTTCAGAACCGAGCCACTTCGAAGCAGCGGGTCTTTCCGACATCGTCGATTCAAAAATGGGCGATATCTCAGAGCCTGGAGTGTTCGCAGAACGCTTAGCCGAAACAACCCCTGACTTTGTTTTTCATATGGCAGCTCAACCCTTGGTGCCGCTGTCATACTCTGAGCCTTACGAAACCATGAAGTCCAACATCATGGGTACAACGCTTGTGCTCGATGCTTTGCGCACATATGAAAACCAGTGCACTGCAGTCATCATTACGAGCGACAAATGTTACGAAAACGTCGAAACTTACTACGGCTATCGTGAAAACGACCGTCTAGGTGGAGCCGACCCGTACAGTGCCTCGAAAGCAGCCGCCGAAATTGTTGCTTCTTCATACTTCCGTTCATTCTTAGAAGCCAAAGAAAACCTGCGAGTAGGCATCACTCGTGCAGGCAACGTTATAGGTGGGGGAGATTGGGCTGCAGCACGCCTAATCCCAGACATAGTCCGCTCATGGCAGGCTGACGAGCAGCTAGAGATCAGAAGCCCACTGGCTACTCGTCCATGGCAACACGTCTTAGAGCCACTGTCTGGCTATCTGCAGCTTGCGCAGGCATTGTCAGAAACTAAGAGCACAGATGAATGGCTGAATGGCCAAGCGTTTAACTTTGGTCCAGCAGCCGAAGCCGTACACCCCGTAACAGATCTGGTAGCGGTAGCCAACACTAAGTTCGATGGACTAGATGTGCATGAGCTAGAACAAGCAGCGTTTCACGAAGCCGGCTTACTAAAGCTCTGCTGCGACAAGGCACAGAGCGCTCTTGGTTGGTCAGCCAATCTCGATTTCGACGAGACAGTTGAAATGACCTTTGACTGGTATGAGAAGTTCTATGCCGGCGATACAGGATCGCAGCCAACGGTTAGGCAGCTAAGCGAAAGCCAGCTTGAGGCATACATTGACTTAGCAAAAGCCAGAAACCATAGCTGGGTGAACTAGCAATGGGAGCAAAGTTCTTTCCAGCAGAAGTAATCGCACGACCCGGCGGTGAAATACTCAAAGTAACCTCGGCTAAGAACGAAGACTTTATCGAAGCTAAAGAAGTTTATTGTTCAACACTCGAACCACTAGCGGTTCGAGCTTGGAAACTCCACACCGAAATGACAGTCAACGCGTTTGTCCCTGTTGGTGAAGTGACGTTTGTTATTGCAAACGAGGATTCGTTCGACACCTACACACTTGGCCCAAAAGCTAACTGGGGCCGTCTCTCAATAGAACCTGGGACCTGGTTTGGATTTCAAGGGGGACCAGACGGCGGCGTCGTTCTTAATCTCGCAGACATAGCGCATGACCCGGATGAGTCACAAACTAAAGACGTTGAAGAATTTGAATTCGAGTTCAACAAACCCAGCTAGAAGCTAGTTAGCTGTAACCCCAAGTCGTTCAGCCACAGTAGGGCAGAAGTTAACGACAATAGCGTTGATGATTCGTTCTTGGTCAGCTGACTGAAGTCTCTGGTCATCGGGGACGCCAGCAGTGTCGTATGCCTGGTTAGTGTTCTCAACTGCCTGAACAATCAGAGCGTTGTACTCTTCGCGTGTTGTAGCAGTATTCATAATGGTGCAACGTGACTGTGCTTCAGCCCTAACGTCTATTGCATCCACCTGGAAGCCATTGCTGGTCATAAAGTTTTCAAAACTTGCTTCGGTCTCTGCATTGAAGAGGATCTCTATCGGAGCCGGTGTAACTGTGTCCGAATCTCCAGTAGTCGCTGCAGGTGTTTCTTCACCAGCTACGGTTGAGGGGCTGTCGTCGCCGCCACCGAGAATAACAAAAGCCAAGATAGCGAGCACAATGGCAAGCCCTCCAAGCATGAGCAGCAACAAGGTTGACCCACCACTATCTGATGAGTCGTTAGAAGTGCGAGCCGTCCGCACGTTAGAAGCACCGCCACTACTAGATAAATCAGCATTAGGTCTAGCCCACGCAGGTAAAGATTCTTCGTTAACGTTCTCTTGTCTAACAGCAGCCGGATTCAATATCTCAGAACCTTGCTGCATCTGGATAGTAGCGTCTACCTGGGCACCGCCTTCGCCCATCGCCATCGGTCCAGTGTCAGGAGCCCACCAACGATTGTCGATAGCCTGATACCAGCCCTTTGGAGGCGGCCACTCATATTCATTCCCGTCCCACGCCATGTAGGTTGTACCCATATATATAGCTTGCCACAGAATAGGTAATTACAAACCTCACCAAGGCGGTTTTTCCAAGTTATTTGAATGATATGAGCGAATCCTAGGCCCATTTACCGCTAGGATCACTGCCACTGCACGGATGCCCGAGCGGCCTAAGGGAAGCGCCTGCAAAGCGTTGATTCGCGGGTTCAAATCCCGCTCCGTGCTCTAAATCATTGGTCTTTGCCTTTTTGGGGCCCAGACCAATAGAATCACTTTGATTCCGGGCCGTTAACTCAGTTGGCTAGAGTGCCACCTCGACATGGTGGAAGTCACAGGTTCAAGTCCTGTACGGCCCACCGCCGGTTTCGCCTTCGGCGAAGCCCTAACCGAGTTCGGCGGAGCCAAACGTCGCCTAAGCCCTTA
>CAZYMB010000021.1:0-15600 GCA_964648795.1 uncultured Acidimicrobiaceae bacterium
AATGGGGGCATTTTCGAAGCGACGCTTCGTTTTAGGAATTGGTGCATTCTTATTGTTGATAGCGGTTTTCTGGACTTTCGGATCTGGAGATGATTCCGATTCGGTGGCTCTAAGAAGTAGCTCAGGTGAGGTCACGAGTGGGTCAAGTCTGGCCGAAGGTAGAGCCCCAAGTGCTGACGCGACTTTAGGGGACTCTTATTCTGAAGACAGCAACTTCGATGCACCCGGCCAGTTGGCCTTTGCCGACACAAATGAAGACACCGACAGCGGTATTGTGGGTGCCGAACTAGGTGCCACAACTGGTTCTGAAGATGAGAACACTTCGGTTGTGGCTGACAATGCTTACAACAGTAGTAGCAGTAGCACCACACGCACTACCAATATTTCTCGAGGGAGTGATGCCAATAACACGACTGCCAGTAGGTCTCCTAGCACAAATGCCCCGAGTAGTCAGACGACTAGCGTTGGCGCTACAACGCCGACAAATGATACAGGTAGCGATAGCCAGGTCGACACAGCTAGTACAACTGGTAGTAGCGGGACTTCGTCGACATCTGTTTCACAGCCGGTATCAACAACTCCAGCTACTTCGGCTCCGGTAACTGTGGCGCCGACGGTCTCTACTTCTACAGCCTCTTGCGATATCTATGTTTCCACCTCTGGTAGTGATTCTTTGTCTGGGGCAACTTTGGGTCAAGCTATACGGAACCCTACGACAGCGGCCAACCGGGCGAGTGCTGGTGATGTTGTTTGCATTAATGGTGGCAGTTATGGAGGGCTAACCATCGACCGTAGAAATGGTGCAGTCGGTCGCCCAATCGAGTTTCGGTCTATCAATGGTGAGGCAGTATTCTCTCACAGTAGTTATTCCAGAGGCGATGGTGTAGAGATAAACGACTCTAGCCATGTCACCCTTGACGGTTTGGCAGCAACTAACTCACTACGTGGAATCAATGTGAAGGGATCTGACAACATTGAAGTGCTTGGCTGTCGTGTCTGGAACATCGGCCAAGAAGGTATACATATCGGGAGTCAGTCAAGCAATGTTCGTGTTGCTGGTTGTGATGTTTCACGCACAGGTAATCGACCAGGTGTAGACACCAGCCAAAACCTTGCATACTCAGTTTTCGGGGAACTGGTCTATGTAGGAACTGGTTCATCAGGCGGTGACGCTACAAACAACGTAGTCATCGAGAACAATGTCTTACATGACAACGGCAATGCAACAGCAGAAGCTGTCAATGTAAAGAGCTCGACTCGCAATGTGACTGTCCGCAACAATCACATTTACAATATAGATTCGTGGTGCGAAGGCGCAATACGAGTTAACTCCTCGAGTGGTCTAGTCGTTACCGGTAATGTCATTCATGACATCTGGGCTAGCGGGTTCGGCGGCAGTGGCAACGCATGTCGCAACGCTATAGGTATCAGATTCGACGCACAAGGTGCCCGAGTAGAGAACAACATAGTTTTTCGAGCTGGCCAGTATGGAATCTTGGCTGATCGGAACTCGAGCGGTACGGTGGCGAACAATACACTATTTGACAATGGGCAAGACTTTCGAAAAGATGGTTCTAGCTCTGTAAGTACGAGCGGCAATCTAACTTCTGACGGCACCAACGGACGACAGGTCTCAGCTTCAGATTTCGTAGGGCCCCTAAGTAACACAGCCAATGCTGGAGGGGGCCCAGGCAGCGGTTTTAGTCTTCGCTAGGTTCCGGTTGGTCACCTATTAATCGGAGCGGTAGAATGAAGTAATGCGAGCGGGCTTGGCGGACAATATATGAATCGGCGAGTGTTCTGTTTCGGAGTACTTGCAAGCACAGTTGCAGCATGCACGCAGCAGTCAGAAGACTTTCAGGCCTCGCAGCTGATCCAGCCTCAGGCAGATCTGCGGATTTGCCTGGGCAGAGACAATATCAAAGAGTTCTACTCTCAACACATCGAATACAGTGATCCTAACAAAGTGATTGATGCAGCGAGGGCAAGAAGTGACGAGCTATCATCTGTCCAGAAGCAAGACCCTCAGTCCTGGCATTTGAGTTTCAGTCAGCCACAGGCTCCTAATGGGGTAGCGAAGTTGTCCTTAAGTATCTCGTTAGATGCTACGGCTTTTATCGACCGTCCTTATAGTGGCCAAAATGAGAATGGTGAGAGACTAGAGATTGGGTACGCCCATTTGCTGCTCAGCGAACCAGACTTCTCGCGTCTTCGTCCTGCCTTAAGAGAGACAGAGTCAGTTTTCGTGACTTCTCTATTTCGAGGATATCGCGACGCGGACGGTCAGGCCATGGATGTAAGTTCTCCGGGGGTGCTGGCGCCCGGAAACGACAACTTTATGCATTCTTGGACATATTTGCCGGAGCCACGGGCTCCTTTTGAACTTGAAGACATAACTCTAGGGCTGTTTCGACTCCATAAAGAACAGTCAACTACTCAAGCTAGTTACCAGGCGACACTTAATCCCTTTATCGCTGCGCAGCAGCAGAATCCACCTGGACAGTTCAGCGCAGTGTCTTGCAGTATCTAGCTCTGTGTGAATAGTTGTATCTAAGTGGATACATTCCTCAACCTGGTTCGTCTAACGTGTAAGAGCCAACAGGTAAGAGTAAATCATGAGTAAGTCCAAAAATCTATTGGGAGTAGTCGCAGCGGGCGCATTGGCGTTGTCTGCATGCGGGGCAGACAACCCAGAAGTTGATCCACAAGACGATGTTCCAGTCGAAAGTGCTGATACAACACTGGCAGAAGGTACCACTGTGACAACTATTGACGCGGCAGAACCAGAACCGGAATTCACTGTCACCACTGCTGAGGAAGAGGTAGTAACCACTACCGTAACAACTGAGGCTACTACGACAACAACAGTAGAAGATGTTGTCACCACAGTAGAACCGTCACCAGATCCAACGGATATTTCAGTTTACATCGGATTGTCACAGGCGGATGCTGCAGCGCTTGCGATAGCGAATGGAACGACCAGCCGTACAGAGCGTATCGATGATGAGACCTTTGGGCTGACGTCAGACTTTGTCGGAGATCGAGTTAATTTTGAAGTAGATGATGGGATAGTAACGAGCGCTAAGTTTGGGTGATTACCAAAAGTAGGTATCGTCCAAATGCTCGAATCCACTTTGAGTTGGGACCAGGTCCCGGCCTTCGTCAGCATCGCCAGTTATAGGCCCATTGAATTGGTCATCGGTAATGTTGTTATTGAGGTTGACGTTTAGTACACCATGATCGTTTACGATAGCTCCGGTGTTGCTGAGTGGGTTGGTGGAAGCGTTGAAGATGATGTTGTTAGAAACTTCAACCTCGTTGAAGAGTCCATTCTTTTTGTAGATGTCTTGGATTTTTATTCCAGCATCCCGAGTGTTCCAGATGATGTTGTCGGTGATAGTGACAGGTCCTCCGATTCGGATTGCATTAGCAGCCGACCAACGCCAGTCTCCCGATCCGCCCTCTTTTTTGAATGCACTATCAAGTCGGCTGACATTCCAAATGCGATTGCCACGGATCTCAACGTTTGGATCTCCTGCGATATCTGTTTCGCCAAGGAGTTCCCTTGTAAGCTGTGCTGCAATTGCGCCGCCGTTGCCTTCGTCAACCAAAGTCACGTTGTGAACCTTGTTAAACAGAACTTTGGAATTGGTGATAAGTGGCTTGAGCTCAATTGCTTCACCGGTGGTGTTGAATACTTCGTTGTAAGAGACAGTCACACCATTTGTTCGATCACCAGCTGCGAAACCTGAGCCAACATAGATGCCCTCACCGTTGTGACCATTCTCGTAGCCGTCTGGGATCCCGGTGTCATGCACCAGATTGCAGGAGATTTGAACATTTGATGATGGTCTACCTGTGACTTTTGTACCGGTATGGATCTGGGATACCTGGATGCCTTTCCAAATAAGGTCGTGGATGTGGTTGTTTTCGATCACACCGTGTTCTAAGCCAACTGCGAAGATCCCAAACCGAGCGTCAGTTATCTGAAGATTCCGTACTTCTAGGTGAGAGCTGTTTGCTATACGTATGCCCATTCCACCTGGGTTCTCTATACGGGCCTCACGATATGCGCCTTCAGCAGCTTCAATCACTATTGGATTGTCGGCCGTTCCGCTTACGTTCTCGATAGTTAACCCACCTGAGTAAACGCCAGCCGCAAGTCGTATGACAGTTCCTGGCGTTGCTGCGTTGATTGCACGTTGAGCTTGTGCATTTGTAGACACGTTAACGATGTTTCCACTGGTTAGGCGTGTGTCGACTCCGCAAGCCTGTTCAAATGTGCTGGAGATGGAAATAACTCCACCTAGATCACCGCTGAGGGGCGCACTGTTCTCATCCTGTTGTGTGTCTCTAACATCTGTAGATGCTCCATTTGCAACTTCAATGCCAGGGTTTATCAGAGTTGTTGCAGTTGCATCTCCACCCAATGCCGGCGAGATGACTGTTGGGTTGTCGCCTGAAGCTGACTCTGAAATAGTTGGTGAGTTACTATTGACAGCTACATCTGAACTTTCGCCGCTAGAAATAGCAACTACAACGAGTACGGAAACAGCTACTAAGATCAGAACCATGGCTAAGCGCAAGTTCATTAGTGCTTTAACCCGCCGAATGCCCATAGGACAATATTACAGTGTTATCTATTAGTAGCCAAGTCGGCTGGAGTAGCTGGTTAGGAGCGTTTGGATTGCTTAAGCCCAACGCTTGAGGGGTTCGGAGTTAGCGGGGGCAAGATATTCATAGATTGAGTGACGGGCTTTCCAGGCCTTGGTCATGGCAACCCCTAGCGCCAGAGCCAATGCAACCTGGACCAAAGTTGGCACTGTCGTCATGCGGTCTTCAAAGATTGAACGAACTTGAAAGTGTGAAAGATAAATAAACAGTGAGCTAAAGGCAAGGTTGTTGACTAGTGGGACAGTGACCTTTGGTATTGAAATAGTTGGGACCCAGAGAGTCAGAACAAGCCCGATAAATAAGAGGGTAAAGTCGTCGCCGAAACTTGTAAACAGAGACTCGGCGCAAATAGCGGCTACTGTCGCAGTAGACACAATCTTTTGTGCCCGTGTTTTTGATACTGCAATCATTGCGCCGACAAAGTAAGCGAATGCGAGTAGGTGTGGCCAGCGCAGAAACTCTAACTGGTTAGGATGAGCCTCGAGGAACAAGGCCATTACGCCCAACCTTATTACGAAAAAAACTATGGTCGCTGTAGCGAAGAATCGGAAAGGGTTCGCCAGCATTAGTGACCTAACTTTGGGCGCCACAATCAGCGTGACACCAAAAACTAGGTAGACCTGTAGTAGTACCTCAATAAACCAATAGCTGATTCCACCACCTCGAGGATTTATGATCTCAGTCAGCATCAGCAAGGGAGTCCAGCTGAATTGGTTGGTCAGAACAGTGACAGCCAATATGTATAGGCCGGTAGGCAGATAAAGCTTCCATCCATACCGCAAAAGCGGCTCCGATAGCTGTTGAATCTTCCCACTCTGACTGATCTTAGGTATCGTGAACTTTACGAAGTTGTAGCCGGCTAAGGCCAGAAGATATAGGGCCCCACCGCTTAACGGTTGCAGCCCAAAGTGTCCGAACACCACTGCTGCAATAGCTACAGCTCGAAGCAAAATTGTGGTGTCTTGGCGGGACATTACGAATATATTAACGCTCGGCCCATTAGTTTGCGTTAGAACGGGTAATTTTTACCATCATGGGTCACTACATTACAGAATTGTGACGAAACATTTTTCTGGGACTAGCTGAAGAGCTGTTGCAGTTTGCTGTCAGTGATCATTCAAATCTATCTCTTACGAAAGGTGAGGTCACGAATGAAGACAAAGAAAGTAATAGGCCTAGCGTTAGCGCTGGCTCTCCTAGGTGCAGCTTGTGCAAGCGACACAGATGAAGAAGCAACGTCAACAGAAGAAGGCGATGAGACAACAGAGGAAACTGAAGATTCTTCAGAAGAAACTGAAGACGATGACTCAGAAGAAGAAGCCGAAGTGGTTTCTGAAATCAGCTTGAGCTTCGACGGTCTTGAAACTCTTGATAACGGAGCTCACTACGAAGGTTGGGTTCTAATTGATGGAGAGCCTTACTCAACTGGTAAGTTCAACGTAGACGGCAACGACTTTGTCGACCTTGACGGTGAAGTAATCGAAGCAACATTCGGTGTGCCAGTAGAAGTTTCTGAAGCTTCAGACTTCGTACTAACAGTCGAGCCAGACGGCGATACTGACACAATTCCGTCAGATCCGAAACTTCTTGGTGGAGTCTTCGAAGACGGTGTGACAACAGCAACAATCGATCACCCAGGTGCATTGAACACAGACTTCTCTGAAGGAACCGGTAGTTTCACATTCCGTACACCAACAGATGACGACGACACCAATGAACTTGCTGGTGTTTGGTTCTTGAGTCTGACAACCGGAGAGCCAGTCGGAACTCTTGATTTGCCAGAACTTCCAGAAGTAGGTTGGGAATACGAAGGTTGGGCCGTAATTGACGGAACACCTTACTCAACAGGAAAGTTCAGCGACCCAACAGGTGAAGGTGGAGACGACTTCAGCGGATTCTCGGGTCCACTTGATGCGCCTCCTTACCCAGGTGAAGACTTCCTTGTAAACCTTCCAGAGGGGCTTGAAACTCCAGTAGATCTATCTGGTGTGCCAATTGTTATTTCAGTTGAGCCAATCGAAGATGATTCTGAACTTCCATTCGTCCTAAAGCCATACGTTGGTTCTTCTCCAGAAGAGGCTGAATCAGCAGTTGACTATGACTTAGAGTTCGATGACTCTACATTCCCAACAATAACTGCAGAGGCTGTCTAAGCTTCGACAAACATTGTTGATAATTTGGTTTGGGGTCCCTGTCGGGGCCCCAAACTTGTTTTAGTGTCACTTTCATGTCGCTTGGAATAAAGCGAAGTTGACACGGGGTTTAGTTGGTCATGGAAATATCTAGTAAATATCTGAAATGGATGCTGCCACTTGGTTTGGCTGTGGGGGCTACAGCTTGCGCAACCGACGGAAGCGCAACTGGAGGGCAAGATTCGGATGTAACCTTCGATGAGTCAGCGTTTGCTCCTCCATCAACGTTGAATCTAAACGATCTCGGACCGACGCCTGCTTTCGGCGAAGGTGAATTATCTCCTGAGCTGATCGATGCAGTGGGTGTGTTACAGAACATCACGGTCTTGCAGGATGTATACACAGAGCCCCAACGAGCAGCACTACAGACGATCACAAACTCTGGTGATGCACGGCTGGCCTGGTTCGTGGGAGATCTCCTACGATGGAGTGGCTCCAGCGAGATGCGAAATGACCTTGTTACTGCTGGCGCTGAGTTAACTCAGCTTGATATAGCTTCTGACCCAGGTGGCCCATGGTTGGGTTTGACCAACCCTCTAATAGCTTGGGACATCCCAGAGCATCCAGAGTATTTGTCTGCCAAGCGGACTTTGTTCAGCCAGTTTCAGCCAGACTGGGAAGCATTCTTTGAAGATAATAGAGAAGTTGATTGGCGTCACGTTTCCTGGGGCGGGGTAGATATAGATAACCGGGAGTACAACCCAGAAGAGTTGTGCAACTGTATCCCAGCGATCGACAATCCAGAAGTCGTGGCAGCCGCCGATGCTGCTTGGCCACCAGATGACGAGGTCATATTCGGCGTCGAGGTGAATGGCGAGACACGAGCTTACCCCCGTCAGATAATGGAAGTACGCGAAATGGTCAACGACACACTTGGTGGACGAGATTTTGGTATGCCATACTGCACGCTTTGTGGGTCCGCTCAAGTCTTCTTTACTGACGACTTACCAGCTGGGGTCGAGCGGCCAATCTTGCGAACATCAGGGCTATTGATTCGTAGTAACAAAGTTATGTTCGACGTCGAGTCACGCTCGGTGTTCGACACCTTTACAGGTGAAGCTGTTACCGGACCGCTAGCTGACGAAGGCGTCCAGCTTGACCAGGCCACTGTGCTTGTAACGACCTGGGGAGAGTGGAAAGAAGCTAACCCAGAAACAACCGTACTGATGCAAGAGGATGGCTTCGGTCAGAATTTCGACTTTAGAAATGGCCGAGACGCTAACGGACCAATCTTTGCTGTCGGTGACGTGGACCCACGTTTACCAACCCAAGAAGATGTGATTGGTGTTATCACGGCTGACGGTGACACGATTGCGTTCCCATCTAATGCTGCCAGAGAGGCCCTGAACGCTGGTGAAACAGTCGAACTAAATGGGGTTACGTTGGAGCTAGAGGGTGGAGGGCTTAAGTCCTTTGATGCCAACGGCGAAGAGATCCCGAGTCATCAGGCGTTCTGGTTTGCTTGGAGCCAATTCCACACCGACACTGCTGTGTGGGAAGCTTAGGATTACCTGCTTCGTACATGGGCGGGGAGCCTTCAGATCGATTGATTACGCTTGAGTAGTAGTTCGTGGAAAGCTTTGAGGATTGCTATCCCCACGATGTTCATAAGACGCCTCATGCTAGCGGCCAGAAACCCTATGCTTGCTGCTACCTCGACAACTCGGGCCAGTAAGGCAGTTAGCGACTCCGAGAGACCAATCCCTCCTGGCGCCAGCCCGATTGAGCCAGCGATGGGTGCGCCTGCAGCAGTTGCAGCAACCTTGTCAAAACCTATTTCGTAGCCAATGGCCAGAAAGGCTATCCACAGAAGACCAATTCCGGTAACCGTCATTGCTACTTCAAATACAGCTATCTGCCAAGCGGCTTTTGCATTGATGCGTCTAAGGGCGAGATAGCCGACACTTAGCAGTGTCGAACCGACCGCTATGAATGCAATCCCAACTACTACGTTGAAGGAAACAATTGCTAGGCCAGCTATCAGAGTGCTGACTCCAACCCAGAACAGAGCAGTTGCTATTAGTACAATGCCGGCAGTTTTTTTGCTAGAACGTCTTGCCAGCCAAGCTCCGCGAACCAAAGCGCCGCCTGGGAGAGGAAGCAGGTTGGCAATTGCACCGTTTACGGCCACGTCTTGTGCTTCGAAAAACGATATCGAGTTGCCAGTTGCGTAAGCCTGGAGTCGAAATTCGGTGGCATTGAATGTTTGGACTACGAAAGTTGCATAGAGGATCCCCACTATTGTCCATCCAACGTGGAGCCCATCAGCTTCGTCTGGGAATGTAGCAATGAAGTAGATAGCAGCAGCAATAACAAACAGGAGCAGCACTATTCCAAGCTGGCGTCGGTACCTGGTCGTAGCTTTCTTAAAGTTGGCGAACCATTTGTTGCTTGTAAGGGCTTCTATAGCATTCATAATCGGTGAGGTTATAGCTATCTACCTCGGCACAACTATACTAGCCATGGTGGTAGACGCCAGGCCCTTCGGGGCATCCCCAAAGACGCTCATAATGGGGGAGAGAAACTCCTCAACCAACTACTTGGCACAACTCCTAGCTAAGAACGGTCTAATTGAATCAGTTGCAGGTGTTGCCCCAAAGGCAGTCAGGGGTCTGGCGAGTGTCTTGCCGGTAAGAGAACAAATCTTAGACCTATGGTTTAGAGGTAAAGTTTGGAAGCACGCCTTTCTTGATGCGGCTGCGATTGAAGTAGTTACTGATCTAAAGGTAATTGCCATATCTAAACATCCTTTGGCTTGGTCTGTGTCAATGTTACGTAGGCCCTATCACGTATCAGCTGAAGGTAAGCGTGGAGTGCACGGAACTTCTGAGGACTGGCAAGCTTTGATGTCGCGCACTTGGCCAACTCAAAGGCGGGAACGCATCGAACCAGATTCTGGCTTTAATTTGTGGGCGACTAAATACCAGAGTTATTTGCAAGCTGAGAATGTTCTGATGGTTCGTTATGAAGATTTGTTGTCTGACCCTGAGAAAACCTTGGAAACGATTGCGGCGTATCTCAACGTGGAAGTTACCCCTAGTCAGCAAATTCAGACGGTTAACTCGTCGACGAAGTCCGATAAACGAACGACTGAATCGATCTCAAGTTATTATCTTGAGGAGCTATGGCGAAACGAATTGCCACCTGATTACGAGTCTTACCTAAGTGAGTCAGCGGTTAAAATAGCTGCAGAGCTGGGCTATACCGACCTGTAGGGCACCGCAAGCGTTAACCTAAGTGGAGAGTTAGACCTAGCCTTAGACATTGTCATCAAGGTAGCTGGGTGCAATGGAATCCCACGTAGAGGCACTTGCAAGGCCAGCTTCTCTGTAGCGCTCAAAGTTCTTGAGTACTCTATTCAGCGCTTGAACATAGTCGTTGACGCTAGCTTGGGATGACAGTAGCTCGCCGTTGTGTCCGGTCTCGATTATTTCTCCCAGACCACCAACATCAGTAGTGATAGGTACGACCCCAGCACTAAAAGCCAGCGGTATTACACCAGACTGTGTTGCTTGTTTGTAGGGCGCCAAAAGGATAGAAGCCTCATCAAAAATTGCTTCGGTTTCTTCGTCAGACACGTACCCAAGTTGGGTTTGTGCTGTTGCTTTCAGATCGAGTTCTTCGATGCGCTTCTTTATTAGTGTTGCCTGGTCGCCCCAAGGTTGGCCAGCGATTAAGAATTTGTAGTTCAGGCCTTGGTCTTTGCAGGCGGCAGCTGTGGCTAGAAACGTATCAATGCCTTTATAGGGGCGTATGTATCCGAAAAACACTATAAGCGGAGGAGAGCTAGGTTTGCCCGGCTTGAGTAGAAGGTTTGGGGGGTGAGGTACTACTAAGGGCTTTCTAGTTGCACCTAGCGCTTCAATTTGGGTGGCCAAGTACTTTGCATGGCAGACTAGCTTGACATCGCGTCGAAAGAACAACCTGGTGAGTGTCTTCCAAGCGGGGAACCGTTCGTGAGGGCTGACGTTGTGTACATGGACTGACAATTTGGAAAATCCAGTTAGCATACCGATAGTCAGATAGGTAAGAATGTGAAATGGGGTCGTCCAAGGCAATACCACCTTGTCGTAGTCGCGAGCGGCTCTACCAGCGGCGATCCAAGTCAGCGGATTGCGGTAGGAGAGTAGTCGAATCTCTGATTTCTCGGCTGACGCCAAACCGTTGTAGAAAGGCTTTGGATATTGGCGGTACCAGCCGAGGAGCCTAACTGAATGGTTTTTACTAAATGCCTCGGCAAGGTTGGAGGTATGGTGCGTAATTCCTCCACCAAAGGGTTCTGTTGGTCCAACAACTAGGATCTTCACGTGTAAACAGTACTATTTATTGGCAGGAGATGGGTGGTAGCAAAGTTCTTGACCACGTTATAGCGAAAATCGGTCTGACCATGGTGGTTTGTTGCCCGAGAATTCTTGAAGATATTTGATGTCGGATCTGAATTCGTCGGCAAGGTGTTCAAACTCTAAAGTATTCAAATCGGGCGCTGCTGAGTCTGGATCTAGGTTCCATAGGTTCAGCCTGTACTCAATTGGCTTGGTAACAGAAGCGGGTAGGGTCTTCCAGAGGCTTCGTACGCCTGCAATCCTAAATAAGAAACCTGGCGTCAAGAATTTCAATCGTGGCTTGGATCCACCTTTGCGTGCTTGAACTGGAGTGATAGCTTCGGATAAGTCATAGTCCAGCTCCAAGAATTCAAAGATGTCTCGTAGCGTTTGATCAGGATCTTGAAACAGATCCTCGGTGTAGGTGACATGAATTTGGCTTCGGGAAAAGTGCTTGAGGTACGTTTCTAGAATGGCTTGGTACTTCGAGCCTTTAATGTAATCCATGTCGGGATCTGGGTAGCCAGGTAGAAGTGGACTACCGTTGGTGCAATCGTCTAGTGCCTTCGAAAGAGTTCTGTGTTCGTGGCCTCGAGCGGTCAACATCTGGTGATGTGACACAGCCCGTTGTATTGGGTCTCTTAACAATGAGATTAGTTTTACATTAGGTAGTTGGCTTGAGATTCTCCGGGCCACTTCGTCAACATATACATCGCCCTGCCCAATAGAGTATTGCGGAGATATTGAACCCGTGATCTGATTGGGTTTACAGTCTTGATACTGCGAATCTAGATATTTAACACCAAGCGAATAGAGGCGTTCGTCACAGAAGTACGGTGCTTCTTTATCTTTAGGCAAGCAAATGCTGGCACTCTGATCAAGATATTCAAAAAGGGTGGTGGTCCCAGACTTGGGTGCACCGAAGACTATGAAGTCTGGACCATTCATGATTTGTGCATCTTTTGCTAGCCAATTAGCCCTTCAACAGTGACGACTATAGCCCACAGATCTACTACTATCATTTCTTCAAGAGTGATTTCTTGTACAGAGTAATCTAGATTTCTATGACTGATAGGTTGTATTTAGTTGTGTCGAAACTAGTTAAACAAAATTGGGCCCCTCTGCTAGTTATTGGCCTGTTTTCGTTGAGTCTAAATCTGATACATCAGACCTTATTTCCAAACCTCTCGCCATTTGATGAGGGCCCTCATATTGATTATGTTCATTCGATCCAGGAGTTAGAGTTCCCTAGACGAGGCAATGTGTATCAACAAGAATCTCTGAGAGCTTGGGCTTGTCGAGGGGGGTTTAGTGCTGACCTAGTGTTCGAAGGATGTGATGCTACGAATCTAGACCCGAGCGATTTTCCTGATGGTGGAATACAGAGACTAAAGCATCCTCCAATTTACTATGTCATTACTGCGGCTGTATCTGAAGGGGTTTCAACTATAGGTGGAGTCTCCACAGTGTTTGGAGCGCGTTTAGCTGGGGCACTTTTCTCATTCGTTGGGCTAGGTTCGGTGTTTCTTTCTGCAGTTACTTACTTGGAACACAGAAAGTGGCTGTTTCTTTCGGTGTTGCTAGCCCTGACAGCCAGCACATTCACCGCCTTTCATTCATTATCGACAGTAAACAATGACGCTGGTGTTTTCGCTTTAGGGGGAATCGGAGTTCTACTTGCAGCAACACTCAAGGATTCGAAAAAGTATTGGCCATTCGTGCTGTTCGCAGCCATTGCTGGTTTGACCAAAAATACCGCAGTAGTGCCTGTTGCAGCATTATCGGTTTTCATGATGCTTTGGCGCACAGCCAGAGCTGGGTTCGATTGGCGTCGCATTGCTTTCACTGTCGTCAAATTTGGCTCACTCCCGCTTGTCACTGGAATAGTTGTTCTCCTCTGGGAGCAGCTAGCGCTATTTCTTGAGGTGCCTGGCTTCGTAAATCCTATTGGGAGAGGGAACACAACACTGGTTGATGGTCTTCCGTTTGATGAAATCGCTTCGACTGCTTTTGACCTTGCACCACCCTCTAGGTTGAATTTCGTGCCGTCGATATATACAGGACAATGGCTCCGTCCGATTCATACCCTGATTGGGGCTTTGATCTTTATTTCTGTTGGACATAGTTTGGCGAACAAATCAGCTTTGATTCGAACAAGTGCGCTGACTCTAGTCGCCGGTATCTTGATGGCTCCTATTATGGCCAATTCGGTAACAGCAGTTTCAGGAGGACAATCAAGCTTCTTTGCTACGGTCCCAACTAGGTATGCGGTTGGTCTGCTGCCGTTGAGCTTTTTGGTTGTTGCGGTGTTTGCTGCAAGGTCGCTGCCAAAGCCCATCCTGCTTGGGATAGTGGCAGTTCTATTTGCAGGTTCAACGCTCGTTCACCTAACAGGCATTATCTAGGCAGCTCACTGCAAATTTATTGCATTGTTGCCTAGTTCCAATGGCTTAGTTCTGCCTTTAACGAGTTTATTAACTCTATATTTGATTCTCTGGGCCTAAAGCAATCCGATTTTTTGGCCGATCTAACTATGGAGTGGGGGATTAGGAACTTTTAGGAAACGGCGCGCATGTCACGACGATCAAAAATTGCATTCACTTTATTGAGCTCAGCGGGAGTGATTTCACTTCTCATTATTGGTTACGCATACTTCTTCCAGAGTACAGAGTTAGAAGTATTTGCAATCAACGACGAGGAGATTGCGGAGGCCGTAGAACAAGGTGCTGCTCTTGAGGTACATCTGCTTTCTGATAGCACTGCTGATGAGGACTTCAGAGTTTTGCCTGCTGTGTTGGAGGAGCGTGGTGGTGAGCTAGCTGTCGTGACCAGTGAGCGTTCTCGTTCTTTGTCTGATGTTGCAGCGATTCGTGTTTGTGTTGATCACGAGAATGATGCCAGCGACTGTTCAGGTGCGCCGATTGATGTTGAGGATGCTGCGGACTTTGCTTCTTGTTCGACTTCTCCGTTGAGTACTCGTCATTCTTTCTTTGGTGCTAAGCAGTCGTTCTTTGCTGATGTTTCTTGTCAAGAGTCGTCTCCGGCGCTTCTAGCATTCTCTGACGACGGTGGAGAGCTAGCGTTTAGTAACGGTGTATTTACTTTGCCTAGCGGTGAAGTTGTAGATCTTTCAAGCCTGATCAATGAGGCTATCGCTGACGGTAATTTTGGTAGCACCGAAGCAGTTACTGTTAATGAGGGCGACGACATCTTCGTTACCGGTGCTGATGAGCAGCGTCTAAGCCTTAACGGCTCTTCACTTACCATTAGTAATGGTAATACGATCGATCTAAGCGGTTTCGGTGACACTGGTACTGATAATCAAACTATTTCGGCTGATCTTGTGGGTACTGAGCTAGTTGTTACTCTCGAAGATGGTGGCTCGGTAGTGGTTGACCTTGCTTCTGTCGATACAGATACAACTATTCCAGATACTGATACCGACGATCAGATACTTAGCTTGGATGTGAATACGCTTGTTCTGTCTAATGGTGATGACGCAGACTCAGCTGTAGATCTTTCTCCATACTTGGATGACACAGATACGTTTGCGGAGCTTAACTGTGCAGCTGGCGAACTAATCGTTTGGGATGGGACTGCGTGGCAGTGTCAGGATGTGAATGCTTCTGAAACCCTTACTTCTATCGCCGGTGACGTTGCTAGTCAGACAATCAACTACGCAGACGAGGATGGAAACGTCACTACAATAGCGATTCCTGATCTTGAGACGACAACTGTTCTTAATAACACTTTGGCTGCAGGCCAGGTAATAGGCAGCTACACGAATGAAGATGGGGTAGTTGCGGACATTTTCGAGTCGGTCACAAGTTTTGTTGACAATGGGGATCAAACCTTTACCTTTACAGCAGAAGATGGAACTCAAACTGTTCTAGATATTATGGCAGCAGAAACGCTAACACTCCTCACAAACACCATCGCCGGTAACACGATCGCCACTTACACCGATGAAGACGGCAACATTTTTGACATCAACGAAACTATAACTGGGATTGCAGTAGATGCCGCAGGCCAGAGCGTCACCTACACCGCAGAAGACGGCTCGACATCAACTATTGACTTTACTGCCCTTGAGACGTTAACCACGCTGAATCAGCTTGTGACTGGCAACACAATTGCTACCTACATTGACGAAGACGGTGTCTCATTCGATATTGACGAGACAATCACTGCTGTTGTCGCTAACACTGATGGAACATTTACGTTCACTGATGAAGCAGGCAACGACACAGTCGTAGATGTAGCTGCACTTGAAACGCTAACCCTGGTAACCAACACTATTTCCGGTAACCGCATCGCAACATACACCGATGAAGACGGTAACACGTTCTCGATTGAGGAGACGATTTCTACTGTTGTTGAGAATGCTGATGGTTCGTTTACTATTGGTAATG
>CAZYMB010000022.1:0-11681 GCA_964648795.1 uncultured Acidimicrobiaceae bacterium
TGAACGAAGAAAACGAAATCAGTGACTTTGACTGGCTAGACGGGGTGCTCGGCATACCCGAAGACTCAGAACCTGCCCTACATCTTTGTCAGCCAAACGTTGACAACCCAAACTTCCTCTTACCCATGACGCACCCTAAGGCAACGGCTGAATTTGTCAACAAGTTCAACGATGACATAGGCATGGCAAAGAGGCTGAAGACCTTGACCGCCCAGCTTTCAGCTAAGGCGGGAGTCTTCGACAAGCTCGCCCCTAAAACCGGAAGCGACAATGTAGCGTTGCTGCGACGCTGGCCTCTAATAACTGAACTTGAGAAACAACTTGGCGAGGACGAGCTGTTAGCAGCTATCACTATTGGGGAAAGGCGCCGCAACCGCAAGCCTGTTCTTCATCTAGTCACACCCGAAGGCAAAAATGTTGGCTTCGCCAAGGTCGGGTGGAGTGAACTATCGAACAAACTCGTTCAACAAGAATCAGCGCTACTGCAACTTGTCGAAGACCGCCTTGGACCAAACCTAGTGGCACCAAAAGTCACGGCCGAATTCGAGTGGACTTCAGGAACCGTAGTTGTCACAAGCCCTGTCCCCCTTAACCCGACACCGACTAAGTCAGAGTTCAGCGCGGAGCACTTCAAGGCCATTGCAGAAGTTAATGGAACCAAGGTTGAATCCTTCAAGGATTTGGACTTCGTTGGCGACACCCCGGAGATCGCTGACCACGTCAACTTGGACCTCCTGCGATCTCGATATGAAGACGATATGGTTCGAATGGGATTCTGGCACGGAGACTTAACTCCATGGAACACATCCACTAATGGCAACATTATTTCGGTTTGGGACTGGGAGTTTGGGTCCGACAATGCTCCAGTTGGTTTCGACCAGCTTCATCGAGCGTTCGAGATATTACGTCGTGATCCAGCCAACACCGCCACCGAAGCAATCCATGGAATTCACAGCCAAGCTGCCAAAATTCTGCAACCTCTTAATCAACCAGTTGAATCTGTGTTCCGTCTCTACATCATCGAACTCCTAAGAAGAGAACTTATGCTTCAAGGCCAGCTTTTTGCTAATACAGGCTTAAATCAGTTGCCGCAACTAATCGCATTCCTACGAGAAGACGGCCTGGGTACTCTCACTGAGGGCTAAGAAACTCTCGTTAGTTCTTTCGATTCGATCTCGACTACCTCGGGGCGGTCGTTGCCTAGTTCTTTTATTCTGATAGCGACTACCAGTGCTCCAAGCACTGTAAAGAGTTGTTCTGGTACTTGAAGATAGAAGAAGACTTGAATACTGGACATAAAGATAACTGTATGCGCCCAGAGGCCAATTCGATTCACCGGATGCAGTGTTGTTTTGAAGAAGGTAAACATTGCCATTGCCCAGCCAGTCAAACCAACAAGTCCGTGCACAAAGATTAGATTCCAAAGCTGTCCATGTGTTCCGAGCGGTGCCGGCAAGCCTGCAACTGTGCGTGTAGTTCCCCACCCAAATATCGGACGTTCTAGCCCAATACGAATTGCTTCGGTAGCTAAAGCTGTTCGGTCAGTATCTGAATGGCCAGAATTCAAACGAGCCAATACGAGGTCACCAAGTGGGGTTATATAGAAAAGTGCGATACCAATAGAGAGTAGAACCATTATGCGTCCAACCACCTGGGTCACACGCCCAGATCGCAGAATTGCATAGAGCACACCTGCGCCAAGGCTTAGCCAGAGACCACGGTTAAGTGAGGTAACAATCGGTACAACCGAAGCAAAGAGCATCAGTCGAACCAGCTTTTGATTGATTCCAACTCGTACATCATTTAACGTCATCAATGCGAATGGTGTAAGTAACGCCATCATCGAGCCCCAACCATTTGTGAAAGAGAATGGCGCTTTGGAACGAGGTACCGGGAACCCAAGAAATTCTTGTGTATCTGCGAAACTAGGGTTTAGGGTAACCCCGATGGCTTCGTTGTCTTGCAAGAAGCCTGGGAGTAGGTAGCCGAGTGGCGATTGGAAACTAAAGTCACCGAGGACATAGGCAAGGTAACCACCCGCAACTGTCGCCATCCAGTAGTAAGTGAAGGCTCTAATAATTCGCCATACTGTTATGCCTGCGCCACCATTCAGCAAGTAAACAGCAAATACAGTGGCACTTAAATACCAGGCTGCTCTCAAACTAAAGAAAGAGAGTTGACCGAAGCGCTCTAAGCTCAGCGCCGAACCTGCAACGGCCACTAGGAACACGATCCACCAACCAAACCCAGTTGGTACGACCAGTTTGCGTCGCTGCAGCAAAGAAACTGCCATGGGTATAGCCAGGATGAACCACATAAAGAATGATGTGCCTAAAAGAAACCAAAGAGGCTGCAGCCCTATGAGCATCATCAATGGCCAAGCCTGCAATGGGGCTTCGGCTTCTGCTCTGTATTCGGTTACTCTGAGAGTCTCTGTAGTCATAAAATACCTAAAACGGCCTATGTACTAAGTCGGCAGAAACCCTAAAGTCCTAAATGAAGACCCTAACTAAATAGCAAGAGACGGAATAAGCCTATTTCCAGGCCTCAATATGACCATTTTTGCAAGAAATGGCTTCTTTAGCTAGCAACTGAGCCTGTTCTACCGCCCCATGAGGATGGAGCCTGCCTTTGCTATTTACTACCCGCCACCAGGGCAAGTCCTCGCCGGCTGTTCGCAGGAAGTTGCCAACAGCTCGTGCAGCACCCGGGAATCCGGCCTCGCTAGCAACCTCTCCGTAGGTCAGCACATCGCCTGGCTTGCTTTCCGTCAAGACTCGAGCGACCGAGGCTTCAAACTTACTCATACAAATTCGAGGACGTGAACGGCTTTCTTACCTTTGTGCACAACAACGTACCTGCCATGTTGTAAATCATCTTTACTAATGGCCTGACCGGCGACAAGTTTTGCACCATTGACTGCCACACCGTTCTGTTTGATAAGTCGAGCTGCTTCTGACTTAGACGCTACAACCTCAGCATTGCTTAAAATTACTGAACAGTTGTCATCGTCGGCTAGTAATGAATTTGACAGTTGAGCTGTTGGAACCTCGGCTGCCAAAGCTTGTAGCGTTTCTTCATCGAGGCTTCCGACATCTGCTTTGCCGAACAAGACACCAGACACACTCTGGGCCCGACTAGTTGCTTCGGCGCCATGTACTAATGTTGTTAGTTCTTCTGCGATTCGCTTTTGCCCGACACGTGCTGCTAGGTCTGCATTGTGTTCTGTCATAACTTGGCTAATTGTGTCTAAATCGAGCAAAGTGAACTGAAGCAGAAGCTTCTCGACATCTTCATCTGGTGTCTGAATCCAGGCTTGGTAGAACTTGTATGGAGACATCATCTCTGGGTCTAACCAAAGGGTCTCTCCCCCAGCGGTCTTGCCGTACTTTGAACCATCAGCCTTTGTGAGCAGCGGCGTAGTCAGAGCAAAAGCTTTCTTCTGTGACTTCTTGCGGATTAGTTCGACCCCGAGTGAGATGTTGCCCCACTGGTCGCTACCACCAATTTGCATTTCGCAGTTCTCGTTCTCTGAAAGCCACCAGAAGTCGAATGCCTGCAGCAGCATGTATGAGAACTCGGTGTATGAGATACCGGTTTCTGAAGACATTCGTGACTTGACTGAGTCTTTAGCAACCATCTGGTTGACGGTGATGTGTTTGCCAACATCTCGCATGAACTCAAGCGCTGAAACGTCTTTGGTCCAGTCGTAGTTGTTCACAAGGATTGCTGGGTTGTCTCCGTCGAAATCTAAGAACCTTGATAGCTGACCCTTAATCGCTTCCAAATTCTCGGTCAGAGTCTGCGCATCAAGAAGGTTTCGTTCGGCTGACTTTCCGCCAGGGTCACCAATCATCCCTGTAGACCCACCGGCTAGAGCGATTGCTCGATGACCAGCAAGCTGGAAACGACGCAGCAACAACAAACCCATAAGGTTTCCAACATGCAGACTCTTTGCTGTTGGGTCGAATCCGTCATAAACCCCAATTGGACCTTCAGCTAAGCGTTCGGCAAGTTCGGCTCTATCAGTAGTGTCGTGAATAAGCCCACGTGCCTCTAGGTCATCTAGAAGGTTTGGATTCAATGTCATGGACTAGATAATAGCCGCTCGACACCGTCGTCACGTGCTAGATCTAAAGGCTCTGAGTACTCTCAGGTGGCCTAAAGGCCTTCGCAGACTGTTAAAGACCTAGTCTTTGCCCACGATCTGAATGCGGGTGGAGCTTGTCAACCAGAGTAGACAAGTCCCCGGAAACTGAACTGGTTAACGCAGGAGCTTGCTCAGACCAGACACTTCGCAATTCAGTATCATCCGGCCCCGGGCTAGTCACACTGGTCTCAACGCCTGTGCTGACAGTTTCTGGACTCACCTTTGCACTTAGTTCTTCATCAGATGGTTCAGTGGCTTCTTCGCTCGTCGCTTTATGACGTGCAGGAGAATTAGCTCGGGCTCGTAAGAAACCTACTACTGTGAGACCGCCAAAAAGATACCCGGCTGGGAACGTCAATACTTGAGTGACCAAAAGCAGAGGGAACACGGCCATGGAGGCTATAGCTAGCGGAACATTTACTAGCACGCTCGTTCCAATAGCGATCTTCTGCTCTCTACTTGAAAGAAGGTTCTCATCAAAAATGGCGTTCACATGAGAATTTATCCTGATAGCTTTTCCGCGCCAAGACAGCTCCGTCCAATTGCTCTCGTTATTAATCCGCCTGCTGTCGCCCATACGGTTACTCTATCAACCTGGGCAGAGAGCAAAACCTGTAAATCCTGCTCTTAATGGAGAACTGGCGATCACTTCTACCGCTCTAGGTTTGCGGCGACTTTAACCGCCCGACTCCAGGCAGTGAAGCTATCAGACTCCCTAACCCGATCGTCGTCGATAGAAACCCACTCCACGTCTTTAACCTCATGGTTTCCTGTTGGAGTTATCTCTCCATCAGCAACAAACAGGAACCGCACGTCGAGATGCAAGTGCGCAGGCTCTTCTTCCCTTTCAGGAATCTCGTGAATATCTAAATCAATTGCTGGCCAAACTAGATCAAGGCTAACCAGGCCCGTTTCTTCGGCGACTTCTTTCGTTGCCACCTCTGCCAGATTCGCCATGCCATCTGCATGACCACCAGGCTGAAGCCAACGTCCAAGCTTGCGGTGGTGGATGAGCAATACTGATTGTGTCGATGGCGACACAACAAAGCCAGAACCTGTTAGATGGCCCTCGAGGCAAGTTCGATGTAGCCAATCCGGATGACCCTCACCAAACTTAACCATTTCATCCGCTACGGTCTGCAACTCCGGGTTAGTTGCTGCAGCAGCATCAATTGTCTCATTTGGATCGCCTTCAGCAATACTGGTGTCGGAATCGAGCAACTGATATTTCATACCTTAAACCTACCGTCGACACAAATACATCAAATCCAGGAGACACCATGGGTAAACCTGGGATAGTCTCGTTCATGTGATTAAGTGCCTAATAGCCACCAGTGAACTCGAACTGTGGAAAACCGAGTTAGAGCGGCCAGAATTTGCCTCATTCCAGACGACTCTGGTTGACAACAGCGAGGAAGCAGCAGCCCATCTGGCCGAGGCTGAGGTAGCTATCGGCATCCCTTTTCTGTTAGCGCCAGGCCTCGAGGGAGCGACCAACCTAAAGTGGGTCCAGTCAACTTTTACTGGATTTGACGCGCTATGCGCACCCGGCATGCGCCGAGACTATGCCTTAACCAACATGCGAGATGTGTTCTCTAAACCGATCGCCGAATATGTCTTCGCTCACCTGCTTGCGCACAAGAACCTTCTCGCCAAACATGCTGCCGATCAAGCAAATTCAACCTGGAACCAGGTTCCAAGTCACCAGATAGCTGGCTCGACGATGACAATTTTTGGTACTGGCTCAATTGGTTCAGAGATAGCTCGCACTGCGAAAGCTTTCGGCATTCAAACTATTGGCATAAACAGGTCGGGGCGACAAGTGGCTGACTTTGACCAGATCTACACAATGGCCAACGTCGACCAAGCTCTCGCCGAACCTGCTGACACTGTCGTCACAGTTCTACCTGACACACCTGAAACCAGTAATTACTTTGACGCCGCGTTCTTTGACAAACTACAGGGATCTCCCCTATTCATAAACGTAGGACGTGGCCAAAGCGTTGTTGAGCACGACCTCATTGCAGCACTCGATCAAGCTAAACTAGATCACGCAGTTCTCGATGTATTCCAAACAGAACCACTGCCAAAGTCATCGCCCTTATGGTCCCATGACAAAGTCACGGTGACGCCACATAAGTCTGGCTATATTTCAATGCAACCAATCATCGATGTCGTGGCAGAGAACTGTAGACGCTATGTATCAGGCGAAGAGCTCATGCACCTAGCCGACTTTGAGAAGGGCTATTAATTAAGTGAGTCTTGTAGGAAAGATCGCGCTATTCACTATTGCTGTGGCATCGTTCTCGGTTTGGATTACGGGCTGGGTGCTGGCATCTTCTAATACCCGGGTTGACTTGAGAACAGGCTTAGAACGCGACGATGGACCCGACCTGTTTGATGATTCAACAACATCTATTCAGGCCGAAGGGATCTGCGCTATTGCGCTTTCGCGTATAAACGAACTGCCAATTTCTAGCGAAGCTACTTCGCCTCAGAATCGGGCTGTGGCTATTACGGCAGCGACCGAGACATATCAGACCATGCTTGATGCACTGATGCAGTTAGATACCAGCACTGAGCGTGACCGACTGATCTTGGATGGATGGTTAGCTGACTGGGGCCAAGTTATCTCGGATCGAATCACCTTCACTGCCGGTCTAAGTGAGGGCCGTGATGAGCCCTTTACCATTACTGACAGGGGCGGAACTGAGCGAATAGATAGACGCATAACCCGCCTTACCATCACAAATGAGATGCTGTCATGCCAATTTCCTATGGATCTCGGCGGATAACAACCCTAAATTCGGCTGTACAATAGAAGCAATGTCATACTTCGTTGGTATCTGCGGAGGTAGTGGATCTGGAAAGACCACCCTCGCTAAAAGACTACTCGAACAGTTTGGTCCAACAAACTGTGAAGTCATCAGTCTCGACTCTTACTATGTTGACCTTGGCGACATGCCAATGGAAGAACGTAGCGCCTACAACTACGATCACCCAGACTCAATCGATACCGAACTACTTGCAGCCGATATTGACAAACTAAGACAAGGCAAAGAAGTCGCCGTCCCGACCTACGACTTTGCGACTCACTCTCGACTAGAGAAAGTCACCCTAGTTCAGCCAAAGCCAGTTGTAATTATCGAAGGTATCCTATTGTTCGCATTCGAATCAATCAGGCAACGCCTCGACTATCTGGTGTTTAGAGACTGCCCCGAGCCAACCCGTTATGAGCGTCGACTTGAGCGAGACGTAGCAACCAGAGGCCGCACGCCAGAATCTGTGGAAACTCAGTTCACTACAACCGTTAAACCAATGCATGATCTATTTGTTGAGCCATACAAACATAAGGCTCATCACATCACTCCACACGGTCGACCGCTAGATGAACAAGTCGCCTATGTTGAACAGTTCATTCGTGATGCATCGACCAAAGAGTCGCTAGCTGTAGACGACCTCAGCCAGAGTTAAGCTTCTAGGTCCAAAACCGACTGAAAAATCACCGGCAGCGATAACTTCTACGTCAAACAAAGTTTCCGTTGGCGAGCCAAGTGGAGCCGAATAGCTTCCGATCTCGGTGCCGCTGATGTTGAAATCACCAGCGCAGCAAACCGAAACTAGATCTTCGCTGGCATCGCCGATAAGTGTTAAAAGGTGAATGATATCTCCACGTAAATCCAGGTCTGTATGCCAACTAGACAAAGCGGCCAACACCTCAGCCGGGTCACCGCTGGTCGTCGACTTAAGTGCAAGGCCAGCGACTCTCGCCCATTCCCGGGTACAGGACGCAACGCAGTCTCCAGAACACCTCTCGACGTAACCTAACGCAATTCGTGTACAGCCTTCAGAGACAACTTGTTCGACAAATACTTGTTTGGCTAGTCCGCCTGGGATATTGACCCTCACAACAAACCAATCGGCTGCGACCAAAAGCAATTTAGTGAAGATAGAAATCAAATAGGCAAAATACGATGAAACAGGCGCTGAACGAACTAAATTGATCCAAAGAAACTATGGATCCACAATTTCACCAAGACCCTAATGCAGAAAAAGCCATCGATGACTTTAGCAATACTGTGGGCGAAGACTTCATCCCCGACCAACGAGTTCCCTATAACTTTGCTGACGCACTCGAGCCAAGAGACGAAGAGTTCACACCTGGCTACATAGCCACGTTTGCTGCCGCATTTGCCTTCAGTTTGGGGCTTGCCCATTTACTGCAGGGAACTCCTGGCACTGAAGGCCTATCCTCATGGCCATTCTTTGTGATGTCAGTTATTGGTATTGCAGCCGCAGTGGGAGCCAATTTCTCGCCATCACCGAAACAACAGTTTGAGCCAATACTGACAGGACTCTCCGCGGGAGCATGGTTATTCTTAACCTTTGCAGCTACCGTAGCATTCGGCAATACCACAGCCAGTTTTGTTCTCGGATTCCTCGGCTTACTAGCAGCCGCTGCATTTGCCTCACCAGCCTTCAAGGGTTATTGGGGGGTCGCCGTTATCGGGCTAGCAACCCTTGCAAGTGCTCTTGCTAACCTACTCGGCCCAATTTCAGAACTGAATCTCGTTCTTAGAGGCGGGATTATCGGGCTACTTCTTCAAGAATTCGGGACAATATTTGGTGGAGGCGGTATAGCGGATGCACTCGAAGGGCAAGTCGGCACACGGATTTACATCGTCATACCGCTTATCGTAGTTGGACTCGCCGCTCTGTACTTTGCACACAACCGCTATCTAAGCTCAATAATTGCGACAGTTCTTCTGTTCATCTTGTACTCCGCTAGCCCGTTCAGTTCCAATGTCAACATAGTTCTTCTGCTAGTAGTCGTTGTCCTTGCACTTGTCTTTGCTTGGCGAGCACTAGAACAATTAGATGGCACTTTAGTCTGGATTATATGCCTGACGCCCGCCTTACTCGTCTCGGCCCAGCTTGGAACAAAGACTGGCCCAGCGATAATTAACCTCATCTTTGTCTCTGCGGTGCTCGGTGTACTTGCAAACCTAGATTCGGTCTTAGGATTTGTCGAAAGCGCAATGAACAAGCCCGACCCTGAACCGCTTGTTAACATCAACGATCAGCAGAGAGCCAACCAAGGTCAGGCTCAATTCCAGCAACCAAACCAACAACACCGAAACATAACTAACGCTGGGACATTCGAGCAGAACCCGACCCAGCATCAAGGCCAACCGCTTGGCACTCAAAGTGCAGCGACTGCGCCAACGTCTTTTGATCAAGGTTCGACACTAAATCCACAAGAGGCCATGAACCAGACTAAAGCAGCTAGGCAACTCCCAGATCAATCTACACACCAGGCCCAAACACCAAATTCTGCTTTTGGTGGAACCAACGGCACCATTGGAAATGGGATGGCTGACAATACCATCCCAGCCCAAGATCAAACCTATATTGCTGGAGCAATGTCAGCCAAAGACTCAACTGACCTTCCTGCAAACGCTAGCCAACCAACTAACGAAACTACACACAACGAGCACGTATCAACCCAAGCACCGCAGGACACTGACTACACCCAAGCTCAGGCCCCACAAGACGCAACACAACACCCGCAATCTATAGCGGAAAGCCCGAACGCTCAGGACACAACCGTCCAGCCAACTGTGGAAGAAATTCAGCGCACAATAGCTGCCAACCCTAAACCAGAGCAAGCTCGACCAGAACAGCGTGAATCAATAGAAATGCCTGCTGAACCTAATTGGTACCCAGACCCACGGGGACAATTCGAGTATCGCTGGTTTGATGGCACTAGCTGGACTCAGTACGTGTCAATTGCCGGTGAGCAAATGACGGACGAGAATCCGATCTAAGAGCGCAAACTAGCTTTACATTTCTTGGCTACATCATCGATACAACGTGTTCGAAGCTTTGCTACTTCATCGTCTGTGAGCGTACGATCTAAGGCCTGAAAGCGTAATGAGTAAGCTAGTGAACGAGTATCGCTCTCACCGTCTTTGCGGAACACATCAAACAATCTGACGCTTACTAACTCAGCACCACCCGCTGTCTTGAGAGTTTGCTCGACTGCTGAAGCTTGAACGTTTTCTGGCACGTCGAACGCTAGATCGATGTCTGATGGTGGATATTTAGAGACCGGAGCCATCTTTGGTGGCTTCACGAGAGCGCCGACAATAGCTTCAATGTCGAGCTCAATGTATGCAACACGCCCACCGACTTTGAAGCGGTCTAGTACTGCTGGCGACACTTCGCCGACTCCTCCAATGATCTTTCCACGAAATTTAACAGATGCTGACCGTGTCGGGTGAAGTCCATCAACAGCTTCGTTAATATATTGAGCCTCTAGGCCAAGTTGGCTTAAGAAACTGCGAACTGTGCTCATCGCTGCTTGCGCCCCAGCACCAGACTCGTCGAAGCCGAATTCCATGAATGCAATGCGCTCAACCTCGGTTGGTAGTACATCGTCAGTAGCGATTGTTGGGTCAGTTACTCCCCCAAGCTCAAACAAGGCGCCGGTAGTTGCCTGATGACTCTGGTTATAGCTAACAGCTTTAAGTAGGCCTGGCAGCATTGAAGTGCGAAGAATTGATTCCTCCGCAACCAACGGGTTAACGAGACGAATACCTGCTTCGTCTAGATCTGCTGCAGCTAAGTCACCGGGAGCTAAGAATGGCAGAGGCATAGCTTCTGAGAACCCAAGAGCTCGAGCCGCTGAGCGCAGCCTGCGGCGAGTCTTTTGCAAATGTGTTAACGAACCAGCCCCCGGCCCCTTAGGCACAGTTGGCACCAGGCGGTCATAACCATAGTGACGTATAACCTCTTCAATAATGTCTTCTTCGATGCGAGAGTCTGGACGCCAGCTCGGAATAGCCACGTCAGCTATATCACCACTAACCGTTACCGAATAACCGATCGGATCTAGTAAGCCTTTGATATCTTCGGCACTAATCTCGTGCCCCAAATACATTGCCACCCGTTGTGGGCGTACAGTAGCTGACACTGGAGAGTAACCGGCGCCATCTTCTACGATTGAGACATCAGAAACAGTAGCGCCACAAATCTCTACAGCTAGCTCGCTGAAGCGCTCAAGAGTACGCTCTACTCCAAGCGGGTCCACACCACGTTCGAACCGAGTCGAAGCTTCTGATCGCAAATTCAAGCGTCGAACTGTTTTCGCTGTAGTTAGTCGATCCCAAATGGCGGCCTCAACAACTATTCTGTTTGTTGAGTCGCTGATCTCGGTACTTGCCCCACCCATAACACCGGCAACACCAATGACTGTGTCTGTGCCATCAACAATTGCCATGTCATGCTCACTCAGTGTGCGCTTTTGATCATCGAGAGTCACGACTTCTTCATCTTTGGTAGCCATACGGATGCCCAAGGTATTGCCCTCTAATAGATCTAGATCATAGGTATGTGTTGGCTGGCCGAGTTCGAGCATCACATAGTTAGAAATATCTACGATTGAGTTGATTGGCCTCATGCCTGCCGCATTCAAGCGATCAGTCATCCAAGACGGCGTTTCGTTCAAAGAGATGTCAGACAAGACCCG
>CAZYMB010000023.1:0-9861 GCA_964648795.1 uncultured Acidimicrobiaceae bacterium
TACCAACGCGAAGGAAACACGTGCAGGCAAACTTGCCTTTGAAGCGTTTGGCCGGTGTTATCGCTGGTCAGTCGCCGCCAGGTGATTCAGTCGTGCCTCTGACGAGTAGTCTCTTGCCCTTCATGCAAGGTAATGCTGAGTTCGGAAAGGAACACCCTCAGGCCGGATTTAGCTGCGAGAATCCACCAAAGTTAGCGCAAGAGAGTTCAATACTTCTGTCTGTGAGGGCGCCTGTTGGCGAAATTAATGTTGCTGACAGAGCGTATGGTATCGGTCGGGGTCTTTGCGCTGTTAAGGCTGACCATAATTCTAGATACGTTTATTACTGTTTAATAGCAGCCAAAGAACAACTGAAGGCGATGTCAACCGGTAGTACCTTCAAAGCCATCACCTCAGAACAACTAGGGGAGTTAGACTTACCAAACCCCCCGCTTGAAACGCAGAAGAAGATCGCAGACTACCTCGACAAAGAAACCGCCAAAATCGACGCCCTCATCGAAATGAAGACTGAGATTGCAAACACATGCACCTATCGTTGCAGGGCAGCAAGGCATGGCTGGTTTGAGCAGCTATTTGATGAATTCGGTTCGACGAAGCTGAAATACCTTGTGACGTGCCTGGATGGAAGGCGCGTACCTGTCGCTGCTGAAGATCGTGCGGATATGAAAGGCGAAGTTCCCTACTATGGAGCTAGCGGGGTAGTCGATTATGTAGACCGGCATTTGTTTAACGAAGAGCTGATCCTGCTTGGTGAGGACGGGGCTTCCTTGCTAAATCCTGATTTCAATATTGCCTTTGAGATATCCGGTCCAGCCTGGGTTAATAACCATGCCCATGTTCTTAGAACTACCAACCACAGAAGGTTTATAGTTGAGTGCTTGTTAGCAATCGATAGGAATGAATATATAGAAGGCGCAACTCGGCCAAAACTCACCCAAGAGAGTATGTCTGGTATTGCAATACCAATGGTTCCAAAAGAGTTGCAAGTTCCGCTAACCGAAAATTTGGTGAAAGAAATAGATAGGCTCGATTTAGCAAAGTCACTAATAAAGGAACAGGTTGAACTTCTTAAGGTAAGGCGACAGTCATTGATCAGTGAAGCTGTTTCTCGAGAGTTAACGGGTTGACTTCAGAATAAGTAAGGAATCTTTATGCAAGACTGCCCGCCAATATCGAACGAAACCTGTGGTGAGACAGGTGCAATAGTACAAGCACTTTCTTACCTTAACGCACACTACGAAGTCGAGGGGAATTGCAACAGCCAGGTAGCTATCCCAGCCACGTGGCTAGCTCGTTTTGCCGCAGAGCTAACGGTCCAGGGTGCTTGCATCCTGATCGAGCAGTCACTTAACCAAAAAGTTGAGATACCGGCAGACTTCGATCCAGTGTATAAGATTAAAAAGCACCATAACTTAGCCAAACATGCTGAAGATTTGTTCGATCTGATTGAGCGATCAAAAGTAAAGAAGGCTAAAAGTCGGTTACCACAGTTCCGTGTTGATATCGAAGAAACACTTAAGTCAATACAAAAGTTTGACGAGACAGGACTGAAATTGCGTTATCCGATTGCGCACCACAGTAGTAGACATGAGCCGCTCGAGGCAGAGTTCGACGAGCATTGTGATTGGGCCTTGCAGTTTCGGCGCTTCATAGCGCTAATCACAGATGAACTAATGTTGCATCAGATTTCAGAGACATGTCAAGATGCAGTTCGCCACTTAAGGGCGAGCGCCAGCTGCGGACTATGTCTGGGTGATTTCAATATCGTTAAGCCGTGGGTAACGAAAGAGCTATTCGAAAGTAGGCCTGATTGGAACCAAGACATAACTAATTTTAGAGATTTAGAACCGCTACCGGCACCTCAATATTTAGAACCACATTTTCCGTATGAAGGGTTTGAGTACGCGCTGGCTTGGGTGCCTTACAGAGACACTTAGTGTGTAGCACTAATCCCACACTTGCTTCTCATAAACTTCACGTTGGTCGTCGCTGATTTTGATTGTGCGGCCATTTGTTCTTCCGAAGAAGCAAGTGTCTTTGATTTGTTTGCCTGATTTGTCTGCGAATAGTACTTCGGCTTCGACTGGTAGCTTTGAGCCTTTGACTTGTACTCGGCATACCTCTTTGCCGTCTATCTCAACAATGTCTGAAACTACTAGTGGCATGTTGCCTTGGCCGACTGCGTTCATGGTTAGCTGGGCTAGGTGCTCGATAAAGCGATCTCTTGGGTCTTTGCCCTCTTTCTTCAACGCTTCATACTCTGCGTCTAGCCCGCAAACTTCTGTAATGTTCTTGCCACCTACGTTACGCTCCATAACACCAATAAGAAGAGTGCCACCATAAAGTGAGTTCATAAACCCGGCAATAGTTTTAATAACTGCTGTACGTAACGGTTTAAGAACTCCACCGCTTGGTTGCCCAGTCTTTACGTCCATAGGAATTTGTAGCGAAGACTTAAACTCAATGTATTGACCCTCGCCCTTAGCAATAAGCTGCTCTATAGACAGCTCGCCCTGTGCTTCTACTCGCAACGCTTTCGAGTAAAGCTGATTGAAGTTCTCTTGAAAGACAGTGTCATCTAGATACAGATCTCTCAACTCGGTGGCTTCCCGGCCATGATCGAGAACCGATTTCTTAATACCATCTTCAAGCAAGCCGTCTACTTCGGCCTCTGTATTGTTGTTAATAGCGTTAAGTAAAGACTTGTCTTTAGCTAGGCCCTCAAACATCGGCTGCTTAAGCAGAGAACTCTCTGAAAAATCTGTGCCATGTGCTTCGTTAAACTTGGCAAGAATAACCGAGAGAGCATCTTCGTCGTCATCTGGTAGACCGCCACCAGCAAACAGGGCGCTAACTTCGCCATCTGAACCAGTGAGCGAAGCGCTACCAGCAAAGGTTTCTCTCAGCTCAAACTTGGTGAGCCGTAGCTCGTCGGATAGATCTAACATGCCACCAGAATTGCTTGAAATCATTTTGCCTAACGCCATGGCAAACCGGTAGCGACCCTCAAGCTTTGTGTCACCATAAGTGACAACCTGCGATAAATAAGAGTAAGTGCTGATGAACTTCTTAAGCACATCCCGAAAATCGATGGCTTCCGCCTCATCTAACGCCATAAAGCGTTCATGTGCTGGTGTTAACGCCCCATAGATTCTTTGGTGGTTAGCTTCTTTGTCTCGAAGTAGAAGATCTAAGAACGTTTCAACCTCTTGGTCATCTATAACTTGGAAAGCTGCAACATCGTTCCAAGTGTCAAACAACCAATTAGGGTCAGACGGGGTAGCCATAGTCCGCTCATACCAAGGTTCAAAAGCGTTACGAATATCGTCAGTAGTATTCGCAAAATCCAGCACAAACGTGCCATCCTTGCCCGCCATAGTTCGGTTCAGTCTTGCCAGCGTCTGCACAGCGGCCAAACCACCAAGCTGCTTATCTACATACATTGCATACAACTTTGGCTGATCAAACCCAGTCTGATACTTCTCAGCAACAACCAAAATCTGGAACTCGTCGGTATCGAAACGTTCCTTAGTCTGCGACTCGGGAAAACCATTAGCTTTCGACTCGGTAATATCTTCGCCGTCTTCATCCAGCGAACCACTAAACGCCACAAGCGTCTTCAAACTCTTACCATTCTCGGCACAGTATTTATCTAGCGTGCGTTTGAACTTAAGCGCATGCTCACGAGAAGAAGTAACAACCATTGCCTTAGCCTGGCCACCAATCTTGTTCTTAACGTTTTCCTCAAAGTGATCTACAATAACCTGCGCCTTCTGCGACAAGTTGCTCTCATGTAGCCTTGCGAACTTAGCAATAGCTTTGCGAGCCTTAGACGTTTTGTAACGAGGGTCATCGGCAATAGTTTGCTCAACCTCGTAATACTCGTCATAAGTAATGTAGTTAGCTAGTACATCGTGAATAAAGCCCTCTTCAATAGCTTGACGCATCGAATACAAATGAAACGCCTCAGGCTTACCATGCCCATTCTCTGTACCGAAGATCTCTAGCGTCTTAGCCTTAGGGGTAGCAGTAAAGGCAAAGAAACTCATATTGGGCTGCTTGCCACGAGCCTTAACCTCAGCAGCTAACAAATCTTCCAAACTTAACTGACCCTCAGCCGGCAGCTCTCCAGCTAAACCAAGCACAGCCTTCATCTCTTTAGCGCTCTCACCAGTCTGCGAAGAATGAGCCTCATCAACCACAACCGCATAATTGCGATCCTTAAGCTCGGCTACATGACGCATTACATAAGGAAACTTCTGCAAAGTAGTAATAACAATCTTCGACTGCTCGCCAGTTAAAGCAGCAGCCAACTGCTTAGAGTCTTCATCTATACGCTGCACAACGCCAGGCACATGCTCAATCGAGCTAATAGTGTCTTGAAGCTGCTTATCTAACACCCTGCGGTCGGTAACAACAATTACTTTGTCGAACACCTGGCTAGAACCGTTAAACAAGCTCTTCAACCTGTAGCTAAGCCACGCAATAGTGTTTGACTTACCAGAACCAGCTGAATGCTGCACCAAATATGAATGACCCGGGCCATCACGTAATGCTGCTTGAGTTAAGTTTGTGACAGCGTCCCATTGATGAAACCTAGGAAAGATCAAACTAGGAGCTTCAGGCTTCTTCTTGCCACGCTTAGGCTTCGGCTTGCTAGCAACTATGAAATTCTGCAACAAATCAAGCAGTGAGCTGCGTTCTAAAACTTCTTCCCACAGATAGCTGGTTCTGTAGCCGTCAGTTGGCGGGTTGCCGGCCGAGCCTTGGTTCCCCATATTGAAAGGCAAAAAGCGAGTCTTCTTGCCAGCCAACTTAGTTGACATGAAGACTTCTTCAGAATCAACAGCGAAATGAACCACAGAGCGACGTAGTAGGGGATTGCTAGCATCTCGATCTGTTGAATACTGCTGGATAGCATTGTTAACGTTCTGGCCAGTCAGAATGTTCTTTAGTTCAACTGTTACTACTGGGATGCCATTGACGAAGGTAGCCAGATCCAAGCTTTTCTTGCTGTCAGACTCATACATAAGCTGACGAGTGCAAGTAACACGATTGCTCTGATACTTAGCGTTTAAGTCGGGGTTTAAGTCGGCAGCGGGGCGAAAGTAGGCGAGATCGAATGATAAGTTGTATGAAGTCTCCGCATACGTAATACCGTTGCGCAATACATCAACTGTTCCACGCTTATCTATTTGTTCACTAAGCCGCGCTTTAAACGCTTGTTGTGCCTCAGCCGGGTCTTGGAAACCTTCACAAAGACGATCCCACTCAGCGCCCTGAGTCTGACCAATGAAAGCCATAAGTTCGGCAGTATCTAAACCAGTGTCAGCATCTAGATCCTGCGAACCCGCAGGCCCCGGCTTAACAGCATCGAAGCCGCCTTTGGTGGCAAGCCAATCAGCAATGTGGTCCTCGAAAGCATTCTCAGATGGGTTAGACATGGCGGCTCCTCAACTAAGCCACAATTCTAGTAAAGATAAGAGTGTGAGTTTGAAAGAAAGTAAATCAGCTTGAGGGTAACTGTCCCAAGCATGCATAATCGGCTTGTTTGGCCATCGAGTCTTCGACTTAAGCAATAGTGGTCATACCCACGGAGAGAGATTAACGCTACTGTCACCAAGGTTGGAAAACCAAACACAGTTGTTGAGTGGCATTGAGCTAAGGTTGCTGGCGATGAGAGGGAAACATGTTTAGAAATCTAATAGTTAAATTTGGAACACTTGTTGTTCTTGCAGTCGTAGCGGCAGCCTGTTCAACATCTGAAGAAGGTTCTGCTACAGCCATTTTAGAAACGACCGTGCCTGACAACGGCACTGCTGTTACGGAAGCGCCTAGTACTACAGTTCCCGAACCGGTTGTAGAAGAAGTTGCGACACCTGTATTCGAAATCATAGAAACTGAGGATGTTTCATTTGCTTTGGCTACCCGACTAACTGTCCGGGCTGTAGTGCCCGAGGGGCCATACACCGAAGCTGGCCTAACGGCAGTTGCCGAGGCCGTAGTTGCACAAAACCAGGAGTACGACGCTATTTCTATATTCATGTATCGCACAGAAGCAGAAGCGACAGGGGTCGCCACGCTCGGGACAATAGATTGGGCACCTAACGGGGTATGGGCGGATGCTGGCGAAGATGCACCCAAGCAATTCAGCTTCAACTTTGTTGATGATTTAGAGACAGCAGTAGAAGCGGGCGAACAAACAACCGTAACCGACCTAGATAATCAGATTTTTGACCGATTTGATGAATTCCAAGGTGATCTGGTTGACGCTGGACAAGGCGATATTTCAAACGAAGAAACAGCAGAGTTGCTGGCACCTGAGCTTGGCCTTTCACCTGACGAAATTCTCGAGATAGTCGACAGGGTGTTCGACGAGCGTTTTGTAAACTAGTGAACTAAGTTGAGCAGCTGGTTAGTTTCTTTAGCTTTGTTAGTAGAAGACTCTTTCTTCTTAGCTTTAGCAATAGTTGACTTAGCAATGCCATAAGCAACTAGCAGATCAAATATAAGGTCATAGCCGGCATCAAGATTTAACTCATCTAACGAGTTCTCAACTTCAGCAATAGTGGGCTTAGCCATAAGGCGAGTTTAGCACCCGATTGTTGTTGTGTTAGTGGGTTAATTGTTTGTAGTCGTAGCTCGCAACTAAGACTTCTGATCACCCGAAGCAAAGTTTCTAGGTTGTTGTTCAACCCCTAAGGCCTCGCCAACTTGAACAAGTATCTTCGCTTCTTCTATTGTAATCTGCTGGTCTTTATTGGCAGCTCGATACAAGTCATCAAAATACTGCAAATGCAAGAACCTGATTTCTCTACTGTCTAACTTTGACGACTTGGCAAGAGCTGTTAAATGTTGTCTTTCTTTGTCTGAAATAACGAGATCATCCAAACATCGATCAAGCAAATCAAGGTAACCAAAAGCAGACGGATCATAGTTCTTGAATGAAACCTGGTCCATTATCTCGTGTAGAAGTACTGTGTTTTGATCTTTGTTAGCTGGGAAAGCAGAGCGACGAATTGTATGGGTAGTTGACGCATTAGATGGCGAGAAAAGAACAGGTTTTGTCATTAGAGGGTTGAAATCGAGTCGACCTGTGTGGAGTAGGCCGGCAGTGGCTCGTGCATCGCTAAGAGCCTGATGTGCTTTTACAAGCGGCACACCGTAAGAGCGGCAGGCCGCACCCAGCTTTTCACCCGTGTGTCGCAGCGTGTCGACCCCAGTACCTGGGCTCCATCGCAACCTGTTTCTAGAGATCTCGTTGTTCAACATTTTCTCGTCGAACGGGAGGTTGTGTGCCACCAGAACTCTTCCGTTCAGCAGGTTGTATAGGTTGCCGGCAATAGCGTCAAAGGTTGGGGCTGTAGAAACCATATCAGCGGTAATCCCATGAATATGAGTTGGCCCAACATCACAACCAGGGTCTAAGAGGGTGTCCCACTCATCAATAATCTCGAAATTTGAGTTCAACACGACAACAGCTATTTCGACGATTCTGTCTCTATCGCCAAGTCCAGTCGTTTCATTGTCTACTACTGCGTACTCTCTCATATCTAGCTCTCGCACCCAATTCCGTCGTTATCACGATCAAACTTGCTCTCAAAGCCAGGGTCGCCAAGCTTAATTGGAGCAGCGCCTGCAGCTTTAACCTCTGTACAGTTCGCATAGGAAACACGTTCTGCAGGTGGCACGGTGGGGGTCGGTGTGGGTGGCACCGTAGGGTTTGGGGTAGTAGCGGGAGCTGCAGTGGCTTGTGTTGTAACAATGGTAGTAGCTGAGGTAGTGGTTATCGGGTCGACGGTTTCTTGATTCGACGGATCGACAGTTGTTTCCGTTAACCCCCCTAAAGTAGTTGCCGGTGGTAGAAGATCTTGCTCCTGGTTAACAAAGGAAAGAACTTCTGGTTGCGCAGCCGGTGGTTCTTCAGGTATTGCTGAAACTGCAGACGATACTATAAACACCCCGGCAGGGATTAAGTAACGTTTCTTTTTGTGCGGTGGCCTATCGTCAACTCGTTTATTTAGTGGGTCCCTCATAGATATAACGTCGACTCAAAAGTCTGGCTTCTTAACTTCGTCTAAGTCATGCAGCCACCCTGCCTGCCTACGTTCTATTGTCAAGGCAGTTATAACCACCGGCTATCAGCGGTTGAAACTGTGAAACCAGGCCTGAGTGGCCACGAGCTAGTTTCGGAGTAGGAGCGGGAGCGTGCAGTTATGATCTAGAAGCCGAGCCTTACGCCTTCATCTGCGCATTTCCAGCCGATCGAGGTGCCTGTGAACTCTGAGTAATCACCGAAGCTTGAATTAAATAGGATCTGTACTTCTGGTTCTAAACTATCCCACAAAAAGCTGTTGGCTAACGTGAACTGGTCTGCAGTCTCAGAAGCTCTGGCTAATTCGCAAACGCCAACCGCAAGATCAGCTACGTCGTTTTCGGTTATGTCGCCAGTACTAAGCGGTAGAGCTATTAGAGGAAACTTTTCTCTTATTATCTGTATGGCAAGAGCGTCTAAGATTTCCTCTTCAGTAACAGCTGGTTCGACTACTTCTACTGTCGTTTGGGTCTGACCTTCACTTTCAATTGTGTCAGCAACCGCAGGTGTCTCGACTGCTAGTTCCTCCTGTGTTGGTTCTGCAAAGGCAAGCTCGTTTGGTGTTTGTTCAACCGTTGTCTCAACAACCTGTTCTTGTTGTATTTCAGGTGTTTGCTGTGCTACTTCTACTGGCTCGCTAACAGCCCCATTTATGGCTGTTATTGCCATTACAAGCCCGAATGCTCCACCGCCTATCCAGCGTTTTTTCTGATACCACTGACGAGCTGGAGGCTGTGGGTCGGATCCAAAGCTTTGCATTGAATGTGTCGGGACGTTGGGCGGCGCGGGTTGCCCTGTAGGCATAGCCTCGCCGTGAGTAACCGGTGGGGCTAGGTGGTCTGCCCCAGTACCTGGATCTGGCATAGGCATGCGATTGCCCGCGCTAAAGTCGTTCATTTGTCCCTCCAGATTTGTCAGTACCATTTATCGACTTTAGCTGTTTTAGATTTAGCCTAAATTTTGGATCTGTGAAATATGGACTAGTTGCTCTAACTGTATAACTGTCTCACAGGGCAGCGTCGAATGACCATTCGCTAGGTTAAAGTTCATCCACTTTAATCAAGCGTTTGTTCAACTTCAGCAATAGTGGGCTTAGACGTAGGGGAGATCTTAGCACTTGGTTATGAGAGGCGATTGGGCGAAAACTGACTAGTCGTTACGCGTCTAACTAATGGCAACTGTCTGCCCGAACTCATCTAGTGTCAGCCCAAGACCGTCCGGTGGATACCGCCACTGATCTTGTGGAGCGAGCTGACACGTTAGTTGCGCTACTTCGAAGCTTGCTTCGTCATCAACCTGGTGACCGATTAATTGATGTGGCCATACTAATGGTCCATAAGTCTCAGTATTTTCTTCGAAGGCCTCATTCTCCCAGTCGTAGTGCATGCTTATACTGTCCTCACGCTCAACTAGCGGAGCGCCTGACTCAACATAGAGTTGATTTGCGATCCCGTCATTTCTTGCGTATAACGTGCAGCTATGGTTTAGGGGAATTACGTGTCTGCCAGTTAGTAGGTCGTAGACAACTGGAGCTGGTGGAGTGACTACCTCGGTTTCACTACCTTCGTCAGCATCCTCGCCTTCTGTGTCTTGTGAATCGTCGTCTTCTTCTAGGACCTGTTCCTCGTCATCTTCTTCCTCGTCAGCGGTCTGCTCATCGGTGTCGGTTGGGTCTTCGTCATCTGGTGCGTCTGTGCTGTCTGTCTCAAGTTCTGCAGCGCTAGCGACATCAGCGACTGTAATACCTTCGATTGAGCTATCTCCAA
>CAZYMB010000024.1:0-9400 GCA_964648795.1 uncultured Acidimicrobiaceae bacterium
ATCCAAAACTTCCATAATCGCATCTGTGTAGCGGCCTTGGCAGAAGTGGTAGCCAATACCCAACGTTTTTAAGTGTGTGTAGCCGTTGAGCTGGTCGTAATAGTTGTACGTTACTTTGGTGAACTTCTCTTCATCAGCTGGTTCTAGTACGGGTACTGCGTCGCCACGAAAGTATGAACCTGTCATAGCTACAAGGTGAGCAGAGGTGTTGCGCATAACAGAGCGCACAAGTTCACCAAGACGGTTGTCTGCATCTGCAGATACGTGGTGGAACTCATCAATAGCTAGCAGCACATCGTTAAACGCAACTTCGGGTACTTGGTCGTGAGCGAAACGCAAAGTTGCGTGAGTACATACCAACACGGCGTCGTCTGATTCTAAAAAGTCTTTCAACGCTTGTACTTTAGATTTATCGCTACCAGGGGTGCACAGGTTGTTGTGGTCGTGAACTTCCCAGTCAGCAAAGAAGCCGTGCTCTGTTAAAGCAGTAGTAGAAAACGATGCGCCAATAGATCGCTCAGGCACAGCAACAATAGCTTTCTTTAAGCCTTGGTTGTATAGCTTGTCTAAAGCTATAAACATGAGAGCACGAGATTTACCAGAAGCTGGTGGAGCTTTCAAAAGCATGTACTGCGCTCCTCGAGAAAGGTAAGCCTTCTCTTGCATTTCACGCATGCCAAAGCCGTCTGTAGAGGTAGACAGGCCAGTCTGTGCGTATGTAACGTCAACAATATTGTGAGTCTTAGACATGGCGCCTAGTTTAGTAGAACAGGCGAGCTTGAGCTTGGAAGTGGTGGTTGGGTGAAGTTGCTAGTGTTGGACAGCTCTATGCCTCACAGTAACGTCTTTGTTGCTTTGTCAGGGTGTTCCACTTGGCTTGTAGAATGAAGAATGGAGCAAGGTAACAAAGACTCAGCCTTTAGTAATGTCACTTGTTCAAAAATTGCGGCTACTTCAGAGCTTTGGAGCGTAGATGGATTCGAATTTGTTGCAAATACGACCATTTACAAAGCGCCTAACAGCCCGCTTCAAGAACGTGAGTTAGATAGTTTCTCCATATGTTTTGGAAGTGCCCCTTCGTTCTGGCCAGCTTGGCTCGAGGGGCTCGTTCCAGAGTCATCGGGGGTGTTGCATGTCGATATGAACGGCATTAGTAGCTTGGTTTACAACCGCAATACTGCGGTAGATGATGAGCTACTTCGGTCGCTGGTTCAGGAGTTTGGTTTGTTGGCAGGCGGCAAATACTTTCGTCTGGGAGTTTCCGGTTTGCCAGGCACCGCTGATAGAGGTCCTGCAGATGTGGCTGAGCTAGCTCTTTTAAATGGTAAGACTGGGGACATCGAGGTTTTGTCGAAGGCAGGATTTCTCAGAGCAGGAGAAGACTTTGCCGATGTTGCGAGTATCGACAAACTGCAGCCAGAAAATCCGAATCGAAGGTTTGCGTACTCCCAAACTTCGTTTGTGCCACTCAACGACTCACTCGAAGCTACTTCCCATCAAGATCGCTTCCTGAAAATACGAGTTGATAAAAAAACAAGTCTGCTACGGGTCCTTGCTGATCTCGCAGATAACAACAACCTAAATGCCTTCTCGTGTGCGATAACTTTAAGAGGCGAAGGAATAGGAAATTCATTAGTAATTGGCCGAGTCGCAGCTACTGGTAAACCAGCCAAGTGGTCCAGTCTCGACGATGCATCATCTGCTGGGGTGATCCAAGAGTTTTTGCTGGAGTCGGATCAAACCTGCGTAGCTGTTGGCGCTCGCCTACAGCGCTCAGAACCGGATTGGGAGAATCTGGCAGGCAAGCAGTATCAGTCTGATGGCCACTTTCATGCATTCATAGAACCGACGCCAGGTAAGGCCTTGCAGCACTCAGGCTTTCATTTAAGGGATATCAAGCTCGAAATAGGGTCAACATTTTCGATTGACTTGTATCCGATTAGCAAGCGTATCCGAATTCACCCCCTCGAAAGTAGTGGTTCCGAGAGCGTATGTGCGTCGAGTGGGCGTTCGATTATAGAACTAGCAGGGTTGGGTTGAGATGTTCGATCACAACCATGAGTCAGTTGTAGCGATCTTTGATGTAGACAGGACCCTTTTCAGTAGCACCGCTTGGTTTCACGCTTGCACCCACCCTGGCCTACTTATAGATCCAATCGAGATCAAAACGTTTTTAGAACTCAATCGCCAAGCATATGAAGCCAAGTCGTTGCCATTAGCAAAGTTTCGTCAGCAGACTTTGGAGCTAGTAGATACAACAATATCTTCTGAGTTCATAGACGTAGTCACAGATTACTCAGTTTTAATTGACTCTTCAGTTCCATCCCCAGACCTAAAGTTAGGTTTGGCCGGAGTATTTACTGCTGAGAAGCTTCAGGCGTATTCGGAACCGTTCGAACTAATCAAACTTCTCAAGCGTTTCTATGGTTCTAAGTTCAGAGTTGTATTTCTTTCATCGGGCTACGAAGTATTTATCCGGGGGGTTGTCAAGACCCTGATGTCGCAACATGGGGTTAGCTGCAACTATCAGGTAGAGGGCTCGGAGCTGGAATCAGATAGAAATGGACGACTTGTTGAGACTAGGTTTTTGTCTCAACAAGACAAGTATGAATATGTGAAAAACCTGCAATCACAAGGGGACTATGTCTGCTTTCTTGCCGATGACTCAAATGAAGAACCTTTGCTGTTCGATGCCGTAGAAAGAGGCGGTGGTAAAGCTCTAAAGATAGACCACGTTAGCGGTATGGTCAGCAATAGCTGGCAAAGCTTCGCCGAAGACCATTTGCAGCGAGAACAGATACGAACTGCCTGTATTCACGCACTAGGTGGTGGCGCTATAAGTGGGCATGTTTCGTCAGCTGAGAGGTTAGGGGTGAAGCAGAATGAGCTTGGTGTGATCGAGCTGCCGAATTCAGAGTTCACGGTTCTACTAAATAACATTGAAGACACGTTTCGTGAATTTCTGGTTGAAGTTGCTTGGAGCGACCGAGGTACGATGGCTTTAAGAGGACCCAGCTATTATTACTGGTTACCGTCCTATCTATCAAAACGATTAGAGAGTGCTGGTGAGACATGGTCCAACCTGTTGGACTTAGTAGTTTCAACTCTTAGTAACCCTTTTGAGCTTAATGGTCGCAGGTCACAGCGGATAGCGGTTTACGCTTTGCTAGATCACTTCCTGAACCTGGTCTTAGCTGCAGTCCATGGTTTGGATACTTCACAGTTAAGAGATAGCACCGTCAATAAGCAGGACCTAGGTGAGCTGCTGGATCAGGCAGCTATCAAAACCTATGAGGCGATCGAACTTCTGTGCTCGAATAGAACAGGCTTCGAACTAGCAACTTTGGTCGAGCTGGCAAAAGAAATACAGTCGCACAAAGACGAATTATCAGCCCTGGTTAATCAAGTAACTTTTAACCGCGAGTTAGATAATCCCTTAGAAGTTCTTGACCTGATGCAAGGTATTCGTAACGAGCGAGTCGCTGGCAGAGAACCTTCCGCTGTAGCAAGCCTTGCCTACGGTGGTACGGATCTGGTATATGCGTACAAGGCAGTGGTCGATCTGGCTTGTACTATCATTCACATTCATTTTAGTTCTAAGGATTTCTTGCGAGGCAAGATGGTTAGATCAGAACTGTCTGAACAGTTTTGGTTGAGGAAAAAAGTGCCTCCACGAATGAGACATATTTTAGAAGCTGTGCCTGGCAATGGACCTAGTATGCTCGTTCTCGACAACAACGTTACGACTTTTGAATCTATAAGATCAGTGAAAACTGCCCTTCGGTTGCTTGGCTGGAACGTCAGGGCGGCTGTTGATTCCTTTTATATAGACAACATGGTTGATTATTTAGTCGGAAATGACGCAGAGGAATTGATCGAAGACTGGTACGCACAACTTGACTACTCAGTGTCTAAGGAATATGTCAGCGCTTTTTCTACCTGGGGTACTGGACAGAAGGCTGCGCTCCTGGAGAAAGCGTACTATCGACCAGAAGCTGCTTTCAGCACTTCCGAAGTCCAATCTAAACAGCTCGATAAATACCTCCTAGTCCCACTCAAATTGTGTCGAGTACATAACTTAGTGGACCTAGAGGTTGCGAAAGCTATAGGCGCCTGCCAAATAGGCATCCATGCGGTTTACTCTGACCAGCTTAAGTATCTAGAGCAACATTCCAGCTATAAACCGATATATCCAATAAACCGAGTAGTCGAGGGTCTACCTATCAGCTGGTATGAACTTCAGTCAATACAAGAGATGGTTAGCCAGCTCAAAGGTATTGCTCCAGTTGTTCTTTTTGAAGAGAGGACACCGCTACCCAAGATGCTTGAGTGTCTTAAAATATTCGGGATTACCGAAGCTGAACGTGTCTTGCAATTTCAACACCGCGTCGACAGTGCGTTCATTGAAATGGTTAAGAAGACTGGCGTAAAAGTTATCGCCACCGTTGGTTTCCAGCAGCAAGACTTCCGTAGCTACTTTCAGATGTTAGCTAGTGAGTTATCGGTTGATGATGTCATCTTGATTGATTTTTCACAGTATCAACCTGATCTCATTTCAGGAGCTCAGGTGGGCTTACCTATAACCAACAAAGAAGCATTTCTAAATGAGGTTGCTCCCTTGTTGGCGCTTTCTGACGTCCCAATTATGGTTGCTGATCATGCATCGCGTAAAGCAATGACACGGCTTAGAGAAATACTGGTGGATCATTCTGTCAATTTCGCAGGATTTGATATTCAAAATGTAGTGGAAGCACCCCGATCTGAACAAAGATATGTTCTCATCGATGGCAAAGATGGGCCTCATCAGGGGCTTGTTCGAAAATCGAGTTCAAGGGGTATCTTGGAGTGGGGGAGTTAGGCGGTTTCTTTATGGCGGATATCAAGAAGGTAGCAGTTACAGGTTTACCAGGAGTCGGTAAGACCTGGTTACTAGATTCACTAATAGCTAGGCAGAATGCGGTTGAAGAAAAGCTATTTCTCGTGACTCCAGAAGTGCCACGTATATTCATGGACGGCGGGGTGAGTAGCCCATTTTGGGCTGAGTTGGTTAGTGATCGTGAAAGCGACATCGAGTTTAGCCAGACAATCCAAAAAACCAGAAGAGCCTTAGAAGAGGCTTTTACAGTCGTTGCCCGCCAGTCCAATGTTGACTTTGTTTTCTGTGATCGTGGTCTGCCAGACAATGGGACCTATTTGCAAGATGGTGAAAACTATGAAGAGCTTTTCGGTGCTTCTCTAGAACAAGATATAAATCGTTACGACTACGTGATTCACTTAGGCTCAGCTAGATCAGACGAACAACGCCAATATTCAGACCCAGATGAGGCCCGCCTTAATGAGATTGAGCAGCGAACTTCTGATATCTGGAGCAAGCATCCCAACTACAAGTTCTTCCCTATCGAGGGTGGATTTGTTGCCAGAAATCGCAGCGTGTTAAGTTACCTGCAAACACTTGAACCCGGTTTCAAGAAGTTAAGTTCTAGCCGTATTTCTCGATACCGGTATTCGATACGAGAGCCACTTGCTGGGCTACAAGCGACGAACGTTACCGAAGGCTGGATCCCACCCAAGGATGCGTTTGAGGTCTTAGGAACCAAAGACCTATTTACGATGTTGGTTTCTGGACCTTCATATGAGACGGCATTTCATCACAATCCATCCCCTGAGGTATTAGTTCAGTTGGTTGGCTCTGCTGAGATCGAATACATCGAAGGTAGCGAGTTTAAAAGATTAGAGTTAAGCGAGGGTTCAGCGATAGTCTTTCCGGCTAATGTGCCGCATCGGCCGATAAGAGGAGCTGGGACTAAGGGGCTCGTTGTTGAAAGGGTTAGAGATAGCTCCGAACTTGAATTCAAGGCTTGGTACTGCCGTGAGTGCATGGTGCAGATCCTTATTTTCGAAATTGATGAGAAGATCCCCAATCGACCGATGGAATCTTGCAAAAACTGTTTCGAAAGTACCCTGGTTACTCCAAGGTTGTCTGCCTTCGCCGCTTCACGTCCGTTACAAGAAACAGAAGAGCTCTCTGCTAGTGGTCTAGTTGAGGCTGACGCCCACCCCATGCAAATACACAGCTATAGGATTGTCAGCCCAGTGCCAAAGGGTAGAAATCGAAGTATCAATTAGTCCAGATAGGCTTTGGGTTTAGCTGTCTGGAGAGTTATGAGTTTTGAAGCTGGTAGTAATAGTGCACTAAGCTTGCTTCTTCGTTGCGAAGAACTTAAAGGTGTGGAACGTCATACAAAGGTCATGACAGGTAGTCGTCACGAAAATTCAGCTGAGCATTCTTGGCATGCCTCTTTAGCGGGCTACCTATTGCGTGAATATGAACCAGCCAGTCTTGATCGTGCAAAGGCAATGTCGATGTTGCTGCTCCACGAGTTAGTCGAGATTGAAGCAGGTGATCACGATGTCTTTGGAACTGGTATTGAGGGCCGGCAAGAGAAGGAAGTAGAAGCCGCCAAAGTTCTTTTTGGGACAAGTAATTCAGAAGTTGTAGTTGAAATAGATCAACTTTGGAATGAATTTGAGTTTGGGGATACAACCGAAGCCAAGTGGTGTCGTGCAGTAGATGCTTTCATGCCTATGTTGGTTAACATCGCCGACGATGGCGCCGCCTGGGAAGGCTTTGTAAGTAGCAGGGATGCTTTCCTAGAGAAGAAGTCACATATAAAGGATGGTTCCGAAGCTCTCTGGAAGTTGTTTTTGGAAATGACTGATTACTCAGTTGAGCGTGGTTGGTTAAAAGCTTAGATAAGCCTTCTCTTGCATTTCACGCATACCTAAACCATCTGTAGAAGTAGACAGGCCAGTCTGTGCGTAGGTAACGTCAACAATATTATGAGTCTTAGACGTGGCGCCTAGTGTAGTAGAACAAGCGAGCTTGAGCTTGGAAGTTGGCGTTGGGTGAATTTGCTAGCAGGGTTTATCTATTAAATTGAGGGTCTACTTCAAGGCTCATCGCTGTTGCAGTACCATCACTATCAGTGATGCATGTGATCAGGTACATGGGGAACAGCTTTCCTTGCACGAGCGCCAATTTGGTAGGCCCTTCGGTGATCAAATTATCCCAACGTTTTTCGATAGCTTCTTGGATTATTGGTAGATCGATCTGTCTGAAATCAGCTAGTGAGCTGTGTCCGGTAGACCCTCTAACTTCGTCAAACAGCTCTGTTGCTGTAACCCAAAAAGTTCCGCCAAATTCAAGCCGCATATCGCTAGCTATTAGCTTGGCTTCTTTGGAGCTGTCTAGCTCTTTCTCTGGCCCACTCTTCAGTGCCAGCAGGTAAATCGTCACCCTCTAAATAGATGCGTGATCGAATCCACAGTTCTCTATGAGCCTCAGAAAGACTTTCGAGCTGAGTTTGTGCAAGGTCTTCACCTAGACCGAGCTCTTCACATTTGGCCTTAGCCTCAATCCGATTCATGACTAAATGCTACAACCTGGCTATGACATTGTCGATAGGAGTTATAGAACAGATATTGATGCCGCTTAGAACAATTGTGAAAGTGTTACTAACGCTCCCAGTGCACCTAGCAGTGTGTGAAACGGCTAACTAGCTGCCATATTGAAAATTTCGATGGCTTCGTCAGAAAGCGCAAGAATGTCTCCGCCGAGTAGCAAGCAACTTAGCCCGGGGTTGCGTTGGCTGTCCAGAGGTTTTTGTCAAATAGGCCAAAAGGACTACGTAACAACTAGTTAGGTACTTCTACCGCAGACCTGGTCTTGTTTACTGCCCGAACCTAGAATCGCTTCTGTACCGAAAGGCCCGCCATGAAAGCCACTGAGACCAAACTTCTTCCGTTTATTCAGTCGAGTCGAAGGTTTGAGATTCCGATTTATCAGCGTGCCTATAGTTGGTCTGAGCGTGAGTGTGAACAGCTTTGGGAAGACGTGTTGCGTGCTGGTAAAGAGCCTGACATTAAGGCGCACTTTGTTGGCTCTATTGTGTTTGTTGAAGACGGCTTGTATCAGGTGTCGGCTCAGCCTTCGCTACTGGTTATCGACGGCCAGTAACGCCTGACTACAGTTATGTTGTTGTTAGAGGCTTTGGCTCGTCATATGGATGCAACTGGTGCTGAGAGTATTGATCTGTCGCCGGTAAAGATTCGTGAACGCATGTTGACTGAGCCTCTTGAGACTGGTGACGCTAGATACAGAATGAAGCTAACCGAAACAGACAACGCTACGTTTCAAGCAATCATTGACGGTAGGGAAGTTGTCGGTGAGCCTTCTATCCGTGTTGAAGACAACTTCGAATGGTTTGAAGACGCTTTAGCTAGTTTCGGCGACCACGAAACAGTTATTGCTGGTTTACAGAAGCTAATGATTGTTGAGGTGTCGCTTGATCGTAGACAAGATAACCCTCAGCTCATATTTGAGTCTATGAACTCGACTGGTAAAGAGCTTAGCGAAGCTGACCTGGTGCGTAACTTTATTCTTATGGGGCTAGAGCCCGAGTTGCAGACACGCCTTTATGAACAGTATTGGCGCCCGATGGAGCTTTCGTTTGGGCAGAAGGCTTATGGGGAGCGGTTCGATAAGTTCTTGCGTGATTATTTAACTTATAGAAACCGTGAGATACCTAAGAAGAGTGCTGTCTATGAAGAGTTCAAATGGTTTGCACAAACTAAGAGTGGTGGCGCTTCTGGTGTTGAGGAGCTAGTTAGCGATCTTAAGGTGTTTGCTGCGTTCTATTGTGCGTTTGCTCTTGGTAAAGAACAAGACCCAGAGTTGGCTCGTGCGTTTAAGAACATTGTTGGTCTTAAGGCAGAGGTTGCATACCCGGTGCTTCTAGAGCTGTATGCAGATTTTAGTGCTGGTGATTTGTCGAAGCCTGAGTTTCTTGAGGTGTTGAACTTAATTGAGTCCTATATTTTCCGTCGCCATGTTTGTGCTATTCCTACTAACTCGATGAACAAGACGTTCGCTAATTTCGGCAAGCAAATAGACAAGGCAGCATATTTAGAGTCGATTAAGGCACAGTTTGCTTTGATGTCTTCTTATAAGCGTTTCCCAACAGATCAGGAGTTTGTGAAACAGGCCAAGGTTAGAGATATGTATAACGGGCGTTCTAAGCATTATTGGTTAACCCGTTTGGAGAACTTTGGGCGCAAAGAAGTTGTGAACACCGACGAGTACACAATCGAGCACATTATGCCGCAGAACGAAAATTTGTCAGATGAGTGGAAGAAAGACTTGGGGAAGGATTGGGGGAAACTTCAGGCCAAGTATCTTCACACGCTCGGAAACCTCACCTTAACTGGATACAACTCCGAGTATAGCGATCGGCCATTTAAGGAAAAACGTGACATGGAGGGCGGGTTTAAGGTTAGCCCTCTGCGGATGAATGAGGGGCTAGGTGAGCTTGAATCGTGGGATGAGCCATCCATTATAGAT
>CAZYMB010000025.1:0-9133 GCA_964648795.1 uncultured Acidimicrobiaceae bacterium
TTTCTGCCGAGCTGCTAGAAGAAGCTCGCATCGTTCAAGCTGGCGCTCTCAAAGATCAGGGTAAAACTAAGGAAGCAATCGAGCTTCTTGAGAGTGCAAGTAAGCCTGGCAAGAACCCAAGTATCTTTGTGCTTCGCAGACTCTATGTGTTGGCTGGCTATCACGAGGCTGCAGGTAATCTCAGCAAGGCCCGTTCAGCGTGGCAACAAATCGTTAAGCATGATAGAAGCTTTGGCGATGCCGCCGAGCGCCTAGCTGATTTGAGCTAGCTAGCTTATCGTAGTGGTCGCTTAACAGATGATGTTGCCTGCTGAGTTTGAGGTGGGGTAGTCTCTGCGGCTTCCTCGAGCGGCTTCTCGTATTCTTTCAAGATCACATCTTTGCAGTCGCCATCTGTTTGGTAGCTCATATGCTCTTCCCATTGTCCCCTCGCACTTGAGCCACATAGCTTGGCGAGATGGCTGAGTTCGGCCGGAGATATGGTGGCGTATGAGTGATCAGAGATCACAGCCGCTGTTGCCTGTCGTAGAATCTGGCTCTGGGTGAAGCCGGTAAAACCCTGCATAAAGGGCTGATCTAGTTCTGGCAGTTCTTTCTTAGGGGAATAGAGAGAAAATATGTAGATAATGGCGTCGACATAAGTGCTTTGTAAGGTCCGCTTGATAGCAGCTTCTGGGGCGAGAGCAACTAAGTCGCTACGTAGCGATGTCAATACTTTCATGACTTGATCATTATTCAGAAGTTTTATCTGGAGAACCTGGTCTAGTCGTTGGAATACGCTAGTTGCTTCGGGTGTATTCCTGATCGTATCTATAACTCGGATATCTATGGTGTCGCTCAATTCGTCTTCGAGAGCGCTTCTGAAGGGGGCTCTGTAGTCGTTGCCCCTCGTTTTGACTCGCCGGCTAACAACCACCACAGTCTCAGGCTTACATTGAGCTACAAGCTGTGCCAGTCGGTTCGTGTCATACTCTCGAAGCGCAAGTTCTCCGGCGATCTGTCGTGCTTGGTTTGAAGTCCAATCGAGATTTTTGAATCGAGTGATCAGTTCATCAGATAGCCGATCTGTTGGATCTAGGCTGTACAGATGATTAATAAATTGCTCTCGTGTTTGTTCCGCCATGAGTCCAGTGTAGAGGGAGTGTGACAATACTTGCAGAGCCGTTAATGATGAAGGCCTAGCGAGTCGGTTTTATGCCTGCTTCTTTTTCTACAGCTGCTAAGTACGTTGGGCTAATCGTCTGAGGCTCGGCTTTTTGGGCTGCATCGATCTCGGAAGCTATCACGCTTCTAGTGTCCGGTGTCTTCACACAGAATGCTGTCGCTACAACATTGTCCGGCCGTATCTCGTCTTCAAGTAACAGCGAGACAACCTCTCGCTGAAGCTGTTCGTTCTTTAGCTGAGCGAAAGTATCTTGCGCTTGGTCAGAAGCGTAGAAGTTTGGCATAGCCATTAGTACTCCTGCAAGATACTCGGCGGCGAACTCAGGGTTTACATCGAAAGTGTTGATTCGCTTAACTGTGCTTTGCAGTGTCTGTAGTAGCTCTGCCTCAGTGTATTGGAGCGCTAGCTGGTAGATGGGTGTCTTGGGTAGGCCCATGAGTGGGTCTATGTACCAGTTAACAAAGTTTGCTTGTAGTTCTAGTCGTTTTTCCGCCATAGGTTTCAGTCTAGCGGTCGAATAGACGCTTCACCAATGGGGCATGCGCTAAGATTCTTGCCATGAGTCAATTTAAAAAAGGCGTCTTAACTGGCTCCGATGTAACAGATCTGTTCAACTATGCAAACGAGACTGGCTTTGCGTTGCCTGCAGCCAACTGCGTGGGAACTAACAGCGTTAATACAGTTCTTGAAACAGCTGCTCGGCTTAACTCGCCGGTGATTGTTCAATTCTCAAACGGTGGAGCGCATTTCTATGGTGGCAAGTCACTGCCAGCTGATGTTGCTCAGGTAGCTGGTGCAGTTAGCGGCGCGTTGCATGTTCGTCAGATGGCCGAACACTATGGAGCAACAGTAGTTCTTCATACCGACCATGCAGCTAAGAAACTGCTTCCATGGATTGATGGCATGTTGGATGCTGGTGAAGAATACTTTAAAGCTCACGGTGAGCCGTTGTTTAGCTCACATATGTTGGACCTTTCCGAAGAATCAATGGAAGAGAACCTTTCGATTTGTGCCGACTACTTTAAGCGCATGAACGCAATGGGAATGACGCTAGAGATTGAGCTTGGTATCACCGGTGGTGAAGAAGACGGTGTCGATAACTCTGATGTTAAACCAGAAGACTTGTACTCGAAGCCAGAAGAAATAGCGCAGGCCTACAAAGTGTTGAGCGAGACCAGCCCTAACTTTACTATTGCGGCAGCGTTCGGTAACGTTCACGGTGTTTACAAACCGGGCAATGTTGTACTGACTCCTTCTATTCTTGACGATGCGCAGAAACATGTTGCAGCCGAGTTTGGGCTAAGTGGTCAGCCAGTCAACTTTGTGTTTCATGGTGGTTCTGGTTCAACTGAAGCTGAGATACAAGAAGCTGTATCTTATGGTGTTGTCAAAATGAATATCGACACAGACTTACAGTGGGCGTTCTGGGATGGCCTGCGTGGCTATGAGTCCGAGTTCCACGATTACTTACAAGGCCAAATCGGTAACCCCGATGGCCCAGATCAACCAAACAAGAAGAAGTATGACCCAAGAGTTTGGTTAAGAGCTTCTGAAGTGTCAATGGGAGAGCGCCTCGAAGAAGCGTTCACCCAGCTTAATAATGTAGGGACCCTTGGCTAAGTCAAGGCAGCGTCTTGACCTTGCTCTGGTTGAACGCAAGCTGGCTAGTTCTCGTTCACAAGCCCAAGATCTTATTGTCTCGGACAAGGTGATGGTCAACCAGGCCATTGTCTCGAAACCAGCTAGCCGTGTAGCTGCGAGTGACACGGTAACGCTGACGGGTGATGCACCTAAGTTTGTTTCTAGAGCAGGTGGCAAACTAGAAGGCGCACTCAAAGACTTTGGCATCGACCCTAAAGGCCTGGTGTGTCTGGATGTTGGCTCTTCAACCGGTGGGTTCACAGACCTGTTGCTACAAAAGGGTGCGAGTCATGTGACCTGTGTTGATGTCGGAACTAACCAGTTGCACGAGAAGATCTCACAGAACCCAAGAGTCGAAGTTCATGAGCAGACTGACATCCGTAAATTCAAGCCAGGTAAATCGTTCGACCTAGTAGTTGTTGATGTCAGCTTCATTAGTATTACTTCCATCTCGGAGGCGCTTGCTGAGTTGACTGCAGACGGCGGCCAACTCATATGCTTAGTCAAACCACAGTTCGAGGTTGGCAAGAAGTATGTTTCTAAGGGAAGAGGAATCATCACCGATCCAGATCTCTGGACATATGCGCTGAAACGAGTGATTGCTGATCTACTCGATAAAGGCTTCACTGCAAAAGAGATTGCACCATCAGCTGTAGTCGGGACGACTGGCAACCAAGAGTTTGTGGTTCATCTAGCTGCCTAGTGGCTTAGGTTGAGTTAGCGGTGTCAGCTCTATACTTTAGTTATGGCGGATTTACCGGAAGAAACTAATAGCGAAGTATCAGCGGACACTTCAGGCGAGTCCAAGGCCTGGATGAAGAGCGAAATATCAGCGTTTTTGACTCTGGTGTTAGTGGTCTTAACCCAAATACCTATTCTCGTATTCGCTGGAGTAGAAGGCATAGCTCTTGTAATTGCTTCGGGTACCTTTGTCGTTCTGAATGCTCTGTTACTAGACATTCGGGGGGTAAGGGGAGCCAAGCAGATTGCCAATGTCCAGTCGAAAGAGTTGGCTACACCTATTAGGGAACTCGAAAGCACCGTCGAAACTAGGTTTGATAGTTCAAACCAGTTAACAAAAACAGCCGAGGTGGTACAAGCTCTCGCCGATAATCTACAACGCACAAATCTCAGCTCCTTCTATTCCTTTACTGCCGATGGGCAAGAACTGGTAGTCGAAGTTAGGACCAAGCAATTTCAGACACGGATTACCAACAATGAATTTGAAAGGACTTTTAGGGAACAGTTTCAGTCAATTGAGCCAGAGTTAGCTTCTCTGAAGACGATTTTCTTTAAACTTGTTAACGCTGATGATCCCGATTCAAATCGACTCGACCCGATCCCGTTAAGGGCGGGTCTGCCGAAGTTTGGTGAGTACCTCGCAGACGTACGAGCTTTCGATATGCATAACTCTGGCAAGCCAGGGCCTTCGGACAATCCACCGCTATTTGGCAACGGACCTACCGGTGATGGCACCGAGTTTGTGGCACTTGGAGAATCTGCACCGGATCACACATCAGGCTTGCTTGCCTTCCGTATACAAGGCTCTCATCTTTCCGTCTAACTAGTAGGGTAACTTATGGTCAAGCCAACTTGTCTTTGACCTCCGATAACCTAAGAGCAATGGAAACCATTGGACTAGTCGTTCACAAGCATCGCCCACAGGCGCAAGCGGTAGCAAGCGATATTGCAGCTTTTGTTCGTTCATCTGGCAAATCAGCTGTCGCTGTTGCTTCTGACGCAGACGTTATTGGCGATTCAGAAATCCAAGTCGTCGAAGATCTTTCAAACATTGACGCATGTATCAGTGTTGGCGGTGACGGAACAATACTTCGAGCAGTACGCAAAGTGGCCACACATGGTGTTGGCGTACTCGGGGTTAACGTTGGGCGTATGGGTTATCTAGCGGAAGTCGAGCCAAGTCTGGCAGAAGCAGCAACCAGAGAACTTCTTAGCGGCTCAGCAAAAATCAGTGAACGCATGATGGTAGAAACCGAGACAGCCGGCAGCAAGAACCACATTGGATTAAACGAGATAGTTGTTAGATCTGATTCAGGTCACGCTGTCTCTGTTGCTGTGCGCATCAGTGGCCAAGACTTTATGACCTACACTGCCGATGGACTTATCGTCGCAACCCCAACTGGCTCGACAGCATATTCGCTGGCCGCCGGTGGGCCAGTCGTCGAATCAGGCTTTAAAGCCTTGGTGCTAACGCCAGTAGCGGCGCACATGGCCTTTAACCGCAGCATTGTGCTGCCACCAACATCTAGGGTCGAATTTAGAATCGTCGGACAGCGCCCAGCCGAAATTTCAGTAGATGGCCGCACAGTTGCAGAGCTAGCAGTTGGAGACACAATTGCCTGCCAAGCATCAGAAACCAAGGCTCGTTTCTATGAGATCCAGCCAAGGTCCTTCCATTCAGTGCTGCGTGAAAAATTCAGCATCTAGCTAGATTGAGTTCATGGCGGAACTATGAATAGGACATTTAGAAGTAGCCTTCCACAGACTAGGGCGCAGGCCGTGGAATCCACTGGGCGTATGCTTATACCTGCTGGTTTGGACCGACTCGGATACGACCTAAAGGTAGTCGGCAGTGGTGAGATTGTAGAGTTACCTGACAGCGCAGTCGATATATCTGCCAGCCATGTGGAGTCTTTGCAGTCCGCCTATATTCAAAACTTAGACTGGTTCACAGGCGACGGTACTTCTTTGTCCTGGGGCGGTACGCTCGATGATGTATGGAACGAAGTTGAACTCTTATCTGAAGATGAATTGGAAATTTCGGCTCCGACTGGGTTGAAGTACATTAGTTCTCAAATAGGCGCTATTGCCAAATTGGCTAACTTTTCTCCAACTGCAGGAATTAGCATTCGGCTGGTGACCCCTGGGTCGGTTGCACAAGAGCCACATATGGACCAGCTAGACCACGGGGCATCCTTTGCTTTAGTTCGTAGGCTGATTGCCAGCTATTCGCCTTCTGTTGGCACAGTATTTTATGCCGCCAACCTCGACGAAGGGAAGGTAGACAGCAAAGGTGGCTGGTTCATTGCAAGCCGCAACGATCAGCTTGCCTTTGCAGGTATGAGGTTTGTCGATGCAGAAGTTGTCTATCGAGTACCGAAAGCCAAGATTGTTCTGAGAGACCCAGCCAGAGCAACAATTCATAGCGCACCAACAGATAGAACTTGGTTGGTGCAAGTAGTGGTGACTGAGCTATATCCGAACCGAAAAGGGTTTGCTAGAGCAGTAAGTCGATACCCAGACCTGACAATCCCAATGAATGTGCGGAACCGATGGGGTAGACACCTCTAGGGCGTCGTTGAGTTAGTTGGCTACAAACTTCACTCAAACAGCTGGAAACTTTGCTATCCACATTCGGGTACGTTTGCTTGGCTAAGTTATTGCCTGGGTGGTCTTATTGTCTCTTTGCCATGTACGATAAAGAGGACCTTTAGGAGATCGTGTGTCAAAACACATATTTGTTACAGGGGGAGTGACTAGCTCACTCGGGAAAGGGCTGACAGCAGCCTCGCTTGGCAGACTCTTAAAATCCCAAGGACTCAAGGTCGTAATCCAAAAGCTTGACCCATATCTAAACGTTGACCCTGGCACCATGAACCCGTTCGAACATGGCGAAGTTTATGTAACTGATGACGGTGGCGAAACAGACCTTGACCTCGGCCACTACGAACGTTTCGTCGACGAAAGCCTTACCCAGGCCTCAAATGCTACAACTGGCTCTATCTATTCATCGGTCATTGCTGCTGAGCGTCGTGGTGACTACCTCGGCAAAACTGTTCAAGTAATTCCTCATATCACAGACGAGATAAAGCACAGAATCTCTTCACTTGCATCTGACGATGTTGACGTCGTTATTACAGAGGTTGGTGGAACCGTCGGCGACATCGAGATTCTTCCATTTTTGGAAGCAATCAGACAGTTCCGGCTAGACGTTGGCCGTGAAAACGTTTGCTATGTGCACGTCACGCTAATTCCATTCATCGGCCCAGCAGGCGAGCTCAAGACTAAGCCAACACAGCACTCTGTAACTGAACTTCGTAGCCGTGGTATTCAGCCTGATGTAATTGTTCTTAGATCTGACCGTCCAATACAGCAGAACCTGATGAGCAAGATCTCAAGCCTCTGCGACGTACCACTAGACGGTGTCATTAGCGCTCCAGACGCAGACTCGCTATACGAGATTCCGCTAGGCATGCATGATGCAGGTTTCGACGATTACGTATGCAAGATTCTCGAACTGCCAAACAACGAGCCTGACTTGACCGAATGGAAAACTTTGGTCGATCAAGTCGAAGGCGTTTGGAAGCCGTTGAAGATTGGCGTCATTGGCAAATACGTAACCTTGCAGGACGCCTATCTGTCTGTAGCAGAGGCACTACGTCATGCTTCGTTCAAACACGAAGTAGATATCGAAATAAAATGGATACTGTCAGACCGTGTCGAAGGAATGCTTATCGAAGAAGCACTCGCAGGTCTAGACGGAATTGTGCTGCCAGGTGGCTTTGGTGAGCGTGGCGTCCAAGGAAAGATTGCAGCCGCTACATATGCCAGAGAAAACAATATTCCAACACTTGGACTGTGTCTTGGTATGCAGGCAATGGTTATTGAGTACGCAAGAAACATTGTTGGCCTAGAAGACGCATACTCTTCAGAGTTTGACACCGCAGACCGTATAACGCCTCATCCAGTTATTGACCTTATGGAATCCCAGCGTGAAGTCACAGACAAAGGTGGCACCATGCGCCTCGGAGCCTATGTGGCAAAGCTCGACCCAGAATCTCAAGTAGCAAAGATTTACGGAGACTCAGTTGTTTCAGAACGTCACCGTCACCGCTATGAGTTCTCATCAAAACATGTTGACCAGTTCGCCGAACACGGGCTCAAGTGTTCTGGGATGTCTCCCGATGGCAAACTCGTAGAATTCATCGAACTACCAGACCATCCATTTTGGGTAGGGACACAGGCTCACCCAGAGCTAAAGAGTCGCCCCGATCGTCCAGCGCCTTTGTTTGATGGTTTAGTAGAGGCATCACTAAAGCGAGCGACTGAGTTAAACCCGGAACGTTATGAGAAGCCAATAAATCTTGTAGCTGCTGAGCCTGAATCAGCGGTTAAGAACAGCTAGGTAAGCGCAACCCAAAGATGCCTGACTCAAAGCATGACAAGTCCCGTGGCGTAGAACCTTCGAAGCACTTCAAAACTGTTAAAGACACCGACGCTTTCTCAGGCAATGTAGTCAGCTTCGTTGACCGCACCATAGTTGACAACGATGGCAATGAATACTCCAGAGACGTAGTCACCCACCCAGGGGCCGTCGCAATTGTTGCTCTTGATGGTGACAACAAGATCACGCTGGTCAAACAGTATCGAGCTCCAGTAGACGGCGATATCTGGGAAATCCCGGCAGGCAAAGTCGACGTTCCCGGTGAACCAGCAGTCGAGACTGCCAAAAGAGAACTAGCAGAAGAAGCAGGCCTAGCTGCCAAGAAGTTTGAACCCATTGGCGGCATCTACCAATCAGCCGGCTTCTCAGATGAGTTCTGCGAAATCTTCCTAGCAACAGAACTCTCATCGGTGCCGCAGAACTTAGACGGTCCTGAAGAAGAAGTAATGACAGTCGCTAGCTTTGACTTAGATGAAGCACTAGCAATGATCCAAGACCGCTGCATTACCGACGCTAAGACTGTCGTAGGTATTCTTAGCGCGGCCAGACTCTAGATGGCTACAAGATGAGTGATTTGTTCGTAAAGATATGCGGAATCACCAACACCGAAGACGCCCAGATTGCAATCGATGCAGGAGCGAGCGCAATAGGAATCGTGTTATCCGAAGCAACCCGCCAAATTGAGATTGCTGAAGCTCATAAGATTAGAGCTCTCGTCACTGAACCCGTTCAACTTGTTGGTGTATTCAGAAATATTACCGATCCCAGAGTAGTCAAGAATTTGGCGTCAGAAATTGGTATCACGACAATTCAACTACACGACACAGCTCCTGAGGTAGTAGAAGAGATCGCAAGAACTTGCGATGTTCTAGAAGCCTTCGCCTTTAACGACTTAGCTTTAAGTGAGGCCAGTAGCGCTGGGGTTCCATTCATTGTTGACTCAGTAGAACCGGGCAGTGGCCAACTGTTTGATCATGCAAATCTCAAAGGACTCGATGGTGATTTCATAGTCGCTGGAGGTCTAACACCAGAAAATGTGGCCACCGTGGTCGCTCAGACGAACCCTTATGGCGTTGATGTCTCATCAGGAGTGTGCGGGGATGATCCACGTAAGAAAGACCCTGACAAAGTTGCTGGCTTTA
>CAZYMB010000026.1:0-8821 GCA_964648795.1 uncultured Acidimicrobiaceae bacterium
TTTGTGCCAGAAGCGTGCATAAAGCAAGTGAAGTACTGCGTGTTCTACCCCTCCCACGTATAGATCAGTTCCACCTGTGACTGATTCTGCTGTTGGGCCCATCCAATATTTCTCGATCTCAGGGTCAACAAAGGCTTCTGTGTTTGTTGGGTCAAGATAGCGCATTTCATACCAGCAAGACCCAGCCCACTGCGGCATAACGTTAATCTCTCGACGGTAAGTCTGTAGCCCGTCGCCAATGTCTAGCTCTACTTCTACCCACTCAGTCGAACGTGCTAGTGGTGGTATAGGGTCAGTTACATCGTCGTCTGGTTCCATTGCGGTTGGCTTAAAGTCATCTAGCTCTGGCAATAAGACTGGGAGCATGTCGTCTGGGACAGAATGCGGGTTGCCATCTACGTCATAAAGGATTGGGAATGGTTCACCCCAGTAGCGTTGACGGCTAAAGAGCCAGTCACGGAGACGATAAGTAACTGCCGGGTTTCCGGCCGACTTTGCCTCCAAATATTTGTTGACTAGTTCGTTAGCTGCACCAATAGATGAAACACTTTCGAGGTCGAACTCGTCGTTGGCAGAGTTGATATATGGAGCGTCCCCAACAAAAGCTACTGGCCAGTTGGCTGTGTCTGTGGACTCTTGGATGTCTTGTGACGCAAACCAGTCAGCTGGCGGCTTCTGAATTGCTTTGATTTCTAAGTCATACTTGCGGGCAAACTCGAAGTCTCTTTGGTCACCACACGGTACAGCCATGATGGCCCCAGTTCCATAGCCCATGAGTACATAGTCGGCTACCCAAATTGGAACCTTGTCTCCATTAATAGGGTTAGTCGCATATGAGCCGGTGAACACACCTGTCTTTTCTTTAGTGTCGTCTGAACGGTCTTGGTCGGTCTTAACTGCAGCTGCCGTCACATATTTTTCGACTTCAGCTTGTTGGGCATCAACCGTTAATTCGCCAACCATTGGGTGCTCGGGCGACACAACCATGAAGGTCACACCAAAGAGTGTGTCTTGCCGGGTGGTGAAGACCTCTAAATCTCCCTTTTCAGTTCCAAACGTTACGTTGGCCCCAACCGAGCGACCTATCCAGTTCTGTTGCATTAACTTTATGGCTTCTGGCCAGTCGAGCTTTTCTAGGTCACCTAGTAGTCGGTCTGCATATGAGGTGATGCGCATCATCCACTGACGCATATTTCGTTTAAAGACCGGGTAGTTACCAATGTCGCTCTTGCCTTCGGCAGTAACTTCTTCGTTAGCAAGAATTGTCCCTAGACCCGGGCACCAGTTAACTGGCGAATCAGAAAGATATGCAAGGCGGTGAGAGTCAATTACCTGACGCTGCTCACTATCACTTAAGTCAGCGTAACTGCCGCCATCTTCTAGGCTTCGTTCACCAGATTCGTACTGGGCTACTAGTTCTGCGATCGGGCGAGCTTTGTCAGCATCAGTGTCATACCAGGCGTTAAAGATTTGATTAAAGATCCATTGAGTCCACTTGTAGAAATCTTCATCTGTTGTTGATACTCCACGACGGTTATCATGGCCCAAACCAAGTCGTCGCAGCTGGCGACGCATATTGGCCACATTATCCTCTGTGTTCTTGCGTGGATGTACTCCTGTAGCAATGGCGTGCTGCTCGGCTGGTAGCCCAAACGCATCGTAACCCATTGTGTGAAGAACGTTGTAGCCAGTCATACGGTGAAAGCGTGCGTAAACATCTGTAGCAATAAACCCGAGCGGATGTCCTACGTGTAAACCCTTACCCGACGGGTATGGAAACATGTCCAAAACATACAGCTTCGGCTTGGCGGCTAGAGCAGTATCAGCCAACTCTCCCACTGGGTTGGCAGCGTTGTAGGTGCCGTCTTGTTCCCATTGATCTTGCCAGCGCTGTTCAATAACAGCTGCCAGATCAGGGCTATATCTGTGTTTTAGCTGATCTGATTGGTTGCCTGGCTGTTCTGTCATCCGAACATCCTAGCGAACTGAAGCTATCTACGGCGACCTCTGCGACGTGGATCCTTGGGGCCGCCGGGGTCTCTGGTGCGACTAGTCGCTCTCCCACCCATTCCAGGTAAAGGTATATTCACAGCATGTGAATCCACTTGATTGGACATTTGAGTTTTTTGAGCAGCCGCTGACATCCAACTTCTTAGCAGTGTGCTCTCACCTTTATCTGTAGCTACATCTGAAGCAAACTGTTTGAAGTCATCACCCAGCAAGCTTTCTAAATCACTGAACAACCGCGTCCGCTGAGGTTGATTTTTGTTATGTGCAGCCGAACGGAGAGCTGCCATGATTTCACCTTCGGCCCGACTCAACGCTTCCACCGGAGCAGAAATATACGGTACGATTCTCGCGAAGTCCCTAACATCTATTGCCTCGACATAGTACCGGTTCGTCAAAATTACAGAAGCTACTGTCTTAGCCGATTCAGGCAATTGGTTCACCAAGTTTTTTAGACGTGAGCCTGTCTGAACTAGAATATCTTGGAGCTGCGCAAGCGTGTTAAGCGTTTCCGGCTCTAACGAGCTGTGTTTGTGTCGATTCGCCACTTGGAGAGCAAATCGAATACGCAGGCTGGCAGTATCAAGATTGACCGGAGTGAACATAGTTGCATCATTTAGAGCCTTGTTCACAACTTCAGCGGATACTTCAGAAGAAGGTAGTCGAGCAAGCAGATAAAGTCGCAGATCTAAAGGAGTGTTGTCCATATCGCGTTGACGAAGCCATGTGACTGTAAGGTTTCCACTACGAGGCAGGTTGTCTAGCAACTCCCACTTTTCTTTTACTTGCCCTATATCGGGCGACTCCACTAGGAGTTCCAACGCGACCAGCACATCAGCAACAAAATCTCTATCAGACTTACTGTCGAACGCCTGATCAATTGAGGTGAAGTGACCATCTAGTGCCTCGCCGGTCTCTCTTTCCAAAATCCTGGTTGCCAAAAGGGAGGTAGCGACTTGGAATCGATCGCCCGACCTCATTTGCATCTTGTAGAATTCCAGCAGTTCGTCATTGACTTGCATACTCTGAAATTTCCAAAGGGTAGAATACGATACCGGTACTACAACGAGCTGCTGGAACAACTTAAGCGTTTTCTCACTCGTATTTCCCACGGTGGCTTTAGATCCAGCTCTCGGCACACGGTACTGTCCACCACCGCTCTGAATTCGATTGTGCATGATAGTCAGAGCAAGGTCGATTTTACCATTGAGCGCCAACACTTCGACCGCACGAACTAGACGACTAGTAGAAGCTTTAGCTGGATTGTCGAATTGAACCTTTACAGTTTGCAAGTCCGTTTCGGCACGCCGGAGCTGCGCATTCTTAGATTGAGAGTCATGTGTCGCCATAGGTTCCACCGTTATTGCCGCCTGCCTTAAGTTTACCTTATACCTGAGCCCTACTTAGGGCAGGGTTGACTACCTTCTTATCGATTTCGTAGTTCTGTCCGGTCTTGCTAAGCCAAGCTTGCTAAACAGGTCATCGCCACTACTACTCAGGATATCGACAACAGTATCAACGCTCATCTTCTCGGTCTTTCCTGCTTCAGATTCTTGCTCAAGTGACGATCGAAACTCCACGCCATTTTTTGTCAAAGCCGAAATGAGTGTCGCTTCTAGCTGAGGGGGACTACCCCAGATAAAGCTCATATTCTTGTGTCCAAACCTGTATGCCTTGGGGTTCTCCGCTGAGGCAAATTCCGGGATGAGAAACTGATAAACAAGTGCTGCCTTAGCAACATCATCTAGGTTCCTTGACTTAGATACAGTCAATAGCGCACCCTTGTAAACCTTTGCGAGACCAGCCGGATCTAGTTCACCTAGCACCGCAGGAATGAACAGTGACGTATCCCCCGCTTTTGGTTTGCGTTTCGATCGAGGCGCTAACTGTTTGGTCTCTCGACCCATTGCCATAGCACCACTGACTTGACTGGCAGTTAACTCGCCAGCCATTAACCGATGGTTCAGAATCTTACCAACCTGTATTTCGGTTGAATCTAGTACTGCCAGTAGCCTTGCTATCTCTTTCGCCGAGTCAACAAATAGTAACTCACCAAGGAGACTCCACTTATTGAAAAGGTCATCTGGAATATAACTTCTGGCTCGACCGGCCAAAGCGGCCGAATTACTTATAAGTGAAACAAAATCTTCTCGAGTGACTGTGTCAAAGGTAAGAGCCGCTGTGAGGGTGCATTCAATAATGGAATCACCAACCAACTCAACCGGCGTTCTCCGCAATAGTTCGAGACGGTCAACAAGATCATCTACCAACAGGTCTCTATATGACAAATAGACACCACCTAACGAACCTCCACTAGGCATATGCCGCAGGCGCTCAAAAGCTCTAGTCACAGTTGCAACATCAGGCTCGTCACGAACCTGTTCGAGCGCCTCCATCATTGCCTTTAGATTCTCTTGATCTGCAACACTGTTGATCTCGGCATCACTCAGCTCTGACCAGACAGGTACTTTGCCATCTATGAGTTGTAATGAGATAAACCCAGTCATTGCCTTGGCAGCTCCTCGCTTCCGAGATGCCTGAATATGTGCAGCCGTTGTCAGGCCGGCTAGATCCTCTTCTAAGATCCGTCCGCCTAGCTTTCTCTGTCCTTCATAGAACTCTCTTAGATTCTTTGACGCTCTAGGTGACAGGCGTTCATATCTAACCGGTTGAATCAGCGACGAACGACACTGGGCCGCAACGGCAGCTCGAGCCTCAGCACTCATCGGCAGTCGACCTTTGACATGACCTATTCGAGACCCATCGATGGCACGCTCCTCTAAGATCCCCACCACTTCTGTGACATACCCTCGGAGGGCAAGGCGCTCGGCTATTGCTCTGATCTTATGTGGTGCAGCTGTATTACGCAGAACTGCTAAATCAGCTTGCTGAGAAAATGTAAGGTTTGCCGCCATCATGTCCCGCCTAATTAGCCACCTATTACATTGTAGCGTCAGACGCTATTTCATCGACCCGACATCTTGCCCACCCTGGCGGCGGCCAGAACCTGCTCTTTCAACCATTTCTTGCGGGTGAAACATCATTCTCAAGGCATTTTTAGCGTGCTCGCGACAGCGGTGTTCGCAAATACCTTCAAGCTTTTCGGTATCGATAGATCGGTCATCGTTCAGGGCTTCTGTCATATGTACAAAGATTTCAAGAATTGTCGTACCGGTAAGGGCTTGCACCATCTGTAAACCAAAACTGGCGTCATGAGAGCATGCTTCGTCGATGTCTTCTGGTCCAGGCATCCCGGCGCAAAGAATCATCTCTGCCCCATCATCGCTGGCTCGTCTAGCTGGCGCTGCGAGGTCTTTGAAACCTGGAACGGTTACTCTTGAAATTTCTAACTCTGCTGCGTGCTCTGAGTTTTCTAACTCGTCGATCATGTAGCCGGCCATATCGAATGTTGCGAAGGTGGTGTCTATTACGGTGATCTTTTTCATGCGTTCATCATTCTAGGGCCCGGAATAGCAGAACAGTCCTATCGGTTTTGTCTTGTATGGCAGTTTTAGGTATGCGACATGCAGTGTTATGGGTTACTAACCCAGAGGCCTCAGCACTGTTCTATTCAGAGGTTCTGGGCCTTGAGCAAAGGGCAAAGACTGGGGCAGCCATATTTCTATCGTCCCCAAGTTCGGAGACGGATCACGACCTCGGATTATTTCCAGCTTCTTCGCCTAACCCAAGTGGCCGTAGCGCCGGGCTGTACCACCTGGCCTGGGAAGTAGCGACTTTGGCTGATCTTGTTACTACTAGAGAAGCCATGATCCGAACCGGCAGCCACACTGGTGAGAGCGACCACGGAGCATCAAAGAGCATCTACGGCAAAGACCCTGACGGCATTGAGTTTGAGGTTATGTGGGAAGTTCCCCTCGAACTACTCGAAGACACCCAGATTAAGACTGCAGTATTGGATCTGAATGCTGATATTGCCAAATTCGGTAGTGACACACCGGGGCGTGGAGCCACTACTTAGGAGAGCTTTAGTGGCTCCCGATTGATTTAGCTAGCTTGGCTTATACTCGTTCACGTGGCTAAACCAAAGTTGAGTGGCTCAAATAGCGTGGCAGCCGGTATTTTCTTGTCGAGGATTGCTGGCCTGGTTAGAGAACAAGCCATTGTTGTCGTACTTGGGTTTTCGGCCACGGCATCTGCGTTTCGTTTCGCCATGCGCATACCTAACTTGCTGCAGAACTTGCTAGGCGAAGGCGCCTTATCAGCGTCGTTCATTCCCGTTTACGCAAAACTCGTTGAAGACGGCAAGACTGCAGCCGCATCTAAGCTAGCTAAACAAGTTGTTACATGGCTGGCAGGTATCACGACTCTTATTGTTGCGGGCTTTGTAATCTTCGCGGAACAAATCGTTCGCCTTTTCACTTCGTGGGAATCCGACGCAGAGCTACTTAGCACAGCCACCACTCTTGTCCAGATAACCAGTGTCGGCATTGGTTTTCTGGTCGCGTCAGCCTGGTGTCTCGGTATTCAAAACTCGCATCGCAAATTCTTTCTCTCTTACGTGGCACCGACCATATGGAATCTCGTTCAGATAGCTGTTCTCGCTTTTGCCATCATTCGTGGCCTTGGATTAACAACCACTGGGACCGCTCTGGGTATTGCGGTAATTGTCGGCAGTTTCGCCCAACTAGCGGTTCAACTCCCCACTACGTTCAAACTTCTCGGCAAGCATGAAACCGATGAAGATATAAGCGGCTACTTAGGAGACGTTGCTCGTAGGTTCTTGCCCGCAGTCGGCGCTAGAGGCGTCATTCAGATTTCTAGCTATGTCGATACCGCATTAGCTGCTGCAGTGTCAGTGGCAACGCTGTCACTCTACGCTGCAAGTCTGCCACTATATCTACTACCGATCTCGCTGTTTGCTTTCAGTATCGCAGCAGCAGAACTAGCTGAGATGAGCCGAATCTCAGATTCGATCGAGCAAGTACAGGTACGTCTAACCGCAGCTATGCGCAAGGTTTCTTTGCCGGCAGCTTTCACAACTGTACTGTTCTTAACCTCGGCCACTCTTATTGTTGATGGCCTGTACGGCTTCCCACGTCGGATCATCAATTCAATCACCGGCGACGATGCCGCTGAAGCTTTCTTCGGGCCCGATCAAACGCTGGTCATCGGCATAGTGCTCGCTACCTTTGCGATAGGGCTACCTGCGGCCATGAGGTCTCGAATAGTGCAGAACACTCTTTACAGCCTCGGCGATGTGAAGGGCCCGGCCAAGATTGCCATCTTTAGGCTCATTGCTGTTCTAGGGTTTAGCTCGCTACTAATGTTTCAACTGGACTGGGCGTTTGTAGAGAACCAACAAGTTGACTTTAGTGAAGCATTCGAAGCCTCGCCATACTCTCGAGTCGCCGAAGATGTCCGCTTAGACGAAGCCTCTAGCCCTAGACTTGGAGCCGTTGGACTTGCCCTAGGAGCGAGCCTGGCTTCTTGGGTCGAATATGGGCTACTGCTCGTGCTGCTAAAGCGCAAAGGGCTGTCGGCTAGCACTGGCCAAGGGACAAAGATTGCAATCGCTGCACTAACAGCCGGAGCAGTAATGCTTGGTGTGCGGCTCTTAGAGTTCTTGCCATCACCAATAGACATCGCTATTGTCGGCTTGCTCGGGCTCGCCACCTTCTATGGAGTGCTTCGAGCCTTTGGGATCAACTTAGTAGCGGCGCTGCGCAGCTAGTTAGCGGAATATATAGACTCGGCTGGTTACGGTATCTATCTGCACATCGAAATCTGTTTCGAATGTAGTGGCTGCAATATCGTTTGGAGGGTTCGGCCCAAAGCAGTTTTCTGGCACCTGGGCAGCTTTGGCGTTAACGTCCGCTTGGAGTTGACTCAAAAGCGCGTTTTCTGAGTGTTCTAACTGCTTTCGGAAGAACTCTGCAAAGCTATCTCCAAGTGGTTCGAAGTTGACTATCTGGTTAGTTGCATGACTACGAGCTGCTTGCATGTCCGCTACCCACTGAGCTCGTAGTTCAGCAAGCATTTCGGCGAAGTATTCGAGCGGAGCTTCGCAATCTTGTGTTACCGCTACTTCGACCCCGTCAATGAACAATCTAATTGGCTCGTTCACTATGCCTGCGAATAGGTCTATCTGGCGACTTTGTATTCGATCAAGCAGTTCCTCAATAGTTGGGCCGCCCACCTGTAATGACTGCGAAACATATCGAGTAACCGAAACCAAGTTATCAATATTGTCCGCTACGAAAACTTCGTTCTCGATATTGGAAATCACACGCCCTAGAGGGTCGGGATCACATCCTGGGGGAAGATCTCCGTACAGCGATTGCAGACCCTCCACTTGGTCAAAGCCAACGCCCAATGCTTCTAAGTCTTGTGCTAGTTGTTCCAGCTGCACAGCAGCCTGAGCTCTCGTCTGAGCATTTAGTAGTATCGAGCTAACTGTGAGCGAAATAGGAAGGTTTACTGCTTCCCGTACTTGCCGATATTCGCTACCTACTTGCTGAGCGCCGTTTACTAAATCACTTCGAACCAGGCTGCAGGTAACGGTTTCAAGTTCCCTACCCTCAAGGCCAGAAATATAGTCGTCCAAAGAGGTCGCCACCAAAGTCGATGGCGTTACTACCTGACGTGCGGGGATAACTGAAGGCATCGTTGCTTGCCTTACTGGTGTGGTCGGAGTTACGGCAACTTGACGTGCTTGGGTGACAGGAGGTGTCGGCGATGCGGCAGAATTCCCGTCAGAGGTACAGCCAGAAGCTATCACTGCAACAACAAAGGCAGCTGGTAAATGTTTTCGCCATGAGCTTGATATTTGTTTAAACCAATCCATTTTCCGCCT
>CAZYMB010000027.1:0-7384 GCA_964648795.1 uncultured Acidimicrobiaceae bacterium
TTTCTGCCGAGCTGCTAGAAGAAGCTCGCATCGTTCAAGCTGGCGCTCTCAAAGACCAGGGTAAAACTAAGGAAGCAATCGAGCTTCTAGAAAGTGCAAGTAAGCCTGGCAAGAACCCAAGTATCTTTGTACTTCGCAGACTCTATGTGTTGGCCGGCTATCACGAGGCTGCAGGTAACCTCAGCAAGGCCCGTTCAGCATGGCAACAAATTGTTAAACATGATAGAAGCTTCGGCGATGCCGCCGAGCGTCTAGCTGATCTAAGCTAGCTGAGGGTATTGCCGTGGTCTCGGCGACCGTATGGGTGAGTTAGATCGCCTGCCTGTTCTCGGAAAGTGCGGCCAAGAGGTTTTTGACGCTTGCCCTCATCTGTAGCCGCTTCGTGAGCAGCTACAAGTGCTTTCTTCTTTGGTCCATCTTGTAGAATTTCAACATACTCTTTCCAAAGGTCGATAGCTGCTGGCCGGCAGAATTGGAGCAAGTGGGCTAGTTCTTGCAGTCCAATTGGGTTTTGTCTGGGCTTATCTTCATCAGTACCGTTCGGAGCGTTGGTATTAATGGCTACAGTGAGCTGTCGTAAGATCTTGATTTGAGCAAACAATGGGAAGATCTCGTCGAAGACTACGTCTAAGCCTTTTAGTGAGGTCGGTGGATAGAGCCGAAAGATGTACATGAAAGTATCGACATAGGTATTCTGGAGGTGCCGTTCGTTAGGTGCATCTGGTGCCAGATTGACTAGATCATTCCGTAAAGAATTTAGCGTGCCAATTACTTGGTCATGGTCGAGTTGGTCTAGCTGGGCGATTTTTGTGAGTTCTTTGTCAGCTTGAATGCCTGGTTCTGTGTTTTTGATCGCATCTCGTATTTGCTCAATAAAATCTTCAGATGTACTTTCCGCCATGGTTTCAGTGTAGAGGGCACTTGGGAATACCAACGTTGTCAGGCGCTAGCAGTGCTAATGCGTTGGTTTTATGCCAGCTTCTCTTTCAAGGGCTGCTAGGTATGCTGGACTTACCGTGTGAGGTTCGGCTTCTAGGGCAGCGTCGATCTCGGAGGCGATTACGCTTCTAGTGTCCGGTACCCTCACGCAGAAGGCTGTGGCTACGACGTTGTCTGGGCGTATCTCATCAGCGAGTAGTAGTGAGACGACCTCTCTCTGTAAGTTTACGTTCTTTAGCTCGGCGAAGACATCCTGTGCTTGGTCAGAGGCGTAGAAGTTGGGCATTGCCATCAAGAGCCCTGCAAGATACTCGGCAGCAAACTCGAAGTTGCCGCCGAGAGTGTTGATTCGCTTAACTGTGCTTTGCAGTGTCTGTAGTAGCTCTGCCTCAGTGTATTGGAGCGCTAGCTGGTAGATGGGTGTCTTGGGTAGGCCCATGAGTGGGTCTATGTACCAGTTAACAAAGTTTGCTTGTAGTTCTAGTCGTTTTTCCGCCATAGCTTCAGTCTAGCGGCCCAATAGACAGACTGCGCATGGGGGGTGCGCTAAGATTCTCTCTATGAGTCAATTTAAAAAAGGCGTCTTAACTGGCTCCGATGTAACAGATCTATTCAATTATGCGAACGAAACTGGGTTTGCTATTCCTGCAGCTAACTGTGTTGGGACTAATAGTGTTAATACAGTTCTAGAAACAGCGGCTCGGCTTAACTCGCCGGTAATCGTTCAATTCTCTAATGGTGGCGCCCACTTTTATGGTGGTAAGTCTCTACCTGCAGATACCGGCCAAGTTGCTGGCGCAATTAGTGGAGCTCTTCATGTTCGTCAGATGGCCGAACACTATGGAGCAACAGTAGTTCTTCATACCGACCATGCAGCTAAGAAACTGCTTCCATGGATTGACGGCATGTTGGATGCCGGCGAAGATTACTTTAAAGCTCACGGTGAGCCGTTGTTTAGCTCACACATGTTGGACCTTTCCGAAGAACCAATGGAAGAGAACCTTTCGATTTGTGCCGATTACTTTAAGCGCATGAACGCAATGGGAATGACACTAGAAATAGAGCTTGGTATTACCGGTGGCGAAGAAGACGGTGTCGACAACTCTGACGTTAAGCCAGAAGACCTCTACTCGAAGCCAGAAGAAATAGCGCAGGCTTACAAAGTGTTGAGCGAGACCAGCCCTAACTTTACGATTGCTGCTGCGTTCGGTAACGTTCACGGAGTTTACAAGCCCGGCAATGTTGTACTGACCCCATCTATTCTTGACGATGCGCAGAAACATGTTGCTGCCGAATTTGGGTTGAGCGGTCAGCCGGTCAACTTTGTATTTCACGGTGGTTCTGGTTCAACTGAAGCTGAAATACAAGAAGCTGTATCTTATGGTGTTGTCAAAATGAACATCGACACTGACTTGCAGTGGGCGTTCTGGGATGGCCTCCGTGGCTATGAGTCAGAGTTCCACGACTACCTGCAGGGCCAAATCGGCAACCCCAATGGCCCAGATCAACCAAACAAGAAGAAGTATGACCCAAGAGTTTGGCTAAGGGCTTCTGAAATGTCAATGGGAGAGCGCCTCGAAGCAGCGTTTACTCAACTTAACAATGTAGGGACCCTTGGCTAAGTCAAGGCAGCGTCTTGATCTAGCGTTAGTTGAGCGCAAGCTAGCTAGTTCTCGTTCACAGGCCTATGACCTTATAACTTCCGACAAGGTAATGGTCAACCAGGCCATTGTTTCTAAGCCGGCAAGTCGTGTAGCAGCAAGTGACACAGTAACGCTGACGGGCGATGCTCCTAAGTTTGTGTCTAGAGCTGGCGGCAAACTAGAAGGCGCCCTCAAAGAATTCGGCATCGACCCCAAGGGTCTGACATGTTTAGATGTTGGCTCTTCAACCGGTGGCTTTACCGACCTGCTACTTCAAAATGGTGCAAGTCATGTCACCTGTGTTGATGTGGGGACCAACCAACTTCACGAGAAGATATCGAAGAACCCTAGAGTCGAAGTTCGCGAACAAACTGACATTCGCAAATTCAAATCAGGCAGAACATTTGATCTAGTAGTTGTTGATGTCAGCTTCATAAGCATTACATCAATCTCGCAATCCTTGGCCGAACTAACCGCCGATGGTGGACGACTCATATGCTTAGTCAAACCACAGTTCGAGGTGGGTAAGAAGTATGTTTCGAAGGGACGAGGAATCATCACCGATCCAGAACTCTGGAGCTACGCACTGAAACGGGTTATTGCTGATCTGCTAAGCAAGGGCTTTACTGTAAGCGGGGTCGCTCCGTCAGCAGTTGTCGGGACTACTGGAAACCAAGAGTTTGTGGTTGGTTTGACCAAATGACGGCGTGTAGCCAGCCGGACAGTCTGGATACATAGAAGGTAGCCTTAAAGTAATGGAAACTATCGGTTTAGTAGTTCACAAGCATCGCCCACAGGCGCAAGCGGTAGCAAGCGATATTGCAGCCTTTGTTCGGTCATCTGGCAAATCAGCTGTCGCTGTTGCTTCTGACGCAGACGTTATTGGGGATTCCGAAATTGAAGTAGTTGATGACCTCTCAAGTATTGACGCATGTATCAGTGTTGGCGGTGACGGAACAATACTTCGAGCAGTACGCAAAGTGGCCACACATGGTGTTGGCGTACTCGGGGTTAACGTTGGGCGTATGGGTTATCTAGCGGAAGTCGAGCCAAGTCTGGCAGAAGCAGCAACCAGAGAACTTCTTAGCGGCTCAGCAAAAATCAGTGAACGCATGATGGTAGAAACCGAGACAGCCGGCAGCAAGAACCACATTGGATTAAACGAGATAGTTGTTAGATCTGATTCAGGTCACGCTGTCTCTGTTGCTGTGCGCATCAGTGGCCAAGACTTTATGACCTATGCCGCCGATGGATTAATTGTTGCAACACCAACTGGTTCAACAGCATATTCATTAGCTGCCGGTGGCCCAGTGGTCGAATCGGGATTTAAAGCACTGGTGCTCACACCAGTTGCAGCACATATGGCGTTTAACAGAAGTATTGTGTTACCACCCACAGCAAGAGTCGAATTCACAATTGTTGGACAGCGACCCGCTGAAGTATCTGTCGATGGCCGAACAGTTGCTGAGTTAGCAGTTGGAGACACAATTGGCTGCCAGGCCTCAGAAACTAAGGCTCGTTTCTATGAAATCCAGCCAAGGTCCTTCCATTCAGTGCTGCGAGAAAAATTCAGCATCTAGCTAGACTGAGTTCATGGCGGAACCAGAGAACCTAGAAGGTTATGAAGAGCTGTCCTATGATTTGATTAGCCGAATCCCAATTGTGGGGTCAGGCTCGCAGGTATATAAAAACAGATCAAGCCGGTTATTTAGGTTTGGGTTCAGGCCAAGACCCAGATGATCCAGGCCCAAATCTAGGTCTTGGTGGGCACTAAGGAATCTAATTTCAGACTGGCTCATTTGGCACTGACTAGCCGCCGCTGAAACAGCGCACGTCTAGACGGTCCCCATTCAGGTATGTTTACTTGGCTAAGTTGTTGCCTGGGTGGTCTTATAGTCTCTTTGCCATGTACGATAAAGAGGACCTTTAGGAGATCGTGTGTCAAAACACATATTTGTTACAGGGGGAGTGACTAGCTCACTCGGGAAAGGGCTGACAGCAGCCTCGCTTGGCAGACTCTTAAAATCCCAAGGACTCAAGGTCGTAATCCAAAAGCTTGACCCATATCTAAACGTTGACCCTGGCACCATGAACCCGTTCGAACATGGCGAAGTTTATGTAACTGATGACGGTGGCGAAACAGACCTTGACCTCGGCCACTACGAGCGCTTCGTCGACGAAAGCCTTTCCCAGGCATCAAATGCTACAACTGGCTCTATCTATTCATCGGTCATTGCTGCTGAACGTCGAGGAGACTATCTTGGCAAAACGGTTCAAGTTATTCCACACATCACAGACGAGATAAAGCACAGAATTTCTTCACTTGCGTCTGACGATGTTGACGTCGTTATTACCGAGGTTGGTGGAACCGTTGGCGACATCGAGATCTTGCCATTCCTAGAAGCTATTCGCCAGTTCCGACTAGACGTCGGTCGAGAAAACGTTTGCTATGTACACGTAACGCTAATTCCATTTATAGGTCCAGCTGGCGAGCTAAAAACTAAGCCAACGCAGCACTCAGTTACAGAACTTAGAAGTCGCGGTATTCAGCCGGACGTAATTGTGCTTAGATCAGACCGCCCAATACAGCAGAACCTGATGAGTAAGATCTCAAGCCTCTGTGACGTTCCCCTAGACGGCGTTATTAGCGCTCCAGACGCAGACTCTCTATATGAAATCCCACTAGGGATGCATGACGCAGGTTTTGACGACTACGTCTGCAAGATTCTTGAACTCCCAGACAATGAGCCCGATCTAGGTGAATGGAAAAAGCTGGTCGACCAAGTCGAAGGGGTTTGGAAGCCACTCAAAATAGGTGTCATTGGCAAGTACGTTACTCTGCAAGACGCTTACCTGTCAGTTGCAGAAGCACTTCGTCACGCTTCGTTTAAGCACGAAGTAGACATCGAAATCAAATGGATACTCTCTGATCGTGTTGAAGGAATGCTTATCGAAGAAGCACTCGCCGGTCTAGACGGCATCGTCCTGCCAGGAGGCTTTGGTGAACGTGGCGTCCAAGGCAAGATCGCAGCAGCAACTTATGCCAGAGAAAACAACATCCCAACACTTGGACTGTGTCTTGGTATGCAGGCAATGGTTATTGAGTACGCTCGAAACATTGTCGGCCTTGAAGACGCATACTCTTCAGAGTTTGACACCGCAGACCGTATAACGCCACATCCAGTTATTGACCTTATGGAATCCCAGCGTGAAGTCACAGACAAAGGTGGCACCATGCGCCTCGGAGCCTATGTGGCAAAGCTCGACCCAGAATCTCAAGTAGCAAAGATTTACGGAGACTCAGTTGTTTCAGAACGTCACCGTCACCGCTATGAGTTCTCATCAAAACATGTTGACCAGTTCGCCGAACACGGGCTCAAGTGTTCTGGGATGTCTCCCGATGGCAAACTCGTAGAATTCATCGAACTACCAGACCATCCATTTTGGGTAGGGACACAGGCTCACCCAGAGCTAAAGAGTCGCCCCGATCGTCCAGCGCCTTTGTTTGATGGTTTAGTAGAGGCATCACTAAAGCGAGCGACTGAGTTAAACCCGGAACGTTATGAGAAGCCAATAAATCTTGTAGCTGCTGAGCCTGAATCAGCGGTTAAGAACAGCTAGGTAAGCGCAACCCAAAGATGCCTGACTCAAAGCATGACAAGTCCCGTGGCGTAGAACCTTCGAAGCACTTCAAAACTGTTAAAGACACCGACGCTTTCTCAGGCAATGTAGTCAGCTTCGTTGACCGCACCATAGTTGACAACGATGGCAATGAATACTCCAGAGACGTAGTCACCCACCCAGGGGCCGTCGCAATTGTTGCTCTTGATGGTGACAACAAGATTACGCTGGTCAAACAGTATCGAGCTCCAGTAGACGGAGACATCTGGGAAATCCCGGCAGGCAAAGTCGACATTCCAGGTGAACCAGCAGTTGAGACTGCCAAAAGAGAGCTGGCAGAAGAAGCAGGCCTAGCTGCCGAGAAGCTTGAGCCCATTGGCGGCATCTACCAATCTGCTGGCTTCTCAGATGAGTTCTGTGAAATCTTCCTAGCAACACAGCTTTCATCGGTGCCGCAGAACTTAGACGGTCCAGAAGAAGAAGTAATGACAGTCGCTAGCTTTGACTTAGATGAAGCAGTCGCAATGATTCGAGACCGCCGCATCACCGACGCCAAGACTGTCGTAGGCATTCTTAGCGCGGCCAGACTCTAGATGGCTACAAGATGAGTGGTTTGTTCGTAAAGATATGCGGAATCACTAACACCGAAGACGCCCAGATTGCAATCGATGCAGGAGCAAGTGCAATCGGAATAGTTCTATCCGAAGCCACACGCCAAATTGAGATTGCTGAAGCTCACAAGATTAGAGCTCTCGTCACTGAACCCGTTCAACTTGTTGGTGTATTCAGAAATATTACCGATCCCAGAGTAGTCAAGAATTTGGCGTCAGAAATTGGTATCACGACAATTCAACTACACGACACAGCTCCTGAGGTAGTAGAAGAGATCGCTAAGACTTGTGACGTTCTAGAAGCCTTTGCTTTTAATGACTTGGCTTTAAGTGAAGCCAGTAGCGCTGGGGTGCCATTCATTGTTGACTCGGTAGAACCAGGCAGCGGTCAACTATTTGACCATGCAAACCTAAAAGGACTCGACGGAGACTTCATAGTCGCCGGAGGTTTAACACCAGAAAATGTAGGCACCGTGGTCGCCCAGACGAACCCTTATGGCGTTGATGTCTCATCGGGAGTGTGCGGGGATGATCCACGTAAGAAAGACCCTGACAAAGTTGCTGGCTTTA
>CAZYMB010000028.1:0-3584 GCA_964648795.1 uncultured Acidimicrobiaceae bacterium
TTCGCAAAATACGAGCAACAGATTTCGGACTGGACGACCAAGGTTGGGGCGAGCTTACTCCGCTATAATCACTAATTCAGTATTCTCGCTAACCGATGAATCATCATTGGTCGATGCGTCCGTAGACGGTTGTTCACCTGCTACTGCCTCGTCCTCATTAGCGCTATCATCGATGACTTGCTCGTCGGCTGGCTAAACCCTTGCGCCGTAGTCACTGAGTTGCCAGCTTGACTGATTCCAGATAGCAGCTGCCCATAGCACTAGACCAAAAGGATATTACTAGTCGACTAGCACGCGTCTCATCCAATTTATAAGCGATAAGATGCCACTAATAGGTGGGTTGTATATGAATAACAACAAGATTAAATCATTGGACAAGCTTGGCCTATTCATCCTTGGCGTCTTTATTGTAGTGTCTTGCTCTAACGGCGAGGATACTGCTCTCGCAGATGAGTCTTTCGATATTGCTGGAGCACCGGGGACAACTATTGGGTCAGCACAGTCACAAACTCCCGACCCAGCATTTAGCGAAGAAGCCTATGTGGAGAATCTTGACTTAATCAAGGCATCTACTATACGCAGCACCGTTCAGGACAACTCGCCGTTTACAGATGTCAGCTCAGCTGAACTTCCAGTCGAACAACTGTACGGTCCCCGTTCTGAATATCTGAATAATCCGGATGGCAACCCCGAACAATCCTTCCCAATCCCAGGTGGTGGTCAGTTCAGAGCTAGTTGCGAATTTTCTCACTTCGCCTACGACGATCCTCTCATCTCACCGAACCAACCTGGCGCTGCGCATCTCCACATGTTTTTCGGAAACACTGACACAAACGCATTCACTACCTACGACCGCTTGCTAAATACTGGTAGCAGCACTTGCAATGGGGCTGAGCTTAATCGGTCTGGCTATTGGGCGCCTGCTGTATTCGACGGGGCTGGAAACGTTCGCATCCCTGAACGAATCGTTGTTTACTACAAGAACGAAGCAAACAAGGCCGGAGTCGAAGCTACTGCTTATCCAGAGCGTGCTGCGCTAATTCCCCCCGCCGATATAAACACTATCGATAGAGCTGATACTGGCAAGTCGACATTCGTATGCTCAGATCAATTCTCTAGTAATGGTGGTGCCTCTTCCAACACCATGGTCGCGTGCGACGGCTCGCAATTTGGGTCGACGCCAAATTCAGATGGCGTACCATCAACGCGTGTAGTTCTAGAAATGAATGTAAAGTTCCCTAACTGCTGGAACGGCGAGGACCCAAGTAACTGGGCCGATAACTACTCAATTCCTGAAACCGGCGGATGGTACTCTGGCAATTGCCCTGAGAGCCATAGCATCCTTCTACCTCACCTCGAGTACTTCATTAACTATGTTGTCGAGCCTGGAGAAAATACTTCTGACTGGTATCTGTCTTCGGATGTTGGTCCACAGACAAGAACGATCGACAATACTCCGGGTTCAACCGCTCACGCCGACTGGTGGGGTGCATGGCATAGAGACACCCTCGACACATGGATCGACAACTGCGCCAACCTAACTATTCCGGACCAAAGTAGCGGATGTGGCTTCGGTTATCTGTCAGACGGCGGACCCAATGCCGCTAGCCCTTTCGACGGCCTGGCCTTAAAGTATCGGGAGCAATATGGCGGACCAAACAAGGTTCCTGCTTCGACTATCTACTCACAGCTTTGCCCCGAGGGTCCAACGGCTCCTAATGCAACTTTTGCTGCATACTGCAACCCGTAGGCGTTAACGACCAAGAACAACTGACAGCTCGAGTATTGCGTTGTCTTCAACGCTTGCAACAACCGGCGCCGACGGTGCGTCAATCTGGTAGTCATCAAGTAATATATTTAGTTGCCCTACGACTACAATCTGCTCGCCAACTACTTGTGCGTCTAGCGGAAAGGTCACATTATTTCTTAGACCATGAATAGTTAGGTCTCCGATTGCCTCAACCGAGAAAGTCTGACCTGCAACTGGTGGGCCGTCGAGCTCGATTGGTTCTGTCAGCGAGAAAGTTGCGGTCGGGAAAGCATCAGTTTCTAATGCCTGTGAACGTATTGCATTATCTCTGGCAGGGTTGTCCGTTGTAAGCGTGCTTACCTGAGCGGTAACTTCAACAGAATCAATGGTGGTGCCGGTCACGTTTAGTGTTCCCGTTACATCTGGTGTTCTTGCGACCACTTCGAAAGCCCCAATCGTCGTCAAGACTTCGTTAATTCGGTATCCAACAAAGGTGTTGTCAGAATCAGCCTGAACACTCCAAGCGCCTTCAATGCTTTCCAGTGCCGTGCCTGTTTCTGTTGCGCCTGTTTCGGTGTCAACAGTATCTTCATCAGCAGGGTTATTCTCTGCACCATCTGAACCGTCCTCGACAACTGTGTCGTCAGCATTGTCTTGTTCGAGTTGTTCAACGGCGGCGTCAATGTCGACTTCTTCTGGGTTATCACCAAAGGCGAAGAGCCACAATGCGAGTCCCACAACTATTAAAACGATTACCGCAAGAATTCCGATGATTGCTTTTTTCATATGCTGTCCAGTCTAGTCCAGCAGAAATCGCTAATTGATGTCTACTGTGTAAACAGAAGTAACGGCTGTTATCAGCAGAGTATTCCCATTCGGACCGCCTAGGGCAACGTTAGATGGTTTCTGTGGGACTGAAATTACTCCAAGCTGGACACCGTTGGATCCATAGACCTCTACGCCAGCGTTAGCCGTTACATAAACATTGCCTGCTCCGTCCACAACCATGCCGTCTGGTATCCCTGAGGTTTGTGCGAACGCTTGAGTGCTACCCACCTCGCCAGTTGTTGGATCTACCGAAGCTTGCAGAACCTGGCCGTTAGAACTAAGGGCTATATATACGGTCTGCAAGTCTGGACTCAGGACAATCCCATTGGGGTTTCCGCTATTACAGAGAGTCTGGGTTACATCTCCCGAATAGGTCACCAGATATACCCCTCTACACAGGTCAGCAGCAGCCGAACCAAAGATTGGATCCGTAATGAAGTAGCCGACACCTGGAAGCTCTACTAAGTCATTAGGCGAATTAAAGCGAGTCCCTTGGAACGCATCCGCAATTGTAGTTTCATTGCCAGCTGAATCGAAGCTAACCAGGTCTCGCCCTGCATTACCGGCGAGCACTATGTTGCCACGTGAGTCGACGATAACGCCGTTTCCAATACGAGAAGAAAAAGTGGACTCTTGTCCGGAAGGAGTCACCTGCACGACCCGTGAATTAGGTATATCTGTAAACAGCCAAGCGTCCAGATCTTCCACCCAAGCTGGGCCTTCAGTAAACCTATAGCCAGAGCTCAACTCAGAAACCTGACCGGTTCCTTCGATAGGGTTCCCTGAGGGACTAAAAACTGATTGCCCAGACGTTGCAGCAGCCGTTGTAGCAGCCGTTGTGTCCGCTGGAGAAGTGATGGTCGTTTCTTCTGCACCTTCAACCGTAGAGTCTGATGATTCTGACGTTGTTGTTTCAGTGCTTTGGTCTTGGCCAACTGTCGTACCCAATTGTTGCGTTGTCTCTGAAGTGTTCCCACTTGTTTCGACTTCACCGTCAGAAGAACAC
>CAZYMB010000028.1:3684-7044 GCA_964648795.1 uncultured Acidimicrobiaceae bacterium
TTGCGTTGTCTCTGAAGTGTTCCCACTTGTTTCGACTTCACCGTCAGAAGAACACGCACTTACCATGACCAATAGAAGTATCGCTAAGACAAATTGTTTCATGACTACATTCTAAGGCCTATGAAGGCTACGACACCAGGCGCAGTCGCCGGCTAAAGCTGCCGGTCGTCAATCACTAAGATTGTGAAGCTATGAACTTGGCGGACGCACGAAGGGTTTCTTCAGCAGGAATAAGCGTTAGTCCAAGTATCTTCTCAGAATGAGCTGACGATACAGTGCCGTTCTTACCAAGCCTAGGCGCAATGGTCTTCATGTCTGACATAACTTTTGCCATAGCCCTAATTAAGAAACTTGGAGCCTTACGGGTACTGGCTTTACTGTCAGGCAGTTCGTCATTGAGTATCTCGGCCATTTCTATCATTGTCAGCGCTCCTGCACATGCCGGCAGTCGCTGACCTGCTGCTTCAGGAGTTTCGAGGGCTAGGCGGTGCATCTTCGCAACATCTTCGACCCCAACAACTGGAATTAAAAGATCCGGCAGAACTGGATCTTTACCTTCGATTAGCCGCTCGACCAACTGTAGTGACGTTCCGTAGTTGCGGTCCACTGGCACACCAAATACTGCACCCGGGTTAACTGTGCTGAGCACCATGTCGGGGTCAACTTTTTCGACATAATCCCAGGCAAACTTCTCGGCCAAAGTTTTCGAGTCATCATAAGCCGAGGTGTAGTCGACACCAGTTGGCGACCAGTTGGTTTCGTCGTAGTGTTTCTGGTCCGGACCAAGTTCGTCGTTATATATAGCAACACACGATGAGGTAACTACAACTCGCTTGATACCCGCTGCGGTCGCAGCTTCGAGTGCTCTCTTTGTGCCCTCTACCGCCGGCTTAATAAGGTCGTCGGGGTTTTTGGGTTGAGCCATTGGGAATGGAGATGCTGAGTGAATTAAGTAGTCAGCACCCTGGAGAGCTTCTGTCCAACCTTCACCCGACAGCAAATCCAAATTAACAAAAGTGAGGGAATCGTTATCTGAGGGCGCAAGAGCTAAACGAGTCTCTTCCGCTTTGGCGTCAGAGCGAACAGTACCTCGGACACGGTACCCGGCATCTAACATTTCTTTTGCAATGCGTTTGCCAATAAAGCCAGATACACCGGTAACAACTACAGACTTTGTCATGTGTTGAGACTAGTCGCTAAACTTTAGGTGCCGATACAGCTTCAGAACTAGCCGACTCAGAATGGTAGCCAACAAGACCTCGGCCTTCCTGTTTTTTGTTGGTCATGGCCCTGTCCGCATTTGTTACAAGACCCATAGCCTCACCAGCTGTGGCGACACCAATAGTTAAGCCAACTCGTGCAGTACCAACAGGCAAGACGAAAGGCTCATCACAGATGTTTCTTATTCGCTCAACCAGGCCTTCAATATCCGAGTCCTGTCTGGAGCTAGGATCATCGTCAAAGTAGCCGGCAAGAACAACAAACTCATCGCCGCCTATGCGGTAGCACCGATCTGTTGACCGGACAGCGTTTAGGAGACGTTCAGAGAAGGCCGTTAAAACCTGATCTCCAGCTTCGTGCCCGAATGTATCATTCACCTGTTTGAAATAGTCAAGGTCGATGTAGATGGCGGCGCCTTTATTGGAATCGATCTGCTCGAAGTCAAGTTCAAGCGCCCTTCTGTTTGGAAGAACCGTCAACTCGTCGGTCGTAGCCATCTTGACTAGTTCTGACTCAAGCTGGTTGTTCTCGGCGCCAATAATAAACACCCTTGCAGCGAGAACGGCGCTGACAATAGCACCGAGAACGACTGGGATGCGATACTGAGGCGGGGAGGTAACTGCCAAGACGATTACTGCAACAATTAGCGGAACACTTGTGATTGCGGCTACGTGTGCGCCCTTCGCCGACCGAACCACCGAGCTCTGCCTGTTCTCCGACTTTATCTGCGAGGCGAACACTAGGGCAAAGTCGGCAAAGAACGCTAGAAACTCGATATGGCGATCAAAGCCAATCAAATCGAAAGCACGTAGAGTGTCCAAAATTGCTAGGAGTGCTAGGTACACAAATCCGAAGTGAAGAATAGCTGGGCTCAGAACACTCTGCTCACGATCTTTGGCCCATAGGTTTACCAATAGGGCCGTTGCAAGACTCAACGAAGCGATTTGAACAAAGATAGCGGCGGAGTCCAAAAGTTGTACTTGAGGCGACGCAGCAATCGGGACGATCACCACGAACCATAGAGCAGCTGTGGTGGCTACGGCCAACCAAATTGAGTCGCCGATTACTCTTACTCTCGAAACTTCGGGAATGCGATCCCAAACTATTAGGGCAAGTACTGCGCACCCGATCACACTTAACACAGCGACAGAAAGTGAATCTGCAGGCTCGGTATTGTTCGGATACCGAGCGATGGTAGCTACTCCAGCAAAAACCAAACCAGCTGTAACAAACCACCAACCCGTGGCTGACGCTCCACTATCGCTTTTAGCTCGCACACTTGTGAGCACAGCACTAATCGCAACCCGGCCAACAGCCAACAGATACAGGTAGGGCGCTATTCGGCCTGCATTGAAGCCCCACACCCAGATGGCGAATACCAGTCCGCTCAGAAGATAGCCGATCAAGACAATTCGACTATACGTAGCGAAAAATCTATTCTGTTTACTCCACCCAGACATCAATTAGATGATCGACACCAAAATCATTGATCTGTAGGTCAAACTAACTCAAAAATGCCCATCAAATAGCCTATAAACCCACCAGATCAGCGTAAGAACGGACGCAATATGGCTAGAGTGCGATTGTGTCTGAAACTGTTCTAGAAGTCGCCAACTTGTCCAAGTCATATGGCGACAACACGGTGGTGGATTCTATTAGTTTCTCAGTATCCGCTGGTGAGGTGTTTGGCATTCTTGGGCCAAACGGTGCTGGAAAAACAACAACACTTGAAATGATAGAAGGCCTTCGCCCAGTCGACAGCGGCGAGATTACCCTGGCCGATGTCCAAGTACATGAAACCCCTGACAAGGTAAAGCCACTAATCGGTGTTCAACGCCAAACCACCGCTTTCTATGACAAGCTTAAGTTGAGTGAACATATTGAAATGTTCGCCGGCCTCTATGGAGAAAAGGTCAACGCCGCAAAGCTTCTTGAAAAGGTGCAGCTCACGGAGAAGGCTGGATCCTACGTTGAAAACCTATCTGGGGGCCAGCGTCAACGTTTCTCGATTGCAGTCGCTCTCGTAAACAAACCTAAAGTTATTTTCTTAGACGAACCAACCACGGGACTCGACCCACAAGCTCGTAGATCACTCTGGGATCTAGTCGAACAAATAAGTAACTCTGGCATTACAGTCGT
>CAZYMB010000029.1:0-6402 GCA_964648795.1 uncultured Acidimicrobiaceae bacterium
CGACAGGAGTCGAACGAGTAAGCATTCACTACACTGAGCTCGTGGAAGAACTACTGATCGTGACAACTGCTCATGTACTAGGGATGGTGAGCCCGGGGCCTGACTTCGCCCTAGTCCTCAAAACATCGCTCTCTAAAGGCCGACGTTCCGGCATCTTTGTAGCACTGGGAATAGCCACCGGAATTGTGTTCCACGTATTTTATTCAATCGTCGGTCTTGCCGTTATTGTCTCGCAGTCCATACTCCTATTCAATGTCATCAAATGGGCTGGCGCTGCATATCTAATCTGGCTGGGCATAAAGGCACTTAGATCCAAGGATGCCGGAGACATCGAGTTGAGTCCACAACGATCAACTCAAACAAGTTTTGTTTCATTCAAGCAAGGCCTTCTAACTAACGTTCTAAACCCAAAAGTTACCTTGTTTTTTCTCAGCCTGTTTACACAGATCATTAACCCCAACACGAGTTCGTTGGTCAAGACGCTCTACGGAGTCGAACTGGTACTCATAACATTTGTTTGGTTTAGCATCGTTGCCATACTGATGACTCAATCCCCAATCAGGGCTGCCTATCAACGGGCTAAAAACTATATCAATAGAGCGTTTGGCGTGATTCTGTTGGCGCTTGGCGTCAAAGTAGCAGTCGGCTAGCACCTAGCCTCCGAAGTGAACTCGTTCGAGCAGTTAACATGTGCAATTGCAGCACCCCCGACAGGAGTCGAACCTGCGACCTACTGATTAGAAGTCAGTTGCTCTATCCAGCTGAGCTACGGGGGCGCAGATGAGTCTAGCCGGCAACTCTTGAGTTGAAATGCTGAAAGATAAATAGGTGTGATGGTTTCATCCCGCTAAGATGGTTGGCCTTGGTGGCTGTAGCTCAGTTGGTTAGAGCACCGGCTTGTGGAGCCGGATGTCGGGGGTTCGAATCCCCTCAGTCACCCCAATACCGTTTGTTCGTTCGGGTTCTAATTGTTCTCGATATACTCGACAGTCGGTACTAGCGCCTCTAGCTCAATTGGTAGAGCATCGGACTCTTAATCCGCAGGTTCCGGGTTCAAGTCCCGGGGGGCGTACCACTCAGAACTCAGTGCCACCTGCGGATGCCACGATGAGCACTCGTGCGAAGAGCCAAAGACACAGCCGCAGGTTCCGGGTTTCTTGTCCCGGGGGGCGTACCACTTCACCTCCGCTTGCAGTTCTAAGCTTCAACTACTAGACAGATATCATGGTAATCCCACAGCAGATCATTCAGATCTCGCTTTTCGCTGTCACCAAGATTCTCAGCGTAATAAGCCTCTGTGTAGTACGAATAGCTAACGCCAGCACAATCACCAAGCTCTGCGAGTGATACAGCAGCCGCAGCAAGTTGAATTGAACGATTAAACCCATGCTCTTCAGCATCACCCAGCAGTTCGAATGCTTCTAAGAATTTGCCTTCATTTATTAATACTCCAGCAACAGTGCCCGGACCACTCCTGTCGCCGTCATTAAAAGTGGCTTCAATAATTTGCGCAGTCGCCGACTCTGGCGCAAACGCTGGCGCTATACCTGTACCGACAAAGACAAACATCCAAAGCCCAGCCAAGCCCATGTACACGTAACGGTTCTTAAGAAATTTGGCTAATTCTGGGCGTGGGTAACTTGGCGTTATTCCGAGACCTTGCAAACGGTCGTAAAGATCTGGGTGAGTCTTGGCTTTACCCTTGGTTACGACTGCAAGACCGTTGTATCTATGTAGCTTTTCTAAAGCACTCCCAAGATGTTCGTTACTTGTCTGTTCACATGCCACAGCGTCAGCTTCATTTTCGTGACTGATTTTACCTGTTCCCAACACCTTTTTGGCTAGGAGGATACCGATAATTCCAACAGTATAAGAAAGCCAGGCGATGCTTGGGATCAGCGAAACACCAGTAGCCAAGACCAGAACCACATGGTAGTAAATAAGCGATGCAGACACCGCCCCTTTTAGATGTGACTTGTGACCAACTTCATGCCCGACTATCGCTGCAACCTCTACTTCATCCAAATTGTCTAGCAAGCCTTGCGAGACCGCTATCTGACCTCCGGCGAAAGCCCACGCCTGAGCCATCGGGGTGTTTGCAACTAACGCCTTTTCTGGATCACCGCCCTGTCCAGCAACGAGATTGCAGATGTGGTCCGGTGCCGGAACAAACGCCTTAAAGAATTTCGCTATCTCAAGCCCAAATAGAAAGCTCGTTAAGGTAACCGCGTAGACAGCGACAAACGGCGCAATCTCTCGAAACGATAATGCCGAGGGTATTAATACCAGCAGAAGCCCTACACCCAAAGATAGCTGCCATCTATGCACCCAATTAAAGTTGCGTTGCACGAATCCAAATTCTGAAGCTCTACCTGTTAGCTGCGTATTGCTATCCATCAAGACCACTAAAAGCAGAAGTGGAGGAAGCACCATAGTAGCCAGCAGAATACTTCGACCAGGCAACAACGAATGCGAAAGTAAACTGAACATAAAGCTCACGAAGATCAATGCTATGAAAAGCTGAACCAGCTTTATCAAAACTTCGTGGAGTCGCTGGTTGCGCAGAACCCAGTCTGGTTCTTGCATTGCAGTGCGGACCCGTTTTTGATGAAGAGCTATTAATGCGATCGTCGACAACGACACAACGCCGACAAAAAATAGGTTCCCTCCCCAAAGTATGAAATTAATCACGCCTCAGACATCGACACTCAATTCATTAAACTTGAATCACCAGACGCTTCAGGTTCAAGTCCCGGGGGGGGTGTACCGCTCAACTAAAAGCCAACTGTGAGTCCAACGATGTCTCCTAGAGAGCACTAGCAGGTCGCATCTATCTGATCGTTTGAAGAGCGTACTGCACGGTTGTATCCCAGAATTCCGTAGGTCTCTTCAGTTCCTCTACTACAGAAGACATCTTGAGAGTCAACCGAAAGTGAGTCAAAGTTATCCGCCAATGCTGGGGTCGCATCTTCTGACAACTCCAATAGGTAGAACTCATCAAAACCGTTCTCAGATGACTCAGCATCAAGTTCAGTCGCTGCCGTAATATTTGTCTCGACAATGAATGCTTCTGGGTTAGACCAGCCAAACAAAGTTACGAATACGGCAGCTGATATCAAAGCGAAAGAAACTGCACTTGACTTGGTTGCCGGTATTGGCGGCTTGACTATTCGGTATATCGAGAACAGAAGGTTCACAGCTAACCAAGCCAGGAACCATGCAACGAACAGTCTCGTGACAGTCAAATCGAACACGTCTATATATAGAGCCATTCGAGAGTATGAGACACCTACAAGAATTAGTGTCAGTACCGCTAAGACTAGAGCCAGAATTCTGACGAGCCCTGTTGAACCATCACTGTCATGTCTTTGTCCCAGTCGCCAAGCTGTGTACCGAATAACCGTGATAACAAACGCAGCCACAGCTACTAGCTGGAAGAAGCCCTGCCTTGCATACTCTGCTCGAGTTAGCCCTTCGGCGGCGAAGATTTCTTCAGCACCACCAAGGGCAACAAACAATTGAGACAAACACCAAACGGTGAGGACACCAACGAGCGAACCAAGTATTACCTTAAAGTCACCTAACGCTCGGCGAGGTTTTGCAACTGTGCTGATTTCCTGGCTTTGCCTTGTCGCACTTAATACCGGCCCGAGCGCAAGGAAAGCCAGAAAGACCGTCAAGAAGAAGTGTCCTGCTGCACTACCTGGAATCGATACGTCAGGTCCGTCGAGGAAACTAGCGAACACTGCGTCGCCGCTCGCTAGCAAGAGTACTACCGGTAGCCCAACTGCAACTGCGAGTGCTACACCTCGCAAAATGGCCCCAGCTTTTACCCCCAGCTCACCTGATTCTGATTTTTTTGGCAGCAGTTTTGTGAACCAACTGGGCGCTGCTACCACATCACTTAGAGCTCTACTAATACTGTCAGCCCAGCCTTGAACCGTCTGTCCGAACGGCCTGTATGTGACTGCACCTAGTAATGACCCAGCGACTAGCACTGTCAGAAAAGTGACCAGAGCAGAGTTGCGCAATAAGTAGTTCGAAGCACTCACTACAGCCAGACCAAGCAGAGCATACTCAATAGAACCTTTCGGCCGTTTTGTCAGTGTTATCGCAATAGCTAGTAGAGCCGTTGCGATAGCCATTGATATCGAGGCATAGCCAACCTTGAGGGCGATGTTGCCGACAACGGCAGCAACTACAATGACTCCAAATACAATCGATAATGGCTTGTCGGGCAAGTTCTTGCGAGTAATTTCCCAGGCACTAACTGACTCCAACTGTGATAGTGGTTCACCAACTGGTGGTGGTGGCTGAACTAGCCCCGTGGTCTGCTCAGCTTGCTGTCCCGGGCTGTTATCCTGCATGTTTACCTCGCCTTAAACTATCACGCCAGGCTTAATGGTACAGAGCAGCCGCTAACCGTACGGCCCACTTGTGGAGCCTTGCCCAATGGGTTAAACCCCTCAGAGACGGTTGGTTGATACAGGCAAAGCAGTGGAAGAAGTTGTCCTAGTTGCAGCCACTTGGAGAATAATCCAATGCAATGCTGCCCTTACCCCAACTCAGTTCTTCAACACTAGCTTCAGTGAAACTGTTGGCGAAGATCCCTATTTCAGACGGTGCTACGTTGCTCTCAACGTTGACGATAGTTTCATGACCGATGGCCGTAATCGTGTTATCAAATATCAAACCCTGGTCAAGGCCATGAATAAACACGGGCCACTTAACGCCTTTACTAACTATGGTGTTGCTTCTCAAAGTCACATTACCAACCGGTTCATTAGCTGCTTCCTGAATCACTAGGCCGCCGTTGTTAACCGTTGGCCAGTTGTTGCGGGTAATTGGAGCTAGATCGAATGTGTTGGCGGCTATGTCTAGTGTGCTCCACTTTCGGAAAATTCGACCACCACCGATATTTGTGTTGTTAAAAATTCGGACGTTATCTGCATAGCTTGCCAAGAAAGGATTGCCTCCGAAGTCATTACCTTCGACCAATATCTCATTGCTTTCGCTAAGGGTAGCTGCGTACTGATCTCCATCTATTGTGTCTTCGACTGCCCTAGGAGCGAATGTGTTGCTAACAATCTGGATGTTTCCATTGCGAACTTCGTTCGAGTTTGTGAAGGGGGCTGAGCCGTGCAACTCTAGATCTATCTGTTGCGTGTCGATTCCGGGCCCGAAGAAATTGTTAGAGATTAAAACGTTGGCGCTTCTTTCCTGGCCTCTAACGCCACCTAGCGTTACGCCGTTGCGATCATTGTCGTCGAAGACGTTGTTGTCGATGACAATGTTGGCCGAGTCAGTAATGTTGATGCCGTCGCCGCCTGCATCAATAAACTCAGCATCATGGATATAACTGCTACCGGTTACACCTCTGACGAACAACGCAGACTGCTGCTCTTTGTTAGCGAACTCTAGCTTTTCGCGGCTACTCAGGTTTCCAGCAAAGAAGTCGCCTTCCCCGATTGGAAAGTTTGGATTCTGAGTCTCCACACTTGGCGTGTAATAATCCTTCTGGCCAATAACCGACAGGTCAGACACCTCTACCCGGTTGGCACCCAGGACTGTGATATTCCTGAGCTGCTTACCGATCCCGTCAGGACTCTGTTCTAACACCAGTTTCGTTTCGCCGACACCATCACCCGTAATTTTAAAGTCCTCAAGATCAGTAAAGTACAACACAGAGCGACTTGCTTTGCCGTCTTGTTCGATCACATATGTCCCTGCTGGGAAGTGAAGCGTGCCACCCTTTGCCTCTTGAATCTGTTCTATAGCTGCTTCGATATCACCAGACGAACCGGATTGAACCACAACCCTAGGCTCAGGATTGATACTCGTCGGCGTGATAGCCGCACCAACCGTAAGTTGCGGAACAGAACAAGAACCACCAGGTATTGGAGCCCCTAAGTGAGAATTCCCAGTCGCTCCGACCGCCACCGACGCTCCATCTGAATCAGAAACACCTCGACCCAAATCTACGCCTCCAACTACTTCATCTGAACCCGATTCTTCGCTAACCGTTTCAGGTCTCTCACCTGTAGGAGTCGTCCCAGAAGAATCCGGCTCATCCTCTGACACCGCTATCACCGAATCATCAGTCGAAATAGCAGTCGCCGTCAAACCGCCTGACTGAAGCCACACAAGCAACCCAGCAACCGGAACTAGACACAACCCACCAACTACAACAAAAACACGCCGCCGCCCCACCTCCAAAAGCTTACCAGACATTCCTACGTTAAAAAAATCGGGGCTCAGTTACCTATGGCTTGACACGATAGGCTAGGTCGGTGCGAGACATCCGTAACATCCTCAAGTATTCAAAACAGCTGCGCCTTTATTACATGGGTATTGCCTTCTTCGCTATTCTAGTTGCGGCTCTAAATCTTATTCAGCCACTTA
>CAZYMB010000030.1:0-5623 GCA_964648795.1 uncultured Acidimicrobiaceae bacterium
TTGCATCGCTGCGACGTGACCGTAAAACAGTTATTGAAGCCCGTAACGCTGCAATAGAACTAGTCGACGCCGACCCGGCTCTTGAAGCTAACCCAGACCTCGCCGCCGAACTCGCCACCTTCTTAACAGATGAAGAAGAAGAGTACTTACTGAAAAATTAGGGCAGTCTATGAGTTGCTAGCGCCTTAGGTTCTGGCCGAGAACAGTTGAGCTGTCAAGATTTGGGTTGACTAATGGTCCCGGCCATAATGAGAACTCATCGGTGATGAGTCTGAGTTCGTAAACTAGCTCGGTTAAGTGTTGCTGATGGGATGCCAGACGCTGTACATAGGTTACGCCAACAAATCCGTCTAGTTCTAGGTCACAATATCTAGCTAGACATTCTTCAATAGTAACTGCGCTAGGAGAGTTGAGCTGCTCTTGTGTCGCCCAAGACCGGTAGAGGTTCGGCCCCTCGGTTAACACGGCCTGAACTCTCAGTACTGCCTTGGGGCCGTTCTTCGGTCTGTGGACCTGCTCTATAGAAAGGGCGGGCATTTCTTCACGGATTTTGGGTTCGACTTCATCTCTCACTGGCTTTGGTAGCTCGACCAGTATTCGAATAACAGTGTCGTTAGATGCTTTGATTATTTTGGATAGTTTGTCTAAGAGTTCTTTGTCTGATCTAGCTCGGAGTGAAGAATTAAGTTTCTTATCGCTTTGGTAAAAAGAGTAGTATTTTTCCTCGACTTCACGATGTAAAAGTTGTCTAGTTTGTGTCTTGCAGTTAAGAGCCGATTCACTATGAAGAAGAGTTCGTTGTAATAACTGACACCTAAGAAATAGGTGATCGCTGATGGTGTGAGCCAAGTCATGTGCTCTGCGCTCGGACACGCTGAGCTCTTTTGAACTGTCTATTTCTTCCGCCACAAGATTAATCGTACCGGTAGAGCCCAGGAACGGGACAGTTAGGTGAGGATCCGGTAGGCTTTAGTGGTGGATATACCTGCACCAGAACCAGAAGCTCTTCTTAAACATTGGATGGAGTGGGAAAAAGGCGACACTACACCTGGCGAAGTACTTAAGAACCTCAAGAAATCAGGGATGAAAGAGACGCTTACAGCGCTCGTAGAAGGCTCTGCAGGTAGTGAGGGAGCGGCATAATGGCGGAGTCGGGAAGTCGTGGCGTAGCATCAGCTAAGAACAGAGTCCTTGTAATTGACTTTGGTGCCCAATACGCACAACTAATTGCTCGCCGTGTTCGCGAATGCAATATCTTCTCAGAGCTGGTCCGACATGACATTACGGCGGCCGAGGTTAAAGACAAAGCACCGTTGGCAATAATCCTTTCCGGCGGTCCAGCGTCAGTCAACGTAGATAATGCTCCACAGCTGGACAAGGAAATCTACGAACTCGGTATCCCAATTCTTGGTATTTGTTACGGTGCTCAACTAATAGCTCAACAGCTTGGTGGCACGGTTGGTCGCCACGAACAAGGTGAGTACGGCAGAACCACAATGGCTGTGTCAGCTGACTGTGACCTGCTCGACGCAACAGCTGATGGTGCAACTGTGTGGATGTCTCACTTTGACCGAATCGAAGATCTTCCAGATGGGTTCACTTCAACTGTTTCGACCCCGAATGCTCCAGTGGCCGTTCTCGAGAATCCAGAACGCAAAATTTGGGGAGTGCAATACCACCCGGAAGTAAACCACACAGACGGTGGCTTCGAGCTAATCAACAAGTTCCTAACCGACTTAGCAGAAGTTAAGTCTGACTGGACCATGGACTCAGTAATAGATTCTTCTGTAGCCAGAATTTCTGAGCTAGTTGGTGACGGTAACGCAATCTGTGGTCTTTCCGGTGGAGTTGACTCTGCAGTGGCCGCAGCGCTAGTGCACAAAGCCATTGGCGATCGCCTTACGTGTATATATGTAGACACCGGCCTAATGCGTTCCGGTGAAACCGACCAGGTAGTCGAGACATTCGAAACAAACCAGAAGATGAAGCTCATTAGTGTCGACGCCAAAGAACGTTTCTTAGGAAAGCTTGCAGGAGTCACAGACCCAGAGCAGAAGCGTAAGATTATCGGCGAACAATTCATACGTGTATTCGAAGAAACAGCTAAATCTCTACCGCCAGCTGACTTCTTGGTTCAAGGAACTCTATATCCAGATGTAATCGAGTCTGGTACTTCAGCCACAGGTACTGCAGCAAAGATAAAAAGCCATCACAATGTTGGTGGCCTACCAGACGATTTATCGTTCGACTTAATCGAGCCACTGCGTAATTTGTTTAAAGATGAAGTTCGCAAAGTTGGGACCGAGCTTGGTTTGCCAGACGAAATTGTATGGCGCCAACCATTCCCAGGGCCAGGCCTAGCGGTTCGAATAATTGGCGAAGTAACGCCAGAGCGTGTCACCACATTGCAAGCCGCTGACACCGTCGTACAAGAAGAAATAGCAGAAGCCGGACTTTACAGAGAACTCTGGCAATCATTCGCTGTACTCGCTGACATTAAGTCTGTTGGCGTTATGGGCGATGAAAGAACCTACGCCAACCCAATCATTCTGCGAGCAGTAACGTCTGACGATGTTATGACCGCTGACTGGGCCCGACTGCCATACGATTTGTTAGAGAAGATCTCTAACCGCATAATCAATGAGGTCGACGACGTTAACCGGGTTGTATACGACATTACGTCAAAGCCACCTGGCACTATCGAATGGGAATAGCTCGTAAATAGTCTGTTTCGCAGCACTGCTCGTCGTCGCACAACGGTGATGTCGTTTGTATAGCGATTCTTCGTCGCATGTCAGACAGCCAGTTGTGTCCTCCAAGGTTATTGGCAACGTCTTCCATACAAGAGCTCAGAATCGTATACCACGACATAACTGCTTAGAATCGGCATACGAAACGGTGTAACAGTGTCTCATTCGATCACTGACTAGCTGCCAGTAGTTGGCCTAAACTAGATATCTAATGGGTTATTTAGTTACTGCGCTTAAAGGCTTCTGTATGGGGGCGTCCGATATCGTTCCAGGAGTCTCTGGCGGAACCATAGCGTTGATATTTGGCATCTACGAGAGATTCGTAGCCAACGTGTATGCGGGCGCAAAAGTGTTGTTCTCTATAGCTAAATTTGACTTCGCTGGTGCGATTAGTGGTTTCAAGAAGATCGAGTGGGGTTTCATTATTCCTTTAGGGGTCGGTTTACTTACGGCGGTCGTATTGTTGTCTGGTGTCATCGAAAGCCAACTAGAAAACAACCCAGAAGAAATTGCTGGACTGTTCTTCGGTCTAGTTGTTGCTTCGATTGTTGTTGGGGTTAGCTTGTTAAAGCACGACAAACAAACGAATGCAGTGTTAGCAGTAATAGCTCTAGCGGCTGGTGCCTTCTTCTTCTGGGGGCTTGGCTTTGTAAGTGACCCAGTATCAGATCCAAGCTTGTGGTTCTTCTTGGGGTCTGGAGCGTTAGCTGTTTGCGCCATGATTCTGCCCGGTATCTCCGGCTCATTTATTCTTTTAATGCTTGGCATGTATATAGCAGTGTTAGATGCCCTACACGATCGTGACTTTTTGGCTCTCGGAGTCTTTATTGTCGGTATGACTATAGGCCTTGCCTTATTCTCGTCTGTTCTTCAACGAGCGCTTAAGGCGCAACACGATTTAATCCTGGCTGTGCTGATTGGTTTGATGATCGGTTCACTGCGAGTTCTTTGGCCTTGGCCGAACGGGGTAGGGATAATTTCTGATGTTGAATCTGAGAATGTGTCTGGCACGGGGCTCGAATGGCCCAGTGAAGGCTTGTTGATTCCAACTGTGTTGGCTGTCGTGGCTTTTGCTGTGGTAGTTGGAATTTCTTCCTTCGCGGCATCTACGGATGAGCCTTAGAGCGATATAGCTATCTGGACCCACTCTGATATTATGGTGAGGTAGCGGAGTATAGGCGGTTTCTGAATATGAGTATGGATGACTTGAGCGAAGAGGCTCTCGCAGTCTTGATTAGCTATGGTTCGATTGCCAACGAGTTAAATAAGTATCAACTCGAGAAGTACTTTCGATGTAACCACCATAAAGTTCAGTCTGAACAACTTGCTCTTCTTTCTGCAGGTTATTTGGAGGTAAATACAACTGAGTTTACGACGGACTCTTTTTCTGCTGGGTACTGGATCTCTGAATTGGGTGAAGAGTTCTTGGAATGTCTTGGCGATGATGTGTTGCTCGCCTCAGCTTACAAACCAAAGAAGCTATTGAAGCAGTGTCTACCAGTGCTGGCAAGTATCAGTGGCCATAGCCCTGAACAGCTTGCTGCCAGCCACGTAATATCAGTAGACAAGGCGTTTAGTGCTTTTGCAATACTTGCTGGGCTTGGGGTAATTGCGCCCTCGGAAGATGGCCTTGGAGCACAGGTTACAATTGCAGGGGAACTTATGCTTAAGTCGCAAAAAGGAGTTAAGCCTCTTAAATCACGTCCTAGTAAAGTCTTGTACAGCAACAAAGGTCCGCTACAGGACACAGTCCAGCCGACCAGCAGCAAAGTTCAAGACTCCGCTGTTTCTGAACCAACTAAACCTAAAGGTAATACTAGCGGTGTCCGTCGCTACAAGTAGAGACGGGACCTGCCTAAATTAGTCCGGATTCTAGTACTTCACCGTCTAGTGCTTTGGCTAGTCCTGTACCGCCAGTATCGCAGATACCTTTGAACTTCTTGGCTAACAGTTTGTCGAATATGTTGGCTGGTCCATTTAGGTCTAGTCGTGCGAAGTAGGTGACAATATTGTCTTCGCCAACTTCTTCGAAGCTGATTTTGTCTTCGGACAGAAAGAACCGGGTTTGGCCGCAGAAGCTAAAGCTGTTTGGTCGTTCGTAGGTTTCTATTTCATAGTGTATGTTTGCGCCATTAGCCGAAACGTAGAAAGTGCTGCCAAGAGCGACTGGTGCGTCGCTAGTTAGGTTGGCGACGCTCACTCCGGGGTCCCATTCAATGAGATTACGGAGGTCGACAATATAGTCGAATGCTTCTTCGAGTGTTTTGGGCGTCTTGATCTTTGCTTCGTACAGTGCCATCTTCTGAGCCTACTTGGTTAGTGAGTCAGACAACAATTATTACTTCAGCTGTACCTGGTGTGAATCTAGTGGCTAGTGTGTGGCAAATGAAATTAGCTCTAACAATTGTGTTTGCTTTGTTGGTCGGTGTTGCTTGCACTTCAGAGGAAGAAGAGCGTCAAGAAGCAATCGCAGAAGAGGTTGTCGCCAACTTTGAAGCTTCAAGTATTGGAAATTACGAACCAGAGGTTGTAGAGGGTGTCGACGATGCGCAGCTAGCTGGAGCGACAGATGGCTCAGCTCTCGTAGGCTTGTCTGGGAATAGTGTTGAGGAGCTAGAACAAGTTGTTCTTGCAACCTACGAGCAAAGCGAAGCTGGCCTAGAGCTGGCTGTAGTGGCAGATCCGGTGTTTGTTGTTGAAGGTCAAGGAGAGTTCACCTGGGAAGTCACAGGCCTTGCCGATGACTCTGTCTCCGGTGAGAGGCTAACTATTCAGGTAACTGAAGCTGAAGGCACGATAACTATTCAAGGCGCCCTCGTTCGACCGATCTGCGCAAGAGGCGTCAGCGAAGAAGCAACCTGCCTCTAGTCAGA
>CAZYMB010000031.1:0-5458 GCA_964648795.1 uncultured Acidimicrobiaceae bacterium
TCTGCAGCGCTAGCGACATCAGCGACTGTAATACCTTCGATTGAGCTATCTCCAATGCCCACAGTTGCGTTTGGGGTGCCGCTTTCTGCTGCGACGAGTTGAGAGGTGACGTTAGGTGCAGCCGGGTCAGAAATTGACCCGATGATTGTGTCGTCGGGGCTTGCAACTTCGTCTTCACCGCAGCCTAGGCCTTCGCAGCCTGGCGTTGTGCTGGTGAGCACTAGAGCTAGCGTGCCTCCAGAAATGAAGACCGCAACTGCTACTGGTAACCAGAATTTAAGGAACATACCTGCAACTTAGCATTACGATTTGTGTGGATGGAAGGCCATCGGGTTGGGTGAAAGTACTCGCTAGTGATGCATTATTCATCACTTTTGTTCACAGGTCTAGTGGGTATTGTTTGCCGTCTTGTTCTGCATACAGCTTTAGTTCTGCTCCGCACGATTCAACAAACTGTTTGATTGTTTCTAGGGTGTGGTTTGAGCGATGCTCTATACGTGATATTTCTGATTGCGTCATGCCAGCTTTGGCTGCTAGTTGTTCTTGGGTTAAGTCTTGTTGTTTACGTAGTCTTCGCAACGTAGACATTTGTTCCGCTACTAAGGCAGTCTCTCGTTGGAAGCCTTCCAGGAAATGTTTGTTGTCCTGGAACTCTTCGACCAGTTCATTTACAGATTCGGTGGCGTCTGCTGCTTGATTAAGATCAGGTTCTTGGAGTTCACCCCAATTGAGTTCTGGTTTAGTTGTCATGTCGTATCTTTCTTTGTGCCACTAGATGTGGTTGTTCGTCCTCTATCTGTTTGATCAGTTTTGTTTCGATTAGATCTACGACCCCTGGATACCAGTCGTTACTAAGATCGGTCTTATCGCCGATCAGCATAATGTAAGGAAACTCTTGGTTGGTATGGGTGTTTGTAAACCAGACGTAAGGTATTCGAATGATCGGGGGCTTTGTTGCTAGGGGAGTGTATCTGGTTGGGGGCGTACGTCTAAGGGCAAACATCTGGTATCTAGAGGTAACGATTGGGTGGCTTGGAGCATCGCCTTCGTAGCCTTCTAAGTCATGTCCGTATTCTGCTAGTGCGTTTACAAGTGCCATAATTTGACCAAACCAATCAGCCATTTCCGAGTTTTCCTCAGCTAGCTCAGCCAGGTTCTCAATTCTCGAAAAGAACAGGTTGTGATATTTAACGTCGTACATACAAGCCTACTTAAGCAAAAATATGCTGTCAAGAGCATATTTGGTCATTTGTTGTACTAAAATAGTAGGCCACGGCTCTGACAGTGGTCTTGCCGAGTTGGTTGATGGGGCTATTGCTGATCCGCACTCTGCTATTGGATTAGCGCCGAAGTCTGAAGCGCCTGGCCCATTCTTGATTAAGTTCGCCAGCTAGCTTTTGCATTGAAACAGTAGCGTTAGTGGTGCTTGGTAGATCCAGGTGGTCAAGTATCGTGTGAAGGCTTGTCGAAGGTTCAGCTACTAAGCTTTCATAGCTAAGTTGCAGCGGGCTGATCTGATTGTCGGCGAACCAGCTACCCCAACCCTTCGCTTCTTGTTCTAACATCGCCAACTCTGCGGCAATTTGATCGTGGCTATAGACAGCTTGCTCTGGCTCGCCTGTTTGTTCTCTAATGGTTCCGTCTGCATTCTTGTGCCAGAGGCCAGTTTGCTTGGCTAGCACTAGTGACACGGCTTGAGCAATGCGGTCTTCACGGTAGAGATGGATATACCTGCCGACTCCTAGCACCTCTGCAAGAAGACTACTGTCATTCTGTAAGCCTGGTCGAAGCTCAGTAAGCCGCTCCAAGAAACCCTGCATGTCGCTCCACATGATGCGCATCCCAAACACGCCGTTACTTGACGAGCCGGCCTTTTGAGCTGCAGATATAAACGCTAGATCTAAATCTTTATTGCTGAGGCCCCACTTAGTGCTGAAATTAGATGTGTCAGCTGGTCTGAAGAAGGACTGAGGTGCTCCAGCTATACCCGTTTGAGTCAGAAGATCGCATAGCAGCGTGGAACCAGACCGAGGCGAAGCGCAAACTATGTAACTACTGTTCGGGAACTCTGGGAGCACCCTATCAATGGTACCGCTAGGCAGCCAAAGTGATCGGCAAACTACTCGCTGATGCTGGCGCAACGAAACTCTGCAACTTCGTAGCTGGCGTTGCTAGGTAACGAGCTTACTGTAATTGGGAATAAGTCCGTTCGGTAGGCACGACTTGCCACTTGAAACGGTTCGTTCTCCAAATCGCCAAGTAGTTCTACATCGAAGCCGACATTAACAGACAGGCTGCCATTAAGCGAAGGTGCCTTAACGCTTTCGTCGTTCCTTACAAATAGAGTGCAACTACTTCCAACAGGTACTGTCTGGGGCCCAGCTAACAAATCATATGTTGCCTCTAGCAGGTCGGTAGTCGTATCAGAGTTTGTGGTAACTACTCCGGCCGAAGTTGAAGTGTTGTCTTCGTCTTCTTCCTCTTTTTCGATTTCGTCGACTAGTTCGTCTTCAGTGTCGGTTGTGTCGGTGTCTGTTTCTACGCCATCTTCATTGAAATCTTCAGAATCGATCGAAGTAATGTCATCGTCTGAATTATCATCTGCAGTGGTAATAGAGGTTGAGTCCTCAGCTGTGTCATAGGCTGTTTCACTATCGGCTGAATCTGAGCCGTCCAAACTGAAGCTGTTTGGTAGTGAATCTGATGCGTCATTTTCCGCCGTTGGACTTGCCGGGTCGATGATTGTGCCTGGTGAACCTGCAAGCGCTATTAGATCACAGCTGGCGCCTTGACAGGGTTCTGTGCCGCCCAGCACTAGAACGCCAATTAAGCCTGCGATAATGACGAAAGAGCACGCAATTGGCAACCAAATCTTTAAGAACATGTGTGAAACTTAGCACCTCGGATTGGCCTGATGGATGGACCCTAACGTGGGTCAAAGTACCGAACTTTTCCTGGGTGATTGTTTTGTTAGTGAGCGTTGTGTTGGGCGAGTTTTGACCGCATCTTAACGACATCAAACAAGAATCTTGGGCCGCCAATAACATAGCGTGCGAACAATCGGCGTGGCTCATTGGCTAGGCGCCACATCCACTCCATATGAAGTTTGCGAACAGCCTTTGGTGCACGGCTTATTTGGCCTGATACAAAATCGAACAAACCACCGACAGCAATAATCACCATCGGCTTAAGACTCGAACGGTGTTTGGCTATCCATTCTTCTTGTATTGGCATACCCATCGCAACAAGAAGTATCTTTGCGCCACTTGCGTTTATCTCATTTATGATGTCTTCGTCTTTGCTTTTCTTGTAGCCGTGGCAAGTTCCCACCACCTGAATCCCAAATTCTGCCTCCGCTTTTTTCGCAGCGACTTCTGCAATGCCAGGTTTGCCACCAAAGAAAAACATAGGTTGGCGAGCCTCGGTGGCACGCTCGCACAGAACATCAAACATGTCGGTGCCGTTCACATTGTCAACAAGTTTGGTGCCGTTAAGGCGTGCGGCTAGTGCCACCCCAATTCCGTCGCCGAAGAAAACATCAAACTCTTTCAGCGTGTCGTGGCTAACATCGCCGTCGTTCAAAAGGTTAATTAGGTGAGCGTTCACAAAGCCAACAGACAGGGGGGTCTCTGACACTGCTGCATCAATGATTTGTTCAGTCGCCGAAACAATGTCTGTGTTCTCTACACGCAAACCAAAAACATCAACAACGGGCGCAGGCTGATTGGTAGCTCCATGCTGGAAACTCGCATTAATTGTGGCAACTGCTGGTTTGGTAGAGAACCTCACACCCACAACTTAATCCGAGTTTGCAAATAGCGAAAGCTCTTCCGGCTAGGTGAAAATGCACCCACGCTCACATTATTGCGGAATGACGCATAAATGGCGGTTTTAGCGGCCCAGTAGCTAGAGAGTTGACCGTGCCAATTAACTACTGCTGCCGGTTGTGACTTGAGACGTTGATACATGCATTGGAGTAAAATTCGGTTGCAGACGGTTCTATGACTAGTGTGCCGTGAGCTGCGGCATGATATTTGTGAATTAGCATTGTAGTCGGCGCAAGTCTTAGGTTTGGCGCAGGATCTTGTCCATGGCTTTGCCCTTGGCGAGCTCATCGATCAGCTTGTCTAAATAGCGGACTTCTTGCATCGTAGGGTCTTCGATATCTTCAACCCTTACGCCACAAACAACTCCAGTAATGAGGCCTCTGTTTGGGTTTGGCTTAGGTCCGCTGGTAACAAACTTTTCAAGTGTTGTGCCATCGTCTAGAGCTGACTTTAGCTGCTTCTCGTTATATCCAAACAGCCAAGTAATGATCTCATCTACTTCTGCTTTGGTTCGCTTCTTCTTCTCGGCCTTGTCGATATACAAGGCGTAGATCTTCGAAAATTCCCATTCGAAAACAGCAGGATTCTCAGAGTCTTTCTTTGAGGTCATATGACCAAGATACTAGTCGGTTTAGTTAGGGGCCAGAGCTGGGGGCGCAGTTGTCGGCGTTGGCTCAACGATGAAGATCTTAACTTCGGGTTCTGGGTCGTACACACTTTGAGCAGCACCATGATACTTGCGTAGAAGCGAAAGCATTTCTTCGCTCTTTACAGAGTCGAGGATTCGTGTTTCGATAAAGCGATGACCATACTTCTTTGGTTTGTCTACCCAAACTTGGGGATGCGCCTGAGCGTTCTCGAACATTACTCGTCCATGTTTGCTGATGTGAAAACCTGACAGGTTAGTCCACTCCATTACTTGTCGTGCCTTGCGGTAATGGATAACTAGATGAGTAGGTGTAAGTTTCACACAACCTTCGTTAAGACGGAAATGAATCCAGCTAGCAACAAGACCCAGTATGACAATGCCAGTCAAGCTGAACAATGTGAACGTCGTCAGGTAAGTACTACTTAGCCCAATGTTGCTACCAATACCCGTAGCTAGAAGTGCGAAGCCAACAAATGTGTTGAACGACAAGAACACTAAAAGCATCCTTGCAAAAGCTGCAGGGACTTCAGTAGGCCATCTATTCACATTAAATGTAAGAACTTCAAGTTCAGAGCCAACCATGCCCGTATCCGCCATAGTTTCAGTGTACAAGGTCAGAGGCCAAGATTTGGAACAGCATAATGCGGTTTAAACAGCGGTGTCTTGCGCTAGTGGCGAGGCCGCCATACCCTCCGTTTTAGAGCCTAAAAATTTAATGAGACCGGGGGTGGAGGCCGTGACCGGGGATAATATGTATTGCTGCACGCCCGGATGGCGGAATTGGCAGACGCAGAGGACTTAAAATCCTCCGAGGGAAACCTCATGCGGGTTCGAGTCCCGCTCCGGGCACCAGAATGGACGTATACACCATCAACGTTTCTTCTTTCTCCAGGTGATGACGCATCAGAACCCTCAGGATTAGCAACTTCTAGCTTCGGGTGCTAACCGCTAATTGCTGGAGCGAAGTACTCAAACGAGATGA
>CAZYMB010000032.1:0-5420 GCA_964648795.1 uncultured Acidimicrobiaceae bacterium
GAATTTAGGGCCTAAATGTCAGACCCGTGTGGGATGCTAGAGGTAATGAAACAAGGCGACCAATCTGCGGCGAATTTCATAACTCAAGGCAATCGGTTGATCGAGGCTGTAAGCCAGACGGCAATCGACCAGATGTCAGTCGCTGATGCTCGGCACTGCGTCGAACTTATAGCAAGACTCGAACAGCGCCTATCGTCGTTAAAGTCTCGATGTGCTGCACAAGTGGCGGCAGGCGTTCGAGCAAATAGTTCTGAGGATGCTGGCGCCGGTATGCGTGCAGTCAGAAACATGTTTTCCGATTCCGCACTTTCACGCCGTGAAGTCAAGCAGTCGGTTGCAAAGGTAGAGGCGTTAGAGCGCATGCCTGCGCTCAAGAAGAACCTAGACAAAGTGTCATCGTCTAATTTCGCAGCTGTTGCTTCACACACAAGCCGACTTAGCGACGCGCAAGCAAATCAGCTAGACGTGTCAGCTTTAGTCAAGAAGGCAAAGACACTTGAGCTTGACAGGTTCGAGAAATACCTACGCAATCATATCAAGCAGGCAACATCGGACCCGTTGACAGAACACAAGGCAATGCGTGCCGCCTCTAAGGTAAGCCACTGGTTAGATTCGATAACCGGCATGGGCCACATTCATGCAGAGCTTGACCCAGAGCGCTACGAACGCATTGCCAACCGCATCGATCGTGAAGTTAACCGGCTTGCGAACCTAGACAAACGCAACAAAGGGGAAACTAAGAACGCCACGAAAGATTCTCACCTAGCTGCCGATGCCTTTTGCAGTCTTCTGGGTGCTGGACAAGGTAAGGTAGCGACTGGGCAAAGCAAGGCAAGCAGTCGCTCGGGCCGTACTGTCGTAGGTAAGAATTTGGGATGTGAATGCAGACCATCTCCAACCGCAGATCTGCTAGTCGTTGTCGACCACAAGACTTTAAAGTCAGGACGCCACACCGGTTCTATCGCCGAGACAGAGTCCGGTGTAGCGCTTAGCGAGCAAACTGTGAACAGGCTTGCATGTGATGCAATAATTCGCAAAGTCGAAACTGACGGTAAGGGGCTAGTGCTAAATGTTGGCCGTAAACAGCGAGTAGCTAGCGACGCACAGTGGGCGGGAACTAAAGCTATGTACTCAACATGTAGTTGGAGTGGCTGCGAAACAAGAATTCAACACTGTCAGCTGCACCATATTCAGTATTGGCGCAACGGCGGTAAAACAGACATGAACAACCTTGTGCCACTCTGCAGTCATCACCACCACAAAGTTCATGAGGGTGGTTGGAGCCTAAAGTTGAAGCCAGACCGAAGTCTCGAGCATATAAAGCCCGACAAGTCTGTCTGGAAGACTACAAAGCCGCCGAATCGGTTAGACAGTGGCTAAAAATTTGAGTGAAATGTCGGCCTGAATCTGGCTGCAGCTTAGTGATGCAGTGGAAGAGCAGTATGAATTAGGTGTAAATCCGGTTAGCGAGAGTTGTACAAGTTGCACAAGTGGAGCAAGTTGTTTGTAGCCATTGTGAACTCGAATAGTAGCGATGTTCGACTCGACTAGCTGAATCGTTCAGCGAGTTATACGTGCGAGAAGTCGTGCTTGAGGAGATATGAGTTTTGGTTCGACGAATTCGGCATCGAACAAGTTTGCAGATTTGCCTGGTGTTCTTGGTTTAGGAGATTTTTGGGCAGGGCCCAATTGGCTTTGGGTGCGTCGCCCCATTGCATCGCCCTCTAGACCCCGAGTGTCAATAACAGCCTGGCCACCAATACTTGAAGGACTAGAACCAGTGGCGATAGATCGGGAAGCTCTCCAAAACTCTAAGAGGTCTTCCTCTGTGAATGTAGCCCATAAAGACTGGCTTCCATATGTTTTGTCAACATCGATCAAGTTGAACGTCGTCTGCGAATCGTCGGTCCAGACGATGCCTGAGAAGTATTCATATTTGGTTCGCTCAAAGTACTTGGAATAGACCAGAGAAACTTCCTCTTCGGCAAGTTCAATCAAGCCTCGCATGCTGATCTGGATAGTATCTATATCGGTAGGGCTAACTTTGAGGAAAAAGTTTGGCAGATCTGTTGCTGCGTCTAATGCAAAAATATGGTGGATGCCTACCAGTCCGGCTTTATCTGCAGGAAATTTATGAATTATGTTCAAGGCCCAGTAACTTGCACCGACCATCGAAATTGTAAGGGCAGCGCCTATACCCAGAACACTGTAGTTGCCTGATACCAATTGTATGAACGTGACAAACCCTACTGATCCGAGGACTATCCCCCAAATGGGAAGAAGTAGGTCTCTAGATGACCTAAATTGATAGGCCTTCTCGATTGTAGAATAGTTCCGCTTGGATACCTTACCCATAATACTCCGCCTCGTCTACCCAGTATAAGGCAGTATCAATAAATAATTGAGTTGGTTTGCTGGGGTTTGCGACTAGATCAGAAGCTATCGCGTCGAGGCCGCAGCACTCTCAGAATCACGCCCATCATTAGGGTCGTGCTTAACCAGTCTTGCCACATACGTAGCTGCGACGCCGATTAGTAATGCCCAGTGAATCTGTGGAGCAAAGGCCAGTGTCGCAACAAATGTTATAACCATGATTGCACCTTCGATTTTGGAGGCAGCGAACTGATCTTTGAACTGGTTGGGCTTCACAAGTTTGATCGCAGCACCAACAACAACTGCACCTAAGACAGCTTGTGGTAGCTCATTCAGAATCGACGCAAATGGAAGGAAGGCTAGAACGACTAAACCGGTAACCATGCCGCTCCAACGGCTTTGCGCTCCAGCTAGCTTGTTCAATGCGCTTCTAGAGAAAGACCCACCAACTGGTAACGCTCCGCTTATAGCAGCAACAAAGTTAGCTGCACCAGAAGCCATAAGCTCTCGGTTGACACTCCAACGCTGGTTATGTTCTTCAGCGAATGTCTTAGCAATAGCCGTTGGTTCTGCAAATCCGACTAGAGCAACAATTAATGCTCCTGTGATTAAAGAGCTCAATAAACCAAAGTCAAAGTCAAAGCTAAGACCAGGTAACCCTTCAGGTAGTGGGTTTGGGTCACCGATGATTGTGCCGTCGTAGAAACCGCTTGCGCTGATAACCAAGAACAACACTGCGGCAAGTAGAACACCGGGGAATAGCTTGTGTAACTTGCGTCCACCAAACATGAAAAACAGCGTGACTCCAGCGACGCCTAAGGCTGCAGGGTTATAGGCACTTGGGTGAGTGATTGCCCAAAACGCACTCCGCAAGGTTGATAAATCCTCTGGTATGACACCGTCTGCGCCAATAGCTTTAGGTAGCTGCGACGCAAGAATGATAATTGCTGCAGCGTTAGTAAAACCTTGAAGGACTGGCTTAGAAATAAGATCAGCAATCTTGCCAAGTCGAGACAAACCTAAACCAAAACGAAGCACCGCCACCATTAGTGCAAGCAACATAGCGCCGGCAACATATTGCTCAGTGCCGGGCTCTAGCCCGCCACCAGTTAACGCAGCAAAAGTCAACAATGAAGTGAGCGCAACGGGCCCTGTTTGTAAGAATGGCGACGAAGCAAATAAGGCGAACACAAGCAAGGGGAGAGCGGCGGCAAACAATCCGGCAGAAGCTGGGAGTCCAGCCAGCTGTGCGTAAGCCAATGACTGTGGGATAATTACAAGAGCGACAGAAATACCGGCTATTACATCTGCACCAGAAATGCGAGTAGCTACAGGGTTGTACTCTTTGGCCTCAGAACCAGGATCAGAATCAGTATTTGCATTGATATTGGCTGTGCTATTTGTCGAAGTATTCGCTGAGTCAGTGAGTGAATCAGTCGCAGCATCATCTGAAGGCTTAGTCTCTAATCCTGTTTTGGTTTCAGATTTCATAGATCAAGTCTTAGTATTAAGTCTGAACATCAGTGCGCGTCTTAAGCCCAACTATCGTTATCGGCTGAGAATTCAACCAAGCTTAGACCAGATCAAGAAAACCCAAGATTCAATGGAATAGTGGCGTGGTGGTTAATTTCCAATGGCCAATTGCAGGCTCGTATAGGTCAAGTGATCTATATTATTAGCCATGAGTTATTCACTAGTAATTATGGCAGCAGGTATCGGATCACGGTTTGGCGGCGTTAAACAGCTTGCAAAAGTAGGAAAAGGTGGAGAAGCGTTCTTAGATTTTTCTATCAAAGACGCAATGGCAGCTGGATTTTGTGACGTGGTCATGATTGTTCGCTCAGAAATCGAAGACGACGTTAAAGCACACGTTTCAGGTATGCATCCAGACTTAGCAGTTAGCTATGTACGCCAAGATGACCTTGGTCCAGCCAGAGAGAAGCCATGGGGAACTCTTCACGCTGTGTTGAGTGCTGAGAAAGCTGTCTCAAAACCGTTTGCAGTCATTAACGCAGATGACTACTACGGGGCAACATCATTTAAAATGGCAGCAGAGGCGTTGTCAGAGATTGAGCCTGGTATTTGTTACAACGTTGCTTTCGAACTCGGAAACACTTGCCCAGATCATGGTTCTGTAACTCGTGGGGTTTGTGAAGTTGTAGACGGCAAACTAGCCAGAATCGTCGAAACCGAAGATGTGCACAGAGGCGACAATGGCGAACTAATCGCCGGCGATGTAGAGATTCCAAACTCGACACCAGCATCGATGAACATGTGGTGCTTTGATCAATCAATCTTTGAAGGGTTCAACGATCGTTGGGACGCTTTTATTGCTGAGAATGCTGATGAACCAAAAGCAGAGGCACTGCTTCCCGGAGCTGTTGATGAGCTAATGAGTGAAGGCAAGCTTGTGTGTCACGTGAGCGCATCTCCAGAACAGTGGATTGGCATCACTAACCCTGAGGACTTCGAACTAGCAAAAGAAGCGTTAGCAGACCGCTAACCGTTTTGAGAAATGCGAAGCATTTTCTCGTGGGAATCCGAAAGGGTTCCCGGAAGCGTTAGCAGACCGCTAAACTCTTTCGATAAATGTGAATGTAACGGTTAGAACAACGGCACGAGGCTGTTTCGTCGCCAGCGCCGGAAGAATTATTCTGTTACAGCACCCTCAGCAAGTCTTCCGGTACAGGGAGCTCTGAAACATCTCTGTGTTCGTCCTCGTGGTGCTTCTATAGCGCAGCCAAATCAGTAGCTAGCTGGGCTCGGTCTACTTTGCCGCTGGCAGTTTTTGGGACTTTACCAACATTGTGAAACTGCTTTGGCACGTACCAGGCTGGCAAGGTTTCTTTGATCCAGTCAGCTAGGTCATCAGTTGGCACGAGCATGCCAGTCGTTGGCACAACGACAGCGTGGACAGCGTTGCCCCAGTCTTTAGATGGAACAGAACCTACAGCAGCATCTCGGATACCTGGGTGTGCTTTGAGTCTTTGTTCCAATAACTCAGGCGAAACATCTTCGCCCCCTGTGCGAATTAACAGTGACTTGCG
>CAZYMB010000033.1:0-5355 GCA_964648795.1 uncultured Acidimicrobiaceae bacterium
CCAGTGTGTCCGAGTTCTTCAATCAGGCAAAGTCGAAGCGTGTAATAGATAGATTACAGTCAGCGGGAGTTAACTTCGTTGGCCCAGAAGTTGAAGACATAGAACAGACATTGGCTGGCAAGGTAGTGGTAATTTCTGGAGCTGTTCCCGGTTATAGCCGAACTGAAGCAGCTAACGCAGTCAAGGTTCGGGGAGGCAAGTCTCCAGGGTCGGTTTCTGCAAAGACCGACTACTTAGTTGTTGGGGAGAACCCAGGAGCATCGAAACTGAATAAGGCTACGGAGCTCAACATCCCAGTGATTGAGGCTGAAAAGTTCGAATTATTGCTCTCAAGCGGGAAAGTATAGAGCCTCAAAATCGTATAGATTGCCATTTAGTATCGCTAAATCCGCTTTTTAACACCTGACAGCAATAAATATCAGTGATAGCCTTATATGTATGGCGGAGAGAGGCGGTCTAGGAGAAGCATCTAAGTTAGTTCGCCGCGCTACTTTGGCTAACGATCCGGCGCTGATTTCAGAGATCAACAAGGTACTTTCAGAGCAAGGCCACGCTGCAGCAGTCGACCAACTTTTGAATCGCCCAATTGATACTGCCACTATTCCTTTTAACTATGCAGACGAATTCTCAGCGCTAAAGGACTACCACTCATGGTGGATGGAGAAAATCCTAACCGGTCAGAACCCTGTGCAAGAAAAAATGACCTTCTTCTTTCACAGTTTTTTGACTTCTAGTCGTAGATCTACGGGTGGGAAGTATGGGACTGTTGCTCAACAAATGAACATGTTTAGACGACATGCTCTTGGTTCATTTTCAGACCTGTTGTTTGAGTTTGTTAAAGACCCGCTACTAATGCGTTTTCTAAATGCTCAACAAAACGTTGTGAAACGCCCCAATGAAAACTTGGCACGTGAGTTAATGGAACTCTTCACAACCGGCATTGGACCTTACACAGAAGCTGATATTCGAAACGTGGCGCTTGCGATATCTGGTTGGCGCCTAGAAAACGAAACAGGTCGCGTCTTCTATGATGCAACCAGGGGCTCAGCTGAGTCCTTCAGCTTCCTTGGTGAGACTAGAGTTTGGGACATTGATTCGGTAGTTAGAAAGCTACTGGATCATCCAGCAACAGCTGATCGCATAACTCAAATGTTGTGGGACGACCTTGTTGGTTCTGGGAATCCACCCGCTGGTCTGGGGAAGAACTGGCATGACCGTGGCTTCGATAATCTTTGGTTGCTTGAACAAATACTTAAGTCGCAAGAGTTTATTCAAAGCGACCACTATGTAAGGCCCCGAACTGGCCTTGAATATTTCATGACTGTCCAAAGAGTGTTGGACTACCCCTTGGATGAAGATTTTCGTCTTCGGAATCTTGGGCACTTGCCGTGGGACCCTCCAAATGTTGCTGGCTGGCCAAGTGGCGAAGCTTGGCTTGATGTTGGGTCGGTGCTAGCTCGATCGCAAGTGCTTCAAACTGACTACAGGCAAGTTGAGGGTGGAACAGATGCGACAGTCGATGAGGTCTTGGATCGCTGTTCAATCTTTGAGGTCTCATCAGACACACTTGCAGCTATTGCAGAAGCAGAGAATGCAGACCTTGGAGAACCAGGCAAAGGGCAGCTGCGTTGGTGGATAGCGCTTGGCTCACCGGAGGCGATGCTGACATGACCGAAGAATTTGATCCAGAACTAGCAAGGAAACTCAAAGAAGAAAAAAAGAGTGCTACGAGACGCAAGTTCCTAATGGGCTTGGCCGGTACGAGTGTCATTAGCGCTGCTACGGTTTACGGCATTAACTCAAGTGGTGGTTCGACTCGAAGTCTCGGCTCATTGGTGGGTTCAGGAAACAGCGACCTAGGCGCACCTGGCACTACCCTTGGTGGGCAAGCTTCTGCTATTTCTCAAGCTGGTGCGGCAGCAGTTAGCGATCGAATTCTGGTTCTCATTGAGCTACAGGGCGGTAACGACGGTCCATCGACCGTGGTGCCGTATGGCGATAGCGCCTATTACGATTTGAGGCCGAACTTGGCAATCCCTCAGGCCGAGGTTATTCCAATTGATGATCAGATCGGATTATCGCCCGAGTTGGCGACGTTATCAGAACGCAGATTCGCTGTTGTCGAAGGTGTCGGTAACACGTTAGACAGTTTGTCTCACTTTGACCAGCAGAAGCTCTGGCATTTTGGCGGCGGTGACGGCAGGGTTGGTTTCATTTCTCAATTGGGTACAGAGCTTGGCGAAACTTACGGGACAGATAGATTGGTTACTCTTTCGGTGGCTGGCTACGCCCCACAACTAGTTGGGGCCGGAGAAGGTACCCTAACTCTTGCAGGGGCCAATCAGCTTAGAACTTTGACTAGAAATGATTGGGTGTATCCGGGTTATAGACAAGCGGTGCAACGATTCAGCGGTGGGCCCCTAACTACTCGTTTAGCGCAGAGCTACTCTCAGATCGGTTCACTCGTACAAGACTTGCCAGAAGAAATCGAGATCGATAGAGAGAGTCGCATGATCGCTGACGGCGGGCAGCTTGGTAGTCAGCTGTGGATTGCAGCGGGGATGATCGAGGCAGGAACAGGGGCGAGAGTCATTCACGCCAAGATTGGTGGGTTTGATACTCACGAAGGACATGTGAATCGTCACGCAGCATTAATGGCACAAGTTGATGCAGCGGTCGATGGTTTCTTGGATCGTATGGACAACGCTGGGTTGTCGGATCGAGTCCTAGTTGCTCTAACGTCTGAGTTCGGTCGTCGTGGTGCCGAGAACGGTGCTGGGTTAGACCACGGTAATGGCTCTACGCTCATGGTATTTGGCCCAGTCAACGAAGGACGACACGGTGTATACAGCAGCCTGAGTAACTTGGACGACCGAGGAAACCTGAAAACTGAAATACCATACACAAGTTACTTGCGAACTCTTGCCCACGACTGGCTTGGAACCGAAACAATTCTGCCTGATGCAGAGTCGATCACTGGACTTGTTTAAGATATTGGATTAGTCGACGAGTGAAGCGGTAACCCTGAACGGGTGACAGGGCGACTGGATTGCGTGTACTGAAGTTTGTAAACTTTTAATAGCGGCATATTTTCGGCGGGTGTTGAAATAATGAACTTTAAAAACAAATCAAAGATAGCACCTGTAGGTTTGCTGGCATTTGGCTTCCTCGTATTGGCGTTGGTTAGCCTTGCGTTCTTCTCAGATGGTCAAGATGGCGGCAAAGATGGGGACTTGAGATTGTCAGCGTCAAATAATTCGGAGAGCGATATCTCAGTAGGCTCAAATAGGGTAGGTGATGCTACTACGCATACTACAGTTTCAGCGGTACAAACTGAGTTGGCGCCTGGAGTAGAATCAGAACTTCAACTAGAAGTTGAGACAGCCCTTGCGGGGTCACCTGGCGGAATTCAAGTCAGCCTTGCAGGAGGTGGAAGAGCTTGCACTATAGATGTTTCTCCTGGAAGCGATCTAGATGCTGTCGTAGCTCAGGCTTCCGCTGGTGATGTGGTGTGCTTTGAGCCCGGCAGCTATGGCCATTTGAACATTGTCGGGAAAAGTGGCTTAGAGGGCAGCCCAATCGAATTTAGATCTGTTGGAGGCGAAGCTATATTTGAGCTCGGCGGCTATGAAGTAGGTGGAGGAACGGCGGCGGTATTTATCAAGGATTCAAGCTACATCGTTGTTGATGGCTTGAGTTCAACAAACTCGATGAAGGGTGTCGGTATCGATTCTTCTAGTCACGTTGAGGCTCTGAATTGTCGGGCTTGGGACTTAGGTCAGGAAGCTATCTTTGTTCAGGGAGGTTCCTCTCATGTGAGAGTTGCAGGTTGCGATGTTTCTGAAACTGGCAATCGGGCTGGCAACGCCGCAGGTCGAGTAGAAAGTTTCAACGTCTGGGGTGAACTTATCTATATTGGATCTGGAAGTTCAGGCGGTGACCAAACCAACAATGTAATTGTTGAGAACAATGTCCTGCATGACAATGGAAATGCCACATCTGAGGCGATAAACGTAAAAAGTGAAACTCGAGACATTACGATTCGCGAAAATCATATCTTCAATATAGATTCTTGGTGTGAAGCAGCGATCAGAGTTAACTCTTCATCGAACTTAGTTATATCGGGCAATATTGTCCATGACATTACTGCCAGCGGCATCGGTGGCAACGGAGCCCCGTGTAGCGATGCGATCGGAATCCGGTTCGATTCCGATAGTGCAATTGTTGAGAACAATGTGGTTTTCAGAGCTAACCATACGGGGATTATGGCAGATCACGGTTCAGGTGGTGTTGTGCGCAACAACACTTTGTTCGCAAACGGAGTCGATTTTGCTGCTCGAGGATCAGTTGAAACGTCCGGTAACCTAACGTCAGACGGATCAGATGGTCGGACAGTTTCGAGCGATGCCTTTGTAGGTCCTCTCAATGGTTCAGCAGACGCTGGACTTGGTCCTGGTACCGGCTTTGAGTTAGTCACAGGACTTGCAAGTTAATAGGTTAAAGAACGGAAGAGCTTCGCTGTCGAAACTTACAAGCTTCTTTAGTTTTCTATGATGACGCTTTGAGTAGCTCGGATGACACCAGCGTCGTTGGTTAATGCAGCTCCAGAAGCTGAAACTAGTTGCGCTGCAATTTCGTATGTGCCTGGCTCAGCTAGTTTAATGTGAGCACTGTCGCCAATCAAATTCTCGATTGGGTTGCCTTCAACCGTTAGAACAGCCCAGCCAGCATTGGCGCTGGTTGAATTGGCGTCGAAACCATTTGCAAATTCAAAGTCAGTTATTGTGAGTGTTACGTTTGCGCCAGCGATTGGGTCCGCCACAACGTTTAGCTCGACACCAGCCGTTGAATCAAGTTCAGATTCCGAAACTAATTTGTCGCCATTGTTGACCACTACTACGTCGGCAGCTGCACGAATAGGCTCACCGTCGATTGTGTAAGCAGCGTGATTGTTGGCACTCACTTCTACTTCGAGTGTGTGCTCGCCGTCTTCTAGCTCTACATAAAGCTGTTCGTTATAGAAACGTTTGGTACGTTCACCATCAACTAGTAGATGTAGATGGCCTTCACCTTCTAACGGTTCGGTGCTGGCATTTTCGACTGAGATTTCAAAGTTGGTAAGTGTGATGTCTAAAATTTGTCCGCCAAGTTCGTCTGAAGTTACTGAAAGGCCAACCGTTGGGGCATTTTCAAGGTCTGTGATCTCAATGCCATCATCGTGGGAGGCGCCTTCGTCAGAATGAGAACCTCCTTCGTCTGAGTGAGAGCCTTCGTCGCTATGTGAGTCTTCATCTGCTCCATCATCGTGGGAGGCGTCTTCATCTGCGGTCGTTGTCTCTGAAGCTTCGTCGACAG
>CAZYMB010000034.1:0-4408 GCA_964648795.1 uncultured Acidimicrobiaceae bacterium
CATCAGGCATAATGCTTGCAATGGAAATTGTCTTTGGAGCCACGCTTGGTCTGTTTGTTTGGTTGTTTCGACTTTGGTATCGCAGGCCTAAGCTTAAAGTGCGAATCAGGAGTCATGAAGTGGACGGTAGCCTCCTACATGAAGTTTCTACAGTAAACAAAGGTTTTAGCGCTACTGAGGTGGAAGAAGTTGGTCTAGTGATCCTTTCGACTTCAAGGATGCAAGATATTGATTCGAGGGCCTTGCATGGTGCTAAAGAAATGAAACTTCGATTTACACCTTTGAATTCAACTGAAGATTTCGTAGTAGCTGGAGAAGAAGTCCAATCTGACTCGCTTCCAAAAACAATCAAGCCGAAGCACGCTGGCCGCTGGTATCTATCAGATGAGACGATATTCGATTGGCTTGAAGAGAACACATTAACTGGTGAGCGATTCTGGTTTCGATCGTATGTTGTTATGGCAAACGGAAAGCAGATAGGCAGCGCTATCTTGCCCTTGCGGAGTGTGGGTTAGCAACTGATTGATACTATGGTCGCTTACCGAATCAGGTCAAGAAGACAAGCTGCTGACCAGCGACGGGGTGCGCCTTAAACGAACTATCTAGTTTGGTTGAATCTCAAACTCTATATTGTTTAGGTTTGCTTTTGTGGCGTTTTCTTTGTGCTTTAAGTGGTGGTCGCTGATTTTGCCGTTGGGGTCATGAACTTCTCTCCACTCTTCGGTTTTGAACCAAGTTCGCTTCTCAACTTGATTGGCTAAGCGAGCAAAGTCGTCATGACGGCCAATTAGCGTCTCGATTTCTCTATTTTGTTCGTTTAGCCAGTTCTGTATCGGTTCCGGGTTTCCAAAGCTATTGCAATGTGTTAATAGTTCTTGCTGCAAGAGTTTGATTCGTGACAGGGTGCCGTTCAACCTGGAATCAACAGCGAAGCTGATGGCCGGTTCTAACTCTGACCAGCTTTCCAGTGAGTTCATGTAGCTAGAAAAGCTGTGGTTGTTTCCAATTCGATCAAGTTCTCTTATAGTAACAAACTTGATTGAAGGATCGTTTCCAGGGTTTCCAAGCTCCTTTATCTTTTCTTGCCACTCCGCAAGTTTCTCATCAGCAACTTGTTGATTGAGTACCCCTATTTCTTTGCGTAACAAAGTATTTTGGTTAATCAGAAAAATAACTGCAATCATGGAAGTAACCGCCGCAGCCCATTCACCGGCTGTTCCAAATGTAGTGGCGGGGAAGATGCCAAAGCCGACTTGCCCCACCAAAGCGGGGAGTATCGTTAAGCTCATAAGAAGTATTAACCTGACTGGGGTGAGGTCCCTTAGGAATTCATTAACGAATTCAGTAACCCTGCTCATCCCCAATGGTCGTCTCGGTATTCAATTAGCTCGTCGCCATACATTTGTCGTGTTGCGTTGCCTATTCTCACGTAGAAATCTGTTGCGTCTCCTGAGCCGCCTTCGGCTGGCTTTGTGAATACAGGTTTGCCTGCGGCTGCGACTGAAACTTCGCAGACATCTTTGTTGTTTGCTTTGCGGAAATTGATCTTGACTGTTCCTGCAGTTGATGTCGAAAGTGAGTTGTCTAAATGCTGTCGAAGCCATAGTTCGTAACCGTCGGCGTTTGCTTTACTGCCCATAGCTTTGTAGTCGTTATCCAGGCCAAGGATTTCGGCGTCGTCATCTACACCGATAAGTAGTGTGCCACCTTCAGCATTGAGAAAGCCGCAAACTGTTTTAGCAACAACGTGTTCCATCTTCTTGTCTAACGAACCAGTGTGTAAGTTAACTCGGCCAGTCGACTTGTACTCGAGGCGCTGCGATTCGCCGTGTAGTAGATCGTCGATACTTGATGGTGCTGTTGAATCTTGCGAAACACCAGAGAGTTTCTCAAAGCCATCTCGAACAACCTTGGCAATCAGTGTGCGGCGTTTAGCTTTGAACTCATCGAAGCTGAGTTGCTCCCAACCCACAGGTAGCGCGTGCCAATATTCTTGCTGTTTGATCTGCTCATCAGACATTGCTTCACGCAGAGACGGCCAATATTCACTAGGTGCAGAGTCGCTCACCTTTATGTTTTCAGGCCAATCCATGAATGCCATATTTGCTATAGCGTTCACGGACTTGCGAGAAGTCTCGCCATTCTTAGCTAGATAGTTCTTCGGAAACAGGTGGTGGCGTTCAATAGACTTAGGTGGGTTAAGTGCTGGATCAAGTAGGTCTCTTATCTTCTTCTTGGAGCCTAGAACTTCAGCGTCCAGCAGATTTAGAGCTGCCCAATAAGCGGCAAGCCTCGGGCTTCTGGCAGCAGACGTGTCTAGTAGGTTCGGTAGAGACACTTCCCAATAATCCGAAGTGAAGTTAGAACGTATTACCCGGTCTAGTTCATTCACAAAACTCTCAGGTGTACGCTCTAACTGGGATAGTCGGGCCAAATCGGCCTCTACCTGGGTTTCAAATGAGCCTATGTACCTTGAAGTCGTGCTGGCCATAAAGAACCAGCGTGCAATTATGTTAAGTAGCGGTTCGCCAGAAAGCTTAAAGTCCCGCTTAGCAATTAGATACATCAAGTAGGTATAGACAAGAGTGTTCTCAGAACCAATCTGCCGAGGGCTTCTAAACCCGGCAGTTTGCAGAGACTTCAGAAACTCCGTCCAGTTCGTCAAGTTTAGAACCTGATCTATAGCCGCCTTCAACTGATCGAACTGTTCAACCCTACGTTCATCAGAAACTTCACCAGTTTCGAGATCACGACCTCTTAATAACTTGTATACAGAACTCAAGCGTGCTCTTCCAAACGCCAAGCCAACAGACGCACGTAGTAGCTGAGAAGGTGCGGGGTCGATAAAAGGGTTTCTAGCGTTCGGGGTAGGAGCATTTGGGTCCTTGGCATTGCGACAGAAAGTTTCAAGTGCTGTTCTGCCTTCCTCCCAGTGAACAGACATCAGTGTCAAGATAAAGTCTGCCTGACCTAGCTGCGCCCCCTGAGAGTTAATGCGAACGAAAATATCGCTCACTTGTTCTTCGTCAGCGTCAGAACTTAGAACAATAACCTGGAAACGGAAATCTCGAAGATCCCTAACCCGGTCAATTCGCTCTTCTAGTAGATCTTGTTCTTCGTCTGTAAGTTCACCTTCTCGGCTTTCAGCTAGACGCTTAGTGAATTCTCTTATCTGTTGCTTATAGGAACCATCCCACAATGTAGTTATGTCGGCGATGAACTCGGGATTGTTTTTAACTGTGGCGTCGACAACCTCGAATGTTTCATCAGATGGTCGGAAGGCAATGCGGATGTGGCGACTCTCAAAGTTCTTATCCAGTACTGGCTGGCCAGTGAGAACTGCATAGAGAGATGTGAGCCTCTGTTGGCCGTCAACGATAAGCATTTTGGCAATTCGCTCACTCTGCCCAGAACCAATACTGCGCTGGTTAACATCAGCATCTGTCTCCCAGAAAAGTAGTGTGCCGACCGGGTAGCCACGATAGAGCGAATCGAACAAATCGCGTGTCTTGGTGTTAGGCCAAACGTATGGACGCTGTATGTCAGGGAGGCTGATTTCGTTCTGTCTTATTCGCTCGACAAGGTGACTTAGCGTGTAACCAGTGTCGCTGTAGAGAGTGGCGGGCATGAAAACTCCATTGTGTATCAACTATTACTAGTTAGGTTAGCGTGAACCTAATTGCGGAACAGCCAAATCTCTCTAGGTGATTTAGCCAGCATGAGCCTTCAACTTCAGCGATAGTGGGCTTAGCCATAGGGAGATCTTAGCATTAGCTTCTAAGAGGCGAGTGGGCGAAAAATGACGATGCGTTTCTTATCTGCCTAGTAGCGCCCAGGTATAGTCAGAGACCGCTCAGGAGTCTCTCCCTCAGGTATTGGCCTGCAAGTAATCGTCGCTACTTCCATACTGAACGGTATCTGCAAAACGTTTACTTCTCCTACTGACTCAAACAGTGGTGTGGCGATAGTCACTTCATACTCTTGAAAAGGTTCATCGTCTAAACCGAAAGCGAATCCATCGCCATAGCTAAATTGAGAGTGCAAGGAGTTATACAGGCCGACGGACTCATCATTGCGAGTGTAGAGAGTGCAGTAATTGTCAGCGGGAAGGTTATGGCGACCTTCTAGAAGATTAAAGGTCACAGTCTCGACTTCGACGGGCGGAGGAATAACAGTTGGCGAAGTTGGCGGTTCGGTAACTGGTGTGATCACAGTTTCAGTAGTGTCGGTAATTTCTGGATCTGAGGTTGGCGTTGTTGTCCCTTCATCGTCCGGATCATCTGTCGTGGTGGTTGTATCTATTGCTAGGTCTGCAGATCTTGCAACATCGGAAACGAAAATACCTTCGATTGCGCTATCTCCAATGCCCACAGTTGCGTTTGGGGTGCCGCTTTCTGCTGCGACGAGT
>CAZYMB010000035.1:0-3765 GCA_964648795.1 uncultured Acidimicrobiaceae bacterium
CAATAAGAATGCACCAATTCCTAAAACGAAGCGTCGCTTCGAAAATGCCCCCATTATCGAGTCCCCTAATAATCGAGCTGATAAAGCCCTCTTAAGGTCCTTGCTTCGACGCTTTAGGCAAATTTCTTAACCGGGAAGATTATTTATAGTCCCAAAGGCCTAAGAATTTAAAGTGATTGGGCCCTGGTTGGATCCTCTAGTGAAAACGCTTTCGCTATCTGCTCCGGTTTAGCTACCCGTCCGAATGATCGCAACCACACTATTGTTTCATGTCCAGTGATATTACCGCGAAGATACGCTGCTTTCCTGAGAGCCATTACCGCTCCGGTGACATCAACATCTCGAAATATCGGATTGCTGATTTCTCGATCCTTGGCAGTCAGACTGGAAAGATCAGCATGTCGCAGGCTTCCACCAGTGATTTCAGTTCCCGAAATATCACCGGCAATTGTCGCTTCCGTCAAATCACATTTTTCGATCGATAACATCTGCAAATCTCCGAACAGCTTGGATCCCACCATCGAGCAACGAATGAACTTTGTGCCGACGAGGCCGGAGTCGAAAGTAAATCCATCAAAGTTATAGCCAACGAACCTTGGAGGACGCACAATTGACCGGTAGTTACCGTTCCCGAACCGCACGCCACCCAGTGAACCAACTCTAGGTGCCCATCTTGGATACTGCCCTAGAGAGACCGCCATACCGCCTACCTCTATGTCCAGTGTACACCATGGAGGTGACCTCGGTCATCTACTAAGAATCGCAGGTTCACCCATTTTTTAGGGCATGCAATGACACATCCCCAGGACTATTAACCACCCAAAACCAACAAATCCCCCACAATGTGGAGGCCGAGTAGTAAATATTTGTAGCTACCTCAAAGTTTGCAGAATCTATCTGAACGCCCTGACATCGTTCGGATATCTGGAAGGCGTCCCCCCGCAAAGCGCAAGTTCTCGGGAATATCATAGAAGTTATTGTGAGCTAGCTCGGCAATGCCATCGAACTTATCAAGGATTTCTAGGGCTTCTTCAGATGATAGTTCTGCTCCATTAACGATCAACTCAAGCAACTCTCTCACTTCGGATCCGAAAGCTTCGCTCTGTTCTGCGAGACCAGAGATCAGGCGAGACTTTTCACCTGCTTCATAACGCTTGTATCTATCCATCAAGGCTTTCAGAAGAACGTCCGACCTGTTCTTGTCAACTAGCTGTTGTCCGTACACATGTGTTAACGGACCAACTAAACGACCACTAATCTCCATCAAACTGGCAGAAGGAATTAGTTCTGTAACGACGTCGAAGACCTTTAACCACTCATCGTCTGCTAGCAATTCTGACAATGAGAGCCCAGGCTGATGGTGCTGCGAACGTGTCAAATCTGCCAGCGCTCCAATTTTTGCTTTAACTTCGGGACCTTCTGACGTTAGAACACTAAGCAATGCCTCTATGAATTCACGCTTCGGAGCAGCTGAGACTGCCCAGTGGTATGCATCTCCATTAAAGTCAACCTGTCTTAAATCACGGATACTCTGAAGAAAATACTGCAGCGAGTAGTCGAAGCCCTTATAGCGCTTAAAGCCGACGGTCATGCGGTCTTCAAGCTCTACTGGAACATCGCTAAGGCTCTCTTGGACACTAATAAACCAACCGATCAGGGGTGAGGAAGCCAGAAAATTAAACGTTCTTAGAGCGTCTGTAATAAACCGAATTTGTTGTGCCTGCCAAACACCCTCGTCGTGAGAAGCCAAAACCTCTCTGAACATCTGCTGTCTAACTGCTATCGGATCCGCCACGCCATTCTCCCGCCTACTTTCTGCAAGTCTATCACTGACGTGGATGCAACACTCCAGCCGTTCTACGTCTATAGTCTTGAGTTTTTACCTCCCGAAAGATTTGACAGCCCCAGGGTCTTGATCATTTCTAGCAGTGAGCGAAGATTGCCGCACTAGTTCGGCTGTAAGACCTAACTTAGCGCCGTTAGCGAGCAGGTGTTCTAGCTGAGCACTTGCGGTCTTCACAAGCCTTGCGACAAGATTCGTATGATCAGCAAGTAACTGTGGCCGGCTGTTTAGCCAGGCTATTGCTCCGTGAGCGAAGAAGATACCGTATTGAGCATCAACATGATCTTTCAAGGGCCCATGTAATTGCCTGATTATGTGAACACCAATTTCGTCAGGAAGAGTATCCAAATTGCCTGCTGACTTAAGGTCTAACCCTAGGTAGAGTCTTTCTAGGAAGTCAATGAAAACTGTAGATGGCCCATCCCTGCCTGGCACACGGTAAGCGGTTGGTTGATAAACATCAAGAGACTTCAGTGGAAATACCTTTTCGTCACGGTCATCGGGATCTAATGAATGCACCCTCACCTTTGGTACTGCTGAATCCCTATCAACAAAATCTACGATCTCTAGATATCGACCGACTTCATAGATCTTATAGCCGCCATCAAATAGCTGCGCACCTGGTTCTGGGGCTTCTTTGTCGCTAAAGAATTGATCGCAGTACAACTGAACTAATTCCTGAAATACATCTGTTGGATTACTAACCTTAACCATTTCCGCAGACACCGATGTGTAGCCCTGCTTGGCTGCTATCGGAGCATTACTTGAAATAACAATGTGCCCAACTCGTGTATTATCTGCTGTAGCTTTCGCCCTTGGCATTACCAAATTATCCGCCATACTGAATTATACAGGTACCACGCTAATCTCGACCAAACACAAAGCTGGAGGCCTTTGCAATACAGACTTCAAATCAGGTCGATCGTTCGGGACCTCCCACTGGCTCCCAAATATCGATGGTGAGATTTGGAAACAGCTATTGCCCGGTCTAATCGTCGCTATTCAGGCCATGTCTCGCACTTAAACAATGAGTGCTCATTTATCTACAAAATTTTAGCCACCAAACTCCTCAGAAAACGGAAGCTCATTAAGGTAGTCCATATTCCCATCAACAAAGGTATCAACATCTTCATGAGCAATATATATACTGCTCGTAGCAAACTCCGCCACCAGTTTACCTTTCTAAATTTAAGCCAAAACTAACAAAGCCCCCACAATGTGGAGGCCGGGAACTCTACGAGTTCCTACGAGTTTGCAAGCAAACATCGGGGCAGTATTTGTAGCTACCTCAAAACGAAAGAGAGAGCGAACCCGGGAACTCAAGAGTTCCTTTAGGTTCGTGCGAGTTTGCAAGCAAACATCGCCTGAATTCATGCGTGTGTCAACTAGTCACAGCTATCCTCATCAACACAAAATGTGCTTCCTGACTATAGCCACTCCTTAGAAAGGAGGTGATCCAGCCACACCTTCCGGTACGGCTACCTTGTTACGACTTCACCCCAATCGCTAGTCCCACCTTAGGATGCTCTCTCCCCGAAGGGTTGAGCCACATACTTTGGGTGTTACCAACTTTCGTGGTGTGACGGGCGGTGTGTACAAGGCCCGGGAACGTATTCACCCCAGCGTTGCTGATCTGGGATTACTAGCGACTCCAGCTTCATGGAGTCGAGTTGCAGACTCCAATCCGAACTGAGACAAGCTTTAAGGGATTCGCTTTACCTCGCGGTATAGCAGCCCGTTGTACTTGCCATTGTAGCATGTTTGCAGCCCTGGATGTAAGGGGCATGATGACTTGACCTCATCCCCACCTTCCTCCGTGTTAACCACGGCAGTCTCCTGTGAGTCCCCAACTAAATGCTGGCAACACAGGACGAGGGTTGCGCTCGTTGCGGGACTTAACCCAACATCTCACGACACGAGCT
>CAZYMB010000036.1:0-3427 GCA_964648795.1 uncultured Acidimicrobiaceae bacterium
GCCAAATACATCTGCAATAGCGTTTGTTAGCTTTGCGCCTTTGCTTTCTACCCCTGCTGTGGCGATACCTTGTTTAACCCAGGCCCTGCACTCTTTAAGCGACTCAAAGCTTTCGCCAATGCTTACTTTTAACGTGTCAACAAGTTTTGCTTGGCTATCTGCTTCTAACGCAGCGAACTCTTTAACCTCTGTTAGCTGCTCGAAGTGTTCGGCCTGCACAGTCCAGTCCATACGCAACGGTCTATCAACCGTTATTCGCAAGAACCCAAACTCTTCGTTGCGGAAGATTTTGCTTTGCTCAGTGTCTTTAAAGCCGTCGTAAAGTTTGACAATCTCGGCCATTTTGTCTTCTGGGATTTCTTTGCGCTTCTCCCCTAAGCTCTTGCGGTTCTTCACAAACATTTCACGAGCATCGATCAGCTGTACTTTGCCCTTGCGGCGTTTCTCTTTACGGTTAGACAAAATCCAGAAATATGTACTAATACCGGTGTTGTAGAAAAGCTGATCAGGCAAAGCAACTACAGCTTCAAGCCAATCATTCTCTATAACCCAACGCCTAATCTCCGACTCACCCGAACCAGCAGCGCCAGTAAACAACGGCGAACCATTAAAGACAATAGCCATACGAGAGCCACCACCTTTAGCTGGCTTCCACTTTGAAATCATGTGCTGCAAAAACAAGAAGCTGCCATCGTTAATACGGGGCAACCCGGCACCAAAGCGGCCACCAAACCCAAGCGACTCATGCTCGTCAGTTACTTCTTGTTTAACTTTCTTCCACTCCACACCAAATGGGGGGTTAGCCAACAAATAGTCAAACTGTGCCCCAGCATGCCCATCTTCGTTAAACGAGTTGCCATACTTAATCTTGCTAGCGTCTTGGCCTTTCAACATCATGTCAGAACGACACACCGCATAAGTCTCAGCATTAAGCTCCTGACCAGCAACCTTCAACCTCGCCTTAGGGTTAAGTTCTTTAAGCCTGTCCTCAGCAGCACTCAACATGCCACCAGTACCGCAAGCAGGATCAAACAAACTACGCACCACCCCAGGTTTAGTTAAAGCTTCATCATCTGGAGCGAACAACAGATCGACCATAAGAGCAATAACTTCACGAGGCGTAAAGTGCTCCCCCGCAGTTTCATTAGAAAGCTCAGAGAACTTACGGACAAGCTCCTCGTACAAGTAGCCCATCTCAGCATTAGAAACCGTGTCAGGGTGAAGATCTATCTCCGCGAACTTAGATGCCACCAAATACAACAGGCCTGCCTGGTCTAGTCGCTTAATATGAGCGAAGAAATCGAACTTAGCAAGAATGTCTTTAGCCTCGTCGCTGAATGCATCTACATAGGCCTCTAAGTTACGAACCAGGTTGTCTTGATCAGCAATAATGGTGCTCAAATCGTGCTTAGAGATATTCCACAAACCCTTAATAGGAGTTGCATGATCTAAAACTTCAGCAAAGTTCTTTAGGCCACGATCTACAGCCCCCTCATATTCCGCCAGAACAGACTGCTTAGAATCAGCCAAGACACAATCGAAACGACGCAGAACAGTGAACGGCAGAATCACACGACCATATTCGCTCTGCTTATAGTCACCCCGCAACAGATCAGCCACACTCCATATAAAGGCAGCATGGTTATTGATTGTCTCTGAATCTGAATTAGCGGGCATGCCCTAGAGTTTAGCCGCCCAAGCCAAACCGGGTAGCAGATCTACGATTAAGCAAAAACCCTGGACAAACACCAGTACGACCCAGGAAAGTAGAACTACCTAAAGTTGAACAGCCTCAACTTTTTTTGACTACCATTTATCCCACAGAGGACCCCCTATGTCTGGCCCAACTACTGAAATCAGCACGCTCGCAAAGCTACCCGTAAGAGATATCTGGAAACACGAAGCTCACGACTTCACCACCTGGCTCGCTAAAGAAGAAAACCTGGCGACCCTTACCCAAGAACTAGACATAGACCTGTACAACACACAAACCGAAGCAGCTGTAGGCCGGTTTAACGTTGACATCTTGGCCGAAGACGAGCAGGGCAACAGCGTCATCATCGAGAATCAGCTCGAAGCAAGCGATCACGACCACCTAGGTAAACTAATAACATATGCTGCCGGCCTAGACGCCAAAACTGCAATCTGGATAGTAGACGAACCGCGCGAAGAACACACCAGTGCCATTAGCTGGCTCAACGACAATACCTCGGAAGAGGCGAACTTCTTTCTAATACAACTCGAAGTGTGGAAGATAGACAACTCACGCCCGGCACCCAGGTTTAACGTAATCTCAAAACCAAACGGCTGGACCAAAGCAGCGAGACAAAGCAAAGGGGCCTCGAAAGAACTAAGCGAGAATAAACTCCAGCAGCTAGAGTTTTTTACCGGGCTAAGAGAGTTCGGCGAAGGAAATACCAAATACATCAAAAGCTGGAGAAAACCGAGACCTAGACACTGGTACACGTTCGCAATCGGTACTGCAGGAATCCATATGTCGGCGATAGTGAACTCCACAAAAGACCTAGTTGCCACTGAGCTATATATACGTGAAGACGACGAACTGTTTGAACAGCTACTCTCCAAAAAAAGTTCAATCGAAACAGACCTTGGCTTTGAAATGGATTGGCGAGCTCTACCGGATAAAAAAGCTAGTCGAATCATAATTGAAAAGTCAGGCGACTTCCAAAATCCAGATGAGCACCCAGAACTCTTCGAATGGCTTGTGCATAAACTAGAAGCCATTGCAAGAGTCTTCCCTCAACACCTGGATAGATAGCAATCTATGGGCAACGAGGCCACAGGCACAGAAGCCCTGGAGATACTTGAGGAACGACTTGGCTGCATCGCCATTTCACACTTGGCCAATCTAGAAAAAATTGGCCTGTTACGGCTGAAACCCTTTCAGGTAGCTGAAGAAACGGGCCAATGGGATAAATGGGGCTACAAAGAGGCCGGTGCAGCAACATTCCAATTCGAAACATTCGTATTTGAGTCAGGGATTCAATGGCTTGCAACAACTACCGAACACATTTTCAGATTCCTAAACTCGAATTGCGGGTGCAACTTGTCTAATAAAGCTTTTTGGGAAACACCGAGCATGTTACCCCAGGAACACTTGGAGAATGCGAAGACGACAAGCGTGCTCAATAACATAATCAAACACGAAGGCTCTCAACTCAAACCAAAATCCGACAACTCTCGTTATATATGTTCTACATGGAGCGTGCCGACTGGGATAGACCTGGACCCACTGATACACAGCCATCACGAAATGTTCGACATAGTAGGTTTAATCCCGAAACTATATATCTTTTTAGCGCAACTGATAAACCAGCAAACAAACGCAGATTCTTGGCTCGATATAGCAGACTGGCGAATTACTGGCAACGAGCTATACGAATACCTAGTCCCAGAAGTCCTGGAG
>CAZYMB010000037.1:0-3227 GCA_964648795.1 uncultured Acidimicrobiaceae bacterium
ATACGAAATTGCAGCGCAACTAGTTTCAGCTTCTGGAGCTGCATTAACCAACGACACTGGTGTCATCCGAGCTGCTGAGTCTGTCACAATAGTTAACTAGTCGGGAGGCAAACAGAAGCTAGCGAAGACAAGTTTCTGAGTCCTTGTGTAGGCGCCGCAAACTCTACACAATTAGCGAAACCGTTGGCGCCGAGCGGCGAAGACACTTGCACGTCAGCAGCTTCTGTACCGACAGCTCAGCATCTCGAAGAACCCTAGTGTTTATACAAGTCCAGTGATCGACTCTGCGTCAGGCAGAATCGTTTCGGTCCCTAGCCAGTCATGAGCAAGAGTTCGCAAGTAACTTGTGTACGGAACTTCTGTTCTCAAGTTTCCACGATCGTCCAAGTTGCTAAGACTGTTATAGACGCCGTACCTGCCTTCGTTAACAGGACCAAACACTATCAATGTTGAACCGTTACCGTGGTCAAGTCCTCCACCATTCTCACCAACACGTCGTCCGAACTCAGAAGTTAGCGCAACTAGAACTCGATCTGCCAAGCCAGCTTTTTCCATACGATCTAGAAAGCCATCAACCGCAGCATTAACTTGCGTCATTAATGCACCGTGACGACCCAGGTGGCCTTCGTGCGTATCAAAGCCACCCAGCTTTGCATGGATAACACGGGCGCCAGTCCCACCCTCAATCATCCCTGCCGCCACCCAAAGCTGGTTACCAAGAGTCTTGCCGTCAGCGATCATAGAAGATTCTGAATCTACTTCTATCTCTTCTGGTAGAACCTCGGCAATGGAACGAATCTGAGTGTAACTGTCAGCCAACTGAGTAGTTAGCGGCCCACCTTGAAATTTCGATAGCGCTCTTCGATAGCCGGGATATATATAGTCTTGTCGTGTCAGCACCCTTAACTGGTTAGGCCCAGCTATTGTCAGACTTCCTTTACCCGCTCCATCCAGTTGCGGTGCATAGCCTGCAACAGAAAGGGTAACCAGTTTGTCAGCTCCATATTTGTTGCCTAACTCTTCACCAAGCTGGCTGACGAAACCGACACGACCGTCGCCAGCCGTGTGCCATTTCGCTTGTTGGAAGAAGTGGGAGAGATTTTCTGTTGTATTCCCGACACCCTCGACAACGGCAAATTTGCGCTGGGCAAGTGAAGCCAAAGCAGGGTGCAGCCCTATCTGGTCATCAATGGCATGTACTTCCCCTTGAGGAATACCGAGATTTGGTCTGGCGTCATAGTAGGCAGCGTCACCGTAGGGCACGACGGTAGAAAGGCCATCATTGCCGCCCTGCAATTCGATTAGAACCAGAATACGTTCTGAAAAGTCCACCAGTCTTGGCGAGCCCTGCCCTAAGAGAGTGGTTGCGGTTGAGTTTAGATCTTCACTCGTTGAACCTAGACTCCGCGTTGGACTACCGCTTCGATTAATTCCATATACCGTCGCTGCACTAACTACACCGGTTCCGGCCAGCCCCATCAAAAACTTGCGTCGGGTTGTGCGCTGCTTATCTTCTTTTAGTTTCTTAGCTAAATTCGGATCGAATTCTTCTGTCATACTAGGTTCGCCTCCGGACTACTAAGAGCAACCCACCAACGCAACTGCGCTAAACCTGGCTCACCAAGGTCGGGTTCTTTGTCAACGTCGTTAATTGCTTGGAGTGTTCTTTCGGACACTTCAAATATTGCACAGCGATCAAGGGTCTCTTCGGTTCTAGCCGTTGTCCCACCTTCTACAGTCTTAAAATCGAAAGCTAAAGACTGCAGGCGAGACAGCGAAGACCCCACATCTAGCCAGCGATCACCACCAGGCCAGCCAGCAACGTTTGGAGGCTCCCACGGCATATGGCCAAGGTTCCTTGCCCTGTATAGGTCGCGTGGGTCAAAACCTAAAATACGGGCCAAAGTCATATAGTACTCGAACCCGCTCTTCGGTCTAACATAGTGACCACTCTCTCGAAATTCATCTGAACTGACTATCTCTGTCACAAGCCAGCGATTGTCATAGCCGCGATCATGCCAATTCCTGCCCAGGCTCGATGGGGCCTCGCCAGAACCGACGATGTCGTCCCACAAGAGCTGCGCTAGCCGATTCGCTGTCTGCGGGTGATCCAAAAGCTTACGTACAACAGAATCTAAATCCCATACTCTAGTCTCACCTAAGAAGCTGAACGACTGAGCCGAACCAAGTTTCGGGTTGTAAAAGACTCGACCAGTTTCATTCTCGAGTCTCCAGCCGGAGATAGCGAGAGCAACATTTCGTACGTCATCTTCGTTGTATGGCCCAGGGCCCGTGGTAAACAGCTCCATCAATTCGCGAGCAAGATTCTCATTCGGACGCTTAACAACATTCTGATTGGCATTCAGATATCTCATCAATAGTGGATCTTTGACAAACTCGAAAAGTAAATCAGAGAAAGAACCTAAGGCATGTGTCCGAAACAGATTCATCTGCTGAGCGACTGTGCCGTACTTTCCACCAGCCGCATTACGGCTTGAGGTTAGTATCTCATGCCAAAAGAGAGTCATCTTCTCTTGCAGTGGGTTCGACCCATTCAGAATTTTGTCTACCCACGTCGAATGATATTCTCGAACCTGGTCGAATGGGTCGTTGTAGCTATAGGGAATGATCGAAGTATCTATCCCTCGATTCATGAGGTTAGAAACGGCGGCATCGTAGCCATCAGAAGAGATGATCTCATTGATCTCTTCCACTAAGGCCGGGTCATTCGCAAGAGTTGTGCGCCGCACAAGCTTGGATGCTTCGGCTAATCCGCTCCGTTCCACCATAGATATCAGGATATCACTGATATTTCGTGCTGTCAGTAGCCTAAACAGTGGGGTTTCGCTATTTTAGATATGCTTAAGGCTGCTTGTAGAGCTAAATTTCGCCTCTGGAAAGCAATTTTTCGAACTCTTGTGCATCTACAACCGGGATTTGGAGCTCCGTGGCCTTAGTAATCTTTGATGCGCCAGGCTTGTCCCCTACGACTAGGTAGTCAGTCTTTGCAGACACCGACCCTGGAGACTTGCCTCCCCGAACCTTGACTGCGTTGGCTGCTTCAGTTCGACTGTAGCCGGGAACAGCTCCAGAAATTACCACTACCTTGCCCGCCAATGTCTGTTCTATGTCTTCAACTTCTGGGCCAACGAAGTTGACTCCCGCTGACTGCAATCTATCTATTACACGCTTCGACTTTGCCTGATTGAAGAACTCGGACACACTGG
>CAZYMB010000038.1:0-3211 GCA_964648795.1 uncultured Acidimicrobiaceae bacterium
GGGGTTCATCGACATTAGTGGCGGCGTTCTAGTGCTTCTCCTTGTCTTGCTCTTCCTAGTTGTCATTGCTGTCGTCGGGGTGGTACTTAACACAGGGTTGCAAGCTAACTGGAAGCGGAAGCAAAAGAAGTATGCATCATCGTCTTCTGAAAAGGTCAAGCCAGCGGACAACCAAGAGGTCTAAGTGCTTCTTCTGTTTCCTTAGAGTCTTTTCTTCAACTATGGAACGAGCAGGCCAACTAGTCGGCTGTTTTCTAATACCTTTACAGACTGATCCAGGTCCGACTGTTCGATGCCTCCGCTGCGCCGCTAGGAGAGTGATAAGCCGGTAGGCTGTTTCTTAAAGGCGGACACAATGAATTTGAAGACAAGAATAACAGCGCTTTCCGTGACGATAGCGGCCCTAGCAGCAGCCTGTGCTGGAGAAGACACTAGTGACGCTCTGGTCACTAGTGATGGTGTTTCAATTCCGCCTGAACTGTCCTCTTGGAATAGCAACCCCGCAATTCAAGGTTTAAGTGAAGCTCAGTTAGTGGCCGACTTGGACGCTTTAGGGTTAAACCTGGGTGATTTGGTTCAGGTAGAGACTTTGTCCTTGCTCTCTACGGATGGTCAGCCAGCAGAGTTTCAGGTGTTGCGAGTTTCCAGCGACTTTGACGGTAGTAACTGCAGTAGTAGAGGCATCAGTGATGTGCTCATCGTCCTCGACGAGCAGCCCCCTCCCAATATCGCAGAACCACTTGTCATTCTTGGGCTTTCTTCAGTGACAAGAATAAATGTGCCAACCGATCTTGTGATGACTGGTTTGTCAGAAGATGTTGATCGAGCGTCGCTGCCAACTGAGTTTGCATTCCGTCTGCTACAGCCACCGCAGGGCCCACTTGTGCTGTTGGCGGGGAATGTATCTCTGGACGCAGAAATCCTTTTGACTGCAGCCGGGTTTGCTGGGTCACAGTTTTGCGGAGGCAACGGACGCTTTCCAGAACTACGACAAGCGTGGATTGATGGTTCGACCAGTATGGGTCCACTCGATGCTGCGCCTGTGGTTAGTAGAGCTCGCTAGCAGTAATAGAACCTAGCTAAGGAACGAGCAGGCTAACTAGTCGGCCGTTTTCTAATACACCGACTGGCTGCCCAAGGTCTAAGTGCTCTATAGCTCTTTCAGCAGCTTCGAACCTGCCAACACAAACTAATGGTTTGACAGCGTCTTGGTCGGTCCAGCCAATAATCTCGGCTTTTGTTATCGGGTTAGTGCCATTGCTGACAACAGAGAAGGGTTCTGCTGCTGAGGCGTCATCTTCGCTAACTATTGAGATAGCTCTACCTTTTGAATTTATGAGACTCTCTACGGTTTCACCCTGTGGGCGCTCTACTAAGTCAAAGCCTTGGGATCTAATCCAATCGTCGTCGAACACTTTACTTAAGTAGCCTCGGCCTGTGTCTGGTATGAGAACAACAATATGGTGCTCTTGGCCTTCAGCTAAGAGTTGTTCGGCTAGTTTGCTTGCAGCAGCAACCGCTGTACCGCCCGAGCCACCAATATGTAGACCAGCTTGCCTGGTTACTCGACGAGCAACATCAAAGCTCTCGTAATCGGTTACTTCGATAATTTGGTCGACGATGTCTTTGTCGAATGCTGCCGGCCAAAAATCTTCACCCACACCCTCGACTAGGTAAGGGCTGCCATCGCCTCCAGAAAAAACTGAACCTGCTGGGTCGGCTGCCACAATCTTTAATTCTGGATTTTGTTCTTTGAAGTATTTGGCAGCACCACTAATTGTTCCACCTGTTCCGACACCAACAACATAGTGTGTGATCTTGCCTTCAGTCTGTTCCCAAATCTCAGGACCTGTTGTTTCATAGTGTGCTTGTGGATTCGCCATGTTCGAGTACTGGTCGGGCCGGTAAGCGTTCGGGGTTTCTTCACTTAGACGTTGCGCAACTGAGTAGTAGCTACGAGGGTCTTCGGGGGCAACAGCTACCGGGCAGACAACAACCTCGGCACCGTAAGCTCGCAGTAGGTTGATCTTTTCTAGAGCTACCTTGTCGGTAGTAACGAAGATGCATTTGTAGCCCTTGATCGAAGCCGCAATCGCTAGGCCAACTCCTGTGTTGCCCGAAGTTGGTTCGACAATAGTTCCGCCAGGTTTTAGCAAGCCCTTTTTCTCGGCGTCTTCAATCATCCAAAGGGCAGGCCTGTCCTTAGCGCTACCACCAGGGTTGAAGCCTTCTAGCTTGGCGTAAACATTTGCACCATCAGGTATACAGCTGTGCAGCTCGACCATGGGGGTATGCCCTATAAGTTCAAGTAAGTTCTTGGCTACACGCACATCCATGAGTTTATGGCAAACGTTAGCTTTATTCCCGGACTCAAGGGTGATCACCGAGAATGCCTTCACTTTCGATGCTGGTTGATAAAGTAGTAGCTGTGAGCCAGGTAGAGATTGACCACAAAGCAGCTGTAGGAGACGATATAGAAATTATCGACTCTGCACCAGAAGCTGGCTTTAGTAAATCAATCATCATCTCAGGTATACGCTGCGCCATCACGTATGTAATCGTCCCATTCGTGACGCCGTTTATTGGCTTAGCCCCAGGAGTTGGACCAGTCATCGGACTAGTAGTTGGCGCAATCGCAATAGTGGCAAATCTGTGGAGCATTCGACGCTTCTGGCGAGCCAACCACAAATACAAAAAGCCAGTCACAGTACTTCACGTAGCTGTTCTAGGGCTGCTCAGTGTGTTGATGTATTTGGATATCGCAGCTTTGTTGTAGAAGCTTTTAGCTACAGGGCGTCAATATCAACGAGTATCTGGCCGCCCGCTACACGAACAGCAAACTGCTCTAAGCCTTCACCGTCTAAACCAAATTGGGTTTGCTCGCAATTAACGAAGCTGTCGGTGACTGCGTTGTATGAGATTTCACAGTCAGGGTTGTCTTCTGTTGGTTGAACTTGAAGGATGGCGAACCAACCGAGTTGTGAGTTCTCTCCAGGGTGGCTTAGAAAGAAGTTTCTATCGCCGCCAGTTACATCTGGAAATAGGCTTGGTCCAAACTCGTCGATCTGACGTGAAGTTTCAGTGGCGTTTGCTAGCGGAATTTCAGACGAGGAGACTTCAAGAGCAACACTTTGCGACTCGTTAGCGGAGATGCGATCCAACGCATAAGCAATAACGCCGAGCGTTCCTACAAGACCTAGAGCGATCATGA
>CAZYMB010000039.1:0-3154 GCA_964648795.1 uncultured Acidimicrobiaceae bacterium
GACCATTATGCAGTATTTTCGGGTCACTACACAATGATTGTGGACAAGTCTTTTGAGGATTGAGTCCTTGGCGAACTTCAGTAAACTCTTGGCCCAGGCTGACGCTCCAACTTAGCCCCAACAAGTCGGTTCATGCCTACCGCTCGACTTCGAATTGGTTTAGCTACCCAGAGTAGCTAGCCTCATAGGTGCGGATTGTAGCGAATAGCGGACCACATAGAACAGCATCGAGGCGGAACATGGCTTTAACACACACAGATTATGAGAACTATCTAAACAAGTTCCTATTTTCGAAAGATATTCACCAAGTAGCGAACGCCCTTCGAATCGCTGAAAAAATTGAGTACCCCATTTCCCCACTTGTAGTGAAGCATGCTTTCAAGGTCCTACAAACGTACTTTGATGGCCTGACTACACCTGGTGACTGGTTCACGATTCCTGGCACAGACACACATATCGAAAACTTCAGTTCAAATGCGCTGACATTAGTCCCTAAACAGCTTGAGCTGAACCCCGCACAAGTTTCACCAAGCCAAAGAACACAGGTTTTGCAAGCAGCGTTTAAATATGCCATGCATAAGAAGTCTTCCTATATCTTCAAGCAAATATGGGAGTTATACGGAGCGCCTGAATCGTTTGTTACTCAAGAGATTCACCTCGAGTTGAAAGAATACATTGCGACAACAGAGACAGAACTCAAAAAGAAGAATGGCATACCTTCACGAAAAGAAGAAGCTGTTGCCCATGCATACTCCCTAACAGCGTTGGTTGACCCAAGCATTCTCGACGACTTAGCCAGAGAGACAGTTCTGGCCAACAGATCCAAGCGAAGAGACGAAGTTTGGGGCCGAATACTGGCAGCTGGTCACACCCCTCCATCCAAATTTATCGCTTGGTATGCTTCTGCTAAGAATATTGGCCGCCCATACCTGGACAATCTCGCACTTATTGAACCAACAGAAGAAGTTGGAGCGCCACGAACGCTAACCGAGAAACAGCGAGACCTTGTAAGAGAAAGCTATTTCGAGGGTGATCTGAGAACACCATTTGCATGGTTTGTTTCGACTAGAACTGGGCCTGTATGGGCCGAACAATATAGGCGTCGTGCTGACCATGTGGCTAAGCACAATGCTCAAATGCTTTTGGGCCGAGATAGTGAACGATGTTCACAGGGACTCTGGCTATTAGGACAACTTGATGAAAAACGCTTCAACCGATACATAGTTGAGCTAGCCCTTGCAGAGCTAGCTCATCCTCAGCCCAACGCTAGCCTCATCCAAGAAGCATTTGAGTTTGTTAACGAATCAGACCATGTCTTCAGACAGAGTGAAAGTGAGAAGAAGTCTCTACTCAGTCGACTGGCAGACATTTTGGCGACAAAAAGTCCACGAGCTATTAGCGGCTTGGGCATAGCTCCAGACTATAAAACAGCTGTTGCCCAGTTTATTGTAAACCAAGGTTGGGATACAGATTTAGACGAGTCTCAAAGGGCCAGACTATTAGAGCTTACCGATTCATTGCTGAGCGACAGCGGCTTTAGCTTGGACACAGACCAGCTAATCGTACAAATATCTGTTTGCCGAATTCTTGGAATTGATATCGGAACTACTCGCAGCTCTAGTGCGACTGCGACTATCTGTAGCACCTTACGACTTAGACCTGAGCAAGCTAAGTTCGTCGCTACTCTAGACGGACAATGTCGGGTCCCGAGAAACTTAGAAGGAAGCTACCTACCTACGACCCTAATGCAGCAGCTTGCAACCAAGTTTACCGATGAAAGCGTATCCGAATGGGTTGCATCTTTAGCAGCAAAGGCCACAAGCAGCAGCTCTGCTCGACTACTGAGATCACTCGGACCAGAAAACTTAACTTCTGGCCAGCGTAAGTCCTTGGTGGGCGTCGTTGAAACAATCGTCAAAGAACAACGTACCCCAAGCCAATTAAATAGCAATATGTCTTGGTTCGAACTAGACCTCTTACCAAGCTACGGCCAACTTGTTGCCCAAGATTACATAGCTGCATGGCGAAAGGGACCTGAGGGGCTCGACAAGCTAGTCAATGAGGATCCAAAAGCGGTTAACAACGTACGCCTTGGTTCTGCTCTGGCTTGGGCCCAAACTGCCCCTAGAAAAGACCTGCGACGTGTAAACAAAGCATATCGCTCCCAGGTTACTGGCAAGTTGCCAGCAGATCGAGTGATCGGCGCTCTAGCAACTGCGGCACAACTCACAGTTAATTATCACTACCGAATCCATCAACAGAGCAAGCAATATACCGACTCGGCCTCTTCCCACACTGCCACGGGCATTTGGCTCCACAACTAGATTCAAGGTTAAGTTATAGCACTCTTGTGCCGATTGATATAGCATGCTACGCGTGCTATACTGAACCTAGTGATTCACTCATTTGCAACAAAACCAACTGAGGATATCTATTATGACAACAAGTCCAAAAGAGCCAGAAATCTACTCCCAACTAAGCTCTGGCAACTTGCGCATCGCAAATTGGACATGCTCGATGCTGCTGTTGAACTTAAAGACTTGCGTTCACCTCCAGGCAATAAACTTGAAACACTAAAAGGCGACAGAAAAGGACAGCACAGTATCCGAATAAACGATCAATACAGAATTTGCTTTACCTGGCACAAAGGTCAAGCCGAAGATATTGAAATCGTTGATTACCACTGAGAAGAGAAACCATGGCAGCTAGAACTAAGACAAGAAAATCAAACACTCGCAGACCAACTCCCCCTGGAGTTATTCTTCTAAAGGAATTTCTAGAGCCCTTAGAGATCACTCAAGCTGAAGCGGCTAGAAGACTAAACGTCCCCTACCAGCGACTGAACGAACTAGTTAGAGGCGAGCGCTCTTTAAGCCCTTCGACTGCAATAAAACTCGCCTACTTTCTGAACACGACTCCAAAGTTCTGGATGAATCTACAAATGGCTGTAACTTTGTTCGACACCGAGGAACAAGAACGCAAGGCCTTAAGTAAGATAAAGCCACTGAAAGCCTAAGCCGAGTTCGAGCGCTCTACTCGAACTCGGCTTCGATTGTCGCCAAGTTAAACTCGGCTTCTTCCCACGCTGCCATGGTTTCATCTAGCTTTTGTTGAGCTACCGGGTGCTCTGCTAGTAGTTGCGTCATTAAGTCTT
>CAZYMB010000040.1:0-3144 GCA_964648795.1 uncultured Acidimicrobiaceae bacterium
TAGATTGGCGGGGTGGGAATCGTCGACGAAGATATCGCCAAAGTCAGAGATGCAGCTGACATTGTCGCGATCGTCACTGCCTACACCCAACTAAAGCGGGTTGGGCGTCGTTTCCAGGGCTTGTGTCCGTTCCACTCAGAAAAGACTGGCTCGTTCTCTGTTAACTCTGAAGACGGCCTTTACTACTGTTTTGGTTGCGGCCAAAAGGGTGATGTCATTACTTTCGTTCGAGAAAAAGAACAGCTTGACTTTGTTGGGGCTGTGGAGTTTTTGGCCAATAAGTCTGGCATCCAACTTAGGTATACATCTCAGAATGAGTCCGCAGATCGTAAGCGTGATTCGAAACTAAAAGACATCGCTGCCGAAGCTGTCGAGTTTTATCACGAACGACTACTCACTGACCCCGGTGCTGGTACTGCAAGATCGTATTTGCGTACACGCGGCTATGACGCCGAGCTTGTTAAGAAATTTAAGATTGGTTGGGCGCCCGATGACTGGGACCAGCTAGCAAAGTACTTGGGTAAGAATCACAAAGTTTCAAACAAAGAACTTACAGATGCTGGCCTCGGGTTTGTTAACCGACGGGGTAGAGCTCAAGACTTTTTCAGAGCGAGAATTCTGTTCCCTATATTTGATGCCAGGGATGCAGCCGTTGGGTTTGGTGGACGCATCTTGCCAGAGAACCTACGCAAGGCTGCCAAAGAAGGGAAGAACAATTTCCCTGAACCAAAGTACAAGAACTCTTCTGAGTCGAGAATTTATGCAAAGAGTCGAACGCTCTATGGTTTGAACTGGGCGAAGCAGGACATCGTGGCCTATGACCGGGTAGTGGTCTGCGAAGGCTATACCGATGTTGTTGGTTATCACATGGCCGGAATGAGCCAGGCTGTAGCCACTTGTGGGACAGCGTTAACTGAAGACCACGTCAAGCTGCTCAAGCGTTTCACGAACAAAGTTATTCTCTCTTTTGATGCAGACGCTGCAGGCCAAAACGCTGCAATGCGTTTCTATGAATGGGAGAAGGCTTACGATATTGAGGTCGCTGTAGTTGACATCCCGGACGGTTCAGATCCTGGCGAGCTTTCGCTGCAAAACCCGGCAGCTCTGGTTGCAGCAGTCGATGAAGCTAAACCATTCCTCGGTTTCAGAATTGACAGAGAGCTACGCAAAACAAACTTGGCATCTGTAGAGCACAAAGCTAGAGCAGCTGAACGTGTCTTAGAGATGGTTGCCGAACACCCTGACCCGCTAGTGCGTGACTCTTACGCAATGGAAGTAGCGAGCCGACTACAAATCAGAGAAGATTTGGTGCGACGACAACTTAAGCGTGGCAAACGCTCTGGCGGTCCGTCCCCACTACAAGTTGTTGCATCTAACTTGACCGCCGAAACTAACTCGCCAGAAATTGAAGCACTCAAATTGTTAGTCGCTAAAGATGATGTACTACCTGACTTGGTATCACAAGAACTATTTGCTGAGCCACTGGCCCAAGCAACTTATGAAGTGCTCGCTGACTTCCCCGCAAAAGCCGCCAAAGATGAAGTAACGCTTCATGACTTGATCGAAGAGGCCGAGCCTGAAGTAGGGGAGCTAATTCATAAGCTTTCTGTGTCGCCGACTGAGGCGGCCCCCTTAGACGTGGCAGCTTTGCTTTGGATGGGCTATTTACAGGATCGCATGGAAAAACTGGTCAAAGCAGGAGGCTCAGAATCGCAGGCTTTGACCCCAGAAACCATTGAACAACACACTTGGATGAGGATGCAGTTAGAACAATTGCGAGTTCCCGATTCTCAGGCCGAGGTTGTGCAAGAATTGAATCAATGGATCGAGTCTGACTAGTTGGGTCAGCTCACCTGAGTGACTGTTTCAACTAGAAGGCTTTGTAGTGACCTCAAAAGATTCCAACGGATCTGAATTTACCGATACTCACCCTTCTGGTGGCCCAAATCAAGACGAACATCAGGCTTCGTTTAAGTTGTTGACGAAAGAGCACCAAGAGCGTCTGGTTAGACGAGGACGGGGTAGTCGCTCCGTTAACCCGAAGGACTTGCTAGAAGTTTTGCAAGTCGAGAAACTGTCTTCTGAGCTGCAAGGCGAGGTCGATGACTTTCTTGCTGCCGAAGATATTGTTGTTGACGCAAGCCAAGCAGCAGAAGCGGAACTGTTAGCACAGCAACCAACAAGACGACAGATGAGGCGTCGTCGCAACCATTCGAAAATTCTTAGCAAAGCTAAGTCAGCGGGCGCTGACCCAGTTAGCGCTTACCTCAAAGAAATTGGTGGGGTGCCACTGCTTGACGCAACCGAAGAAGTCGAGATTGCAACGGCGGTTCAACAGGGGATGGATGCCTCAGCTATAATAGCCGATCACTTAGCCGCTGGCGAATGGGTAGAGCTAGACATTGTCGAGAAGCGCCGACTGCGACGAGCGGTGTCAGCGGGTGAAGAAGCAACAGAAATTCTTACTTCAGCGAACCTTCGTCTAGTCGTATCAATCGCTAAGCGATACACGGGCCGTGGCATGCCAATGCTTGACCTTATCCAAGAGGGCAACCTCGGTCTAATGCGTGCGGTTCAAAAGTTTGACCCGGAAAAGGGCTTTAAGTTCTCTACCTATGCAACTTGGTGGATTCGCCAAGCTGTGAGTCGAGCATTAGCTGACCAGTCAAGAACAATTCGTGTCCCTATCCATATGGTCGAGACAATGAATCGGGTGCTGCGAGCAAAGAGGGCGCTTGCGCAAGATCTTGAACGTGAGCCAACAATGGCCGAGCTGGCCGATCACACAGACTTGGCAGAATCTAAAGTCAGTGAGATCTTGCAGATTTCTAGACAAGATCCAATGTCGCTTGACACCCCAGTTGGTGCCGAGGAAGATTCGACTCTTTCAGACTTTGTGCCAGACCTAGCGCCAGCTCCACTTGAGTTGGCAGCCAAAGGTTTGCTATCAAACAGTTTGAACGAGATTCTTGACGGACTGGATACTAGAGAGGCGTCAGTGTTGAGAATGCGCTTTGGGCTCTTAGATGGACGCCCTCGAACGCTAGAAGAAGTCGGACAAGCTTTCGGCGTTACGAGAGAGCGAATCAGACAAATCGAGTCGAGAACTCTGGCCAAGCTGCGCCACCCATTACGTAGTGATGG
>CAZYMB010000041.1:0-3104 GCA_964648795.1 uncultured Acidimicrobiaceae bacterium
GGTGAAACTTCTTCTTGGTGCTATTGCAACCCTTTTCGTATTTGTTTCCGCTTGTGGAGTATCCGAACAGGCAAGTCAGGAGTCGTTATCAAGCGAGACCACTTCGGCTGAGGTTGAGGAGGCAACTCCTACGACCCTACGGGGCGACGGTGAACCAGACGATGGAACGCTACCACAGCAGCCAGGCTTGGAGTCTGAGGCTCTAGGTGCATTAGCGATGTGTCCAGAGGATGACATCAGCGAGAATCTAATTGCTCTTGTGAGTTTTGAGGAGCTGCAACGCAATACACAGGCGTTGAGTGCCTTCGCTGGCGTAGTGCTTGTTGGGCCAGTAGAGGCAGACGCTGGAGACAATCTAAGAGTTGCTCTCGAGTCTATTCGTGCTCGCAATGGCTCTACCAAGCTATTCGTCGATGAAGAAGGTGGAGCCGTACAGCGGCTCTCAAACATTCTTGGACCTATCCCATCTGCTGCTGGTCAGGCTCAACTAAGCGATGAAGAACTCGCATTTCGATGGCAGGTACACAACCAGTCACTCCTTGATCTAGGTTTCAATGGCAACTTTGGACCTGTAGTTGATGTTGGTACATCATCAGGAATTGACTCAAGGAGTTTTTCAGATGATCCTGCCGAAGTTATACGGGCAGCATCGACCTTTATTGCTCAAGCGGAGGCAGCTGGTATCGAAAGTGTAATCAAACACTTCCCAGGCCACGGAGTGGTAGACATTGATACTCACTTAACCAACGCCGTCACTCCAACCTTGGAAGAACTTGAAGAAGTACACATAAGACCATTCGCCGAGATAGTGGCAGACCGCCCAACACAACCAATTATGATCTCACACCTTATAGTTGGCGACGACGCCGAGGAAGAGACCCTTGCTTCAATATCGCCGACCGTTTATGAGTATCTGGAAGAGAACTTCCCTGAGGCTCCTCTATACACCGATGCCTTTAATATGGATGCTGCTGTAAACACTGGTGCAACCGAGATGGGTCTAGCCGGTCAAGCTGTCGAACTAGGCGCAGACTTCGCGATTGTTTCACTAGCAGGCATTCAAGAGTGCGCTCAAGCGGGTGGAGGCTCACTTCCCGTGAGCTTTGTTAACGACTAACCTGGTTTATTTAGTAGGTCAGCACTACAGCCGGCGTAATTTTGGAGCTGTTTCGTTTGTGATGTAGGCTCATTCACGATGAGCGTTAAATCACAGCAGGCCAGATTGGCAGCGATAGCTTTAGGTGTTGTCTTTATTGCAGGTGCTTGCGGCGATAACGCTGAAGTGGGGGAATCCCCTAGTGCCTTTGACTCTGTAGAGGCCGCCCATATTCTGCCTCCAACAGATGAGATGATGGAGTTAGCTAGATCCCAGTGCGACGATGGTCGAAGCCAAGGGATAGTAGAACTAGTTAGCCCTGGAACAGACGAAGTCGTTTCGCGGGCAGTGGTCGACTGTAGCTAGAGACAGCTTAGGTATTTAATCATCCTGATTTCCTGTTTCACCTAGTAGTCCGTATGGCCTGTTTAGCTTTTATTGGCCTATCCCTTTGACGTACCATGGGTAGTGGCGGGAATTTAGGTTTAAGGTTGGCTATGCGGGCAAGACTGTCTTATATATTTGGGTTTGTAATTGTTGCAATGTTGTTTGTGGGGTTGAGTCCTTCGGCGGCTTGGGCGCAAGATCGTTATTCGACTGAAGCGACACTTGGTGATGGAGTAGATGGGTTAGACCCAGAACGTTCGACGACTATAAATTCTTCTGTTTGGGCTATTGAAGACATTGGTGACTTGCAGTTGGTAGGTGGCTCATTTCTTGAGGTAAGAGACCGTTCTAACTTTGCAAGGATTCCGAGACCTTATCTAGCGGCCTTTGATGAAGATACAGGCGAGTACGTTCCTGAGTTTAGAACTCAACCAAATGGAACGGTATATGACATTGACGCGTACGGTGACCAGATAATTCTGGCTGGAGAGTTCTCAAGCGTTAACTCTGTTTCGGGAACAGATGGAATCGCTTTCATTGACCCAGTAACTGGTGAAGTCGATTCATCCTTTGACGTTGATATAAATGCTAGTGGAGTGATCCGCACCATTGCCGTTCGTGGCAACTTCTTATACGTTGGTGGCGGATTTAACCGTATTGAAGTTGGTGGCGTGGCGGCTCCGCTAACTGGTTTGGCCCGCATTAATTTGCTTACCAAGACGCTGGATCTTGGTTTCCAGCCAACTATCGAAGGTTCCGGACGTGTTTGGGGCGTAGATGTTGCTTCTAATGGTCGTGTATTTGTTGGTGGTTTGTTCGATTCGATCAATGGGGTTGAAGGTACTGAGACACTTGCAGCTCTTAATCCCAATGGCACCCTAGTTGCTGGTTGGGATCACGGTTTCCCATTTGCGGACGTCCGGTTCCATCCAAATTTTCACCACAATGGTGGCTTTGTCAATGACCTCGTTGTTTTTGAGGACAAAGTCTTCACAGCGGGAGCAAAACACTTCTGGACTGCTCACAGTGTTTCTGATGGCACCCGTTTACAAGCTAGGGAGATCAGTAACGATGGTCAGCGAATTGACGTTGTTAACGGGCAGATTGTTATTGGCTGTCACTGCTCGAGTGATACAGGTTCGGAAGAGTTTGCTGGTATTCAAGATCGCTATGTCCGGGTAATCGATCCTGACTTATTGGCTGAAGTTGAGTCTCCAACAACTAATACTGAAGGTGGTGCCGGTGGTTGGGCGCTTTCTGGTGACTCGAACGGTTGTTTATGGGCTGGTGGCCAGTTCTCATCAACAACAGTAAACGGTATACAGCAGCCTGCTTGGAACCTTCTTCGTTTCTGTGAGAATGGAGCAACTATCCCTAGTTCAGGACGTGCTGTTCCTGAATTTGATGACCAGCTAGCTCCGAATGCTCCGACAGGTTTGAGTGTTTCGCAGAGAGCTTCCACGGTTGATCTAACTTGGACTTCGAATGATTCGCAGGTTGGCTATGTGATTCTTCGTGATGGCGTAGTGATTGGGCGCACTTCTGGTGAGACATATTCGGACAGATTTGTTTCGCCCGGAGTTCACTATTGGCAAGTGGCTGCCTATGACTTGGCTGGTAA
>CAZYMB010000042.1:0-3020 GCA_964648795.1 uncultured Acidimicrobiaceae bacterium
AGCATTGGCGGATAGCCAGTGAACTCGGCAACATCGACAACAGGAATCTCAGCTCCAGCTATTTCTTTTGCTGTCCCGCCGGACGACACTATCTCGACACCTAGATTGTGCAGCGCTGCCGCAAAATCTACGATGCCTGATTTGTCAAAAACTGAGATTAATGCTCTCACTACTCTCCTAGGCCAGCAACAATCTCGGCCATTAGCTCACCGGCTTCTGTTGGGTTCTCGCCCATCTTTGCACCGGCCTTAGTCAAGGCATCAATCTTAGCTTGTGCTGTACCTTTACCACCCGAGACAATGGCACCGGCATGGCCCATTTTCTTGCCTGGGGGCGCTGTAACACCAGCAATATAGCCGGCAACTGGCTTAGTCATCTTTTCTGCGATAAATGCTGCGGCTTCTTCTTCTGCTGAGCCACCAATCTCACCGATCATCATGACGGCTTTGGTTTCTGGGTCAGCTTCGAAAGCTTCTAGGCAATCAATAAAGCTTGTACCTGGGACAGGATCGCCACCAATACCGACACACGTTGTTACACCAATGTTTTTTTGCTGTAGCTCATATAGAGCCTGGTAAGTCAGAGTTCCGCTTCGACTTACAATGCCAACGGGCCCACCAGGTTTAGCGATGTGACCAGCAGTGATACCAATGTTGGCTTTGCCTGGAGAGATTAGACCAGGACAGTTAGGTCCGAGGATCCGTGTGTTCGGGAAGTCTTGGCTTACCTTATTAAAGAACGAGGCTTCGTCGTGTGCTGGCACACCTTCGGTAATAACTACAACTAGTTCTAAGCCAGCTTCAGCTGCTTCTAGAACTGCAGCTTTGACAAAGGGAGCGGGGACAAAGACACAACTTACTGTTGCGCCTGTAGCTTCTTTTGCTTCAGCAACTGTTGCGAAGATAGGAATACCTTCTACATCGGTGCCAGCTTTCTTAGGGTTGGTGCCGGCAACAACTTGTGTTCCGTACTCTTTGTTCAACAAACCGTAGTAACGACCAGTAGAACCAGTTAGCCCTTGGTAAATAACTTTTGTGTTTTCGTCTACAAAAATGCTCATTGTTTAGTTCCTTATCGACTTGCCGCCAGTTCGACTGCTTTGGCAGCAGCTGACAGCATGGTTGTTTCCATCATTAATGATTCGTTTAGGTGTGGTTCTAGAATGGCTCGGCCTTCGGTTGCGTTTGTCCCGTCTAGGCGAATAACTATTGGCGAGTCAATTGTGACGTTGCCCATAGCTTCGATAATTCCGTTAGCTACTTCTTCGCCTCTGGTGATTCCACCAAAGATGTTGATAAAGATTGCTTTCACCGCAGGGTCATTGTTGATAACGGTAAGTGCGTTAGCCATAACTTCGGCGTTAGCTCCCCCACCAATATCTAAGAAGTTAGCCGGTGAGCCACCAACCTGGTTAACTACGTCGACTGTGCTCATAGCTAGGCCGGCACCGTTAGCGATTACACCAACAGAACCATCTAGACCTACATATTGCAGACCAGCTTCGTGGGCTGCTTCTTCTCGTTCGTCACGAGGTTGCGTTGCATCATATTTCTCGTAGTCCGGGTGCTTGTAGAGAGCGTTAGCATCTAGCGAGACTTTCGCGTCAAGTGCGTGCACTTCGCCGGTTGGCTTCAAGATAAGTGGGTTAATCTCACAAAGGTCAGCGTTACCTTCAACGTAAGCAGTGTAGAGCTTCATCAAAATGTCGACAGCACCATCGGTTGCTTGCTCGTTTAAGTTCGCAGCTAAGACCCATTCACGACACTGCGCTTCAGTTAAACCAGCAACTGGGTCGATGTGGATCTTGGCGATTGCGTCCGGGGTTTCATCAGCAACAGTTTCGATTTCGACTCCACCTTCAGCACTTAACATACCCAGGTACTTCTTGGCCGAGCGGTCAAGGGTGAAGCTTGCGTAATACTCTTCTGCAATATCAGAAGCTTTCTCTACCCAAATCTCTTTAACAATGTGGCCTTTAATATCTAGGCCCAAGATGTTGGTGGCATGCTCGGTTGCTTCGGCTGTGTCGTTGGCGAGCTTAACTCCGCCAGCTTTACCACGCCCACCAGTGTGGACCTGTGCCTTAACTACAACTGGATAACCAATTCTGTCAGCAATTGCGACTGCGTCTTCAACTGTTGTCGCAACATCGCCTTCCGAAACCGGTATGTCGTAGCTCGCAAAGAATTGCTTGCCCTGATATTCGAGTAGATCCATTTCAAACCCCATTAGTTATTTGGATTCAAGCCTTAGATTGGCCCGCATCTAAAATAGCCTGTGCAGACCCCTTTGATGCGACTTACTCAGCATTAAACCAACCAAACATACAAATAGTCCCGCTGGCATCTCTAATACCAGCAGCTATACTTCAAACTCGGCGAAATAAGACCTCAAGGCGGACATGGCTGATCCAGAAAACATCACTATAAGGCACTTCAACGAAAGGCATCTTGAGTTGATGGAGCAGGCTTACGAGAGCTGGGTTAATGGAAATCATTCCGACCGAACGGAAAAAAGAGTTGCCGTAGGAAGATTCGTAACTTCGGTTAATGATTACTTTTTGCTCAAACAGCAAGGGAAGATCTCTACCAAAAATGACCGAGTGGTTCGAAAGATCCTGAATGAGGCCCTGCACAGAAACGATTTAAAGCCGAAACATCGAGCCAGGCTCAAGGGTTACATAGCCCAGCTAGATGAGACTCACCAAACAGGTTTTTCTAAGTCGCAGCCAAGCCCATGGTTTGGGCGGGACACTATGCAAGAGTGGGACGACAACCCAATGAAGACCGAAGCGGGGGCCTGCTGTGACAGTAACTTTATTCGCACAACCTTCCTCGACGGACCTCATGGCAAATACGCCCAGGGCCCTTGCTTACATCCGTAACACTTTGACGCTTACTAGAGAATTCGGGTAGCTTTTAACCTATGCCAGTTAAGTCTGATACCAAGCCGGGCAGACAAGCACTCATGATCGCTCTAGGTCTTGTAGGAACGCTCGGCGTTATTGCTTATGCGTTGGA
>CAZYMB010000043.1:0-2962 GCA_964648795.1 uncultured Acidimicrobiaceae bacterium
CGGTTCAACCTTCGTCGATAGATGTGCATCTAGATCACCGCTTTATTGTGTTCAAAAATCACACCATGAGCCACATCGATGTGAAGCAAAACCTAGAGGCACTGACAACACAGGTCGAGGCCTCAGAGACAGACCCATTCTTGCTACACCCAGGTGAGTTTGTACTCGGGTCGACCCTTGAGCGTGTCGCCACGCCGCCAGACTTGGTTGGACGCATTGAGGGTAAATCTAGTCTCGGAAGACTAGGACTATTAATACACTCGACCGCAGGCTTTGTTGATGCTGGCTGGGACGGCCAGCTAACACTCGAATTCTCAAACGTAGCGTCTCTTCCTATTACTCTCTACCCAGGAATGCGCATCGGCCAAATCAGCTTTATGCAGATGACTTCAGAAGCTGAGAACCCTTACGGGGCAGAACTACTGGGCTCTAAATATCAGGGCCAAGAAGGACCAAGACCCTCTAGATACTGGGAAAACTTCTAGGTATTAGCCCAGTGGGGCGACCAAACCTGGTCGTATATCTCTAGTAAACTGTATATATGGCGGAAACGTTTTCAATTATACAAATGCAATCAGCAGTGCTCGATGCTAAAGCTGTAGTACGACTACACATAGCCCAAGCTTCATGTGAGGCGCTCACCGACGTCGGACTTGGAAACAACCGACACAGCCCGATAAACAATGAGCGCAAAAGAGCACTGGCAAATTCGTTAGTCAAGTTGAAGAGCAGAGAGATCCCAGAGACAACAGATCTTTTGCCGCCAAAAGGCTGGCCTGCGCCTAGGCAAGCACTTTATGAGACTCTGGTCGAAGAAGAACTCAACTATGCAATCCAAGGCTTCCGAGACATTCTCAAGGATAGGACTGGCCCACTTGACGATGTATTGAAGAACTACAAGCTCTACTTTTTAGCTACTACTCGGGTAGCTGGAGCAGTTGGCGTCCTGACTAGCGAAGAACAGTCTGAAATTGAAGCTTTCCTGAAACCAAGCTCCTTCACTAAGAAGCGTCGAGAAATTGGGCTCAACCTCAATTTGGACTCCATCAGAGCTGGCCAAAGCCTCTCTATCAAGCGATAAATCTCCCGCTAATACTCTGTAGATAACCGCCGATTGGTATAACGTTACCGATTGGCAAACATATGTCTACTAGTACAGCTCAAAAATCAGGTTCTGCAGCGCTCGCTATTACGGCTCTTGGCGTTGTCTTTGGCGATATCGGTACAAGTCCTCTCTACGCTCTAAGAGAAACCTTTGAGTTCGCTCATCTAGAAATTAACGAACAAAACGTTTATGGTTTGCTATCACTTGTTGTGTGGTCGCTGATCATCGTCATCTGCTTAAAGTATCTATGGCTGATCATGCGTGCAGATAACCAAGGTGAGGGTGGCGAACCTGCCCTACTTGCACTTCTTGGTGACCCACGCAAACTTGGCAAGGTTGGTTTGGTTCTTGCTGGGCTTGGAACTTTTGGAACAGCTTTACTTTATGGTGACGGTGTCATTACTCCAGCAATCTCGGTTCTTGCAGCTGTTGAAGGTTTAGAGGAAGTGCCCTCACTTGAAGGTTCTGTCTCGCCATACATCATCCCCTTGACGATCGTAATATTGGTAGCCCTTTTCAGCGTGCAAAGAAAAGGTACCGCCAAGATTGGTGGCATTTTTGGGCCAACCATGATCGTCTGGTTTTCTACTCTCGGCCTACTTGGAACGATTCATCTAGTTCAATCACCAGAAATACTCAAAGCAGTCAGCCCACACTTTGCAATCCAATTCTTCATCGCCAACGAACTTACGAGCTTTATCGCCCTAGGAACTATCTTCCTAGTAGTCACCGGTGGCGAGGCACTGTATGCAGACCTCGGCCACTTTGGGCGTAAACCAATCGCTCAGAGCTGGTTTATATTCGTATTTCCAGGGCTCCTACTCAACTACTTTGGACAAGGCGCATTCCTACTAGCCAACAGAGACCTTAACTTGGAGGAAAACAGCCCGTTCTTCTTACTCGCTCCAGATTGGGCCCGTCTACCGCTAGTTATTCTGGCTACGCTTGCTTCGATCATTGCATCTCAGGCGCTTATATCTGGCGCCTTCTCACTAACTCTCCAAGCAGTACGTATGGAGCTAATGCCACGGCTAAAAATCATTCACACCTCAGACAAAGAACAAGGCCAAATCTATGTGCCAGCTGTTAACTGGGCTTTGATGGTCGGAAGCGTTGGACTTGTACTCGGTTTCCGTTCCGCATCGAACTTGGCTGCAGCCTATGGTATTGCGGTTGCCATCTCGATGGTGGTATCGACTTCCTTGTTCTTCGTGGTTTGTCAAAAGCATCTTGGGTTTAGCAAGAACAAAGCTATTGCTCTACTCGTGCCTATCTTCATTGTGGACTTGGCATTCTTCAGCGCTAATACTCTAAAGATTCCGGATGGTGGTTGGTTCCCACTAGTTGTCGGTGTGCTTCTAGTCATAGTCATGACAACATGGAAGAAGGGGCGTCAGATTATCCGAGAACGCCTGCATCAGAATGCAGTACCGGTTGATAAGTTCTTAGAGACTCTCAACACTAAAGAAATTCAACGCACCGACGGTACAGCCGGTGTGTTCCTTGCTGGCCAGCCAGACTATGTTCCACCTGCGCTAATCTCAGATCTTCGCCATCACAAAGTGCTGCCGGAAGACGTCTACCTACTTAACATCAGCGTGGAGCCTTCCCCTACAGTTCTAGAGGCTAAACGTGTTAAGGAAGAAGACCTCGGTCATGGTTTCCATCGCCTTCTGCTTCGCTACGGTTTCCGGGAACCAATTGACGTTCACAAAGCTCTCAAAGAGCACTCGAAGCTAGATGCTGAATTCTTGAACTATGTGATCGGTCGAGAATCTATCGTGGTAACTGACAAACCTGGCATGGCGAAATGGCGTGAGCGGCTATATGTAACCCTCTACAGAAACACGACTAGTG
>CAZYMB010000044.1:0-2540 GCA_964648795.1 uncultured Acidimicrobiaceae bacterium
TTCGACCGATCTGCGCAAGAGGCGTCAGCGAAGAAGCAACCTGCCTCTAGTCAGAATTGTTCATAGCTCGCTCAAAAGCCTCTACTTGACAGACCTGCTAGCCTGACCAACGGAATGGAAAATCTCTCAGAAGACTTAAATGACCAGCAATTGGCAGCCGTTGAGCACCCAGGGGGCCCTCTTCTAGTTGTGGCTGGCGCTGGTAGTGGCAAGACCCGAGTGCTGACCCGACGTATTGCTTGGCTCATCGCTAACGGCATACATCCAGAAGCAATACTGGCTATTACATTCACCAATAAAGCTGCGACAGAGATGCGCCATCGTGTGGTAGACCTAGTCGGTCCCGACGCAGACCGCATGTGGATATCTACGTTTCACTCTGCGTGTGTGAAGATTTTGCGTAGAGAAGCTGGTCATATTGGGTTTGACTCAAATTTCACAATTTATGACCAGGCCGATGCTGTTCGTATGGTTCGCTACATCATTGCTGATCTGAAGTTGGACTCTAAGCGTTTCCAGCCTCGTAGCGTTCACTCGGCTATTAGTTCGGCAAAGAACGCTGGCTTAAGTGTTGATGACTATTCACTCACTGCCCAGATGGCTAACCAGAAACGAATAGCCCAGATTTACAAGCTTTATGAAGAGCGACTACTTCAAGCCGGGGCAATGGACTTCGACGATCTGCTTTTGAACACTGTCAAGCTATTTCGTCGGGCGCCCGATGTGCTTGCTAAGTATCAGCACCGCTTTCAACATGTTCTAGTCGATGAGTACCAGGACACTAACCAGGTCCAGAATGAGATCGTTATGTCTTTGACTAACGTGCATCAGAATGTGACAGTGGTAGGCGACTCGGACCAGTCTGTTTATCGTTTCCGTGGTGCAGACTTGCGTAACATTCGTCAATTTGAAGATGCATTCCCAAACACCACAGTCATAAGACTCGAGCAGAACTATCGATCGACACAAACTATTCTCGATGCGGCTAATGCTGTTATCTCTAACAACCTAGATCGTCGCCCAAAAAATCTTTGGACGGCTGAAGGTGCAGGGGAGAAGATAACCCGTTATTTTGCCGATGACGAAATAGAAGAAGCCCAGTTCATAGCTGGAGAGTTAGCGCAGCGCAATAGCGATGGAACCTACAACTGGGGTGAGATGGCGGTTTTCTATCGCACCAACGCCCAGTCCCGTATTATCGAAGAGTACTTCGTTCGAGTTGGTATTCCGTATCGGGTAGTCGGTGGCACACGTTTCTACGATCGCCGTGAAATTAAAGATTCTCTCAGTTACTTGCGAGCAATCAATAACCCGATTGATGAAGTGTCAATCAAGCGAGTCATTAACAATCCCAAGCGTGGGGTAGGTGATACTTCAGTAGCAAAGATTGACGCATTTGTAGCTGAGAATGGCGTTGGCTTTATGGATGCGCTGCGTTCTGCAGAAGATGCCGGTGTCTCTGGCAAAGCACTCAAAGGTATAGCCAGCTTCGTTCACCTAATTGATGATTTGCGAGATCGTTCAGATGAACTCAATCCAGCGGACCTGTTAAACGAAGTGTTAGACATTACCGGTTATCGGGTCGAGCTCGAAGACCAACGCTCTCATGATGCCGAGACAAGGCTAGAGAACCTGTCAGAGCTTGTTGGTGTAGCTTCAGACTTCGAAACGCTAGAAGAGTTCTTAGAACAGTCAAGCCTGAGTTCTGACTCTGACGACCTGGGTGAAGAAGAGTCAGCTGTAGTTCTGATGACACTGCACGCAGCCAAGGGTCTAGAGTTCCCAATGGTTTTTGTTATCGGTATGGAAGACGGCGTGTTCCCGCACATGCGGTCAATGACTGACCCAGACGAAATGGCAGAAGAACGTCGCCTTGCCTATGTGGGTATTACTCGCGCCCGTAAAAAGCTGTATTTGACAAATGCGTGGTCCAGAACTTTGTTTGGTCAGACGCAATACAACCCGCCGAGCAGGTTCTTGTCCGAGGTTCCAGCAGACCTTGTTGTAGAAGCCGAAGGTTCTAGAAGCTCAGGAAAAAAGATTGAACGCACACCATCGATGTCTAGCTCAACGGGTGGTTCAGTATTTGCTGGTAAGAACCGCAAAGTCGAAAGCTCACTGTCTGGTTTAGATTCAAACTTCAAACCCAAGGGCGTTAACCGTAGTGGCGCCGATTCAGCAGGGCTAAAAGCCGGTGACGATGTGAAGCACAACAAATGGGGAGAAGGTGTAATTATCACGGTTCAAGGCGAAGGCGACAAAGCCGAAGCAAGAGTTAATTTTCCCTCTGTTGGCGAGAAAGTATTGCTGTTAGCTTTTGCACCTCTTGAGAAGGCTTAGGTCGTCAAGGAACCCTCAATTAGCCACCAATTGAGCGCCCAATTGCTGTCAAATAGATGCGGTATACTGGTCAGTAGCGGACAATGATGTCTGTAAGGGTGGAAAATATGAGTGTAAATAGTAGTTCTCAGTCGTTAATAGCGCAGGGGTTCATCGACATTAGTGGCGGCGTTCTAGTGCTTCTCCTTGTCTTGCTCTTC
>CAZYMB010000045.1:0-2378 GCA_964648795.1 uncultured Acidimicrobiaceae bacterium
AAGCTGGTGCAATCAGAGCAGTAAAATATTATCCAGCAGGGGCCACGACTAACTCCGCTGCAGGTGGCCAATCAATGATGGATTTCATGTCCCTGTATGAAGTCTTGGTAGAAACAGGCGCTCGCCTTCTTGTCCACGCCGAGTCAACAGATCAAACTGTCGACTTGTTTGATCGTGAGGCAGTCTTCTTGGAACGACAGTTAGCTGCAGTATGCGAACGTCTCCCAGAGTTACAAGTCACCGTTGAGCACGTTTCTACCGAAGCCGGAATCGACTTCGTTGCCACTAACGATCAGGTTGTTGCAACGATCACCCCACATCATCTTTCAAAGGAACGTTCTGACCTTTTGGCTCATGGAATGAAACCGGATCTTTTCTGCAAACCAATTATTAACGCAGCGAGTGACCGTGACGCTCTAGTTAGAGCTGCGACGAGTGGAGAGAGCAGTTTTTTCTTGGGTACAGACTCAGCGCCTCATCCAACAACTGCCAAGTACGGTCCAACCGCCAAAGCCGGTATTTTCAATGCTGCTTACGGGCTAGAAGTAGTTGCCGAAGTTTTCTACCAAGAAGACAAGCTCGATAACCTAGAAGCATTTGCCTCGATTAACGGAACCAAAGCCTATGGTGTGCCAGTAGCGGAAACAAAGATTCGGCTCACGCGAGAATCAGTCGATGCTGATATTGCCACAACGTTTACGACCACAGCGGGTGATGAAGTTGTGTTATTCGGTACGGACGAAGCTGCACTTTGGCAGTTCGAGCAGTTATAGAGCGCTAGCGCTCGCGTACAAAGGGGATTGGGCCTTTGTATTGTTCGGTTCTAAGTTGCCTGGTATAGCTAGCGCCAGTTGCTGGGAATAGCCCTGGATAGATTTTTTGAATGCAGAGTAGCTCTGTGCTCAGATGGTATAGATACTTTGACAGGTGACGGAAGTGTTGGGCTATGGCAGGTCTAGCCATAGAGTCAAGGTCCATTGCGTTAAGAATTTCTTGCCTAGTTCTCCTTGCTACTAGTGTGCTTAGAGACTCCGGTGACGGAAGGACTTCATCTAAAGGATGAGGTTGTCGTTGGATCATGGCAGTAGAAGCGGCCGTATACAGGTCGGCGACTTGTATCAGAGTGCCAGGCGCTTCTTGGGCCAGAGTTTTTGAGTTACCGATTAGAGCCATTGGAAGGTCTTTGTTCAGTTTTCTAACGGCTTCGTCGGTGACTCCTCCAAATAGTCTCTGAGCGATTGAATTGAATTTCTCGCTTGGTGTGATTCCGATCAATATTTCCGGGTTGCTAAGTGCTTCCAAGGTGAAGTGAATCAGAAGTCGCAGGCTTTTATGGATTGCTAGATTGTCTGGGAGTTTGTCGACTAGCTCTGGTATACAAGGTTCCAACTCTTGTTGCTCGACGCGTTTGTAATCAAGTAGCTGGGGAGGCAGCTTAGTCGTTTGCACACGTAGTCGCTGACCTTCGACGATGATTCCTTTTTGATACGCTCCAGTCCTATGGCGCATGTATGTCTCGGCGATACCCTTTGGTTTCCTACTAGGGACAGGGTCTCGCTTGCCTTTTCTGTTCGATGTCTTGTCGATGAGGTCACGATATCGATCTGCTAGTTCTGCAAGTAGTTCTGATTTCCTTTGGAATTCTTCGGCTAGAGCACTGGATGTTCCATTAGCGATTGCTTCCTCGATCTCACGAGTTACTTCGGAGACGCGGGAGAGGTCGATTGCAAAGTTGACCCTAACTCTGCCAGACTTAGAGAGCGGAAAGGACGTACGGCTATAAATCGGAAAACTGTCCCAAAAAGGTACGTGGCCTTCTCTGACTATTAAGGCAATTTTCTCGAACAACTCTGAAGCGTTTTCTAGTACAGCTAAAGCTTCTACAGTTGGGCATTTCTTGACTTCGGATTTAGTTCGACCAGTCAGGCCGAATGTCGTCAGCATGCCCATCTGTTTTAGAGAGGTTTTGCTAGTGCCTAACTTATGCTCTGTGATTGTGATGTTGGCTATTTTTTCGACTTGGACGTCTAGTATCTTGGAAAGGTAGGTAGATCTAGCATTACCCAGCTGTCCACTGAAGACCTCTGGGTGGTCGATGGCGTCATCGACAATGATCATCAAACACGCCAAGGTTGGAGCAAAGTTTCTGGCATAGTCGCGATGGAGCTCGCTCTTGTCTTCAGTTAATTCCGCCATGTATCCAGTGTAGCTCTGGCCCTGATATTTCATTTTTGCTGAAACTCGGTTAGCGCCCTTCTCCTAGCGCTGGACCTATCATCCAGTTAAGGCATTACTGCTCTAGAACCCCGTGCCTTCGGTCCCTACCGGGGCTGAAACTTTATTCTAATTTCAGACGTGACCCGGCTAGAAACCGGTGG
>CAZYMB010000046.1:0-1820 GCA_964648795.1 uncultured Acidimicrobiaceae bacterium
CGTCTTGAGAAAGTGTGTTGTAACGCTGGTTAGCTTTCTGCTCTTGAATTTCATCGGTCAATTGTTGAGCACGCTGCGACATTCCGTACTGGGTAGCAGCAGCCTTGAAGTGATCTTCAGTATCAGCTTCTGTATAACCAGGTAACGCTGCAACAAACCAAGTCTGAGATTCAGAAGTTGCGTTCGGAACAGGCACAGCAATAGTTGTCTTAGCATTTTGATAGTTGGCGAACCATGCCTCAACTGGCGTTTGTTCTTCACCCAAACGAATTGGCTTGAACCGGGAGTTCTTGAATAGTGGTTCAACGCTGCCAGTTGCCGCTATAGCGAATGAGCCTTCATCAGCTTCGAGAATTGCGGTTGCAGCATTGTTGTTGGTTAACCCGTCAAGAACTGATGTTGTCTGCCTATCTAGAGCGTCCTCTGTGGTTGACTGAATAATCTCTTCACCGTAAGAACGTAGATTTTGTTCTTGGCCATAAGACCAGTCTCGCTGCACTACCAACAGGCCGAAGCGCCAAAGTAGAAGCACAGTTCCTAAGAGGCCTAACCCAAGAACCCAGACTGATACACGTGTTGAGTCAACGGCCACTAGCGCAAGCACAAGAATGGGGACCAGAAGCAGGCAACCAAAAGTGATGCCTTGTGCCAAACCAAACTTGCGTCGAGCAGAAACATGGCTAGTCGAAAGTTGTGCTTGTTCTTGAGGTAGCCCTAGCGCATACAAGATAGGAATTGCTGCGAAAGAGAAGGATGTGAAGTCCCAGTCGGCCGGGATTGAGGCACTCCAGAGTTCTAAGCCAGCGACTATGAACACGCAAAGAACTATCGCTAAATTGAACCTACTTGTCTTACGACCTAAGAAAGAAAAGCTAATTAGTGCTGCCCCGATAATGGCCGAAGCTTGTAAGACTGTTTCGCCCGAACCAGACGCTAGACCGTCGGTACGAATAGAAAATAGGCCAAGCATCAAAAGCAAGGCTAATGACCCGGCTATTTCTAGCGGAGTTGCTAGATCAATTCGCCTGACTCTAAGTCGTACAATATGTAGGACCGTGGCAACTAGAAGTAGGTACCCCAACACGTCAATACCAGTCGCAATAGCTGACTCACCGAAAGTCCTAAAGGTGTTTCCAACCATGAAAGTAAACCCAATAGCAGCTATTGCTCTTGGCAAAAACCCACCCTTGGCGATACCTGCGCACACCACAAGTGCCACCACAAGGTTGAAGGACACTATGTCTGCCCAATCACCAAAGAATCGCCCAACAGCAATTAACGCAAGGCCGAGCGCTGGGTAGACGATTGTGGGTTTGAAAGCCATCTAAACCCTGTCGGATTTAAACCACCGAATTGAAGGGTCCAGGGAGTAGAAATAGCTGTTTTAGGGGCTGATCCAGAAATATAGCTAGTTTCGGAGCTCAATTACTGAGAAATCCCTACCAGAGTACTCGTCATTCAGCCTGATGAATACATCGGCTATGCGGTCAAGATTCTCATACGAGTGGTCATCTGTGATACTAAATCTTATTCTTGGTGCCTTTTTGGAAACAGCGGGGTGAACAGCTGGAATTATGAAAATGTCACTAGCGAAGAGCTCTTTGGCGAAATCCAGCACAAGTTCGAGATTATCGTAGACAACTGGCACCACAGGAGTGTGTTCGTCTCCCCAAACTGGAAGCAGCGCATCTTTGAGTCTGTTTCTAAAGTGTCTTGATTTGTCTTGGACAGACTTAACCAGTTGCGGTTCATCTTTAAGAATATTTAATGCGGTTAATGCAGCCGCTGTTAACGCAACTGGTTGTGCTGCTGTAAAGATA
>CAZYMB010000047.1:0-1665 GCA_964648795.1 uncultured Acidimicrobiaceae bacterium
GATGGTCCGCTGCATCAGCGGCAGCTCTGGCAATATGGGTAGCGAAGTGGGCGAGGTCTGCGCCACGTTGCGCGAAGCGTTGTGGTCCAAGTGTGTCGGGAACAACAGCGTAGGCATTAGTGGTGATGACTTCTGCGCCAGCCGCAATAAAGTTTGCGTGGGCCTCTGCAACAAACTCTGGGGCGTCCATTAACGCCAGAGCCGACCACTCTGGGTTGCGGAATGGTGCACCCATGCGCTGCAGTTCTTTACCCATGCCGCCATCAAGTAGCGTTACAGTTTTGGCTGGCAGCGAGTTTTCCACGGCTTAGAGTTTACTCCCAGCGGAACACTTTAAATGCAATTGGGTACGAGATGAGGGCCCATGCCCCCAGAATTAGGATCTCTAGCCACAGTTCTGTTATGAAGAAACCTTCGGTTGTGATGAGGCGTAGTCCCTCGTTGACGGTTGTGAGAGGTATGAACTTGGCGACCGTTTGTAGCCAATCAGGCATAAGAAATGTTGGGAAGAACACCCCCGAAAGAAACATCATTGGGAAAGCGACAAGGTTGGTGACAGGTTGCGCCTGCTTATCGTTCTTAGCCCAGCCCCCGATGATTGTGCCTATCCCAAGCATCGAAAAGGTTGAGATCACAATGAAGATTGCAAAGCTGAACCAGTCGCCAACTTGGTTGAAGCCAAATGCCAGGGTAGCTACGAGCACTAGAATGGCTATTGAAACAATAGCTAAGACGGCATAAACGGCAGCAATACTAAGAACAATATGAAGCGACTTGATTGGGGCAACTTTGAGTCTCGCTATCGAGCCAGTCTTTTTGTCTGCAGTGAAACCGTTGGACATGCCAAACACAGTCAACCCAAGGATTGAAAAGCCCATAAGGCCAGGCACTAGATAGTCGAGGGTATCTAAGGCTTCAGACTCTAATGGTTGATCAACGGGGATGACGGGAGGCGTATAGGGAGCGATCTCGTTATTTAGCTGGAACAGCTCGGCGTTAAGGATGGCTCGAAGTGGGCCAACGTTTGATTCTTGACTAACTAGATACTGCAGCCCAACCATAGCGGGAGCTCCAGGGATCTCGCCAAAGGCTTCGTCGATAACTATTACGGCTTGGATCTGTGATCTGGTTAAAGCGTCGTCTAAGTCTTGGTCTGTTTCGAAGGTTTCTATTGTGAACGACTCCGAAGAAGTGAGGCGTTCTTCGACCTCTATAGCTAGCTCACTGTCAGATTCATTCACCAAAGCGACAGAAGCATTGAATGTATCGTCATCGCCACCGAATATGAAACCGAAGATAACGAGGAACATTAGTGGGAACGCAATAGTGAAGAATATGGATACTGGGTCCCGCCAGAAACGTTTCATGTTTGCTTTGGCAAGTGCGGCGACTTTAGTGAACACAGCTACTCCCTGAGTGCTTTACCGGTTAGGTCTAAGAAGACGTCTTCGAGGTTTGCTTGTACTGCAACGACATCCTTCTTGAACCCTTTGTCCAGCAGATTCTGTACCAAGTTGGGTGGCGTATCTAGAGCGATGATTTCTCCGGCATCCATTACGGCTATTCGATCACACAGAACTTCTGCTTCATCCATATAGTGCGTAGTGAGAACGACTGTAATGCCAGAGTTACTTATTTGTTCGACTAGATCCCAGAGTGATCTAC